>NZ_QMEU01000163.1 GCF_003284975.1 Mycobacterium colombiense
GGGGCACGGTGATGGCCGGTGGCGTTGCGGTGGCGGTCAATACGCGCTCGGCGCGCCCGGAGGTCGAGTTCGTCCTGTCCGACTCCGGAGCGCGGGTGGATCTGGCGCCCGACGCGCCGCTGCCCGACGGTCGGCCGTACGTCACCGAGCGACTGGGCCGCGCCGACACCGCCGCGCTGTTCTACACCTCCGGGACCACCGGCCATCCCAAGGGCGTGCCGACGACGCACGAGGCGTTCTTGACCAACACCGAGAACGGGATCCGCTGTCTGCAACAGCCGCGGGACCTCGGCGAGGCGATGCGCACGCTGATCTCCGTGCCGCTGTTTCACGTGACCGGTTGCAACACCCAGCTTCTGGCCGCGGCCCGGCTCGGCGGAGCGTCGGTGATCATGCCCGCGCTCAACTTGGACGCGCTGCTCGCCACGCTGACCGCCGAGCGCATCTCGGTCATGGTCACCGTCCCGGCGATCTACTCGTTGTTGTTGCGCCACAAGGATTTTTCCACTCTGGATACGTCGGGCGTGCGGTGGGTGGGCTACGGCGGCGCCCCTATCGCCCCGTCGCTGGTGCGGTCGGTGAAGAACGCGTTCGACCACGCCACGGTGTTCAACGGCTACGGCATGACAGAGACGGCGTCGCTGATGACCGTGCTGCCCGACGCCGAGGCCATCGAGCACGCCGACTCCGTCGGCTACGCCGTGCCGTCGGTGGACCTCGGGGTGATCCCGTTCGGTGACGACCCCGCCGTGGGCGAGTTGGTGGCACGGGGCGCCAACGTGACCACCGGCTACTGGAACCGGCCCGAGGCCACCGCCACCACCTTCGCCGACGGCTGGCTGCATACCGGGGACGTGGTGCGCGTCGACGATGCGGGCCGGGTGCACATCGTCGACCGGCTCAAGGACATCATCAACCGCGGCGGTGAGAACGTGTCCAGCGTCGAGGTGGAGGCCGTGCTGCTGGCGGCGCCCCATGTGGCCGACGCCTGCGTGCTCGGGGTGGCCGACGAGGTCATGGGGGAGAAGGTGGGAGCGGTGCTGTTCGGCGGCGACGACGAGATCGACGTGCCGGTGGTCCTCGATCACTGCCGCGGCCAGCTGGCCGATTACAAAGTGCCGCAATACGTCACGGTGGTCGACACCGCGCTGCCGCGCAACGCCGGCGGCAAGCTCCTCAAGGCCAGGCTGCGCGAGCAGGTCCGGTGGGGCGAGCCGCTGCGATGAACGCGAGCTTGCTGGTCGCCAACCGCGGCGAGATCGCACTGCGAATCATCCGCACCGCAACCGAATTGGGCATGCGCACCATCGCGGTGTATGCCGAAGACGACGCCGAAAGCCCGCACGTGCACGCCGCCGACGAGGCGATCGGCCTGCCAGGCACCGGCCCGCGGGCCTATCTGGACCAGCCCGCCATGCTGGCGGCGGCGAAAGGCTCCGGCGCGGAACTGATTCACCCCGGTTATGGATTCCTCAGCGAGAACGCCGAATTCGCCAACGCCTGCGCGGCCGGTGGCTACACGTTTGTCGGTCCCGACGCCGGGGTGCTCGAACTGCTCGGCAACAAGACCGCCGCCCGCGGTGCGGCGATTGCCGCCGGGGTGCCGGTGCTGCCCGCGACCGACGGCCCGAGCGGCGTCGAGGACATCAAGGCGTTCTTCGCCGCCCACGGCGGCGGCATCATGATCAAGGCCCTCGCCGGTGGCGGGGGCCGTGGAATGCGCAAGGTGCACAACGCCGATCAGATCGACGACGCCTACCTGCGCTGTGCCGCCGAAGCTCAGCTGGGATTCGGTGATCCCGCGCTGTTCGCCGAGGCGCTGCTCGCCGACGCCCGCCACATCGAGGTGCAGGTGGTCGCCGCGCCGGCCGGACACCAGACGCACGCACACGCGGTCGGCGACCGCGACTGCAGCATTCAGCGGCGCTACCAGAAACTGGTCGAAATCGGCCCCGCCCAAGGCCTTTCGGATGACCTGCGCCGCGCCCTGCACCGGGCGGCGGTGCGGTTGTGCGCCCGCGTGGGACTGCGCGGGCTGGCCACCGTCGAATTCCTGGTCACCGGCGACGACTTCGTCTTTCTGGAGGCCAATCCGCGAATCCAGGTCGAGCACACCGTCACCGAGGAAACCACCGGGCTCGACCTGGTCGCCCTGCAACTCGCCATCGCCGGGGGTGCGTCCTTCTACCAGTTGGGTTTGCCCTCCGGAATCGCCTCCGACGGACTGGAAGTCATCGGCGAGCCGGCCGCCCGCCGCGGCATCGCCATCCAGCTCAGGGTGAACATGGAGACGTTCGGGCCCGACCTTTCCGTCGTGCCCTCGGCGGGCACGCTCACCGTGTTCTCCCCGCCCAGCGGGCCCGGTGTGCGCGTCGACACCTACGGCCGGGCGGGATTGGCGATAAGCCCGCAGTACGACTCGCTGTTGGCCAAGCTCATCGTCTTTGTGCACGGGTCATCCGCGGGGCACGCGTCATCATGGCGGGCTGCGGTGCGCAAGGCCCGCACCGCCCTGGCCGAATTCAGCATCGAAGGCGTTCACACGAATGTCGCCTTCCTGCGCGGGCTGTTGACCGACGGCCAGATCGAATCCGGTTGGGTGAGCACCGGTTTCGTCGATGAGAAGCTTCCCGAGCTGGCCCAGGCCGCGCTGTCACACCAGCAAGAACCCCGGGCAGCGGCGATCGAACTGTATCCCGGCGAGGATGCGCTACGCACCCAGTTGGCCGGCACCGTCCTCGAGGTGGCGTCCGAGCACGCCGAATACGCGGCGGGCAGCCAGCTGGTTGTCCTGGAAGCGATGAAGATGCAGCACGTGCTCGTCGCGCCGGACGCGCTGCGGACCGTCCGGATCCTGGTGACACCCGGTCAGGTGGTCGGGACCGGAGATCCACTGTTGGTCTTCACCCGCACCGCGGCCGCCGGCGACGACGAATCGGTCTCGGCAGCAATGGATCTTGATCGCCCGCGAGCCGATCTCGACGAGGTCGTGCGCCGGCATGCCTTGACCCTCGACGAGGGCCGCGAAACCGCCGTCGCCAAACGGCACCAGCGGGGCCGCCGCACCGCGAGGGAGAACATCGCCGATCTGGTCGATCCCGACAGCTTCGTCGAATACGGTGCGCTGGCGATCGCGGCCCAGCGCAGCCGCCGCTCGGAATCCGACCTGATCGTCAACACCCCGGCCGACGGCCTGGTCGCCGGGCTGGCCACCATCGGCGCGGACCAGTTCGGGCGGGACGCGGCGCAGGCCGTCGTGGTGTCCTACGACTACACGGTGCTGGCAGGTACGCAGGGCATGCGCAACCACGCCAAAACCGACCGCGTGTTCGATCTCGCCGCGCGAAAGCGGTTGCCCGTGGTGCTGTTCGCCGAGGGCGGCGGCGGTCGGCCGGGCGACACCGACGTCGGCGGCGCCGCCGGTTTGGACGTGCCGACCTTCCGGATGCTCGCGGCGTTGAGTGGCGAGGTGCCGCTGGTGTCGATCGTCTCGGGCCGTTGCTTCGCCGGCAACGCGGCGCTGGCGGGGGTGTGCGACGTGATCATCGCGACGCCGGACGCCAACATCGGGATGGGCGGCCCGGCGATGATCGAGGGCGGGGGGCTGGGCGTGTATCCGCCGGAGGCGATCGGACCGATCGGCGTGCAGCGCCGCAATGGCGTGGTCGGCCTGGTGGCCCGCGACGAGGCCCATGCGGTCGCGTTGGCCAAGCAATACCTCTCGTACTTTCGGGGCGCGCACAGCGACTGGTCGGCGCCCGATCCGCGGTTGGCCCGGCATGTGGTGCCGCAGAACCGGTTACGCGCGTACGACGTGCACCGGGCGATCGAGTCGATCGTCGACATCGGCTCGGTGCTCGAGCTGCGGGCAGACTACGGCGTGGGGATCGTCACCGCCCTCGTTCGCGTGGAGGGGGTGCCGTACGGGCTGATCGCCAACAGCACCCACCACCTGGGCGGCGCGATCGACGCCGAGGCGGCCGACAAGGCCGGCGACTTCCTAGCCTTGTGCGAATCGTTCGGGTTGCCGGTGATCTCGCTGTGCGACACACCGGGCTTCATGGTGGGGCCCGACGCGGAGAAGGACGCGGCGGTCCGCCGCTTCGGCCGGATGTTCGTCCTGGGTGCGCGGCTGACGGTGCCGCTGGGAATGATCATCCTGCGCAAGGGTTATGGGCTCGGCGCGATGGCGATGGCCGGCGGTTCGTTCCGCGCGCCGCAGTTCACCATCGCCTGGCCGACCGGCGAGATCGGTGGCATGGGCCTGGAAGGCGCTGTCCGCCTGGGATTCAGCAAGGAGTTCGCGGCGGTCGACGATCCGGCCGAGCGCCAAGACCTGTTCGACCGCCTGGTGGCCGCGGCCTACGAGCACGGCAAGGCGCTACGGGCGGCCACCACGTTCGAGTTGGACGACGTGATAGACCCAGCAGCCTCCCGGGCCTGGATCACCAGGCTCCCGGGAGGCTGAGGGGTAGAGCGATCAGGCGTGGCCGGAGCCGCAGCCGACGCCGGGCAGACATCCCTGCCCGCCCGGAATGCCGCCGGGTCCCGCGTTCTGCCCGCCGGAGCCGCAGCCGACGCCCGGGACGCAGCCCTGCCCGCCAGGACCGCCGCCCGGACCGTTGAACTGGCCGCCCGAGCCGCAGTTTCCGTTGGCGTCGCAACCGCCGCCGCCCGGGTCGTCCTTGAAGGTGACATGGGTCGGGGCGGGCGAGTTGGCAGCTGGTCCGGTGACATACACGTCAGCGGCGGCCGCGGGGGCGGCGGCGATGGCCGCAGCGACAGCCCCGGCAACAACCAGCGGTTTCATGAGTGTCAATTTCGATAACATGCGGCTGGCATACCACCTCAACACGTGTCCAAAACATCGCGAATAAAATTCGACAGCGAACGATGTTCCGCTGCCCCACGGCGGCCCCCACCGCGACGGAAGGCCTGACCACATGACCTCGCAAGATCTGACCGGCCGCACCGCGATCATCACCGGCGCCTCGCGTGGAATCGGGCTTTCGATCGCCCAGCAGCTGGCGGCCGCGGGGGCCAACGTGGTACTCACCGCGCGCAAGCAGGAGGCCGCCGACGAAGCCGCCGCCCAGGTGGGGCGGCAGGCCCTCGGCGTCGGCGCGCACGCGGTCGACGAGGACGCCGCGCGGCACTGCGTGGAGCTCACGCTGGAGCGGTTCGGCAGCGTCGACATCCTGGTCAACAACGCCGGAACCAACCCGGCCTACGGTCCGCTGATCGACCAGGATCACGCCCGTTTCACCAAGATCTTCGACGTCAACCTGTGGGCTCCGCTGTTGTGGACCTCGCTCGTCGTCAAGGCGTGGATGGGTGAGCACGGCGGGGCGATCGTCAACACGGCCTCCATCGGCGGCCTGCATCAATCGCCGGCGATGGGCATGTACAACGCCACCAAGGCCGCGCTGATCCATGTCACCAAGCAACTGGCGCTGGAACTCTCACCGCGCGTCAGGGTCAACGCCATAGCGCCCGGGGTGGTGCGCACCAAGCTCGCCGAGGCGCTGTGGAAGGACCATGAGGACCCGCTGGCCTCGTCGATCGCGCTGGGGCGCATCGGTGAGCCCATCGACGTGGCCGGGGCGGTCGCCTTCCTGGTGTCCGACGCGGCGAGCTGGATCACCGGCGAGACCATGGTGATCGACGGCGGCCTGCTGCTCGGTGCCGCGCAGGGCTTCCAGTCCGCGCCGGGCGCCGGTCAATGACCGCCGTCGATACGGCCGACCTGGACGCACGGGTTCAGGCACTGCTCGACGAGCACGATCCGGCGACCAGTGATCCGCGCGATTTCCTTGGCGCGCAATACGATGCGGGCCTGGCCTGGGTGCACCTGCCGCGCGGCTTCGGCGGGCTGGATCTGCCGCGCACCGCCCAGGAGCGCGTCGATGCCCAGCTCGCCGCCGCCGGTGCGCCGGTGGGCGGCACGCCCAAGAACTACATCGGGATGGGCATGGCGGCGCCGACCATCGCCGCGTTCGGCACCGACGAACAGAAGCGAAAGTTCTTGCGCCCGTTGTTCACCGGCGAGCAGATCTACTGCCAACTGTTCAGCGAGCCGGGCGCGGGATCGGACCTCGCCGGGGTGTCGACCCGCGCGGTGCGCGACGGCGACAACTGGATTGTCAACGGGCAGAAGGTGTGGACGTCGCAGGCGCAGCACGCGCAGATGGCGATCCTGGTGGCCCGCACGGATCCGGCCGTACCCAAACATGCCGGCCTGACCTACTTTCTCTGCGACATGACGCAGCCCGGCGTCGAGATCCGGCCGTTGCGCCAGATCACCGGCGAGGCCGAATTCAACGAGGTGTTCCTCACCGACGTCCGGGTGCCCGACGCGAATCGGCTGGGCCCGGAGGGCGGCGGCTGGCGGGTCGCGACCACCACCTTGAACAACGAGCGGGTGGCGATCGGTTCCCGCGCCGGGGCGCCGCGGGAAGGCGGCCACATCGGCAAGGTCACCGCCGCCTGGCGTGAGGAGCCGGCGCTGCGCAACCCCGCCATGCACGATCAGCTGATGCGGCTGTGGGTGGAGGCGGAGGTCCTTCGGCTCGCCGGCGAACGGCTGCGGCAGCAGGCCGCCACCGGCCAACCGGGCCCGGAGGGCGCCGGCATGAAGGTGGCGTTCGCCAAACTGGCGCAAGCGATTTCGGGCTTCGAGATCGAGCTGCACGGCGAATCCGGCCTCTACTACGACGACTGGTCCATGCGCAGGCCCGAGACGGTCGACCTGACCGGTCGCGGACCCGGGTACCGCTACCTGCGGGCGCGCGGCAACTCGATCGAGGGCGGTACCTCAGAAGTCCTGCGCAACACCATCTCCGAGCGGATCCTGGGCCTGCCGGGCGAACACCGCGTCGATAAGGACGTCGCCTGGAAGGACCTGCCCCGATGAGCGCGCACACCGCCGACCTGCTGTACTCCGACACCGAAGAGGCGTTGCGGGCCGGTGTGCGCCAGCTGTTCGCGGAGCGGTGTCCGCACGAAGGCGTGGCGAGCCTGTATAACGCCGAACCGCACGACTTTTCGGGCGTGTGGCGGACGCTGGCCACCGAGCTGGGCGTGGCCGGCCTGCTGGTTCCGGAGTCACTGGGCGGCGCCGGCGCGAGCGCCCGCGCGGCCGCGGTGGTCATGGAGGAGATCGGCCGGGCCGTCGCGCCGGTGCCGTTTCTGTCCAGCGCGGTGCTCGCCACCATCGCGCTGCTGCG
>NZ_QMEU01000164.1 GCF_003284975.1 Mycobacterium colombiense
GACGCGTGGTCCCCGTAGGGACTTGGCGGGCAAGGGCGTCCGGCAACCCAAGCGCCGCCTGAAACCGCAGCAGGCCGACACCGGCCGCGACGTTCGGGAGCCGAAGCGATTCCGGAAAGCCAAGCAGGCCAAGAGCGCCGAGGCCGCGCAGCGGCCCGAAGCGGTGGCGGCGGGGCACTCCGCGCGGGAGCGCCGGACCCGTCAGATCGTGCAGTTGACCAGCCGCGGCGGGTCGTTCGTCTTCCGGCACCGCGCGGGCAACGTGGTCATCCTGGTGCTGATGCTGGTGGCCGCCGCCCAGCTGTTCGTCCTGCAGGTGACCAACGCCCCGTCGCTGCGGGCCCAGGCCGCCGGTCAGCTCAAGGTCACCGATGTGGAAAAGGCGGTGCGCGGCAGCATCATCGACCGTCGCAAAGACCAGCTTGCCTTCACCATCGAGTCGCGTGCGCTGACGTTTCAGCCGAAACGGATTCGTAAGCAGCTCGAGGAAGCCAAAGCCAAGAACTCGACCGCCCCCGATCCGCAACAGCGGTTGCGCGACATCGCCAAGGAGGTCTCCAGCCGCCTGGGCAACAAGCCGGACTCGGCGACCGTGTTGAAGAAGCTGCAGACCGACGACAACTTCGTCTATCTGGCGCGCGCCGTCGATCCCGCTGTTGCCAGCGCGATCTCGGACAAGTACCCGGAGGTCGGTTCCGAACGCCAGGATCTGCGCCAGTATCCGGGCGGGTCGCTGGCGGCCAACATCGTCGGCGGCATCGACTGGGACGGGCACGGCCTGCTGGGGCTGGAAGAGGCCATGGATTCGGTGCTGTCGGGCACCGACGGCGCGGTCACCTATGACCGCGGATCCGACGGCGTGGTCATTCCCGGCAGCTACCGCAACCGGCACCGTGCGGTCAACGGCTCGATGGTCCAGCTGACCCTCGACGACGACATCCAGTTCTACGTCCAGCAGCAGGTTCAGCAGGCCAAGAACGTTTCTGGCGCGCACAATGTTTCGGCCGTCGTGCTGGACGCCAAGACCGGCGAAGTGTTGGCCATGGCCAACGACAACACGTTCGACCCCTCGCAGGACATCGGGCGCCAGGGCGACAAACAGCTGGGCAACCTGGCCGTGTCCTCGCCGTTCGAGCCCGGCTCGGTGAACAAGGTGATCACCGCCTCGTCGGTCATCGAGTACGGCCTGTCCAATCCCGATGAGGTGCTGCAGGTCCCGGGCACCATCCAGATGGGCGGGGTGTCCATTCACGACGCGTGGGACCACGGCGTGATGCCCTACACCACCACCGGTGTGTTCGGAAAGTCTTCCAACGTCGGCACTTTGATGCTCGCGCAGCGCGTCGGCCCGGCGCGCTTCTACGACATGGTCCGCAAATTCGGTCTGGGCCAGCGCACTAACGTGGGCCTGCCGGGTGAGAGCGCCGGGCTGGTGCCGCCGATCGACCAGTGGTCGGGCAGCACCTTCTCGAACCTACCCATCGGCCAAGGTCTTTCGATGACGCTGCTGCAGATGACCGGCATGTACCAGGCGATCGCCAACGACGGATTGCGGATACCGCCGCGAATCATCAAGGCCACCATCGCCCCCGACGGCACCCGCACCGAGGAGCCGCGTCCGGACGGCGTGCGGGTGGTGTCGCCGCAGACGGCGCAGACCGTGCGCAACATGCTGCGCGCCGTCGTGCAAAAGGACCCGATGGGCTACCAGCAGGGCACCGGTTCCGCCGGCGCGGTGACGGGCTACCAGATGGCCGGCAAGACGGGTACCGCCCAGCAGATCAACCCGGCCTGCGGCTGCTACTTCGACAATGTCTACTGGATCACGTTCGCGGGGATGGCGACCGTCGACAATCCCCGGTACGTCATCGGCATCATGATGGACAACCCCGAGCGCAACGCCGACGGGACGCCGGGCCACTCGGCGGCCCCGCTGTTCCACAACATCGCCGGCTGGCTGATGCAGCGCGAGAACGTGCCGCTGTCGCCCGACCCGGGGCCGCCGCTGACGCTGCAGGCCACCTAGCCCTCGCGACCTCGCCGGGGCCGAGCCGGAGCTTCGGTCGGCGCGCGCATCGCCTCATGGCCGGTCGCGGCTAGGTAGGGTGTCATGGCCGATCATGAGGATCGCGCGGCGTCGGAGGGAGGTGTGACTGACGTGGTGCTGCCCACTGGGTTACGCCCCCGCGCCGTCGCCGGCGTGCGGTTGCCCGCGCTCGCCGAGCAGGTGGGAGCGGTCCCGGCCAACGTCGCAGGTCGAGACGCCGTCGTGCCCGACGTGGCCATCACCGGCGTGACGCTGCGCGCCCAGGACGTGCTGCCCGGTGACCTGTTCGCCGCGTTGCCCGGACTGACCACGCACGGGGCCCGCTATGCCGCGGAGGCGATCGAACGCGGCGCGATCGCCGTGCTCACCGATGCCGCCGGGGCCGCGGAGATGAGCGTCGCCGGCGCCCCGCCCGTGCCGACGCTGGTGCACCCCAACCCCCGCGGCGTGCTCGGCGGCCTGGCCGCCACGGTGTACGGGAACCCGTCGCAGCGGCTGGCCGTCATCGGCATCACCGGCACCTCCGGCAAGACCACCACCACCTACCTGGTCGAATCCGGCCTGCGGGCCGCCGGGCGCAGGTGCGGGCTGATCGGCACCATCGGCATTCGCATCGACGGCGCCGACATCCCCAGCGCGCTGACCACCCCGGAGGCGCCCGCGCTGCAAGCGATGCTGGCGGCCATGGCCGAGCAGGGTGTCGACACCGTGGTCATGGAGGTCTCCAGCCACGCGCTCGCGCTGGGCCGGGTGGACGGAACCGGCTTCGCGGTCGGCGGTTTCACCAACCTGTCCCGCGATCACCTCGACTTTCACCGGACCATGGAAGACTACTTCGACACCAAGGCAATGCTTTTCGACCCGAACTCGCCGCTGCGGGCGCGCCGCGCGGTGGTGTGCATCGACGATGAGGCCGGGCGGGCCATGGCGGATCGAGCCGGCGACGCCGTCACCGTCAGCGCCGAGGACCGGCCGGCGAATTGGCGCGCCGTCGACCTGGCCCCGATGGGCGCCGGGGGACAACAGTTCACCGTCATCGACCCCGCCGGCGCGCGGCACCAGGTCGGGGTCCCGCTGCCCGGCCACTACAACGTCGCCAATTGCCTTGTGGCGCTGGCCCTTCTGGATGCGGTCGGGGTTACGCCGGAGCAGGCGGCGCCGGGTCTGCGGCAGACCCGCGTGCCGGGGCGCATGGAACAGATCGACGCCGGCCAGCAGTTTTTGGCGCTGGTCGACTACGCCCACAAGCCGGGCGCTCTGCGCGCGGTGCTGAGCACGCTGGCGCGTCCGGGTCGCCGGGTGGCGGTGGTGTTCGGCGCCGGCGGCGAGCGCGACCCGGGCAAGCGGGCGCCGATGGGCGCGACGGCCGCCGAGCTGGCCGATCTGGTGGTCGTCACCGACGACAATCCGCGCGGCGAAGACCCGTCGGCGATTCGCCGGGAGATCCTGGCCGGAGTGACCGAAAGTGGCTGCGCGACAGAGGTTGTCGAGATCGCTGACCGGCGCGAGGCGATCCGGCACGCGGTCGGGTGGGCCAGGCCCGGCGACGTGGTGCTGATCGCCGGCAAGGGCCACGAAACCGGGCAGCGCGCCGGTGACGTGGTCCGCCCCTTCGACGACCGCGTCGAGTTGGCGCGGGCGTTGGAGGATCGCGCATGATCGACCTGACCGTCGCCCAGATCGCCGACATCGTCGGGGGCACCCTGTCCGACATCTCGCCCGAGGACGCCGCACAACGCCACGTCACCGGGACGGTGGAGTTCGACTCGCGTGCCGTCGGGCCCGGCGGGCTGTTCCTGGCGCTGCCCGGCGCACGCTCGGACGGGCACGACCATGCGGCCTCGGCGCCGGCCGCGCTGGCCAGGCTGGCCAAGGCGGTGGCCGCCGAACTGGTGGCCGGCGGGCTGACGATCGTCGGCATCACCGGGTCGTCGGGAAAGACCTCGACCAAGGACCTGGTGGCCGCCGTGCTGGCGCCGCTGGGTCAGGTGGTGGCCCCGCCCGGGTCCTTCAACAACGAGCTGGGCCACCCCTGGACGGTGCTGCGCGCGACGGCCGACACCGACTATTTGGTTCTGGAGATGTCGGCCCGCCATCCCGGCAACATCGCCGCGCTGGCCGACATCGCCACGCCCTCCATCGGCGTCGTGCTCAACGTCGGCACCGCCCACCTCGGGGAGTTCGGCTCGCGCGAAGCCATTGCCCAAACGAAATCCGAACTGCCACAATCTGTTCCAGCTTCCGGCGTGGTGATACTGAACGCCGACGATCCGGCCGTGGCGGCCATGGCCGACGTGACCGCGGCCCGGGTGGTCCGGGTCAGCCGCGCCGAGCGCACCAACGCGGGCATTAGCGACCTGTGGGCCGGGCCGGTGTCGCTCGACGAGCTGGCCAGGCCGCGGTTCACGCTGCACCGGCGCGACGCCGCCGGGGTGCGGCGGGTACCGGTACAGCTCGGCGTCTACGGCGATCACCAGGTCGGCAACGCGCTGAGCGCCGCCGCGGTCGCCCTGGAATGCGGCGCCGACCTCGCACAGGTGGCGGCCGCCCTGGCCGGGGCGGGCCCGGTGTCGCGGCACCGGATGCACGTCACCACCCGCGCCGACGGCGTTACCGTGATCGACGATGCCTACAACGCCAACCCCGATTCCATGCGGGCCGGGTTGCAGGCGCTGGCGTGGATCGCTCACGGCGGGGACGAGGGCGGCCCCGCCGAAAAGCGCAGGAGTTGGGCGGTGCTCGGCGAGATGGCCGAGCTCGGCGAGGACGCCATCCTCGAGCACGATCGCATCGGCCGGCTGGCCGTGCGCTTAGATGTGTCTCGACTCGTTGTCGTGGGAAGTGGGAGGTCGATGAGCGCCATGCACCACGGAGCGGTCATGGAGGGTTCCTGGGGCGCCGCCGATAAGGGGGCCGTCAACGTCGCCGACAGCGACGCCGCCCTGGAGTTGCTGCGAGCCGAGCTGCAACCCGGCGACGTGGTGCTGGTGAAGGCGTCGAATTCGGCCGGGCTGGGCGCGCTGGCCGACGCGCTTGCCCGTGACGATCGCGAGGGCGGCGAAGCCGGGCGAAGCGGGTCGTCACCATCGGCCCGTGACGATCGCGAGGGCGGCGAAGCCGGGCGAAGCGGGTCGTCACCATCGGCCCGTGACGATCGCGAGGGCGGCGAAGCCGGGCGAAGCGGGTCGTCACCGTCGGGTCGTGACGATCGCGAGGGCGGCGTAGCCGGGCGAAGCGGGTCGTCACCGTCGGGTCGTGACGATCGCGAGGGCGGCGAAGCCGGGCGAAGCGGGTCGTCACCATCGGCCCGTGACGATCGCGAGGGCGGCGAAGCCGGGCGAAGCGGGTCGTCACCAGCAGAAGGCTCGGACCGCCGCGGGACGCGCGCATGAGGCAGATCCTGATCGCGGTGGCCGTCGCGCTGACCGTGTCGATCCTGTTGACCCCGGCCCTGATCCGGTTGTTCACCCGGCAGGGATTCGGCCACCACACCCGCGAGGACGGCCCGCCGACCCACCACGCCAAACGGGGCACGCCGTCGATGGGCGGCGTGGCGATCCTGGCCGGCATCTGGGTGGGCTACCTGGGCACCCACCTGGCCGGCCTGGCCTTCGACGGCGAAGGCATCACCGTGTCGGGCCTGTTGGTGCTCGGGCTGGCCACCGTCCTCGGCATCGTCGGATTCCTCGACGACCTGATCAAGATCCGCCGGTCGCGCAATCTGGGCTTGAACAAGACGGCCAAGACGATCGGGCAGGTCGCCGCCGCGGTGCTGTTCGGCGTGCTGGCGCTGCGGTTCCGCAACAACAACGGCCTGACACCGGCCAGCGCCGACCTGTCCTACGTGCGCGAGATCGCCACCGTCACCCTGGCGCCCGGGCTGTTCGTGTTGTTCTGCGTGGTTGTCGTCAGCGCGTGGTCCAACGCGGTGAACTTCACCGACGGCCTGGACGGGCTGGCCGCCGGGAGCATGGCGATGGTCACTGCCGCCTACGTGCTGATCACCTTCTGGCAGTACCGCAACGCCTGCGTCACGGCGCCGGGGCTGGGTTGCTACAACGTGCGCGATCCGCTGGACCTGGCGCTGGTCGCGGCCGCCACCGCGGGCGCGTGCATCGGATTTCTGTGGTGGAACGCCGCGCCCGCCAAGATCTTCATGGGCGACACCGGATCGCTGGCGTTGGGCGGCATCATCGCGGGCATCTCGGTGACCAGCCGCACCGAGATCCTCGCCGTCGTGCTGGGTTCGCTGTTCGTCGCCGAGGTCAGCTCGGTCGTGCTGCAGATCCTGACCTTTCGGACCACCGGGCGCAGGGTGTTCCGGATGGCACCCTTTCATCACCATTTCGAACTGGCCGGCTGGGCCGAGACCACGGTCATCATCCGCTTCTGGCTGCTCACCGCGATCGCCTGCGGCCTGGGCGTGGCCCTTTTCTACGGTGAGTGGCTGGGCGCGATCGGTGCCTGATGAGCGGCTCTGAGCCAGTGCAAGACCCCTTGGCGCCGGGCGCGCCGGTGCTGGTCGCCGGCGGCCGGGTAACGGGCAGGGCCGCGCTGGCGGTGCTGACCCGGTTCGGCGTGGTGCCCACGGTGTGCGACGACGACCCGGCCACGCTGCGCGGCTACGCCGACGCCGGAGTGGCGACCGCGTCCACCGCGACGGCCACCGAGCAGATCTCCCGATTCGCGCTGGTGATCACCAGTCCCGGCTTCGCGCCGACGACGCCGCTGCTGGTGGCCGCCGCGGCCGCCGGGGTGCCGGTCTGGGGCGACGTGGAGCTGGCCTGGCGGCTCGACGCCGCGGGCCGCTACGGGCCGCCGCGGCGCTGGCTGGTGGTCACCGGGACCAACGGCAAGACGACCACGACGTCGATGCTGCACGCCATGCTGACCGCCGGCGGCCGGCGCAGCCTGCTGTGCGGCAACATCGGCGACCCGGTGCTCGACGTCCTGGAGCAACCCGCCGAGGTGCTGGCCGTCGAGCTGTCCAGCTTCCAATTGCATTGGGCGCCTTCGCTGAAACCCGAGGCCGGCGCGCTGCTCAACATCGCCGAGGACCACCTCGACTGGCACGGCAGCATGGCCGCCTACGCCGCGGCGAAGGCGCGGGTGCTCGATGGCCGGGTGGCGG
>NZ_QMEU01000165.1 GCF_003284975.1 Mycobacterium colombiense
GGCTGCGGCCGCCCCAGGCGCGGGTGCTGCTGATCGCCGCGTTGGCCGCGCGGCTACCCGCGGCCGACATCCTCGCTCGATGGGGCTGACACCGCTCTGACTTCGGAGGTCTGCAGCGCGCCGACGTAATCGGGCCAATCCAGGGAATCGACCGGGTTCGCGCGCACCAGGTCGCCGCCATCTGCGGGGAACGTGCGGGCCGGGCCGGGTCCGGAGGTGCGGGTTTCGAACCGCGCGGTGACCACGCCGTGGCCGGCGCCCTGCACCCAGCCGTGCCCGAGGTCGCGGTGGGCCACGTCGTCGCCGACCCGCCACCCGGCATCGTCGGGGCCGGGGGCGAACATGGCCTCGGTCGCGGTTTCCACCGACGGCGAATCATGTTGCGGCTCAGGCACTTCCAAGTCAGGGAACAGCGATTCCTGCCGCACGTCGCTCAGCCCCGAAAAGCCCACGCCGAGCAGGCGAATGGGCCCGATCTCGCGCGGATCCAGCAGCAGCCGGCGGGCCAGACCGAGCAGCGCGGCGACCTCGGTGGTGGCGTACGGCAGCGTCGCCGACCGCGTCAGCGTGCTCATGTCGGATTTCTTCAACTTGACCGTGACGGTGCGCGCGCCGCGACCATCGCGCAGCAGGCGCTGATGGGCGTGCTCGGCGATCGGCTCGATGGCCTCGCGCAACTGCTCCAGGCTGGTCAGGTCGACGGCGAAGGTCGATTCGGAGCTGATCTGCTTGGCCTCGGCGCGCTCGGCGACCGGGCGGTCGTCGATGCCGCGGGCCAGCCGGTGCAGCGCCGGCCCGATCGTGGCGCCCAGGATGTTGGCCGCCTCAGCCTCGGTCAGCGCGGCCAGCTCGCCGATGGTCTCGATGCCGAGGCGATGCAACCGCTCCTCGGCGACCGGGCCGATCCCCCACAGCCGGCGCACCGGCAGCCCGCCCAGCAGCAGGCGTTCCTCGGCGCGGCGCACCACCCGGACCCCGTCGGGCTTGGCCAGTCCGGAGGCGATCTTGGCGATCTGCTTGCCCGACCCGGCGCCCACCGAGGCGATCAGCCCGGTGTGGTCGCGGACCCTTCGGCGCAGGTCCTCGCAGAACGCCTCGACGTCCTCGGCGGACGCCCCGGCGAGCTGGGCGGGTTCGCCGAACCCCTCGTCGAAGGACGACTGCTCGACCACGGGCACCACGGCGCGGATCGTGTCGAACACCCGGCGGCTGGCCAGCCCGTAGACCACGCCGCGCGGCGGCAGCACCACCGCGCCGACGCCGACCAGCCGGCGGGCCTGGTGCATGGGCATGGCCGAGCGCGCCCCGAACACGCGCGCCTCGTAGCTGGCCCCCGCCACCACGCCGCGCCCGCCCACACCGCCGACCAGCACGGGGCGCCCGCGCAGCGTCGGGCGGGTGAGTTGCTCGACGGAGGCGAAGAACGCATCCATGTCCAGGTGCAGCACCCACCGCGACTCCACCCGATCGATGCTATTGCCCCCACGACGGGCCAGGTGAACTACCGTTTTGTCATGACCACCGAGTCCGGCGCTGCGGCCGTTCCGCACCGGGACGCGTCGCCCTCGACGCGATGGGCGCGGCTGCGCCACCAATGGAACGAGCGCCTGCAGCCCGGGGAGCAGGCCACCGTGCTGGCCTGGGCCTCGTTCACCCTCACCTTCGCCGGCCTGCGCGGTCTCACCCACTGGATCCGGGCCGGGCATGGACCCTCCGGTGGTGGAGTGTCGTTGGGCGGCAAGCACTTTCACCACTACAACATCGGCATCGGCATGCTGGCGACGGTGGCCGGCGTGGGGCTGCGGGGTAGCGACAAGCAACGCCAGCACCCCGCGGCGGCGGTGGCGTACGGCGCGGCCAACGCGATGATCGTCGACGAGCTGGCGCTGCTGTTGGACCTCAAGGACGTCTATTGGGCCTCGGATGGTCGCAAGAGCGTCGACGTGGCGGTCGGCGTGATCGCCACCGGGGCGACGGTCGCCGTTGGCATGCCGTTCTGGCCGCACGCCCACCGCGCGCTGCGATCTCGCTGACCCTCGCTACGCCTTGGCGATGCGCACCCGCACGCCGTCGCCGATCTCGGCGCCGTCGGCCGGGTCGCCGAATTCGAAGCTGGTGGCCAGGATCTCACCCGCGATGAGGTCGCGGTAGGTGCGCGCCCAGTCGGCCCGCTCGTCCGGCACCGCCATCACCACCGAAATCCGGTCGGACACATCCAGACCCGTCGACTTGCGCAACTCCTGCAATTCGCGGATCCGGTCCTTGGCCCAGCCTTCGGCCTCGAGCTCGGGGGTCACCGTGCCGTCCAAAACCACCAGGCCCGCGCCGTCGGGCAGGGCCGCGGTGAATTCCGGGTCGGCGGCGACCAGTCGTGAGCTGTATTCCCCGGGTTGCAGCACAGCGGGACCCGCGGTCAGGGTGCCGTCGGGATTGACCACCCCCTCGCCCGCCTTGACCGCCTTGATGGCGGCCTGCACGTCCTTGCCGAGCCGGGGCCCGGCCACCCGCGCGTTGACGGTGAGCTCGAAGCGGCCGTAGGTGTCGATCGCGTCGGTCAGCTCGACCTTCTTGACGTTGAGTTCGTCGGCGATGAGGTCGACGAACGGCTCCAGCCGCTGCGGATCCGCCACGGCCACCGTGAGTTTCGGCAACGGCAACCGCACCCGCAGTTTCTTGGCCTTACGCAGCGAGGACGCGGCCGAGCAGACGTCGCGGACCTGATCCATCGCGGCGACCAGGTCGGGGTCGGCGGGCACATCGCCGGCCTGCGGCCAATCGGTCAGGTGCACCGACCGCTGCGAAGTCAGGCCGCGCCAGACGATCTCGGTGACCGAGGGCAGCAGCGGCGCGGCCAGCCGCGCGGTCACCTCCAGCACGGTGTGCAGGGTGTCGATGGCGTCGGCATCCTCTTCCCAGAACCGCGAACGCGACCGCCGCACATACCAGTTCGTCAGCGCCTCGGTGAACTGGCGCAGCTGCTCGCAGGCCCGTGAGATGTCACAGGTGTCCATCTCATGCGTCAGGTCGTCGCGCAGCTCGGCGAGCTTGGCCAGGATGTAGCGGTCCAGCACCTGCGTCGAATCGGTGCGCCAGGTACCGACTTTGGGCGCGTAGAGGGCCAGGAAGCTGTAGGCGTTCCAGAACGGCAGCAGCACCTGGCGCACGCCCTCGCGGATGCCCTGTTCGGTCACGATGAGATTGCCGCCGCGCAGGATCGGCGAGGCCATCAGGAACCAGCGCATGGCGTCGGAGCCGTCGCGGTCGAACACCTCGGACACGTCGGGATAGTTCCGCAGCGACTTGCTCATCTTCTGGCCGTCGGAGCCCAGCACGATGCCATGTGCCACACAGGTTTTGAAGGCCGGCCGGTCGAAGAGCGCGGTGGCCAGCACGTGCAGGGTGTAGAACCAGCCGCGGGTCTGCCCGATGTACTCGACGATGAAGTCACCCGGGTAGTGGCCGTCGAACCAGTCGCGATTCTCGAACGGGTAGTGCACCTGGGCATAGGGCATCGAACCCGAGTCGAACCACACGTCGAGCACGTCGGGGATGCGCCGCATCGTGCTGGCCCCGGTCGGATCGTCGGGGTTGGGCCGGGTCAGCTCGTCGATGAACGGCCGGTGCAGATTGGTGGGCCGCACCCCGAAGTCGCGTTCGAGTTCGTCGAGGCTGCCGTAGACGTCGATCCTCGGGTAGGCGGGGTCGTCGGACTTCCACACCGGAATCGGGGTGCCCCAGTAGCGGTTTCGCGAGATCGACCAGTCGCGGGCGCCCTGCAGCCACTTGCCGAACTGGCCGTCCTTGACATGCTCGGGATACCAGGTGATCTGCTGGTTGAGCTCGACCATGCGGTCCCGGAATTCGGTGACCGCGACGAACCACGACGACACCGCCCGGTAGATCAGCGGATTGCGGCATCGCCAGCAGTGCGGGTAGGGGTGCTCGTAGGTTTCGTGACGCAGCAGCACCGCCCCGTTGGCCGCCGCCGGGCCGCTGCCGTTCTTCAGGTCGCGGATGATGTGCGGGTTGGCGTCAAAGACGTGCTGCCCCTGGTAATCCGGGACGGTGCCGTCGAACCGTCCCTTGGAGTCGACCGGCGTGACCGGGACGATGCCGACCTTGTCGGTGGTGGCCATGTCGTCCTCGCCGTAGGCCGGCGCCATGTGCACGATGCCGGTGCCGTCCTCGGTGGTGACGAACTCGCCGGGCAGCACCACAAATGCCTTGTTGGTGTCCATAAAGTACGGGAACGGCGGCAGGTACCGCGTGCCGAGCAGGTCGGCGCCGACATAGGTGGCCAGGACCTCGAGCTCGTCCCCCAGCTCGCGGGCGTAGGCGGCCAGCCGCGGTTGCGCGAGCACGAAACGCCTGCCCTCCGAACGGACTTCGACGTAGGTCACGTCGGGATTGACGGCGACGGCGAGGTTGGAGGGCAGCGTCCACGGCGTCGTCGTCCACACCAGCAGATGTGCCCCGTCCAGCGGGCCGCCGACCACCTTGAAACCCACCGTCAGGGCCGGGTCCTGGCGGCTCTGGTACACGTCGTCGTCCATCCGCAGCTCGTGGTTGGACAGCGGGGTTTCGTCGCGCCAGCAGTAGGGCAACACCCGGTAGCCCTCGTAGGCCAGGCCCTTGTCCCAGAGTTGTTTGAACGCCCAGATCACCGACTCCATGTAGGGCAGATCCAGCGTCTTGTAGTCGTTGTCGAAGTCGACCCAGCGCGCCTGGCGGGTGACGTAGGCCTGCCATTCGTCGGTGTAGCGCAGCACCGAGGCGCGGCAGGCGTCGTTGAACGCCGCGATGCCCATGTCGTCGATCTGCGATTTGTCGGTGATCCCGAGCTGGCGCTCGACCTCGAGTTCGGCGGGCAGCCCGTGGGTGTCCCAGCCGAAGCGGCGCTCCACTTTGTAGCCGCGCATGGTGCGGTACCGCGGCACGATGTCCTTGACGTAGCCGGTGAGCAGGTGACCGTAGTGCGGCAGCCCGTTGGCGAACGGCGGCCCGTCGTAGAACACGTATTCCGGTGCGTCGTCGCGGCGGGCGATGCTGGCCCGGAAGGTGTTGTCGCGGGCCCAGTAGTCGAGCACCTCGAGCTCGAGCGCCGGGAAGTCGGGCGCTCCTGGCTTCGGGTAGGCCTGAACCTCAGCGTTGTCGGTCACGATGCGCGTTGTCTCCTGTGCCACGGTGCAAACCGGGGACGACGACGCGCTGGCTGCGCGAGCGCCGCGGTACCACCCCGCTTGCCGCGCTTTCGCGTGGCCACTCGATGACGGCTGTGACGGGCCTACCCGTTCGGTTCTACTGGGCCACGAGGGCTGTTCTTCCGAAGGCTCCCCGGTGATGGCCGGATCGATGCCAGTAAGACGATTCTACGAAGACCCGCAAATCCGGGTGCACTCCAAGGGGTCGCCAAGGCGCAGAACTACGTCTGCGACCAGGCGACCCCTTGGAGCCCGAGTTGCTCGACGTCCATCGGAGTTCGGCTTCAGGCCCGGACTTCTAGGACGCCGACGCGCCACAGTGCGGCGTACACGTGACGCAGCGGCACGCTCAGCAGCCGAGCGGCGCCGTCCACCAGCGGGTCGCTACCGGCGCCGAACGGCGGGGTGTCGGCGCGGCGGCGGACCTTGGCCACGGGGGCCTGCGCGAGGGCGGGAGCGGTGTCGGTGTCGCGCACCACGGTCAGCGTGCGGGCGGGCGCTACGGTCACCACTTCGTCGTAGAAAGCTACGGTCATCATCGCCTCCTAGAGGGGAGATCCAACGGGGATTGATTGGACTGACGTGTCCCGCCCCGTGTCGGTTCCGATCTCGAGAACGCTTGGCCGATAACCACTTAGCGTTGCGACGACTCAGCCGAGAAGGTCGCGCCGGAGACCGGGTGGGGACGAAACACAGTTCGGACTTCGATCCGGACTATCGCTAGAACGCATCTGTCCCTCACCTCCTCGCGGTCACGACGCACGCGCGGTTCGCGTGCGATCTATGCGCAGCAAAGGAGCGAAATCCGACGACCGCCGGAGTTCCGCACCCCTCTCGTCAGAGCTTCGGCACCACACGACGTGTCCTGGCCTGGAAAAACAATCCGAGCCGGAAGCCACCTGGGCTCAACCCTTAAGCCGGGAGGAGCTGTCCTGACCCGGGGCGTCTTTCGACGTTCGGGGTCAGTGGCCTGTATTCGTGTAGACGCCTCACCTAACGAGGTGCATACCCGACCGATAATGCACGACGGGTATGACGCGGTCAAATCCCTGGATGGCGTGTCGGGGATTCTGTGCGGATTCCTGCGGCGGGCACACAGCATCCGGTCAGGTTTACGACCCTGACCTGGACGAACAACCCGGATCAGGTGTCGACCAGGCCCTCGAGCCGGCCGATCGTGTCGATGAACTCCTCGACCATGTCGAGCACCACCGAGCGCGTCGGGCGGACCCGGTCAAGCGAGCCCACCACCTGCCCGACGAAGTAGGTGGCCAGCTCACGGGCCTTGGCGCCCGCCTGCGCGGCGGCGGAGTTGATGCGCACCTGCGGCTCGGTGACCAGCGCGGTCTGCAGCGGCATGCCCAGGGGGTCAGGGTTTTCCGGCCGCTCCCACTCATCGGTCCAGGCGGTGCGCAGCATTCGCGCCGGCTTGCCCGTCATCGAGCGCGACCGGACGGTGTCCGACGAGCTGGCGGCCAGGAACTTCTCCTTGACCACGGGCACGGTCTCGGCCTCCTCGGTGGTCAGCCACACCGAGCCGCACCACACGCCCTCCGCGCCCAGGGCCAGCGCGGCCGCGATCTGGCGACCGCGGGCAATCCCGCCGGCGGCCAGGACGGGCACCGGCGCCACCGCATCGACGACCTCGGGGACCAGGACCATGGTCGCCACCTCGCCGGTATGACCGCCGGCCTCG
>NZ_QMEU01000166.1 GCF_003284975.1 Mycobacterium colombiense
TCATGGTGAGGCAAAACGCGTCGCGGCGCGGCTAGATCATTCGCAGGACGGGCGGCTGCTGCTGCGGACTGTAGGTGTGGCTGTCCACGTAGATCTGCGCCATCACCGCCTGCCACGACTCGATCTGGGGCGAGGACTTCCAGGTGCCCTCGACCAGTCCCACGATCACGGCCTTGTTGTCGTTGGTCAGTGTGTAGACCGGACCGCCGAAGTCCCGGCTGTCGAACCCCATGTCAGTGATGGCGAAACGGCCATTGCTCACCGAGCTGACCGAGCCGCATCGTTGTCCGGTCGCGCTGCGCAGCTGACACACCGGCATGCCCGGCTGCGCGCGCAGGCCGGGCGCGGAGCCCAGATGGCGCCCCGTCGGCAGCACATCGCTGGCCGTCACCTCCGGTGCGATCGCGATGACTTCGTATTCGACGGGCAGCATCGCGGTGTCCGCGCCTGCGGCGGCCTCGACCTGGCGACGTCCGAGTATCACCGAACCGATCGGCTTGCGGTCACGGTCGGTCACCGTCGACTTCCCGCCGTCGCACTGGCCACTGGTCACGGCGATCCGCAGCCGCGGCTCGACCAGCCCCACCATGCAGACCGCGTCGCCCTGGCGGATCTCCATACCGGGGAACACCGCGCCGCCGGGGTCGGCGGCCGCCTGACCCGGCACGGCGCACAGCGTCAGCGTGAACGCGAAGGTGATCGCTAGCCGGTACCACCGGCGGCTGAACTTTTTCATTGGGGCGCATCACCCCTCACGTCCATCAGGGGGACTATCGCGTTAGCTGCTTGACGCGCGTATACCCGCGGTCCATGCGTTCAAACCACCCGCGGAAAGGGCCGGGAAGCGAACGGCTGCCGGTGCCGACAAGGCCATGAAACGGACGCTTCGCCTGGGCCTTTCGCGATATCGGCATCCGGGGCGCTCGCCTCGGCGGTACGCTGCCGAACGGGTGGAGTTCACAGCTGCGTCTCTAGCGGGAGCTGCGCAAGGCGCGCGTGTACTGCAGCGTGGTCGGCGGCGCGGTCCGCCCCCCAACCACACACAGCGCCGCGTCGTGGCGCTGGCCTAACCCTTTGCACCGGTTAGGGTTTCGGCCCGCCGCCCAGCTCTTCCGCGAAGTGCCGCACCGCGTCGATGAGCGCGCGAAGCACCCGGTGCGCGGCGCTCAGGTCCGCATCGGATAGCGCACCGAGGGCGATCCGGGTATGGCTGCTCAGCGGGCGCAAGAACGATCGGGCGGTGACCAGACCGTATTCATCGTTGCGCAACAACACCTTTCGTCGATCCGCCGGATGGCTTTCACGACGGATATGACCCCCGTCGATCAGCCGGTCCACCAGGTAGGTGATCGCCGACCCCGACAACCCCATCCGGTGGCTGAGGTCGCCAGAAGTCATCGGCCGTCCACCGCTTTCTGCCGCCATGATGTGGAGCAGGGCGCGAAAGTCATTGGGCCGCAATCTATGCATCGGCGCGAACAGCTGGCCGATCTGATCGGACTCGGTTGACAGCTCCCGCAGATCGGCCGAGATCAGCGACTCCAGCTCATCGCGGCCGCAGCGCTGGGCATCAGCGTCCATATCTGTGTGCAGCATATCGCCGATCGGCCGTTATTTCAGTTACTTAATGGTTAACCGAGGATGCGTCGACGGGCCCATCGCCGCCCGCCCGCTCGGCTGGCACAACCGCCTGAAGTTCATTAAATTAATGTTTAAGTTATTGAACCACGTGGTATGTGGGTAGCGGGCGACGCGGGGCGCGTCTGGCGGTCAGCGCTGTGGTTTTGCCCGCCTCATCGGCGGGTATGAGGCGTGTGTTTGGACCGTGCAGGCCTGAGCATGCCAAGCCGTCCGGGAGGGAGCGCTTGCGCACATGAGGGCTTTGTCGTTTTCGCCGGCCACGGCCTCGCCGCCGGTGGTCATCGGTTGGTGCACCGCCGACGACTTCCAAGCGTGGCGATCGAACGTGCGCCGGATGGTGCTTGGCGACGTCGCGGACTTCGTCGCCGCGCGGCGCGTCGGCGAGCTCGACGATGCGCGCATCGACGCCGCCGGCGACATCCTGGTGGAGTTCGTCTCCGGCGGTAAATGCCTGCGATCCACCTTTGTGTATCTGGGTTGGCTATGCGGCGCACCGCCCGACGACGCGGCGCTGCGGGCCGCGGCCAGTTTCGAATTGCTGCACGCCTTTGCGCTGCTGCAAGACGACGTCATGGACGGTTCCGCCGAACGGCGCGGGCGCCCGTCGGCGCACCGGCAATTCGGCCAGTGGCACCGCGAGCGCGGTCTGTCCGGCTCGTCTCGGCGGTTCGGCGAATCGGCCGCCATTCTGCTCGGCGACCTGTGCCTCATCTGGGCCGAACAGATGCTGCGCGACAGCGGCGTCGAGCCGCTGCGCCTGCAATGCGCGTGGCCCCGCTATGACGCCATGCGCACCGAGCTCGCCCTCGGGCAGTTCGCCGACCTGGTCAACGACGCCCGGCAAATGCCCGGGCTGGAAGTCGTGCTCGACGTGGCGCGGCGTAAGTCGGGGAACTACACCGTGCGCCGGCCGCTGGAAATCGGCGCGGCCATGGGCGGGTGCGACGATCGAACGCTGTCCCAACTGGGCCGCTACGGTGCCGCCGTCGGGGAGGCGTTCCAGCTTCGTGACGACGTGCTCGGCGTTTTCGGTTCGCCCGCCATCACGGGCAAGCCCTGCGCGGGCGACCTGCTCGAGCGCAAGGCGACCAGCGTCGTGGTGGCCGCCCACCAGCTGGCCGACGCGCCGGTGCGGCGCGAACTTTACGAACTCGCGAATCGTGAAACCCTCGACGACGCCGCGATCGACAGGTGGAAAGCGCTCATCGTCGAGACGGGAGCGGTGCGGCTGATCGAGGAGATGATCGGCGACCGCATCGCTTCCGCGTGCGAGCACCTCGGCGACCTGCCGATCGATGGGCCGGTTCGCACCGCGCTGGCCGAAATGGCAGCCGTCTGCACGGATCGCGCCGAATGACGAGCACCGACCGGGGAGCCTGTTGATCATGCGGACCATCGAAGGGCGCGGAAATCACGTGGTGGTGGTCGGCGCCGGATTGGCCGGCCTTGCCGCGGCGTTGCACCTGGCCGGCCGGGGCCGTGCGGTCACGGTGGTCGAGCGCGAGCCATGGCCCGGCGGGCGGGCCGGTCGCCTCGACATCGACGGCTACCGCATCGACACCGGGCCGACGGTGCTCACCATGCCGGACATCATCGACGAGACGTTCGCGGCGGTCGGCGAACAACTGCGCGACCGCATGGAGCTGCTGACGGTGGACCCCGCTTATCGCGCCGTGTTCGCGGATGGCAGCACGCTGGACGTGCACAGCGACGCGGATCGGATGGCCGACGCCGTCGCAGAGTTCGCTGGCTTCGGGCAGGCAGCGGGCTATCGACGACTTCGGGAGTGGTTGACGCGGTTGTATCGCACCGAATTCGACGGCTTCATCGCCGCGAACTTCGACTCACCACTGTCGCTGCTCACCCCGCAGTTGGCGCGGCTGGCCGCGATCGGCGGCTTCCGTAAATGGGACCGGATGGTCCAGCGGTACATCAGCGACTCACGGTTGCAGCGGATCTTCACCTTCCAGTCGCTGTACGCCGGCGTCGCGCCGCGCGATGCCCTGGCGGTCTACGCGGTGATCGCCTACATGGACACCATCTCGGGCGTGGTGTTTCCGCGCGGCGGGGTGCGGGCGCTGCCCGACGCGCTGGCCGCGGCCGCCGCGGACGCCGGCGTCGAATTTCGTTACGGCGCAACCGTTACCGCGCTCGAACGGGTGGGCGGTCGGGTGACCGCCGTGGTGACCGAGCGGTCCGGACGCATCGCCTGCGATGCGGTGGTGTTGACCACCGAACTGCCGCAGACCTATGCGCTGCTCGGCCGCACACCGCGTCGCGCCGTGCGGCTGCGCCCCTCACCCTCGGCCGTTGTGGCGCATCTGGGCTGCCCCGCCGTCGCATCCACGACCGCCCACCACACCATCCTGTTCGGCGAGGCATGGGATCAGACCTTCACCGACATCGTCCGCGACGGCCGGCTCATGCGGGACCCGTCGCTTCTGGTCACCCGGCCGACGGCCGGCGACCCCACCCTGGCGCCCGAGGGGCGTGATCTGCTCTACGTGCTCGCCCCCGCCCCGAACCTGGATCGCGGCACCATCGATTGGGCCACTGCCGGCGACCGCTACGTCGAGGACATGATCGCGCACGTCGGCGACCGGCTGCTGCCCGGGTTGCCGCACGACGCAAGGGTTTTGGGCGTCGTCACGCCCGCCGACTGGGCGCGCCAGGGCATGGCGGCCGGCAGTCCGTTCGCGCTGGCCCACACCTTCGGCCAGACGGGACCGTTTCGGCCGGGCAACCTGGTGCGCGGCGTCGACAACGCGGTGCTCGCGGGGTCCTCCACGGTGCCGGGCGTCGGCGTTCCGACCACGCTGATTTCCGGGCGGCTCGCCGCCGACCGCATCACCGGGATCGCCGCGCGGTCGGCCGCGCACGTCGACATGAAGGCCGGTTCGCCATGATGCGCGGCGAGCTGACGGCGGCCGGAATCGACGACCCGTGGTTGCGCGACGGGTATCGCCGGTGCCGGGAACTCAACGCCGCGCATGGCCGCACCTTCTTTCTCGCGACCCGGTTGCTCGCGCCCGACCAGCGGCCACCCGTCCATGCGCTGTACGGTTTCGCCCGGTACGCCGACGACATCCTCGACGATCTCGACCCAGCGGTCGGCGCCGACGTCCGCGGGCGCAGGCTGGCGCAGCTGTCGCAGCGATTCTTCTCCGGCGATGCGCACCTGGACGATCCGCTGGTCGCCGCCGTGACCGACACCGTGCGCCGCTATCGGATCAGCGCGGAGTTGTTCGAGGACTTCTTGGCGTCGATGCGGATGGACCTCACGATCACCGACTATCCGGACCGCAAGGCCCTCAACCGCTACATGCGCGGCTCCGCGGAAGCCATTGGGCTGCAAGTGCTTCCGATATTGGGCACGGTGACGCCCGTGCAGGAGGCGGCGCCGTACGCCGCGGCGCTGGGCCGCGCATTCCAGCTCACCAATTTCCTGCGTGACGTCGACGAGGACCTGCAACGCGGCCGGGTCTACCTGCCGGCCGACGAACTCGCCGCCGACGGGGTCGACCGGGAGCTGTTGACGTGGTGTCACACACACCGCCGCACCGATCCGCGGGTGCGCCGCGCCCTGGTCGCCCAGCACGAAATCGCCCGGCAGACTTACCGATTCGCCGCTGACGGGATCGCTACGCTCGCCCGCCGCTCGCGACCGTGCGTGGCGACGGCGGCGGCGCTGTACTCGGAGATCCTGGACTGCATCGAAAGAAGCGACTTCGCGGTGTTCGATCACCGGGCCACCGTCGGCACGGCGCGACGACTTCGGGTCGCCGGTGCGGGACTGATACGGTCGTGGCGGGCGCGCAACGGCGCGCGGGGCGTTCGTCAATCGGGGGCCGCATGAGCGATCGGTGGCAATACCTGGCGGTGCTGGCCGCATGCCTGGTGATCACCGCGCCGCTGGAGATCTTCGGCCCTGGCGTCTACCGCCAGTGGCGACGGGCCGTCAAGGCGATCGTGCCGGTGGCCGCGGTGTTCTTGATCTGGGATGAGATCGCCGTCGCCGCGCACGTGTGGACTTACGACCGCGCCTATCTGTGCGGCCTGGGCATCCCCTTCCGGGTGCCGATCGAAGAGGTGCTGTTCTTCCTCGTCATTCCGGTCTGCGCGTTGCTGACCTACAACGCCGTGACCACCATCCTGGACAAGGTGCACCGCCGATGACGGGCCTGGGCTACACGCTGCCGGCCACGCTGGCGGTATTGCTGGTCTGCGCATTGGAATTGGCGGTGCTGCGGACCGGGCTCTTCCGCCGTCCGGCGTACTGGCTGTCGATGCTGATCGTGCTGGGATTCCAGATACCGGTGGACGGCTGGCTGACGAAACTCAGCTCCCCCGTCGTCAGCTACGACGAGCGGCAGCTGAGCGGCGTGCGCTTCCCATTCGACATCCCGGTCGAAGACTTTCTGTTCGGCTTCGCGTTGGTCACCGCGGTGCTGCTGCTGTGGGAACGGCAACGTGCGCGTCGGTGATGCGGGTCCCGCGCCCGCCGACTTGGCGGCCGCGTTCGACGCGGGCGCGCCGGCTTACGACCGGCTGGTCGGGGCCAGCCCCGGTTACCACGCGCAGCTGACCCTGTCGGCGCGCCGGATGCGAATCCAGAACCGCGGCAAGGGGTTACGGTTGCTCGATGCCGGCTGCGGCACGGGCGCCTCGACGGCTGCGCTGCTCGCCACCGCACCGGAGGCCGACATCGTCGCCGTCGACGCCTCGCGCGGAATGCTCGACGCGGCGCGCGCCAAGCAGTGGCCCGCCTCGGTGCGCTTCGTGCACACGCCGGTCGAAGAACTCGCCGAGCACGGGGTCACCGGACCATTCGACGGCATCCTGGCCGCCTACCTGATCCGTAACGTCGCCGACCGCGACGCACAGCTGCGCAGGTTCTGCGAGCTGTTGCGTCCGGGCGGCACCCTGGCGGTGCACGAATACTCGGTACGCGACTCACCCGCCGCGACCCGCATCTGGCACGCCGTGTGCTGGGCCATCATCATTCCCGCCGGGTGGTGGCGCACCCGGGACGCCGGGCTCTATCGCTACCTGTGGCGCAGCGTATTGGATTTCGACGGCGCCGCGCGGTTCGAGACACGCCTCGCCGACGCCGGCTTCACCGCCGTGCACAGCGAGACGATGCCCGGCTGGGAGGCCAACATCGTGCACACCTTCCTGGCGGACGCGCCGCGATGACCGCCGACCGGCGGCGCCGAACGTTCGCCGCGCCAACGGGATTGCCGGGCGCT
>NZ_QMEU01000167.1 GCF_003284975.1 Mycobacterium colombiense
GCGGGTCGATGGTGCCGTTGCCGACGAGGGGATCCCACCCCGCGGGTGGATGACGTGCCGTCGCTTTGATGCGCTGCATCACCTGGCGGGCGGTCAGCGCCGGGAAGCGAGCGCGGATCAGCGCGGCCACCCCGCTGACCATCGGGGCGGCATAGCTGGTGCCGGACACCGGCTCCGGCGCGAGTGACGTCACCGCCTCACCCGGCGCGGCGACGTCCACCCAGGGACCGGCCAGGGTGAACGGCGAGGGCGTCCCGTCGGCCTTCACCGACCCGACGGTCAGCACGTAGTCGTCGTACCAGGCCGGACTGACGGTCACCGTGAGGGTCTGCCAGGTGGCATCGCCACGTTGGGGCGGGCACTGTCCGGTGCCGCCGGTGTTGCCCGCCGCGGCCACGACGACGGCGTTCTTGACGTCGACGGCGTAAGCCAGTGCGGCACCCAACGCGCGGTCATCGGGCGGTTGGGCCGCCGGTGTGCACGCCACCGACGAAATGTTGATCACCGAGGCCCCCAGGTCGGCGGCCGTCCGGACGGCCCTCGCCATGGTGTCGACGTCGCCGACCCCGATCCGGGACCGGTCGCCGGTCGGGGCGAATTTCGCACTGGACTGGCGAATGCTGATCAACGTGGCCTCCGGTGCCACCCCGCTGAAACTGTCGGATT
The DNA here is from genome assembly GCF_003284975.1 of Mycobacterium colombiense. Taxonomy (GTDB): domain Bacteria; phylum Actinomycetota; class Actinomycetes; order Mycobacteriales; family Mycobacteriaceae; genus Mycobacterium; species Mycobacterium europaeum_A. Next base: position 667 of record NZ_QMEU01000167.1, read on the forward strand.
TGGAATCCGCTGTGGCCGCGATGATTCCGGCTACCAGGGTGCCGTGCGCATCGCAATCCTGCGTGCCGTCGCCGGTGGATACGTAGTCACCCCCGGGCACCACATCGGGCAGTCTCCGATGACGCGAGATGCCGGTGTCGATGACCGCGACCCGCTGTCCGGCGCCGCGGCTGAGTTGCCAGACCGCCGACAGGTCACCGAGATTCGCCGGCCGGTTGCGGCCCGGTCCCGAGTCGGCAGTCAGCGCGGCGCAAACCTCGCGTTGCGCGGTCGGCCACGGGGACGCCGGCCGCGCCGGCGTGGGCAACCACCTGTCGTCGACGTCCGGGGGCGAAACAGCCTGTGCCGTCGGGCTTCCGAGGGCGATCGCCAGCGTCAGCGTCGACACGGTCAGCAGCCGGCCGGCGAGCGGACTCATCATCGGAGGCTCACACCGCGGACCGCGCCGTAGAGTCCACATATCCAGCAGGTCAAGGGAACCATTGCGGCCAGCGCCAGCCATTCCAGTTGTCCGACACTGCGGCGCACGACGGCCGAGGCGGGCCGCGCCTGGGCGACGAACCCGAAATACATCGCCACCAAGACCGACACCGTTGTTGCTGCCGCGACCCAGGGAACGTGCACCGCCGCACGCGCGGCGGTGACGCCGAATGTCGTTGCGGCGATCACGATTCCGCTGATCGCGTACACCAGCGTTCGTCTGATGTCGGTGGACGGAGAGCGCAGCAGCAACAGCGCGGCGGTGAGGGTGCCGAACGCCGTGCACGACAGGCGCGGTGCTCCGGCGAGCACGGTGGCGATCGCCCCCAGGGCGGCCGATACCGACAACCCGGCCAGCAGCCCCGTCAACCAGCCCTCGGCGCGAACCGCTTGGCGGCGCACGCCCGCGTCGCTCGGGTCGGTCTTCGTCACCTCGGACGTCCCCGGGCTGGGCGCCAACCCCGCCAGCGCGATCGATGCGCGCGGCGCCGCCGAGAGCAGGCTCAGCGACACCAGCCCCGCCGCCGAGGCGATGGCGCACAATGGCGCCCCGCCGATCACACCCGCCAACGCCGCCAGCGCGATCACCACCGTACAGCACGAGATGGCCGTCAAAGTGACTGTGCTGCAACCCGATATGCGCAGCGCCGCCACCGAGGTGACCCCGGCCGCCGCTGCGGCCAGCAAGACGTGGGGAACGCCGGGCGCACCCGGCACCGCCACGAAACCGGCGAGCCCGGCAAACGCGGTGGCGATCGCGCTCAGCGCCAGCCCGGCGGTCCGGTCCCCATAGCCGCGGTGCGCCATGGTCGCCAGCCCGAGGGTGAGGGCACCGGACGCGAGCAATACGGCGGTCGTGGCCGCATCGCGGCTCCCGCCGCCGCCCAGCGCATTACGCAGGATTACCAGCCCTCCGACCGCCGCCAGGAGCGTCGCCGCCGCCGCGCCGATCAGGCGGACCGCGCGCCGGTGCAACGATTCATGGTGCGGCTCGGTGGCCTGGTCCAGTGCGGCCGCGACGGCGTCCGCCACATCGAAGTAACGGGGGCCGGGCAACGGCGTGGTGCTTCTGCTCAGCATCAAAGTCGCACCGTCAGCGATGCCGTGCTGGGCCAGCGTCATCGACGGATCCAAGCCGGCCGCCGCGGGCGGCGACAGGCGGTAGCGCACGGCTTCGCCGTCGAGACAATCGACACCGAGGAGGTCGACGATCGACGGAAGCAACACGGCGACAGGGGTTTCGGCGGGCAGGACAACATCGACGGCTGCGGTCTCCCAATGCACGCAGACGCGTCGCAGCCCGGTATCGATTGCAGGCAACGGCGAACCCTCCGGTCGGACTGAGGCAGAAACATAACCGGGTTCGATCGCGCCGGTGTCCGGCTGTCCACAGGTGACTTGTCGTCGATGTCGGTGCTACCTACCGTCGTCGCACCGGGAAGGGGATGAGGTGACTCAGAGTTTGCCGGCGGTGTCGGGGATGCCGGCCGCGGAGATCGTTGTTGACGCACCGCCGGACCTCCCGTCCGCGGCGACATCGGGCTTGTTGCCGCGGCTACTTCCGGTGGGGCTGTCCCTGGTGTGCATGGGCCTGATGGCCGCCGTGCTCAGTGCCGGGAACGGTCCGGCCCGCGCTCCCATGTTTCTGGCATTTCCCGCCATGATGCTGGTTTCGACCCTGCTGACGGGGCTGACCGGTGGCACCCGCCGTCGCGGTGGTGGCATCGACGCCGACCGCGACCAATACCTCGACTACCTGAACAGGCTGAACCGGTTCGTATCCGAAATTGCCGCGACACAGCATCACTCGTTGATCCGGGACCATCCCGATCCCGGCACGCTGTGGACCTTGATCGGCGGTCCGCGGATGTGGGAGCGGCGACCGGACGGTGCCGAATACGGCCTCGTGCGCGTGGGCGTTGGCCCCCAGCCACTTGCTCGCCGATTGGTCGCGCCGTCGCTTCCGCCGCCGGAGCATCGAGATCCGGTCACCGCGCTGGCGCTACGGCGCTTCCTGGAGGCCCACGCGACGATCCGCGCTCCGGTCGTGATCGACCTTCGGGGCGGGGCAGTGGTGCGGATCGACGGCGACCCGGCCGAGGCGCGCGGGTTACTGCGGGCCATTGTGTGCCAGCTCGCGGTGCTGCACGCACCCGATCAAGTTCTCATCGCGGCCGCCATCGACGATGAGCACCGCGAGCGCTGGGACTGGTTGAAATGGCTGCCGCACAACCGACATCCGACCGATGTCGACGCGGCGGGCCCGGCGAGGATGGTCTATTCGGGTGGTGCGCAGGCACGGCGCGCGCTCGCCGCGGTGCAAGGACCCGACATGGTTGTGGTCACCGATCTGGCCGACGGCACCGACCCCATCGTCGGCGCGACCATCCTCGGCGTGGGTAACGCCCGCGAGGGCGCACCGCTGAGCATGCCGGCGCCGGCCCCACCGGCGCCGGCATGGTGCCCCGACCAGATGTCGCCCACCGACGCGCTGGTTTGCGCCCGCCGGCTGGCCGGGTACCAGCGGCACCCGGACCGCCCGAGGGGTGCGGGCCCCAATTGGCCGGAGCTGGCGGGGCTTTCCGATCCTGATCGTTTCGACCCGGCCACGCTGTGGCGCGGGCAACGCCACCGCGACCGCCTGCGCGTACCGATCGGAATCACCGCGCAGGGTGCGCCTATCGAGTTGGACATCAAGGAGCCGGCCGAAGGGGGGATGGGCCCGCATGGGCTGTGCATCGGCGCCACCGGGTCGGGCAAGTCGGAGCTGCTGCGGACCATCGCGCTTGGCATGATGGCCCACAATTCGCCCGAGGCGCTGAACCTGCTGCTTGTCGACTTCAAGGGCGGCGCAACATTTCTCGACTATGCGAGCGCCCCGCATGTGGCCGCGGTGATCACCAACCTGGCCGACGACGCGCCGCTGGTGGCCCGGATGCGCGAGGCCCTGGCCGGCGAGATGAACCGCCGCCAGGAAGTGCTGCGGACGGCGGGTTGCGTCAGCGTCACCGCATACGAGCGCGTGCGGGCCGCTGGTGCGGCGTTGCCCGCGCTGCCCACGCTGTTCGTCATCGTCGACGAGTTCTCCGAATTGCTCAGCCAGCACCCCGATTTCGCCGACACGTTCGTCGCCATCGGCCGTCTGGGCCGGTCGCTCGGCGTGCACCTGCTGCTGGCCAGTCAGCGCCTCGATGAGGGCCGGCTACGCGGGCTGGACGCCCACCTCTCGTATCGACTCTGCCTGAAGACGCTGTCGGCCGCCGAATCCCAAGCCCTTTTGGGCAACCTCGACGCGTACCGATTGCCGAGCGCCCCCGGCGGCGGCCTCCTGCGAGTGAGCGGCGGCGAACCGATTCGCTTCCAGGCCGCCTCCGTTTCGGCGCCGCTGCCCAGGGCAACGCCGGCTCGGGTGTCCGTCGCGGCGGCCGGTTGCGTGCGGGTGTTCAGCACCGGGGTCACCGGCGCCGTCGCCCGGGCCGTCGCGGCGAGGAAAATGCCCGAAAGGAGCATCTCGCACGCCGTCCTGGACCGGTTGTCCGGCCACGGCCCGCCCGCGCACCGGGTTTGGCTGCCCCCACTCGGACCGGCGCCGGCGCTGCAGACCGTGCTGGCCGACGCCGGCCGCATGCCGCGACGCCTGACGGTGCCCATCGGCAGCGTCGATCGCCCCTTCGATCAGTGCCGGACACCGCTGATCGTCGATTTGTCCGGGGCCGCAGGCCATGTGGCCGTCGTCGGTGCGCCCCAGGCGGGAAAGTCGACCGCGCTGCGCACGCTCATCACCGCCTTGGCCGCCACGCACGATCCCGGGCAGGTGCAGTTCTACTGCCTGGATTTCGGTGGCGGGCCCCTGTCGACGGTGCACGCGCTGCCCCATGTGGGCGCGGTCGCCGGACGCGCGGATCCCCGGCTGGCCGGCCGGATAGTCGCAGAATGCGAGTCGGTCATTCGTCGCCGGGAAGCGCTGTTTCGGGAGCAGGGCATCGCCTCGATCGCCCAATACCGCCTCGGGCGCATGAGCGGCGATCGGTTCGGCGACGTGTTCCTCGTCATCGACGGCTGGGCGAGCGTGCGCCAAGAATTCGAAGCGCTGGAGGAGCCGATCATCGCGCTGGCGGCCCACGGGCTTTCGTTCGGCGTGCACCTGGTGTTGTCGGTGACGCGGTGGGCCGAGGTCCGGCCTTCACTGCGGGACCAGATCGGCACCCGCATCGAGTTACGGCTGGGCGACCCGGCCGACTCCGAGATCGACCGCCGGGCCGCGCAGCATGTGCCGCGCGACAGGCCGGGCCGCGGTCTTTCCCCCGAGGGCCTGCAGATGGTGGTCGCCGCGCCCATCGCCGAGGTCCCCGCCGGCGCGTCGGTCGCCCCGCCGATACCGCTACTGCCCCTGCAGGTGGATCGCGAGGATATCGTTCGCGGATCGAACCCCGATCCGGGCGCGCCGATGGTGTTGGGTCTGCGGGAGCGGGAATTAGACTTATGGGCAATTGATTTCGTGCGAGTGCCGCATCTGCTCGTGCTAGGCGACAACGAGTGCGGCAAGACCGCCACGCTACGGACGTTATGCCGAGAGATCGTGCGGACGAGCACGCCCACGCAAGCCCGGCTGTTGGTCGTCGACTTTCGCCGCACCCTGCTCGGTGTCGTTGAATCGGAACATCTCGACGGCTACGCGATGTCACCCGCCGCCCTGGCCGTATCGCTGCAAAGCCTGCTCGAGTCGCTTCGGACGCGGATGCCGCCGCCCGACGCCAGCCAGGCCCAATTGCGCAGTGCCACCTGGTGGTCCGGACCGCAGCTCTATGTCATCGTCGACGACTACGACCTGGTCGCCACCCCGGCGGGCAACCTCCTGGGGCCGATCGTCGAATTCTTGCCGTACGCGGCGGATCTGGGATTGCATCTGGTCATTGCCCGCCGCAGCGGCGGCCTCGAGCGCGCGATGTTCGAGCCACTGCTGGCGAGCCTGCGCGACCTCGGTTGCACGACGCTGATGATGAGCGGATGCCCGGGCGACGGCGGGTCGTTCGGTTCCAGTCAGCCGCTGAGATTGCCGCCGGGCCGTGGCGTGCTGACCACTCGCGCCGGTGACGAAGAACTTGTCCAGGTCGCCTGGAGCCCGCCATGAAAGAGCATCCCGCGATCGTTGAAGCCGGCCCGGGCACGATCCGCCGATTATGTTGCGCCACAAGCACCGTCGTCGACGCCGAGTCGTTCGACACCGTGCGGGCCGCGCTGGATGCAATAGACGACCGGGTGGCGCTGGCGGGAGAGCGCCCGGTGGCCGTCGACGCGCTGTGGGAAACCGCGCTGCGATCGGCAATCCGCGGGCACTGCGACGCGCTGGTGGTCGTGCATCCGTCGTGGTGGTCGCCCGCGCGCGTGGGCGTGGTGCACGCTGCCGGTGCCGCGGTGGCGGGCGAAGTCCGGACGCGGGCGCGGTCGTCGCTGCTGATGCAGGCATCCGGCGCCGCGCCGGACGCGACCGTGGTGGTCGAAATCGCCGAGCGACTGGTGGCGATCACCACCAGCGAGGTCACCGCCGTACCGCGCAATGCCGAACCAAAGTCCGTCGCCCGCGACGTCGCGGGCATCGTCACCGGGTTGGCTCCCGCGGCCGTGCTGATCGACACGCCGAGCACCGTCACCGGTGCGTCGGCGCTGGCGACGCTGATCGCCGACGCGGTGCGCGAAACCGGAACGGAAAGCCCGAACACTCA
>NZ_QMEU01000168.1 GCF_003284975.1 Mycobacterium colombiense
TGCGCACCCGGTCGATGACCTGCGCGACGTCGTCCCAGCCGACCCATCCGGCGAGCTGGCGGGCGTACTCGTCGCGCAGCGTGGGGTCCTTGATCTGGCTCACCATCGGCACGCAGCGGCGCAGCGCGGCGACCCGGCCCTCCGCGCTGTCCAGGTCCATCTCGGCGAGCGCCGAACGGATCGCGAACTCGAAGAGCGGGGTGCGCCGGGCCACCAGATCGCGCAGCGCGCCGTCACCGGACTTCAGCCGCAGGTCGCAGGGATCCATGCCGTCGGGGGCGACGGCCACGAACGACTGGCCCGCCAGGTTCTGTTCCCCGCCAAAAGCCTTGAGCGCGGCGGCCCGTCCGGCCGCGTCGCCGTCGAACACGTAGATCAGTTCGCCGCGAAAGAAACTGTCGTCCATCATCAACCGGCGCAGCATCGACAGATGCTCGTCGCCGAAGGCGGTGCCGCACGACGCCACCGCGGTGGTGACGCCGGCCAGGTGCATCGCCATCACGTCGGTGTAGCCCTCGACGACGACGGCCTGGTGTCCCTTGGCGATGTCGCGTTTGGCCAAGTCGATGCCGAACATCACGTTCGACTTCTTGTACAGCAGCGTCTCGGGCGTGTTGATGTACTTGGCTTCCATCGGATCGTCGTCGAACAGCCGCCGGGCGCCGAAGCCGATCACCTCGCCGGCCGAACTGCGGATGGGCCACAGCAACCGGCGATGGAAGCGGTCCATCGGTCCGCGACGTCCCTGCCGTGACAGGCCGGCCGCCTCCAGCTCCTTGAACTCAAATCCCTTGCGTATCAGATGCTTTGTCAGCGAGTCCCAACCCGAGGGCGCGAAGCCGCAACCGAAGTGACGGGCCGCGTCGGCGTCGAAGTTCCGCTCGGTCAGATACTGCCGGGCCGGTGCGGCTTCGGCGGATTCCAGCGCCGCCGCATAGAACTCCGCCGCCGCCGCGTTGGCCGCGACCAGCCGGCTGCGACTGCCGCGGTCGCGCTGCACGCTGGTCGCCGGCCCCGAGTAATTGATGGTGTGACCGATCCGGTCGGCGAGCAGTTCGACGGCCTCGACGAAGCTGACGTGTTCGATCTTCTGGATGAACGCGTACACGTCGCCGCCCTCACCACAGCCGAAGCAGTGAAAGTGGCCGTGGTTGGGGCGGACGTGAAACGACGGCGACTTCTCGTCGTGGAACGGACACAGGCCCTTGAGCGAATCGGCGCCGGCGCGGCGCAATTGGACGTAGTCGCCGATCACCTCGTCGATGCGCACCCGCTCGCGGATGGCGGCGATGTCGCGATCGGGAATCCGGCCCCGACCCCGGGCGCGGCCATCGCCCTCCGCGCGTGAACCTGCCGGGCTTGACATCGGCTCAGTCTAGGTCGCGACGGCGCACGCTAGCCGGTACCGATGACGCCGCACGCGACCCGATCCATCGCGTTCTCGGTGTCCTGGGCGCCGTGCAGCATCAGCGCCGTCTTGTTGCCCGCCAACAGGTCGTCCCGGTTGAACGAATCGGTGGTGGTGACCAAGTACGCCGAGCCGTCCTGCCGGACCTCGAGGGACGCCAAGTCGCCACTCTCGGGCTTGCCGGTGTGTCCGGGGGCCTGGTAGTGACCGCCGGCCGACAGAAAGTTGCCGGGCGCACCGCCGGTGGGCGCCACCGAGTTCGGCTCGCACTTGCCGATCTCGTGCACGTGCAGGCCGTGGATGCCGGGCGTGAGGATGCCAGGCGCCACCGTTTTCACCGTCACGGTCACGTAGCCGCCGGTGAAGTCGAAGGTCGCGGTGGCCGCCGAGCGGCCATCGGGCGTCTTCAGTTCCGCGTTGAGCGAGCCGGCGGCGGGCGCCGGGGTCGACGTCGACTCCCCGGACGACGGAGCGGCACTCTTCACCCGTGGTGTGGTGCCCGGCTGGGTGCTCGCATGCTGCGGTGAACTGCAGGCAGTCATGGCGACGACGGGAAGCCCCATCAACAAGGAGGCCACAAAGGGCGAGCCGCTGAATTTCTTCATGTCGGGCAGCCTAACTCGCGGCGGCCGCGCCGATTCCCAGACCGGACGACTTCCTGCCAACCGGTGACTACGGACCGGCCTGGCGGGTGTCGATTCGTTCGAGCCGACCCTCGGTGTACGAGGCGATCTGGTCGACGATGACGCGCCACCGGGCGCCGTCGTCGGCCGCGGTATTGAAGGCCGCAGCAAAGAACGGGTCCAGCGTGCGGGGCGCTCCCGCATACAGCCAGTGCGCCACCCGATGGATGCGTTCACGCTGCCCGGCTTGCGTTTCCTGATGACGCGGATCGGACATGATGAACTGCAACGCCAGGATTTTCAGCAAGGCCACCTCAGCGCGCACCAGGTCGGGAACCTGCAACTGGGCCCGGTAACGCACCAGCGGGCCGGGACCGGCCGCCGCGCGAGTGGTGGCAATGGCGGCCGAGGCGAACCGGCCGACCAGTTCACTGGTCAACCGCTTGAGCGAAACCGAAGCCGCGAGCGTGGCGTCGTACTTACCGACGGCGGCGACCACCGGCAGGGCGGAGAGCCGTCGCGCCGCCGCCATGAAGTCGTCGGCACGCACCCGGGAAAATTCCGTCTCGCCCAGTTTGGCCAATGCGGCGGCCTCGTCTTCGTCGGCGAGCACCCGCAGGTCGATGCGCTGGGACACCACGCCGTCCTCGACGTCGTGCACCGAATAGGCCACATCGTCGGCCCAGTCCATGACCTGCGCTTCCAGACACATCCGGCCCTCCGGTGCGCCCGCCCGAACCCAGGCGGCCGGCTCGCGGTCGTCGTCGTAAAACCCGAACTTGCGTTGCCCTTCGCCGCGAGGCCACGGGTACTTCGTCACCGCGTCCAGCGACGCCCGGGTCAGGTTCAACCCCGCGCTATTGCCTTGCCCGTCAAGGACTTTAGGCTCCAGACTGGTCAAAATCCGGAAGTTCTGGGCGTTGCCCTCGAAGCCGCCGTAGTCCATCGCAACCTCGTCAAGCGCGCGTTCGCCGTTGTGTCCGTAGGGCGGGTGGCCGATGTCGTGGGCCAGTCCCGCCAGCTCGACGAGGTCGGGGTCGCAGCCCAGCCCGATCGCCATCCCCCGCCCGATCTGGGCGACCTCGAGCGAATGCGTCAGCCGGGTGCGCGGGGTGTCCCCTTCTCGGGGCCCGACCACCTGCGTCTTGTCGGCCAATCGGCGCAGCGCGGCGCTGTGCAGGACCCGCGCCCGATCCCGGGCGAAGTCGGTGCGGTGCTGACCCTCGGCGCCCGGCAGGCCCGCAGTCTTGGGCGCTTCGGCCACCCGTCGCTGACGGTCGAAGTCGTCGTAGGGGTCGTGCTGATTCCCGGTCACCGACGCACAGTCTGCCAGGGAATGCCTGCCGAAGTATGGCTCGGCTCAAGCCTGCTGGCGTGTGTCGCCGCGGGGCTATGCCTGACCGCCGCACTCCTCAGAAGGCCTACTGGCCTGCATCGTCGCGGGGCTATGCCTGACCGCCGCACTCCTCAGCAGGCCTACGGGCCTGCATCGTCGCGGGGCTAGATTGGCCCTATGCGTTGCACCGCTCGCCTGATCGTCGTGATCGCGACGATCCTCACGGTCGGCCTCGGCGGCGGCCTGCTGCTGGCGCCGGCCGCCCGCGCGCAACCACCATTCCGGTTGGCCGACTACATCACCGACAACGCGGGTGCCCTGTCGGATTCCGGGCGCGCTGCGGTCGCCTCTGCTCTCGGCAAGCTGTACACGGACCGCCACATCCGGCTGTGGGTGGTCTACGTCGACAACTTCTCCGGGCAGAGCGCGACCGGGTGGGCACAGCGCACCGTGACCAACAGCGACCTGGGCGCCTACGACGCGCTGCTGGCCGTCGGCACCAACAGCCGTGAATACGCCTTCCTGGTGCCCGCCACGGTCAAAAGCATCACCGCAAATCAGGTCGACAAGTTGCGGCGCAACAAGATCGAGCCCGCCCTGCACGATGGCGATTGGAGCGGCGCCGCCGTCGCGGCGGCCAACGGACTCGACACCTCGCCGGATTCGGCGGGCCGGGTGGCGCTGCTGGCCGTGCTGGCGGGCATCCTGGTCGCGCTGGCAATTCTGTTGCTGGTCATGCGTTATCGCGGCCGACGCCGACGCGCCGCGGCGTTGGCGGCGGCACGCCGGGTCGACCCCACCGACGCCGACGCGCTGGCCGCGGTGCCCCCGCAGGCACTCGACGACCTTTCCCGCGAACTGGTGGTGGACGTCGACAACGCGTTACGCACCAGCGCCAACGAATTGGACCTGGCGGTCACGGAGTTCGGCAGCGACCGGACCCAGCCGTTCACCCAGGCCGTGACTAACGCCAAAGCCGCTCTGTCCCAAGCCTTTACGATCCGTCAACAACTCGATGACGACATGCCCGAGACGCCGGCTCAGCGCCGGGAACTACTCACCCAGGTGATCGTCGCGGCGGCGCGCGCCGACCGCGAGCTGGAGTCACAGACCGAGGCGTTTGAGAGGCTGCGGGATCTGGTGATCAACGCCCCCTCCCGGTTGGACGCACTGACGCAGCAATACGTGGAACTCACCACCCGCATCGCGCCGGCCGAACAACGACTTGCCGCGCTGCACAACGACTTCAGTGCGGCAGCACTGACTTCGGTGTCGGGCAACGTGACCGCGTCCAAGGAGCGGCTGGCGTTCGCCGACCGCAACATCACCAGCGCCCGTGAGCTTGTCACCCATGCCGTCAGCGGGCGGCAAGCCGGTCTGGTCGACGCCGTCCGCGCCGCCGAGTCGGCGTTGGGCCAGGCGCGCGCGCTGCTCGACGCGGTGGACAACGCGGCCGGCGACATTCAGCACGCCATCGACGGGCTGCCGTCGGCCCTGACCGACATCCAGCACGACATCGAGCGCGCGGACGAACTGCTGCGCAAGGCGCCGAAGGTCAAGACCGCGCACACAGGTGATCTGGTTGCGGCGCGCGATGCCGCCCTCCGGGCCGTCGACAGCGCACGAGCCGGCGCTGCCGAGGATCCGCTGGGCGCATTCGCTCAGCTGACCAAAGCCGACGCCGGCCTCAATGGACTACTGGCCACCCTGGCCCAGGAGCAGGCCGCCGCCGAGCGGCTGAGCCGGTCGTTGGAGCAGGCGTTGTTCACCGCGCAGTCGCGGGTGCGTGCGGTGTCGGACTACGTCGACACCCGCCGGGGTAGCATCGGTCCCGAGGCGCGCACCCGGCTTGCAGAGGCCAGACGGCATCTGCAGGCCGCGCAGGACCAACGATCGACGCTGCCGACCGAGGCGATCGCGCACGCCAACGCGGCGTCGACGCTGGCCGCGACCGCGCAGTCGCTGGCTAACGACGACGTGCAACTGGCGCAGCGGGCCTACGTCGGCCGCGGCGGCAGTGACATGGGCGCGATGCTCGGCGGGATCATCATCGGCAACGTGCTCAGCGGCGGCATGCGGGGCGGATTCGGCGACTGGAGCCCGACCTCGTTCGGCGGCAGCCCCGGTGCGTCCGGCGGCGGTTTCATGGGTGGCGGCGGCCGATTCTGAGCAGCGCCCGGCGCCGCTACCGCAGCGGTTTGGGTTTCGCCGGGCTCAGCCGGCTGCCGGGGAATGCGGGATCACACCCGATCCCCGCGGCACGGTGTCGCCTTCCCACCCGCTCCACACGCCGTCCGCAACGGCGGTTGGGCGGGGGACGTCGGCCGGCTGTTCAAGGGTCTCGGCGCCGGCGTCCGCCTTCGGCGCCCAATGGTCGTAGTCATCCGGCGGGACGACCACGCCCCACTTGAGCGGAACCGACAGCCCACCGAGCATGCCGGACTCTCCTCGAACTGCCGACACCGTGTCATCCGGCAACGGCGAACCGAGAGGCAAAAGCACCCCTGCCCCCTTCCACAGCCGATAGAGCGTTCGGGCGCTGTGGCGAACCTATTTACACCAACCGGTTCACATCGTAAGACAAAGTGAAGAAAATATGCGGGAATTGCCAATTTTCTTCTGTCGAGCACATGCGAACCGACGGCGACACGGCACCGGATCCGTGGTCACGGCCACCGGACATCGTCACCCGCCTGGGCTAACAACGAAATGCGCGCGGGTCGACTCGGCGGCTTCATCCGGCGGATCGACGCTCGCACATTCGTTGCGCTGCAACGCTTTTAGGCCTACCGGCAGGACGTGCGCCCAACGGGCTGCCAATTTTCGATCGGGCCGCAGTCATTCGGTTTCTCGCCCGGTTCCTGCGACGAGCCGCGCACCGGTTGCGGGTTTTCACTACACCAATCAGATGAATTCGGCGTTGCGCATACGACGTTCGTGGAGCGTATGCCGGCATAACCGAAAGTATCGAATTCCGGCCGCTTTGCACACTATTCACGTCTGCAACAGCAGCACCGCCGCACTATCCCGGACGATTGCGCGGCACCACCTTGGGACGAGACCTGACCACCTGCGCCCTGGTCCCGCGGTCCTCGCCCTCGGGGGTCTTGTCACCGACCGGCATCGCCGTCATCGGCACACCACTTCCGGC
>NZ_QMEU01000169.1 GCF_003284975.1 Mycobacterium colombiense
TCGCAGTAGTAGCCGCCCACGGTGCAGCCGGGGCTGCTGCAGCCGCGGTCCTTGGCGTATAACACGATTCGCTGCCCGGGTGAGGCGAGTCGTTTGGTGTGATAGAGCGCCAGGGCCTTGCCGTTGTCGAAGATCGCCAAGTAGTGGTGGGCGTGGCGGGCCAGGCGGATGACATCCGACATCGGCAGGATGGTGCCGCCGCCGGTCAGGCCGCGCCCGGCGGCCGCTTCGAGGTCGGCCAGGGTGGTGGTGACGATGATGGAGGCCGGTAACCCGTTGTGCTGACCCAGGTTCCCGGAGGCGAGTAATCCTCTCAACGCCGCCTTCAACGCATCGTGGTTGCGTTGGGCGGCCGAGCGCGGATCGCGCTCGATGGCCTCTTGGGTGGGTGCGCCGTCCACACACGGGGTGTCGTCGTCGGGGTTGCACATGCCCGGCGCGGCGAGTTTGGCCAGCACGGCTTCCAGGGTGGCGCGGGATTCGGGGGTCAGCCAGCCGCGCAGCGCCGACATGCCATCGGCTTGCTGGTTGCCCAGGGTCAGACCGCGTGCCCGCGCCCGGTCCTCGTCGGTGTAGGTGCCGTCGGGGTTGAGGCAGTCGGCCAGGGTGTGTGCCAGCCCGGCGAGTTGTTCGGGGCGAAACCGGCTGCCTTCTGTGACCAACCGCGCTTCGGCCTGCTCGCGGGTGGGCATGTCTATCCAGCCGGGCAGCTGGTGGTAGAACGTGCGGATCACCGCGACCTGGCCCGCACCCAGGGTGCCGTCGCGTTGGGCGGCGGCGGTGGCCGGCAGGGCGGGTGGGATGGGTTCGCCGGTCAGGCCGTAACGCGGGCCCAGGTCGCGTGCCTCCTTGAGGCGGCGGGCGGCGTCGGCGCGGCTGATCAGCGTCGCCTCGGCGATGGCGTGGACCACCGTGCCGCCGAGTTCGAGCGAGGGGGCTTGGCGGGCCAGGGAATTGATCACGGGATGCTCGACGGCCGGGATGCGCCGGCGCTGCTTTTCGCAGCGCGCCAACACCGCCAACTGCTGGCGCGGGTGCAGCGCGTCGAGGTTCAGCGCGCACACCCGATCCCAGGCCGCATCGAGCCCATCGAACACCGCCTCGACATCCTGCTCATCAGTCACACCGCCAAACTAGCGAGGCCCACCGACACAAATCGGCCGAGAAATCGCCATAGATTCACACTCGCGCAATTAATCTCGCTAAAAGTCCAGTCCCGAGAACATCAGCCGGTTGGGGTCGTACTTCTGCCGGACGGTCGTCAGCCGCGACAGGTTCTGGCCGTAGTAGCGCGACGGCGCGGTGTTGGCCTCCAGGTAGTTGACGTAGCCGCCGACCGAGAACTGTTGTACTGCTTGATGCGCGGCGCTCACCCAGGTGCTGGCGGCGGATACCTGGTTGGCGGCGGGCTCGACGTACCACTGCACCACCGCGGACTGAGTGCGCCACGGAAAGGCGGTGTCGCCCGGCGCGACGTCGGTGACCGCGCCGCCCAGCGGATCGATCAGCACCGAGGCCTGCCCCGCGCCGGAGGCCGGCCACTGCCCGGCCGCGGTCGCAATGGCATGAGCCGCAGCGGAAGTCATCGGCCCGATCACATCGGAGCCGGCCACGAAGCCGCGCGCCGGGCTGGTCGCGCCGCCACCGGCCAGATAGGTCACCAGGTCCATGTGGCTCAGCGTCTTGTTGGTCACGGCGGTGGGCGCCAGCCCCACCGCGGATTTGAGGGCGTCGGCCACACCGGAGCCGCTCCCGGCCGGAGACGTCGCCAGCACATGGCAATTCGCCTGCGCCGAGCCGACCGACAGATCGACCATGCCCCAGGTGTTGCGGTCCGCGCCGGCCAGCCAGGATTGCCAGCCGGTGAGCACCTGCACCGCCGATGACGGCGGGAAGTCCAGGCGGACCAGGTCGCTGTCCGCGGTGGCGAAGGTCGCGAAGGTCATCGCGGTGGTCACCCCGAAGTTGCCGCCGCCGCCACCGCGCAAGGCCCAGAACAGATCCGGGTTGTCGTTGGCCGACGCGGTGACCACGTCGCCGCTGGGCAACACCACGGTCGCGGATTGCAGCGCGTCGCAGGTGAGCCCGGCGCGCCGGGCGTCGGCGCCCACCCCGCCGCCCAGCGCGAGCCCCGCCATGCCGACGGTGGGACAGGTACCGACAGGAACGGCGCGGCCCGCGCCGGCCAGGGCCTGGTGTACGGCATACAGATCGGTCGCCGGGGTCACCGTGACGTTGTTGCCGTCGAAGTTCGCCCCGCCGGGCAGGCCGCGCAGATCGAGCACCATGGTGCCGTTGGCGCTGGACGCGCCGACGTACGAATGACCCCCACCGCGGGGTGCGACCTTGAGGTTGTTGGCCTTCGCGAACGCGACCGCCTTCTGAACGTCGGCCTGCGACGAAACCCGAACTACCGCAGCAGGATTGGAGCCGTTGTAGAACGTGTTGAAAATCTGCTTGCCGGTGGAGAATTGGGCGCCGTTGGCCGGTAACAGCACGCTGCCGCCGATCGAGGAGGCCAGGCCGCCCCAGCCGGCGGGGTCCGCGGCCGCCGGGGCGGTGCCGAACACCGCTCCCGTCGCCAACATTCCGACGGCGCCGCGAAGAAACGTCTGACGTGAGATCTCGTGGTGGGTCGGGCGGGTGGTCATGGGGCGGATTCTGGTTCATCTCCCGCCCGCAAGTTCGGTGACGCCGCCCGTGTTACATCACAGTGTGGCGTCGATCCGCCGAGTGGCCTTGCGCAGACGGGCCGCGTAATAACCGACGCCGCGCCGGTCGCGACCTCACGAAACGCTTATTGTGCGAACCTTTACCCCACCGTGTCGCAAACGTGACAGTGATGGCTCAGAGTTCGTAGGCGTGATTCGAGTGTGCCTCAGACGCACTCCATGGCGGACGGGGAGGCTGGCGTGAAGGCACTTGCACGAACTCATCAATGGATCTGGGTCTTTCGTCATCAGCCCTTCACCATCCGCCTGCTGGCCGCGGCCGCCGGCCTGCTGACCGTGGCCTCGGCGTTCGCGGCGCCGGCCGGGGCGGAGGGCAACGGCGACGACTTCATCGACGCGCTCAATCACGCCGGCATCGACTTCGGCGAGCCCGGTAATGCGATGTCCGTCGGCGAGTCGATCTGCCCGATGCTGTCGCAGCCGGGCGGCAATTTCGCGGCGGCCGCGTCCAGCGTCGCCGGCCGCGGCATGTCGCCCACGATGGCCCGCATGTTCACCACGATCGCGATCCAGACGTATTGCCCCCAGGAGATGGCGAACATCGCCAACGGCAACCTGTCCGGCGCCATGCCGCCGGGAATGCCGGGACAGATCCCGGGCATGCCAGGTCAGATTCCCGGGATGACGGGCCAGATTCCCGGAATGACGGGCCAGATTCCCGGGATGGCCGGGCAGGTTCCGGCGCTGCCCAGGTACTAGTCGGTACTAGCGGGTGCCCAGCGGGTCGATGGTCCACGCGATATAGAACATCGCCGCCCCGACCGTCGCTGTGGTCATGAAGTCGATTCCCTTGCCGCGCACCACCAGAAGGCCGGCCCGGTCCTCGGACAGCAGCAACCGCAGCAGCGCCGCGACGCCGACACCGATGCCGATCAACAACGAACCGCGACGCCAGAAGTTGGCTCCCACCAAGGCCAGGGCCGTCGCAAAGATCAGGCCCACCAACAGAATTGGCCACTGGGCCCGCAGCACGGTCCGCGCGGTCATCCCCGCTCGGCCAGTTCGACGACGTTGGTCAGCAGGAATGCGCGGGTCAGCGGGCCCACCCCACCGGGATTCGGCGACACGTGGCCGGCCACCTCCCACACGTCGGGATGCACGTCGCCGGCGAGCTTGCCGTCCACCCGGCTGACGCCGACGTCGAGCACCGCGGCGCCGGGGCGCACCATGTCGGCGGTCACCATGTGCGGCACCCCGACGGCGGCGACGATGACGTCGGCCTGCCTGGTCAGTGCGGGCAGGTCGCGAGTTCCGGTGTGGCACAACGTCACCGTGGCGTTCTCGGAGCGACGGGTCAGCAGCAGGCCGAGCGGGCGGCCGACGGTGACGCCGCGGCCGATGACGACCACGTGCGCCCCGGCGATCTCGACGTCGTAGCGGCGCAACAGGTGCACGATCCCGCGCGGGGTGCACGGCAGCGGGGCCGGGTTGTTGAGCACCAGCCGGCCCAGATTGGTCGGGTGCAGACCGTCGGCGTCCTTGTTGGGGTCGACCCGCTCCAGCGCCGCGTTCTCGTCCAGGTGCTTGGGCAGCGGCAACTGCACGATGTAACCGGTGCAATCGGGGTTGGCGTTGAGCTCGTCGATGGCCTCGTTGAGGGTGTCGGTGCTGATGTCGGCGGGCAGGTCGCGACGGATCGAGGTGATGCCGACCTTGGCGCAGTCGGCGTGCTTGCCCCGCACGTACGCCTGAGAACCGGGGTCGTCGCCCACCAGGATGGTGCCCAGCCCAGGGGTGCGGCCCGACGCGGTCAAAGCGGTCACCCGCTGTTTGAGGTCGACGAAGATCTCGTCGCGGGTGGCCTTGCCGTCCAGCGTGATTGCTCCCACGCTGACAGTCTGGCAGACATCGATGATGGTGACCCGCCACGCCCGGCTTCGCCGCGCTTGCGATCACCATTCAGACATCGATGATGGTGACCCGCCACGCCCGGCTTCGCCGCGCTTGCGATCGCCATTCAGACATCGACGATGGCGACCCGCCGCGCCCGGCTTCGCCGCGCTTGCGATCGCCATTAGGCTCCCGGTATGTCAACCCCGCCGGACGTGTTCAGCCCCGCGAAGCTCGGGCCGATAACGCTGCGTAACCGCACCATCAAGTCCGCCACCTTCGAGGCGCGCACGCCCGAGGCGCTGGTGACCGACGACCTCATCGAATACCACCGGCTGCCGGCCGCCGGCGGCGTCGGCATGACGACGGTCGCCTACTGCGCCGTGTCCCCCGGCGGGCGCACCGAGGGCAACGGCATCTGGATGCGGCCGGAGGCCGTGCCCGGGTTCCGCCGGCTCACCGACGCGGTCCACGCCGAGGGCGCGGCGGTCAGCGCGCAGATCGGCCACGCCGGCCCGGTGGCCAACGCCAAGTCCAACAAGGCCAAGGCCCTGGCGCCGGTGCGGTTCTTCAACCCGATCGGGATGCGATTCGCCAAAAAGGCGACGCGTGAAGACATCGACGAGGTGATCGCCGGGCACGCCAACGCCGCCCGCCTGGCCATCGAGGCCGGCTTCGATGCCGTCGAAATCCACCTGGGCCACAACTATTTGGCGAGCTCGTTCCTGTCCCCGCTGATCAACCGCCGCGACGACGAGTTCGGCGGATCGCTGGAAAACCGGGCCAAGGTCGCCCGTGGCATGGTGATGGCCGTTCGGCGCGCGGTGGAAAAGGAGGGCACGCCCATCGCGGTGACGGCCAAGCTGAACATGGCCGACGGCGTCCGCGGCGGCATCAGCACCGAGGAGTCGCTGACCACCGCCAAGTGGCTCGAGTCCGACGGCGGACTGGACGCCATCGAACTCACCGCGGGCAGCTCGCTGGTCAACCCGATGTATCTGTTCCGGGGCAACGCGCCGCTCAAGGAGTTCGCCGGGGCGTTCAAGCCGCCGCTGCGCTGGGGCATGCGGATGACGGGCAAGAAGTTCCTGCGCGAATACCCGTACCGCGAGGCCTACCTGTTGCGCGACGCCAAGCTGTTCCGCAACGAGTTGAAGCTGCCGCTGATCCTGCTCGGTGGCATCACCAACCGGGAGACGATGGACCTGGCGATGGCCGAGGGATTCGAGTTCGTCGCCATGGCCCGCGCGCTGCTGGCCGAACCGGATCTGATCAACCGGATCGCCGCTGATGGCGCCCGGCACCAGGTGCATTCGGCGTGCACGCACTGCAATCAATGCATGCCCACGATCTACACCCGGACGCACTGCGTGGTCACCGGCGCGCCCGATGTGCCAGCGGGCGCTCCCCGCTAATCCACAGGGGCGCAAGCTACAGTTGTGGCGATGTCAGCACCAGCCCCGCCAGCGCTAACCGTCCATCACGAAGGATCGGAACGCACCTTCGCAGCGGGCCACGATGTAGTAGTCGGGCGCGATCTGCGAGCGGACATGCGTATCACCCACCCGCTGATTTCGCGTGCCCACCTGCTGCTGCGTTTCGACCAGGGCAAGTGGCTAGCGATCGACAACGGTTCGCTCAATGGCACTTTCGTCAACGGCCGGCGGGTGCCGGTGGTCGAGATCCACGACGGGCAGACCCTCAACATCGGCAACCCGGACGGGCCGTTGCTGACGTTCGACGTCGGCCGCCACCAGGGCATGGCCGGGCGTCCGCCCCGCACCGAATCGATGAACATCCCGGTCGCGGCACCGCCCCAGGCACCGGC
>NZ_QMEU01000016.1 GCF_003284975.1 Mycobacterium colombiense
GGGGCACCACCCAGAAGGCCAGCCGGATCCGGCAGATCACCGCGAACAAAACCCGCGAATCCCTGCAGGCCACAGCGCAACTCACCCAGACCCACGAGGTCGACATGACCAAGCTGGTGGGGTTGCGGGCCAGGGCCAAGGCGGCGTTCGCCGAGCGCGAGGGCGTGAACCTGACCTTCCTGCCGTTCATCGCCCGGGCGGTGATCGACGCACTGAAGATCCACCCCAACGTCAACGCGAGCTACAACGAGGACACCAAGGAGATCACCTACTACGACGCCGAGCACCTCGGCTTCGCGGTCGACACCGAACAGGGCCTGCTCTCCCCCGTCGTGCACAACGCCGGCGACCTGTCGCTGGCCGGGCTGGCCCGGGCGATCGCCGACATCGCCGCGCGCGCCCGCTCGGGCAACCTCAAACCCGACGAGCTGTCCGGCGGCACCTTCACGATCACCAACATCGGCAGCCAGGGCGCGCTGTTCGACACCCCCATCCTGGTTCCGCCGCAGGCCGCCATGCTGGGTACCGGCGCCATCGTCAAGCGGCCGCGGGTGATCGTCGACGAGTTCGGCAACGAATCCATCGGTGTCCGCTCGATCTGCTATCTGCCGCTGACCTACGACCACCGGCTGATCGACGGCGCCGACGCCGGCCGCTTCCTCACCACCATCAAGCACCGTCTCGAAGAGGGCGCGTTCGAGGCCGACCTTGGCTTGTAACGTAGGCCTGTAAGCGAAGGACAACCGACCGTGGCTCGCGCCGGCCAGCAGGCCCTCATCGCCATTGCGGGTTCGTCCGGCCTGATCGGTTCGGCCCTGGCCGCGGCCCTGCGCGCGGCCGATCACCGGGTAATGCGCATCGTGCGCCGCGCACCGGCGAATGCCGATGAGCTGCACTGGAATCCCGAGAGCGGCGCCTTGGATCCCGACACGCTGACCGGAGTCGACGCCGTCGTCAACCTGTGCGGCGTCAACATCGGCAAGCGGCGGTGGTCGGGCGCCTTCAAGCAGAGCCTGCGCGACAGCCGCATCGCCCCCACCGAGGTGCTGGCCCACGCCGTCGCCGACGCGGGGGTGGCGACCCTGGTCAACGCCAGCGCGGTCGGCTTCTACGGCAACACCAAGGACCGCGTGGTCGACGAAAACGACCGTGCGGGAACGGGTTTCCTGGCGCGGTTGTGCGAGGACTGGGAGGCCGCCACGCTGCCGGCCCAGTACGGCGGCGCCCGGGTGGTGCTGGCCCGCACCGGGCTGGTGTTCTCCCCCGCGGGCGGCTCGCTGGGCCGGTTGCGGCCGTTGTTCCGTGCCGGGCTCGGCGCCCGGCTGGGCGGCGGACGGCAATACATGTCATGGATCACCCTGGAAGACGAAGTGCGCGCGCTGCTGTTCGCGATCTTCAACCCCGACCTGTCCGGGCCGGTGAACATGACCGGGCCGGCGCCGGTCACCAACGCCGAATTCACCACCGCGTTCGGGCGGGCCGTCAATCGCCCAACGCCGTTGATGGTGCCCGGTTTTGCCATCCGGGCCGCGCTGGGTGAGTTCGCCGACGAGGGGCTGCTGACCGGGCAGCGGGCCATCCCGTCCGCGCTGGAGCGCGCCGGTTTCGTCTTCCACCACAACACCGTGGGCGAGGCCCTCGCCTACGCCACCGCCAGCCGCGACCACGACTAGCGGCACCGGACCGGGTCCGTCCGGCCCGAGCCGAGTACCGTCGCGAACGTGATCGATTCCATCCGGTCCAGCCAGGCTCTGATCGACGTCCGACCGCTCGGCATCGTCGACTACCGCGTGGCCTGGCAGCAGCAACGCGATCTGGCCGACGCCCGGGTGGCCGGCGGCAGCGACACGCTGCTGCTGCTCGAGCACCCCGCGGTCTACACGGCGGGCCGGCGCACCGAACCGCACGAACGGCCGGTAGACGGCACTCCCGTCATCGACACCGACCGCGGCGGCAAGATCACCTGGCACGGCCCGGGCCAGCTGGTCGGGTATCCGGTCATCGGCCTGGCCGAACCGCTCGACGTGGTGAACTACGTGCGGCGGCTAGAAGAGGCGCTGCTCAAGGTCTGCGCCGACCTGGGCGTGGACGCGATCCGGGTGCCGGGCCGGTCCGGGGTGTGGGTGCCGGGCACCGACGGCCGCCCCGACCGCAAGGTTGCCGCCATCGGCGTGCGGGTGTCGCGCGCGACCACCCTGCACGGGTTCGCGCTCAACTGCGATTGCGACCTGGACGCGTTCGGCGCCATCGTGCCGTGCGGCATCAGCGACGCCGGAGTGACGTCGTTGTCCGCCGAGCTGCGCCGCCCGGTGTCGGTCGAGGATGTGCAGACCGCTGTCGCCGACGCGGTGTGCGACGCCTTGGACGGGGTGCTGCCGGTGCAGGACCACGCGGCGGTCGCGCGCGTAGCATCGGCGCTGTGACTGTCGCACCGGAAGGACGCAAACTGCTGCGCCTGGAAGTGCGCAACGCCGAGACCCCGATCGAGCGCAAACCGCCGTGGATCCGGGTGCGGGCCAAGATGGGCCCGGAGTACACCCAGCTCAAGAGCCTGGTCCGGCGCGAGGGGCTGCACACGGTGTGCGAGGAGGCCGGCTGCCCCAACATCTTCGAGTGCTGGGAGGACCGCGAGGCCACCTTCCTGATCGGCGGTGACCAGTGCACCCGCCGCTGCGACTTCTGCCAGATCGACACCGGCAAGCCCGCCGCCCTGGACCGCGACGAGCCGAGGCGGGTCGCCGACAGCGTGCGCACGATGGGGCTGCGTTACGCCACGGTCACCGGGGTGGCCCGCGATGACCTGCCCGACGGCGGGGCCTGGCTGTACGCCGAGACGGTGCGCGCCATCAAGGAACTCAACCCCTCGACCGGCGTGGAGCTGTTGATCCCCGACTTCAACGGCGAGCCCACCCGGCTTGCGGAGGTGTTCGAATCGCGCCCGGAAGTGTTGGCGCACAACGTTGAGACCGTGCCGCGCATCTTCAAGCGGATCCGGCCCGCCTTTGCCTACCAGCGCAGCCTCGGCGTGCTGACCGCGGCGCGCGAGGCCGGGCTGGTCACCAAGAGCAACCTCATCCTCGGCATGGGCGAGACACCCGACGAGGTGCGCACCGCCCTGGCCGACCTGCACGACGCGGGCTGCGACATCATCACCATCACCCAGTACCTGCGCCCGTCGGCGCGCCACCACCCCGTCGAGCGCTGGGTGAAGCCGGAGGAATTCGTCGAGTTCGCCCGGCACGCCGAGGAGCTGGGCTTCGCCGGGGTGCTGGCCGGACCGCTGGTGCGCTCGTCGTATCGCGCGGGTCGGCTCTACGAGCAGGCGGCCCGCAGCCGCGCCTGACGCCGCCGGCGCCCGGTGGCGGCGTCTGCCCCATAGCGGCCCTACGTATTCTTTGACTATGGCTAAATCCCGCACCGCCGCGCAGAACAAGGCCGCCCGAGCGCAGGCGCAGGCCGCCCGCAAGGCCGCCGCGCGGGAGCGCCGCACCCAGTTGTGGCAGGCGTTCAACCTTCAGCGCCAGGAGGACAAGCGCCTCCTGCCGTACATGATCGGCGCCTTCGTGCTGATCGTGGGCATCTCGGTGGCGATCGGCCTGTGGGCCGGCGGGCTGACGATGATCACCCTCATCCCGTTGGGCGTGGTGCTGGGCGGGCTGGTCGCCTTCATCGTGTTCGGCCGCCGCGCCCAGAAGTCGGTCTACCGCAAGGCCGAGGGTCAAACCGGGGCCGCCGCATGGGCTTTGGACAACCTGCGCGGCAAGTGGCGGGTGACCCCTGGGGTCGCCGCGACCGGGCACTTCGACGCCGTGCACCGCGTCATCGGCCGGCCCGGCGTCATCCTGGTCGGCGAGGGAACGTCGACGCGGGTGCGACCGCTGCTGGCGCAAGAGAAGAAGCGCACCGCCCGCCTGATCGGCGACGTGCCGATCTACGACATCATCGTCGGCAACGGCGAGGACGAGGTGCCCCTGGCCAAGCTGGAGCGCCACCTCACCCGGCTGCCGGCCAACATCACCGTCAAGCAGATGGACACGCTGGAGTCGCGGCTGGCCGCGTTGGGGTCGCGCGCCGGCGCCGCCGTCATGCCCAAGGGGCCGCTGCCCAACGCGGGCAAGATGCGCGGGGTGCAGCGCACCGTGCGGCGCCGGTAGCGGGTCGCCGCCATCAGCTCACCCAGGTCAGCCCGGTCAGCTCCGCAAGCTCAGCGTCGCACCACGGCCGTCGCGGTCAGCCGATCCTGCATCCCCCGGCCGTCGAAGTCGGTGAACAGCGCCGGAACGACCGTCCCGACCAGCACTCCCCGCACCACCGCCCGGCCAAGGCCGACCAGGCCGCGTCCGTCCACCGTGACCACCTGCAGGCGAAGCGCCAACTGGCCTGGGGTGAACCCGAACAACCGCACGAAGAGCACGCCCAGCACGAACCAGATCACCAACACCGCGGTGGCAAGCACCGGTTGGGAGAACAGGCCGAAGCGCATGGCCAGCCCGGCCAGCCCGTAGGCGATCAACCAGTCGATCATCAACGCGCCCAGGCGGCGGCCCATCGGCGCCAACGATCCCGGGCCGCTTTCCGGCAGGCCCAGCTTTTCGCCCGGATATGCGGATCGCGATTCGGCCATCATCGGCGCGGACCGCGGTCCGAATAATCCGACGGGACGGCCTGGTAAGGAGGGCGGACCGTGCGCCCGGTCACCAGAAAAGATACGATCTTGCGATCCATGGCCCCACAATAGAACCCGCCGCCCAAGTGGCCACTTTTAGCGTGTGGCATGGTCACGTAACGTGCGCGCAACATCGGGTTGACTGACGGGCAACATCTGCTCCATAGCGTCAGGCCGCGGATCTCACCAAGTAAAGGAGCACTCTGTGACGGACAAGACGCCCGACGACGTCTTCAAACTCGCCAAGGACGAGAACGTCGAATTTGTCGACGTCCGGTTTTGTGACCTGCCCGGCATCATGCAGCACTTCACAATTCCGATTTCATTCTTCGACGAGAGCGTTTTTGAGGATGGTTTAGCCTTCGACGGTTCGTCGATTCGCGGATTCCAATCCATTCACGAATCCGACATGCTGCTCCTCCCCGACCCGGCGACCGCGCAGATCGACCTGTTCCGTGAAGCCAAGACGCTGAACCTCAACTTCTTCGTGCACGACCCGTTCACCCTCGAGCCGTACTCGCGCGACCCGCGCAACATCGCCCGCAAGGCCGAGAACTACCTGATCAGCACCGGCGTGGCCGACACCGCCTACTTCGGCGCCGAGGCGGAGTTCTACATCTTCGACTCGGTGAGCTTCGACTCGCGCACCAACGGCTCGTTCTACGAGATCGACGCGATCTCGGGCTGGTGGAACACCGGTTCGCCCAACGAGCTCGACGGCAGCCCCAACCGCGGCTACAAGGTCCGCCCCAAGGGCGGCTACTTCCCGGTTGCCCCGGTCGACCACTACGTCGACCTGCGCGACAAGATGCTGTCCAACCTGATCACCGCCGGCTTCAGCCTGGAGAAGGGCCACCACGAGGTGGGCACCGGCGGCCAGGCCGAGATCAACTACAAGTTCAACACGCTGCTGCACGCGGCCGACGACATGATGCTCTACAAGTACATCGTCAAGAACACGGCGTGGCAGAACGGCAAGACCGTGACGTTCATGCCCAAGCCGCTGTTCGGTGACAACGGCTCCGGCATGCACACCCACCAGTCGCTGTGGAAGGACGGCAGCCCGCTGATGTACGACGAGACCGGTTACGCCGGCCTGTCGGACACCGCCCGCCACTACATCGGCGGCCTGCTGCACCACGCGCCGTCGCTGCTGGCGTTCACCAACCCCACGGTGAACTCCTACAAGCGCCTGGTGCCCGGCTACGAGGCCCCGATCAACCTGGTCTACAGCCAGCGCAACCGGTCGGCGTGTGTCCGCATCCCGATCACCGGCACGAACCCGAAGGCCAAGCGTCTCGAGTTCCGTTGCCCCGACTCGTCGGGCAACCCGTACCTGGCGTTCTCGGCCATGCTGATGGCCGGCCTGGACGGCATCAAGAACAAGATCGAGCCGCAGGCCCCGGTCGACAAGGACCTCTACGAGCTGCCGCCCGAGGAGGCCGCCAACATCCCGCAGGCGCCCACCCAGCTGTCCGCGGTGATCGACCGGCTCGAAGAAGACCACGAATACCTCACCGAGGGCGGCGTGTTCACGCCCGACCTCATCGAGACGTGGATCAACTTCAAGCGCGAGAACGAGATCCTGCCGGTCCAAATCCGGCCGCACCCTTACGAATTCGCGCTGTACTACGACGTCTAAATGACGTTTAAGTCGGCTTGACGAAACCACCCGCGTGGAGATTGCCACGCGGGTGGTTTCATTTTGGTCGCGTCAAGGCCGCCCATTTCATTCGGCTGCCCCGATATCCGCCCCGCGATATCGCGGACACCGTAGGTCGGCGGTGAAACGATATCGATGTGGGTGACCGACTTCGCGGCGTGCGTCAGGCGGCGGGGTCGTGTCAGTCGTGCGGCACCGAACTGTCACCGAGCTCCAAGTTCTGTCATGAGTGCGGCATGCCCGTCACACACACGGATCGCTCGGCTGAGTACAAGCAAGTTACGGTGCTGTTCGCCGACGTGGTTCGTTCCATGGATCTCGCCGCGACCGTGGGAGCGGAGCGCCTGCGTGAAATCATGACGGAACTTGTCGATCTGGCCGCTGCGGTCGTCCAGCGTTACGGCGGCACGCTGGACAAGTTCACCGGTGACGGGATCATGGTGTTGTTCGGTGCGCCGGCGGCGTTGGAGGATCATGCAGTTCGCGCATGTCTTGCAGCGCTCGCCATCCAGCAGGCAGCGCGTCCACTAGCCGGCACGGTCAGCCAGCGGGATGCCGTCGAGTTGCAGTTACGCATCGGCCTGAACTCGGGTCAGGTCATCGCTGGTGAGATCGGTTCGGCCGCTTTGGGTTACACCGCGATCGGAGAACAGGTCGGCATGGCACAGCGGATGGAGTCCGTGGCGCCGCCAAACGGTGTGATGCTCAGCGCATCCACCGCGCGGTTGGTCGAACACACTGCGCTCCTCGCCGAACCTGAGCTGGTCCACATCAAGGGCAACGATCAGCCGGTCCAGGCCCATCGGTTGATCGCCGTGCTGGAACGTGACGCCCCCGTCGTCGGCACCGCGTCGAGTCTCGTTGGCCGGCAATGGGAGATCGCCGCCGCTGAAAGTTTGTTGGCTCGGGCCGCCGACGGTCATGGCGGGGTGCTCGCGCTGGCCGGACCCGCGGGGATCGGCAAGAGCCGGCTTGTGCAGGAGATCACCGCGCCAACGAGAACACTCGGGGTGGAGGTGTCGCGGACCTACTGCGAATCGCACACCAGCGAGATCTCGTTCCAGGTGGTATCGCGATTGCTGCGGTCGGTGACGGGCGTACGGGGCCTTGACGACGGCGCGGCCCGCACACGCATACGTGCGAACATTGCCGCCGCCGACCCGCAAGATCTGCTGCTCTTGGACGACCTGCTCGGTATCGCCCCTCCCGGCGAGACGCTGCCCGGCATCGATCCCGACGCCCGGCGCCGGCGGTTGACCGCCCTGATGCGGGATATCGTGTTGTCTCGTCGGACACCAGCGATCTACGTCATCGAGGACGTGCACTGGATCGATGAGGCCAGCGAGTCCATGCTGGCCGACCTCCTCGCGGTGATTCCCCGGACCGCGTCGCTGGCACTTGTTACCTATCGCCCCGAATACCGCGGCGCGCTGACGAATATCGATGGCGCCCAGACCTTTGCCCTTGCGCCGCTGAGTGATTCCGAGACGTCAGCGTTGGTCGCTGAGCTACTCGGCGGCGACCGGTCGGTCACCGACGTCACCACCCTGATCGCCGAAAACGCTTGCGGGAATCCATTTTTTGTTGAAGAGATGGTGCGGGACCTGGCAGAACGCGGGGTGCTCGACGGCAGCCGAGGAAGCTACCGGTGCGCCAGAGATGTGGCCGACGTTGGGGTGCCGGCGACTTTGCAGGCCACTCTGGCCGCTCGCATCGATCGGCTTGCGCCCGAAGCGAAAAGGACGCTGAATGCCGCAGCGGTGATCGGCTCCCGGCACGATGCGGGATTGCTGGCCAGCGTGGTCGCCAGCCCCGACGTGAATCCGCTGATCGAGGCCGAGCTGATCGAGCAAGTGATGACCGGCGCCCGCATTCAGTATGCGTTTCGGCATCCGCTGATCCGCGCGGTCGCCTACGAGTCGCAGCTGAAGTCCGACCGCGCCGAGCTGCATCGCCGGCTGGCCACGGTGATGGAGCGGGATCCCGGATCTGTCGACGACAACGCCGCGCTGATCGGCGAGCACCGGGAAGCCGCCGGTGACCTATCCGCCGCATACGCCTGGCGCATGCGGGCCGGTGCCTGGCTAATGGGGCGGGATGTCGTTGCGGCGCGGCGTAACTGGGAACGCGCTCGCCGGGTGGCCGACACCCTTCCTGCCGATTTCCCCGATCGTGCAGCTTTGCGCAGTTACCCCAGAGCGATGTTGTGCCAGACCGCGTGGCGGGCGGGCACCGGCATTGACGAGACCATATTCGGCGAGCTACGAGAGCTGTGCACCGCATCCGGTAACCAAGCTTTGCTGGCCGCCGGCCTATCCGGCGCCGAGTTATCGTTGACGATGGCCAACCGTCACACCGAGTCGGCGCGGTTGGCTTCCGAACAGATAGCCCTGTTCGATTCCGTCGACGATCCGATGAGCATCTTCGTGGTGATGTCGGCGTCGATGTTTGCCAAGCTGCATGTCGGTGAGGTAGGTGAGGCGCTGCGCGTGGCGCAGGCTGTGACCGATCTGCTGGCCGACGACGGATCCAAGGGCAACATCGCGCGGTGGGGATTGGGATCTCCACTAGCGGTCGCGGTGCTCTACCGGGCTATGGCCCGTGCGTGTCTCGGCGACCGCTCTTGGCGTGCAGATCTAAGGCACGCCATCGCGATACAGCGAGAGCTTGCCGATGCGGCGATTGTCATCGTGATCACCTACGGCTACTCCCTGTCCATCACGAACGGATTGCTGGTGCCCGATGCCGCGGCGCTGGCTGAGACCGACGACGTGTTGCGCCATGCCGAAAAGTCCGGCGACGCGGTCGCATTGGCGCTCGCTCAGGTGGCTCGCGGCCTTGTCCTTAGGCGCACCACGCCAGCAGATCACGGTGCCGGCGTAGAGCTCATCACCAACGGCCGCGCTGCCCTCCTGCTGCAGCGAAACCTGCTCGGCGTATCGATGGTCGACATCGACAGGACAGTTATGGAAGCAGAAACCGGGCATCTGGACGACGCCGTCGAAATCGGCCGCGCGACCGTCGATCATCTGATCGCCTCCGGCGAAATGGTGCTACGCGGGGCCGCGATTTCGGCGCTCGTGACTGCGCTACTCATGAGGGGCGACGCCGCCGATCTCCATGAAGCGGAGACGATGATCGAGCGTTTATCTTCTACGCCAACCGAACCCGGGTTTGTCATGACCGACATCTGGGTCGCTAGGTTACGCGCTCTGGTGGCGGAAGCACACGGCGACGTTCGAGCGTATTGCGACCACCGGGACCGCTACCGCACGACGGCGGCAACCTATGGTTTCGAAGGGCACATGTCCTGGGCCAAAGCAATGCCCTGACCTCGGCGCTCGCCACTGCTGCCCCCTTGCCGGCTGTCCGCGGTGTTCGTGCGATCGCCGGGAATACGACTGCACGCGATTGGTTGTGGTGTGGGATGACTGCGATCGCCGCAAGCAGTGTGCGGGCCCGGTCGCGCGAAACGCTCGGTACGGAGCGATGTCGGATTCATCGAACCCACCGTCGAAAGGACTGTCGCCATGCGGGCATACCGATTCGATCACCACGGCGGGCTGGACGGTCTGCAGTTGCACGACGAGCCCGTCCCCGCACCCCAACGCGGAGAACTGCTGCTGCGGATTAAAGCGGTCTCGCTGAACTACCGCGACATCGCGATCCCGCTGGGCCGCTACGTGCGTAAGGCCAAAACCGGTTTGGTGCCGTGCAGCGACGCCGTTGCCGAGGTCGTCGAGGTCGGTGAAGGCGTCGCCGACTACCGCCCCGGCGACAGGGTGGTAGGGACATTTCAACCCCGGTGGTTCGGTGGACCGCTGCCGGCGACCGCAGAGTCCGACAGTTACGGCAGCGGCCAGGACGGATGGCTCACCGAATACAAGGTCGTCTCCCAGGAATCGGTCGTCGCCGTGCCATCCAGCCTGTCGGACGAACACGCCGCCACGCTGCCCTGCGCCGGTGTGACCGCCTGGAACGCGCTGGGCGGTCCCGCGCCGATTCGCGCTGGCCAAACCGTATTGACTCTCGGTTCCGGCGGGGTATCGGTCTTCGCCGTGCAACTGGCGAAACTTGCTGGGGCTCATGTCATCGCGACGACTTCCAGCACAGACAAGGCGCGGGCGCTGCAGTCGTTGGGAGCTGACACGGTGATCAACTACCGCACCGACCCTCAATGGGACCAACAGGTACGCGAACTCACCGAAGGCCGCGGCGTCGACCGCGTCATCGAAGTCGGCGGGCCGGCCACCATCGAGCAATCGTTGCGGGCGGTCGCCGTCGGCGGGGAAGTGACCCTGATCGGCTTCCTGAGCGAGGGCAATCCCGGGATCGACTACTTCTTGCTCAAGGGCAGTGACGCAGTAACGCGGTCCATTACGGTCGGCGACCGCACTCAGCTGCACAGTCTCGTGCGGGCCGTCACCGCAACCGGGCTCACACCCGTCATCGACGAAATCTTCGAATTCTCTGACGCACGAGCGGCATTCGAGCGACTGCGTGACGGAAAGCATCTCGGCAAGCTCGTCATCAGGGTCAACTGAGCCGACGCGGCGAAACCACCCGCGTGGAGATTGCCGCGCGGGTGGTTTCGCATTTTGCCGCCTCGGCTGTTATCCGCGGCGCGCGCAGTCCTGCTCGGCGGGCGCCGACGGCCACGCGCAGGCGTCGATGTCCGTCGTGCCGCCGAAACCCCCTGCGGTGAAGACCCCGAATGTGTTGCCGTTCCTGGCGGTATACGTCGTGCGGCCACCGCTCGAACTGTCGACGATCAGCGTCCAGTGCCCGTCCAGAAGCGCGGTCTTGTAGGAACTCAGCACATCGGTGGGTGACCCGTTGACCCAGAAGTGCAGACGGATGCCGCCGTCATGAATGGGATCGGGGCCGTCGATCCTGTTGGTGGTCGCCGGTGTGGGGACCAGCCCCCGCAAGTACGCGTCGGCCGCGCTCGCGGGCGAGACGAGGGACGTGACCGTCGTGGCGTGGGGCCCGGACGTGAGCGTCGAAAGGCCCACATACGGGGAACCACCGCACGCTGCCGTCACCACGGCGACGGCCGCGGCCGCAACGCAGACAGTTTGGCGCATCTCCGACTCCGTTCGGGGCAAGGATTCCCGAAACATAGGCGATGCCGCGCCGCACGAGCATGTCTCTGCCGCCGGTTAGGTGCCCCGCGGGGCCGAATTAGGTGTGATTCAGCCGTCGAGCGCGAGGTCCTTGCGGAAGCGCTGCATGCCGTCGATCTTGTCGTCCAGGCTGGCGTCGGGCCCGGCATAGAACATCCACGGCATCGTGATGATGCCGGTGATGCCGGCGTCCTCGACCCGCCGGTAGTCCGCGGTGGTGAACGCGTCGGTTAGCGGTGTCAGGATGGTGAAATCGTCCATGGTCAAACCGTTTTCGGCGCGCAATTCCCGCAGCCGCCCAACCGCCTCGATGGCCCGCTCGGTCTTGATCAGATCGCCGATCCAGCCGTCGTTGCGGGCGGCGCGACGCAGCGCGATATCGGACAGGCCGCCGACATACACCGGGATCGGCGGCGGGGTGGGTTGCATCTCGAGGCGGGGCGCGGAAAAGAACTCGCCGTGGAACTCCGTCCACCCGGGCGACCACAGCGCCCGCATCAGCTCGATGATCTCGTCGGTGCGCTTGCCGCGGGCCTCGAATGGCTCACCCATCAGAGCGAATTCCTCGCGGCACCAGCCCACCCCGATGCCCAGCTCCACTCGGCCGGACGCCAGAACCGCCGCGGTGCCAATGGCTTTGGCCGCCGAGAAGGGGTTCCGCATGGCGGGGATGTAGACGGTGTTGACGAACCTCAACCGCGTGGTGACCTGAGCCAGCGCACCCACCAGCACCCAGGGATCTGGCCAGTCGGTGAACGGCTGCCAGCGCCGCTGGCCGTCTTTGGTGTACGGGTACGGGGTCTCCAGGCTCTCGAGATTGACGACGTGGTCGGGTATGCCGATCCCGTCGTAGCCGAGCTCGTCGGCCGCCTTGGCCAGCTCGATGATCTCGCGGGTGTTCAGAAACGCGCTGCTGATGTAGAACTTCACTGCAGCTCCTGCGCCCAGGCCGGCTCGATGAAGACGCCGTCGGCCTCGACGGTGACACCGGCGGCATCCGAAATGGTGCCGCGCGCAAAGACTTTGCGGCCCTCTTTGCCGTCGACCCAGGCGTCGCAGCGCAGCGGACCGAGCGGGGTGCCGCGCAGATATTTCACGGTGATGGTTCCGGTGAACCGCGCCTTGGACAGCCCCTCGCTGGCCGCCTCGCCGAGCATGTGGTCGAGCACCAGGGCGCTGACGCCGCCGTGCACCAGTTTGGGCGGACCCTCGTAGGCCGAGCCGAGGGTGAATTCGCTCCAGCAGCGTCCCTCGCCCTCGTGGTGCACGACGATCGGCGGGGCGATGGGATTGCACACGCCGATCGCGGCGTTGCCCAACGGCAACGGGCGACCGTTGACGCGGTAGCTCACCCCCATCGGCCGAGTGCGTTGCCGCAGCGCCGCGGTGACGGCCTCGATCGTGCGCCGGGCCTCGGCGACGACGTCGTCGTCGGCCTCGGTGCGGATGGTGGCGTCGACGAGTTCGCGGACCGCATCGGCCAGCGGAGCGTACAGCGCGGTCACGCGATCGGCCTCCGCCGCGCTGAGCACCTCGAATATGGCGTCCAACGCGCCGGACTCCTGACTCAACTTCCGAACACCTTGCGCACCACCGCTTTTGCCCTTCGCGTCACCCGTAGATAGTTGTCCAGGAACTCCCCGCCATCGTCGGTGGGCCAGCCCGCGGCCACGGCCACGGCGTTGAGCTGGCGTCCCGGCCCGGGCAGCTGGTCGGTGGGCTTGCCGCGGACCAGCACCAGCGCGTTGCGGGCCCGGGTGGCGGTCAGCCAGGCCTGCCGCAACAGGTCGACCTCGTCGGCGGGCACCAGCTCGGCGGCGGCGATCGCGTCCAGGCATTGCAGGGTCGACGTGTTGTGCAGCGCGGGAATCTCGTGCGCGTGCCGCAGTTGCAGCAGCTGCACGGTCCATTCGATGTCGGCCAGTCCCCCGCGGCCCAGCTTGGTGTGCGTGTTGGGGTCCGCGCCGCGCGGCAACCGCTCGGCATCTACGCGGGCCTTGATCCGCCGGATCTCCTGCATCGCCTCAGTAGACACCCCGCCGGGCGGATAGCGCGTCTTGTCCGCCGCCAACAGGAACCGCTGGCCCAGCTCCGCGTCGCCGGCCACCGCGTGCGCGCGCAGAAGCGCCTGGATCTCCCACGGCTGCGCCCACTGCGCGTAATAGGCCGCGTAGGCACCCAGGGTGCGCACTAGCGGGCCCTGGCGCCCCTCGGGCCGCAGGTTGGCGTCGACCTCCAGCGGCGGATCGACGCTGGGCGTGCCCAGCAGCGCCCGAACCTGCTCGGCGACCGTCGTCGCCCACCGGATCGCCGCCGACTCCTCAACACCATGGCCCGGCTCGCAGACGAACATCACGTCCGCGTCGGACCCGTAACCCAACTCGGCGCCGCCCAGCCGGCCCATGCCGATGACCGCGATGGCCGCCGGCGCCCTGCCGCTCACCGGCAGGTTGGCCCGGATCATCGCCTCCAGTGCGGCCTGCAGCACCGCCACCCACACCGAGGTCAGCGCCGCGCAGACGTCGGTGACCTCGAGCATGCCGAGCAGGTCGGCCGACCCGATGCGGGCCAGCTCGCGGCGCCGTAGGGTGCGCGCCCCGGCGATCGCCCGGACCGGGTCCGAATAGCGGCCGGCCGAGGCGACCAGCGCGCGGGCCACCGCGGCGGGCTCGGTGTCGAGCAGCCTGGGGCCCGACGGCCCGTCGCCGTAGTCCTGAATCACCCGGGGGGCACGCATCAGCAGGTCCGGCACGTACGCCGAGGTGCCCAGCACGTGCATGAGCCGGCGGGCCACGGCGGGCTTGTCGCGCAGCGTGGCCAGGTACCAGCTCTCCCCGGACAGCGCCTCGGACAGCCGCCGGTAGGCCAGCAATCCGCCGTCGGGGTCGGGCGTGTACGACATCCAGTTCAGCAGCCTGGGCAGCAGCACCGACTGGACCCGCCCGCGCCGGCCGCTCAGGTTGACCAGCGCCGACATGTGCTTCAGCGCGGTCTGCGGGCCCTCGTAGCCCAGCGCCGCGAGCTGGCGCTCGGCGGCTTCGGAGGTCATGCCGTGCGCGATCTCCAGCCCGGCCGGGCCGATCGATTCCAGCAGCGGCTGATAGAAGAGCTTGGCGTGCAGCTGGGAGACCCGCAGGTTCTGGTGGCGCAGCTCCTCGCGCAGCACCCCGGCCGCGTCGTGGCGTCCGTCCGGCCGGATGTGGGCGGCCCGCGCCAGCCAGCGCACCGCTTCCTCGTCGTCGGCCTCGGGCAGCAGGTGGGTGCGCTTGAGGCGCTGCAGCTGCAACCGGTGCTCGAGCAGCCGGAGGAACTCGTAGGAGGCGGTCAGATTGGCGGCGTCCTCGCGTCCGATGTAGCCGCCCTGGCCCAGCGCCGCCAGCGCGTCCACCGTCGACGCCACGTGCAGCGAGTCGTCGCCGCGGCCGTGCACCAGCTGCAGCAGCTGCACGGCGAATTCCACGTCGCGCAGCCCGCCGCTGCCCAGCTTGATCTCGCGGCCGCGGACCTCGGCGGGCACCAGCTGCTCGACCCGGCGGCGCATGGCCTGTACCTCGACCACGAAGTCCGCACGCTCGCAGGCGACCCACACCATCGGCATCAGCGCGTCCAGGTAGCGCCGCCCCAGCTCCGCGTCGCCCACGGCCGCACGGGCTTTCAGCAGCGCCTGGAACTCCCAGGTCTTGGCCCAGCGCTGGTAGTAGGCGATGTGCGACTCGACGGTGCGGACCAGTTCCCCGCTGCGCCCCTCGGGCCGCAGCCCGGCGTCGACCTGGAAGAACGCCTCGGAGGCCAGCCGCATCATCTCGCTGGCCACCCGGGTGGTGACGGTGTCGGCCTGCTCGCCGACGAAGATGACGTCGACGTCGCTGACGTAGTTCAGTTCGCGGGCACCGCATTTGCCCATGGCGATGACCGCCAGCCGCGGCGGCGTCCGGTCGCCGCACACGCTGTTCTCGGCCACCCGCAGCGCGGCGGCCAGCGCGGCGTCGGCCAGGTCCGAGAGGTGGGCCGCCACCACGGTGAACGGGACCACCGGTTCGTCCTCGACGGTGGCGGCCAGGTCCAGCGCGGCCAGCACCAGCAGCTGGTCGCGGTAGAGGGTGCGCAGGCGCACCATCGCCGAACCCGGCGCGGCCAGCGCCTCATCCACGCAACCGGTGAACACCGCGCGCAGTTCGTCGCGGGTGGGCAGTTTGACGTTGCCGCGCAACAACTTCCAGGATTGCGGCTGGGCGATCAGGTGATCGCCGAGGGCCAGCGACGCGCCGAGCACGCCGAACAGGCGGCCGCGCAGCGGGCGTTCGGCGAGCAGGGCGGCGTTGAGCTCGTCCCACCCGGCGTCAGGGTTCTCCGAGAGCCGAACCAGGGCCAGCAGCGCGGCGTCGGGGTCGGCCGCGCGCGACAGCGACCACAGCAGGTCGACGTGCGCCTGGTCGTCGTGCTCGTACCACCCCAGTTGCGCCATGCGTTCGGCCGCTTGCGGATCGACCAACCCGAGCCGGCCGACGCTGGGCAGCCGGGGGCGCTGCGTCGCGGGTTTGGTCACGACCACGACCGTAGCGCAAGCCGCCCGCCTTCAGGCACGAGCGGCGCTAGTGCACAACGGGATATGCCCGAAGCCGGACCTACAAGGAGAGGTAAGTGCTCAGCTCGTACGGGGTGACGTGGCTGCGGTAGTTGGCCCACTCCGTACGCTTATTGCGCAGGAAGAAGTCAAACACGTGCTCCCCCAAGGTTTCCGCGACCAGCTCGGAGGACTCCATGGCGCGCAGCGCGCTGTCCAGGCTCGTCGGCAGCTCGCGGTATCCCATCGCGATGCGTTCCTCGGCGGTCAGGTCCCAGACGTTGTCCTCGGCCTGCGGCCCCAACACATAGCCCTTCTCCACCCCGCGCAGCCCGGCGGCCAGCAGCACGGCGAAGGCCAGGTACGGGTTGCAGGCCGAGTCGGGGCTGCGCACCTCGACGCGCCGCGACGACGTCTTGTGCGGCGTGTACATGGGCACCCGCACCAGCGCGGACCGGTTGGCCGCGCCCCAGGACGCGGCGGTGGGCGCCTCGCCGCCGCCGACCAGTCGCTTGTAGGAGTTGACCCATTGATTGGTGACGGCGCTGATCTCCGAGGCGTGCTCGAGGATTCCGGCGATGAAGGACTTGCCCACGTCGGACAGCTGCAGCGGGTCGTCGGGGCTGTGGAACGCGTTGACGTCGCCCTCGAACAGGCTCATGTGCGTGTGCATCGCGGACCCGGGATGCTGCCCGAACGGCTTGGGCATGAAGGTCGCGCGGGCGCCGTTCTCGATCGCCACCTCCTTGATGACGTAGCGGAACGTCATCACGTTGTCGGCCATCGACAGGGCGTCGGCGAAGCGCAGGTCGATCTCCTGCTGTCCGGGCGCGCCCTCATGGTGGCTGAACTCCACCGAGATGCCCATGAATTCCAGGGCTTCGATGGCGTGACGGCGGAAGTTCGAGGCGGAGTCGTGGACCGCCTGGTCGAAGTAGCCGGCGTTGTCGACGGGAACGGGCGGCGTCCCGTCGTCGGGGCCCGGCTTGAGCAGGAAGAACTCGATCTCGGGGTGCACGTAGCAGGAGAAGCCCAGGTCGTTGGCCTTCTGCAGCTGGCGGCGCAGCACGTGGCGGGGGTCGGCCCACGACGGCGAGCCGTCCGGCATGGTGATGTCACAGAACATCCGCGCCGAGTGGTGGTGGCCGTTGGCCGAGGCCCACGGCAGCACCTGGAAGGTCGACGGGTCGGGGTTGGCCACGGTGTCGGATTCCGAGACCCGCGAGAAGCCCTCGATCGAGGAGCCGTCGAAGCCGATGCCCTCCTCGAAGGCGCCTTCGAGCTCGGCCGGGGCGATGGCGACCGACTTGAGGAAACCGAGCACGTCGGTAAACCACAGCCGAACGAAGCGGATGTCTCGTTCCTCGAGGGTGCGGAGGACGAATTCCTTCTGTCGATCCATAACCCGAACACTATGCAACTGCTGTTAATTCTGTGTTACCGATGCCCGCTCAGAACCATTGCCCACATTGCGGCCGCGACGCCACGCGCCGGGGAGCCGTGCGCAAACACACGTGGTCGCCGCTAGGGCAGCTCGCCTTGATGGCCTGGGCAGTAGATAACCACCGATGCCGTCACGAATTTGACCGCGGTGCGGGTAACGCGGTCGGCGACTATCCGCAGGGACGGGTTTTCCCGGTAAGCCGTGTTCACCTCCTCGTCCACGGCGGCCTGGACCGAGGAACCGTGATCGAGTTCCCCGCAGATCTCACGGGCCCGGTACACCAGGCCCGGCACGTTGTCGGTGGCCGGAATCTGTTTTTGTGCGAGCAACGCCACGAACTGCGCGTCCTGATCCGGGTCGGCCGCCGCGCCGCCCGCGCAGATGACTGCGGTGGCAAGCAGCACCGAAGTGTTGACCAGAGTCTCGGCGGATCGGGCGATTCGGATGCGCACGGCAGAATTTTCGCTTCTTTGTGTCACCTGCCGGCCGCTCTCACCTAATGGATACCGAGTGGTAACAGTGGAGGCGGCCGGCGCCTGGAATGATCGACATCGTAACCGGTTGTCATCGTGAGTCACCACAGCGCTTTCGCGCGAACCCGCAGTTGAGCGGCGCGGCGCGACGGCGGCGTCGGCGCATGACCGCTCTCGCTGCGTATGCGGCGATCGCCGCCTTGATAAGCGCGGCCCCGACGGTGGCCGGCGTCCAGGACAGCGTGCTTGCCGCGCCGATCAAGCCCGCTCCGGTAGGAGAGCTCACACCCGATCCGCCCCAGATCCCGCCACCGCCGACGGTCAAGCCGCTCGAGCCACCCGTTGTGGCGCCGCCGCCACCTCGCGCGCAACAACCGCTCTCCCCGCCGCGGCAACAAGGACCCACACCACAACAGGACGGGCCGCCGCCGGCACCACCGCCTCCGCCTGAGCCTGCACCGCCGCCTCCGCCGCGCGGCCATGTCCAGCTCTCACCCTGAGCAAAACCCTGCGGGAGCCCGCGCAGATCAGGACTGGCAGTGGTAGGAGGCCGGCGGCGGCGTGCCGGCGACCAGATACCGGACGACGGCGGTGTCCACGCACTGGTGGCCGTTGAACACCGCGGTGTGCTGGGTGCCGTCGTAGGTGATCAGCGGGCCACCGAGCTGGCGGGCCAGGTTCACCCCGGCCTGGTACGGCGTGGCCGGGTCGTGCGTGGTAGAGACGACGATGACCTTGCCCGGCGCCATGGGCGACGCGGCGTGCGGCGCCGACGTCGCCGGCACCGGCCACAGCGCGCACAAATCGCGCGGAGCATTTCCGGTGAACTGCCCGTAGCTCAGGAACGGCGCGGCCTGCCGGATCCGCTGATCGGCGCTCACCCAGCTGGCTTGATCCGTCGGGTTGGGCGCGTCGACGCAGCGGATCGCGTTGAACGCGTCCTGGTCGTTGGCGTAGTGCCCGTTCTTGTCGCGCCCGTCGTAGTCGTCGGCGAGCAACAACAGGTCGCCGGCGTCGGTGCCGCGGGCCAGGCCGAGCAGGCCGCTGGTCAGGTATTTCCAGTGCGCCGGGGTGTAGAGCGCGTTGATGGTGCCGGTGGTCGCGTCGGCGTAGCTCAGGCCGCGCGGGTCCGCGGTTTTCCCGGGCCTGGTGGCCAGCGGGTTGACCAGCGCGTGGTAGCGGTTGACGAATTGGCTCGGGTCGGTGCCCAGCGGGCAGCCTGGTGAGCGCGCGCAGTCGGTGGCGTAGTCGTTGAAAGCCGTTTGGAATCCGGCCATTTGGTTGACGTTCTCGTCGATCGGCCCGACGGTCGGGTCGATGGCGCCGTCGAGCACCATCGCGCGCACGTGATTGCTGAACTTCTCCAGGTAGGCGGTGCCCAACTCGGTGCCGTAGCTGTAGCCCAGGTAGTTGATCTGGTCGTCGCCCAGCGTCTGGCGCACGAGGTCCATGTCACGCGCGACCGAGGCGGTGCCGGTGTTGGCCAGAAACGCCGCGCCCATCCGGTTGACGCACTGCTGGGCCAGTTGCCGGTAGAGCTGCTCGATATGCGCGACGCCGCCGGGGCTGTAGTCGACCATCGGCTCGCGCCGGTAGGCGTCGAACTCGGCGTCGGTGCGGCAGCGCAGCGCGGGCGTCGAGTGGCCGACGCCCCTGGGGTCGAAGCCGACCAGATCGAAGTTGCGCCGGATCGGAGAGTTCTCCAAATCCGGGCCCATCGCGGCCACCATGTCGACCGCCGAGCCGCCTGGGCCGCCGGGGTTGACCAGCAGCGACCCGACCCGCTGCCCGGACGCCGGAATCCGGATCACCGCCAGCTTGGCCTGCGCCCCGCCGGGATTGTTGTAGTCGATCGGCACCGACACGGTGGTGCACTGCGCGGTGGGGATTTCGCTTGTGTCACTGACGAATTGGCCACAGCTCCCCCAACCCTGCGGCACCGCGGCCGAGGGCGGGTTCGGGCCCGGCGTCTGCCCGGCACCGGGCTCGGGGGTGGCCGCGGCCACCGGCAACGCGACGACGAAGGGGCCACCGAGCAGCAGCCCGAATGAAAACAGCGCCGAGCTCAACGATCTCAGGCGCGACATGGCTGTCATCGTTGCAGCCGCGGGTACCCGTCACAGCGCGAAACGATTACGCCTTGGTCTCGGCTCTCAAGTGGCCCGCGCCCTCGCCGAGCGTGCACTCACGGCGAAGAATCGGCGAAAACACCGCCGTGAGTGCACGTTCGACGTCAGCGTCACCGGGTGGCTAGCACTTGGCGCCGCTCGGCGGGATGGAGCCACTGACCAGATACGCCGTCACGTAGTTGTCGATGCAGCCGTCGCCCTGGAACACCACCGTGTGTTGGGTGCCGTCATAGGTGAGCAGCGAGCTGCGCAGCTCGTTGGCGAGATCGACGCCGGCCTTGTACGGGGTGGCCGGGTCATGGGTTGTCGACACCACCACCGTGGGCGCCAGGCCGGGCGCGGAAATGGTGTGCGGCTTGCTGGTCGGCGGCACCGGCCAGAACGCGCAGGTGCCCAGCGGCGCGTTGCCGGTGAACTGGCCGTAGCTCATGAACGGCGCGACCTCACGGGAACGGCGGTCTTCGTCAATCACCTTGGCGCGGTCGGTGATTGGCGGCTGGTCCACGCAGTTGACCGCCACCCGCGCGTCGGTGGCATTGCTGTAGTGGCCGTGCGAGTCGCGGCGCATGTACATGTCCGCCAAGGCGAGCAGGGTGTCGCCGTGGTGGTCGACGAGCTCGGCCAGCCCGTCGGTCAGGTGATGCCACAGGTTCGGCGAATACAGCGCCATGATCGTCCCGATGATCGCGTCGCTGTAGCCCAGGCCGCGCGGGTCGTTGGTCGGGACGGGCCGGCCCACCATCGGGTTGTTCGGGTCGACCATCGGGTCGACCAGGCTGTGGTAGACGTCAACGGCTTTGGCCGGATCGGTCCCCAGTGGGCACGTCGGCTGCTTGGCGCATTCGGCGGCGTAGTCGTTGAACGCGTCCTGGAATCCCTTGGCCTGGCGCAAGTCCGCCTCGATCTGATCGGCGTTGGGGTCGACGGCTCCGTCGAGGATCATCGCCCGCACGTTGTGCGGGAAGGCCTCCGCGTACGCCGAACCGATCCGGGTGCCGTAGGAGTAGCCGAGGTAGGTCAGCTTCTCGTCGCCGAGCGCCGCGCGGATGGCATCGAGATCGCGTGCGACGTTGACAGTCCCGACGTTGGCCAGGAAATCCTTGCCCATCTTGTCGATGCAGCGGCCGACGAACTGCTTGGTCTCGTCTTCCATGTGCGCCACACCCGCCGGGCTGTAGTCGACGTTGGGCTCGGTGCGCAGCCGGTCGTTGTCGGCGTCGGAGTTGCACCACACCGCCGGGCGCGACGCCCCCACCCCGCGGGGGTCGAAGCCGACCAGGTCGAAGCGTTCGCGAACCTTCTTGGGCAACGACTGCACGACACCCAGCGCCGCCTCGATGCCGGACTCCCCCGGTCCGCCGGGGTTGATCACCAGCGAGCCGATCTTGTCCCCGGTCGCGGGGAAACGAATCATCGCCAGCGTCGCCACGTCGCCGTCA
Source organism: Mycobacterium colombiense (assembly GCF_003284975.1). Lineage (GTDB taxonomy): Bacteria > Actinomycetota > Actinomycetes > Mycobacteriales > Mycobacteriaceae > Mycobacterium > Mycobacterium europaeum_A. Next base: position 21,505 of record NZ_QMEU01000016.1, read on the forward strand.
AGGTGGTCGTAGTCGACCGGCACGGCCAGTTTGCCGCACAGCGCACCGGCCGGAAGTTTGACCTTCGGGTTCGCCGCCCGGCACGGCGTCCACTCCACGGCCTGGCCCAGCTTCGGCCCGGCCATGACGGCGCGTCCCACCACCACACGGACACAGCCGGCGAGCAGCAGCGCGACGGCAGCCATCGACGTCCAGATCAGCAGCGTGCGCGCGATCTTGGCGCGGCGAGACAGGCCCATGCCAACCTATGCTGCCAGAGGAAACCTGAGATCCGGATGAGCGGCACCGCCGCCGAAGCTACCGCGCCAGCGCGCGCAGCTCTTCGAGCCCCACCGCGAACTCGTCGGCAATCTCCCACAGGTCCGGCACCAGATCCGGGCAGGCGACCAGCCCGACGTCGAGTTTGCCCTGCAGCGACATCGCGGCGATGTTGAGCCCCGAGCCGTGAAAAATCGGCCCCAACGGGTACATCGATTTGACCTCCAGCCAGCATGTACAGCGGAACCTGCGGCCCGGGCACGTTGGAGACGACCAAATTGTGCACCGGCATGCTGTCGGTGCACCGGGTTCTGGCGCACAACCGCATCGCGATACCGAAAACCGCCGGCGCGGCGAATTGCGACCAATCCTGCAGCAGTGACGCGCCGATAGCTGAACTGTGTTCTTTGGCAATCGAATTCGCCTCGGCGATGGCTTTCAGGCGTTCCACAGGATCGTCGATCTGGGTATGCAAACTGGAGAACATCGCCGATACCTGATTGCGGCCGGGCCGGTCGGATTTGCCGTGCACCGAAACCGGGACCGAAGCCACCAGCGACGACTTCGGCATTTCGTTTCGGTCGATCAGGTATTGGCGCGGCACACCGGAAACCAAGGCCATCACGACGTCATTGACTTTGACGTCGAAATGGTTCTTTACCGTTTTGATGTCGTCGAGATCCAATTCGGCATACGCGACGTTGCGGCGGTCGCTGATTCTGGCGTTGACGGCGGTCCGCGGCGCCGCGAAGGGACGGGCCATGGTGAGGCCGTCGCGCGCCCGTCGCACCGTGGCGAGCACCGACGAGACGGCTCGGTCGCGCACAACTGCGACATCAGGCTCGCGCCGGTCACCCCGTCGACGCCGGCGTGGTGCACCTTGGTCATCACCGCCAACCGCCCGTCCCGGTGGCAGTCCGTGCCGCAGCGCCAGGGCGTCGCGCAGCCGGTCAGGCGTAACCGCCCGGCACCGTCGGGGTGTCCAGTTCGATGATCGAGCACACATGCAGGGGCTGCGACGACGTCTCGAGATACAGGAAGCTGGCGTCCAGTCCACTCAGCCGCCGCATGCGCAGCATGGTATGTGTCACACCGCCGCGGCGGTGCAACTGCGCAAAAGAAATGGCAGAATCGACTAGTCAGACGAACCCGGGGACCTTTATCGGCCACGAGGATCGAACCGACCACCACTAGGGACAATGATGTCTGAGCACAACGTTTACGGTGCCAACCCGCCTGCGCAGCCCGAAAAGGCGCGGCCCAAGATTCGCACCCATCACCTGCAGAAGATGAAGGCCGAAGGCCACAAGTGGGCCATGCTGACGGCCTACGACTATTCGACCGCCCGCATTTTCGACGAGGCCGGCATCCCGGTCCTGCTGGTCGGCGACTCGGCGGCCAACGTGGTGTACGGGTATGACACCACCGTCCCCGTCTCGATCGACGAATTGATTCCGCTGGTGCGCGGCGTCGTACGAGGTGCCCCGCACGCGTTGGTCGTCGCCGACCTGCCGTTCGGCAGTTACGAGGCCGGGCCAGCCGCCGCGCTGGCTGCCGCCACCCGCTTCATGAAGGAGGGCGGCGCGCACGCGGTCAAGCTCGAGGGCGGCGAGCGGGTCGCCGAGCAGATCGCCTGCCTGACCGCCGCCGGCATCCCGGTGATGGCGCACATCGGGTTCACCCCGCAAAGCGTGAACGGCCTGGGTGGATTCCGGGTGCAGGGCCGCGGTGACGCCGCGGAGCAGACCGTGCACGACGCGATCGCCGTCGCCGAGGCGGGCGCGTTCGCCGTCGTCATGGAGATGGTGCCCGCCGAGCTGGCCACCCAGATCACCGGCAAGCTGACCATCCCCACGGTCGGGATCGGCGCCGGACCCAACTGCGACGCCCAGGTCCTGGTGTGGCAGGACATGGCCGGCATGAGCAGCGGCAAGGCCGCCCGCTTCGTCAAGCGGTTCGCCGACATCGGCGGGGAATTGCGCCGGGCCGCAACGCAATATGCGCAAGAGGTGGCCGGCGGAACCTTCCCCGCCGACGAGCACTGTTTTTAGATCCACCCGGCGAATTCCTCACCACACACGCTGCACGCCTGGTCGGCGGCGTTATCGCTGTCACACCCCAACCACTGAAAAGCGTTGCGCTACAGCGCTGTACGATTGCCCGCAGAGACCAACCGAACTCTGACGAGCAGGGGTGGACCACATCGACCGGGGGAATCGCGGTGACTTCGTGCACCGTCGAGCGGTGTTGACGTTGCCGCTGCTGGTGGCAGGAGGCATGGCTTTGGCCCAGACACCGCGCGCGTCCGCCCAACCTCCCCGCACCACGCCGCAGGCGGCCCGGTGGTCACCCGAGCGGGCCAACCGCTGGTATCAGGCGCAGGGCTGGCCGGTCGGCGCGAACTACATCACCTCCAACGCCATCAACCAGCTGGAGATGTTCCAGCGCGAAACCTTCGACCCCCGGCGCATCGACACCGAACTGGGCTGGGCGCGGACCAACGGGTTCAACGCGATACGGGTGTTCCTGCACGATCAGCTCTGGGCGCAGGATTCCCGCGGGTTTCAGGGGCGCCTCGCCCAATTCGTCGACATCGCGGCACGGCACGGCATCAAACCGCTGTTCGTCCTGTTCGATTCGTGCTGGGATCCGTTCCCCCAGGCGGGCCCGCAGCGCGCGCCGCGACCGGGCATCCACAACTCCGGCTGGGTGCAGAGCCCGGGGGCGGCGCGCCTCGACGATCGTGGCTACCTGCACACCATGCGCGGCTATGTCACCGGGGTGCTGACGCAGTTCCGCAGCGACGACCGCGTCCTGGGTTGGGACCTGTGGAACGAGCCGGACAACCCGGCCGATGCCTACACCAAGGTCGAGCGCAAAGACAAGGTGGACCTGGTCGCGGGGCTACTCCCCCAGGTGTTCGAGTGGGCGCGGCTGGTCGATCCCTGCCAGCCGTTGACCAGCGGCGTCTGGCACGGCCAGTGGGCCGACCCGGGTCGCCGCAGCGTCATCAGCGGCATCCAGCTCGACAACTCCGACGTCATCACCTTTCACTCCTATGCCGCGTCGGCGGAGTTCGAGAGCCGCATCGCCGAACTCGTACCGCAGGGCCGGCCCATCTTGTGCACCGAGTACATGGCCCGGCCGTTGGGCAGCACGGTGCAAGACATCCTGCCCATCGCCAAGCGCGCAGGCGTCGGCGCGTTCAACTGGGGACTGGTCGCCGGCAAGACGCAGACCTACTTTCCCTGGGATTCCTGGGACCAGCCGAACCCGGACCCGGCGATGCCGCAGGAGTGGTTTCACGATCTGCTGGGCCCGGACGGGCGGCCATTCCGCGACACCGAGATCCAGACGATCCTCGAGTGCGGCGACCTGGCGATGCACCTGCAGCCGCCGCCACCACCGCCGGCGGGCTGACGGCGCTCGGTCAGCGGCACCGATTCTGAAAGTCGGTCAACGGCTGGCGGATGCCCTCGAGGTCGGCGTGGGTCTGCGGGTTGGCGTCCATGTACTGCTTCAGCTGCGCCCGCATGTCGTCGCGCGGCTGCCCCTTCAAACTGGTGAAGTACGCGTTGACGTCCGGGTGGGTGAACAGATACGCCGACGTCGCCGCGGCGACGCCCGAGGACACCTGGGCAAGGTCGGCCGCCGTGCAATTCGGTTGCGACGAGGGCGCCGGTTCCGGATCGTCCACCGGCCAATCCGCGGCGGCCGAACCGGCCGTGGTGAAAAGCATCGCCACGCTGACCGCGCCGGCCGCTATTGCGCCAGACACAACCCGGGCCGCCGGGCGAACAACAGACACCATGGAAACGCTCCTTCGTCTTCGCGTCCGCAGGCGCGGCCGTTCGTACCGCAAACCATAAGGGGTTTTCTTGCCACGCATGCGCGGATTCGGGCGCATGGAAATGCGGATCCATTCCTCGATCCCGGCCCGCCCGCCGCGCTTCGACGGCACAATGCATGCAGGGTGGCTGGAAGGAGACCGCAGATGAATCGGCGCCGCTGGTTTGCCGCGTTGCTGGCGTTCTCGGGCTTGGCCGCGATTCCGGCCATTGTTGGTCCGGCCCATTCCGCCGGTCGGGTGGAGGCGACGGTGTGCGTGGGCGCGGGCCGGCGCATTTCGGTGAGTGGGTGCACCAACATCGCCGACAACATTCAACGCTATGTCCCGCCGCCGGCGGTGTATGCGTCGCTGCCCGAAGACGACACGACGGCCCCTCCTCCGCCGCCGCCGTAAGCCGCGGCCGCCGCCGGCCGATCCGCGGCGGCAGCGTCTTTTCGGTATGGCAGGCTATGGGTGCCCTACGCGCCCGCCCCGCCCTCAGTGGAGCCGAAGATGCCTGCAAAAGCGCCGCAGACCTCGCGTCATCTCGAGGTCGAGCGCAAGTTCGACGTGGTCGAGTCCACCGTGTCGCCCTCGTTCGAAGGGATCGCCGCGGTGGCCCACGTCGAGAAGTCGCCGATGCAAACCCTGGACGCGACGTACTTCGACACGCCCCTACACGATTTGGCGCGCAACAAGATAACGCTGCGGCGCCGCACCGGTGGCACCGATGCCGGGTGGCACCTGAAGCTGCCGTCCGGACCCGACGCCCGCACCGAGGTGCGCACACCGCTGGACGCCTCGGGCGCAAACGACAGCGTGCCCGACGAGCTGACCGACGTGGTGTTGGCGATCGTCCGCGACCGGCCGTTGCAGCCGGTCGCGCGCATCACCACCCGCCGCGAGAGCCAGGTGCTCTACGACGCCGCGGGCACCGCGCTGGCCGAGTTCAGCAACGACCATGTCGTCGCGTGGTCGACGAAGGACTCCGACGACGCCGAGGCGCCGACCGAGCAGGAATGGCGCGAGTGGGAGCTGGAGCTGCTGGAGGCCGGCGGGCTGTCCAGCGGCACGGCCGGCGTCGAGTTGCTGAACCGGTTGAGCAACCGCCTGCTGGACGCCGGCGCCGCACCGGCGGGTCACGGCTCCAAGCTGGCGCGGGTGCTGGGCAGCACGCCGGCGGCCGACGGCGTTGCGCCGCCGGAAGATCCGCTGCAGCGCGCGATCGCCGAACAGGTGCGTGAGCTCCTGGTGTGGGACCGCGCGGTGCGCGCCGACGCCTACGACTCCATCCACCAGATGCGGGTGACGACCCGCAAGTTGCGCAGCCTGCTGCGGGACTACCAGGAGTCGTTCGGGCTGCCCGACGACGGCTGGGTGCTCGACGAGTTGCGTGAGCTCGCCGGGATCTTGGGGGTGGCGCGCGACGCCGAGGTGCTCGCCGAGCGATACGAAAGCGACTTGGACTCGCTCGCACCGGAATTGGTGCGCGGGCCGGTGCGCGAACGTCTGGTCGGGGGTGCGCAGCGGCGCTACCAGACCGGGCTGCGCCGGTCGCTGATCGCGATGCGCTCGCAGCGATACTTTCGCCTGCTCGACTCCCTCGACCTGATAGTGGCCGAGATCCCCGGCGCGGCCACCGCCGAGGCGCCGGCGCCGGTGACCATCGACGCCGCCTACAAGAAGGTCCGTAAGGCCCAGAAGGCCGCCGCCCAGGTGGACCGCGAGCACCCGGACGACCAACGCATCCGCGACGAGGCGATCCATCGGATCCGCAAGCGCGCCAAGCGACTTCGCTATACCGCCTCGGCGACCGGCGCGGCCGGGGTGTCCGAACGTGCCAAGGCGGTCCAGTCGCTGCTCGGCGATCATCAAGACAGCGTTGTCAGCCGCGAGCACCTGCGTCAGGAGGCGGAAGCCGCGCACGCCGCCGGCGAGGACACCTTCACCTATGGACTGTTGTATCAGCGGGAGGCCGACCTGGCCGACCGCTGCCGCGACGAACTCGACGACACCCTGCGCGAACTCGCCAAGGCGGTCCGGAAAGCCGGGCATTAGAAGGCGGACGAGTTGGCCTGTAAGCCGGATTCTGTTCCCCGCCGCCGCGCATAAGCAACGGCGGCGCGGCGGCGACCATCCATCTGGACACACCGTCACCGGGTGCCTCGAGCGGCCTACCCGCAGGCTCGGGCGAGCAACCCTCGAACGCCTGCGCGGCCACACCTTGGGTGCGGCCTTCTTGGCCTTGCTTCGGGTGGGGTTTGCCGAGCCACCCCGGTCACCCGGGATGCTGGTGCGCTCTTACCGCACCGTTTCACCCTTACCACCGCGAGGGTGGCGGTCTGTTTTCTGTGGCACTTTCCCGCGAGTCACCTCGGATTGCCGTTAGCAATCACCCCGCTCTGTGAAGTCCGGACTTTCCTCGAACCGCTTGCGACGGTCCGCGGCCGCCCGGCCAACTCGTCCGCGACGAACCACGGTACTACCTGCACCCATGCCGGGGCCAGCAACCATGGTCCCCGCCGCTCTATCGTGGACCGGATGGACCGATGGCAAAAGCGCGTCGACTCGGGTGATTGGAATGCCATCGCCGCGGAGGTCGACGAGTACGGCGGCGCGCTGCTGCCGCGGCTGGTCACGTCCACCGAAGCGGCCCGGCTGCGCAAGCTCTACGCCGACGACGGCCTGTTCCGGTCGACCATCGACATGGCGCCCAAACGCTATGGCGCCGGACAGTACCGCTACTTCCACACGCCCTACCCCGAACCGATCGAGGCGCTCAAGCAGGCTCTGTATCCCCGGCTGCTGCCGATAGCGCGCGAGTGGTGGGGCAAGCTCGGCCGCGACGCACCATGGCCGGACAGCCTCGACGACTGGCTGGCGACCTGCCACGCCGCCGGCCAGCACAGGTCCACCGCCCTGATGCTCAAATACGGTGCGGGCGACTGGAATGCGTTGCATCGAGATTTGTACGGTGACTTGGTTTTCCCGCTCCAGGTCGTCATCAGCCTGAGCGACCCCGACACCGACTACACCGGCGGCGAATTCCTGCTCGTCGAACAACGGCTGCGAGCCCAATCCCGCGGCATGGCAACACAACTGCCGCAGGGACACGGGTATGTGTTCACCACCCGGGAACGGCCGGTGCCCTCGGCACGGGGTTGGTCCGCCGCGCCGGTGCGCCACGGCGTCTCGGTGGTCCGCTCCGGTGAGCGCTATGCGATGGGGCTGATCTTTCACGACGCGGCGTAACAGTCCTACCCGGTTCGTCGCAGGACCATCACGTTGTCGGCCATCGTTCCGAGTTCCCCGTTCGGGCCGACCATTTCGCGCTCGACGGCCTCGGTCCGCAGCCTCGTCCACCGCGGCGCGTCGAGATCCAGCGACCCGAGGACCTCCTCGATCCCGGCGAAGTGGTGATCGTGATGCTCCGCCCATGGCGGGGGCGCGCCGTGGTCGACGATCAACAGCACGCCACCGCGATTCACCCGCTCGGCGGCCCGCTGCAGCACCCCGTCGCGTTCCAGCCGGGCCGGTGAGTGCAGATATTGCGCGGACACCAGGTCGAAGGTCCCGTCCGGGAAGCTTTCGTTGAGATCATGGCGCGCAAAGTGGATGTACGCGAGCAGATTCCGGGCCGACGCGGCCTCGGTCGCCCGGCGCAGCGCGGTGGCCGAGACGTCCACGGCCACCACCTGCCACCCGCGCTCGGCCAACCATAAGGCGTCGGCCCCCTCCCCGCAGCCCAGGTCGAGGGCCCGGCCCACCGGCAGGTCTGCGGCCACCTCGGCCAGCCGGGGATTGACCCGTCCGCTCCACACCCGCTCCGCCGAGCGGTAACGCTCCTCCCAAAATTGCACGGCATCATCAGGTTTGCACGAATTCTCCATACCGCGAGCTTGCCTACCCCGTGCCACATTTGCCAAGCTGAATTGCCATGCAGGCAAAAACCACCCCCGACATCGACCTCCTGGTGCGCCAGCGGCTTCGGGAACTGCGCGCGCAGCGCGGCCTGACGCTGCAGGAGGTCGGCGAGCGGGCCGGGATCGACGTCTCGACGCTCAGCCGTCTCGAATCCGGAAAGCGCCGGCTGGCGTTGGATCACCTACCCCGGCTGGCCGGCGCCCTGTCGGTCAGCACCGACGAACTGTTGCAGGCGCCACCGGCTCCCGACCCGCGGGTGCGCGGCGCCGCGCGCACCCACCACGGCGTCACCTATTGGCCGCTGACCCGGCAGGGCCCCGCCGGCGGCCTGCACGCCTTCAAGGTCCGGGTCAGCGCGCGGCGCCGCACCCCGCCCGCCGAGCTGCCGGTGCACGAGGGCCAGGACTGGATGTATGTGCTTTCCGGGCGGATGCGGCTCATTCTGGGCGAGCGCGACTTCACCATCGACCCCGGCCAGGCCGTCGAGTTCTCGACGTGGACGCCGCACTGGTTCGGCGTGGTGGACGGCCCGGTGGAGGCCATCGTCATCTTCGGCCCGCACGGCGAGCGGCTCCACCTGCACAGCTGATCGGCATCAGACCATTGCGCACGAGGTGTCCGGCGAACTCGAAACGGGGTAACCCCGGATATGGCCATGAACGTCGCCCACAAGCTCATCAGCTCGCACCTGGAATCCGGGGAGATGTTCCCGGGCGAAGAGATCGCGATCCGCATCGATCAGACGCTCACCCAGGATGCGACAGGCACGCTGGTGATGCAGGAGCTCGAGGCGCTCGAGCTCGACCGCGCCCGCACCGAGGTGAGCGTGCAGTATGTGGACCACAACCTGCTGCAGGGCGACGAGAAGAACGCCGAGGACCACGAGTATCTGCGTACCGCGGCCCAACGCTTCGGCCTGTGGTTCTCCAAACCGGGTAATGGAGTCTCGCACCCAACCCACATGCAGCGCTTCGGCATCCCCGGCAAGACAATGGTGGGCTCCGACTCCCACACCCCGGCAGCCGGATCCCTGGGCATGCTGGCGATTGGCGTCGGCGGTCTCGAGGTGGCGCTCGCCATAACCGGTCAACCGCTGCACATCCGCATGCCGGAGGTGTGGGGCGTGCGGCTCGAAGGCGAACTGCCCAAGTGGTGTTCGGCCAAAGACGTGATCCTGGAGATGCTGCGCCGCTATGACGTCAAAGGCGGGGTGAACCGGATCATCGAGTATCACGGGCCCGGCGTGACGACACTGACGGCAATGGACCGCCACGTCATCGCCAACATGGGGGCCGAACTCGGCGCGACGACGACGGTGTTTCCCTCCGACGAAGCAGTACGCGAATTCCTGCGCGCGGAGGGACGCGAGGACGACTGGACGGAGCTGCTGGCCGACGAAGGCGCGGGCTATGACGTCGAGGACACCATCGACCTGTCGCAGATCGAGCCGCTGATCGCCAAACCTTCGTCGCCGGGCAATGTGGTGCCGGTCCGCGAAGTGGCCGGAGAGGATATCGCCCAGGCGGTGATCGGTTCCAGCGCCAACCCCGGGCTGCGCGATTTCGCGATCGCGGCAGCAATGGTGGCGGGACGCCAGACCGCCCCACAGGTCAGCTTCGACATCAATCCCACGTCGCGCGAGATCCTGGCCGACCTGACCAAGATGGGCGCCACCCTGGAACTGGTGGTGGCCGGCGCGCGCATCCACCAGGCGGGTTGTTTGGGGTGCATCGGCATGGGCCAGGCTCCGGCCGTCGGGCGCAACTCGCTGCGCACGATGCCCCGCAACTTCCCCGGCCGGTCGGGCACCAAGGAAGATGCGGTCTGGCTGTGTTCGCCCGAGACCGCGGCGGCATCGGCGCTGACGGGCGTGATCACGGATCCGCGGGACTGGGCAGCAGAGGTGCAGATGGAGTATCCGAAACTCGATCTGCCCGAACACAATTCCGTCAATACCGCAATGCTGGTCCCCCCGCTGGACGCCGAGGAGGCGAAAAGTGTCGAACCGGTCAAGGGCCCCAACATCTCCAGCCTGCCCGAGTTGTCGCCGCTGCCGGACGAACTCGAGGCACCGGTGCTGCTCAAGGTCGGCGACAACGTGTCCACCGACGAGATCTCTCCGGCCGGCGTGCAGGCGCTTCCGCTTCGATCCAACATCCCGAAGCTGGCGATGTTCAGCTTCACCCGGATCGACGACTCCTACCCCGAGCGGGCCCAACAGGCCGGTGAGGGTGGGCACGTCATTGTCGCCGGGGAGAACTACGGCCAAGGCTCCTCACGTGAGCACGCCGCGATCGCACCGCGCTACCTCGGGTTGCGGGTCGTCGTCGCCAAGTCCTTCGCACGCATCCACTGGCAAAACCTGGCCAACTATGGAGTTTTGGCGCTCGAATTCGAAAATCCCGACGACTACGACTCGATCGACCAGGATGACACCCTCCGCTTCCAGGATCTGGACGCGATCGATAAAGAAGATGTCCTGCAGGTCGACAATGTCAGCAAGGAATCGTCATTCGCGGTGCGGCATCGACTGTCGCCACGGCAAGTCAAGGATGTGTTGGCCGGTGGCCTGATCCCGCGACTCAACCAAGAGCAGGGGTGACGTTTACAGGTACGCCGTCTGGTTGACCAGGCGCACCGAAGACGCTCCGTCGGAATAGAATTCGGCGATGCTCAGCGACGCGAGGTCGAGGTGCAACCGGTACAGGATGCCGGGCCCGGCGTCCAGCGCCTCGCGCAGCAGCATCTTGATGGGTGTCACGTGCGAGACCACCAGCACCGTCGTGCCCTGCTGGGCCGCGACGATCCGGTCACGAGCCGTCGACACCCGATCGGCCACCGCGTCGAAGCTCTCCCCGCCCGGCGGGGCGGTGCTGGTGTCACGCAGCCACCGGCCGTGCAGTTCGGGGTCGCGCTCGGCCGCCTCGGCGAACGTCAGCCCCTCCCAGGCCCCGAAGTCGGTCTCGATCAAGTCGTCGTCGACGGTGACGTCCAGCCCCAGCGCCTTGGCGGCGGCCGCCGCGGTGTCATAGGCCCGTTGCAACGGCGAGGCGAAGACCGCCGAAATGCCGCCGCGCTGCGCCAGATAACGCGCCGCCGCGTCGGCCTGCCGGCGCCCCAGCTCGGTCAGCGCCGGGTTACCGCGCCCCGAATAGCGCCGGTCCACCGACAGCTCGGTCTGGCCATGCCGCAGCAACAGCAGCCGGGTCGGGGTGCCACGCGCGCCGGTCCAGCCGGGCGCGGACGGGGACGGCGCCGCCACGGGCTCGGCCGGTTCGGGTTGCGGCGTCGGCTCAGGCTTTGGCGCCGGCTCGGGCGGTTCCGTCACAGCCTCGGCCGCGGCGTCCATCGCCTCGTTGGCCAACCGATCGGCGTGGGTGTTGCGCTCGCGGGGGATCCATGAGTAGCTGATCCGCGCGAACCGCGCCGCGCGGGTTCGGGCCTGGTTGTGCAGCTCGATCAGGTCGGGGTGCTTGACCTTCCACCGTCCGGACATCTGTTCCACCAGCAGCTTGGAATCCAGGTACACCGCGGCCTCGGTGGCGCCCAAATTCAGCGCGTCGTCCAAACCGGCTATCAGACCTCGGTATTCGGCAACGTTGTTGGTTGCCCGGCCGATGGCCCGCTTGGCCTCGGCGAGCACGGTCGTGCGGTCCTGGTCCCACACCACCGCGCCGTATCCGGCCGGTCCGGGGTTGCCGCGCGATCCACCGTCGGCCTCGATGATGACCTTCACTGATCAAAACCCTTGACCCGCAGCAGGATCGCACCGCATTCCGGGCAGCGCACCACCTCGTCCTCGGCGGCGGCCGAGATGCGGGACAGCTCGCCGCGGTCGATCTCGAGCCGGCAGGCCCCGCACCGACGGCCCAGCAGCTGCCCGGCGCCCGGGCCTCCCCCGGCACGCTGGCGTTCGTACAGGGCGGACAGCGCCGGATCCAGTGCGGCGCTCAGCGAGTCACGCCGCGACGACTGAAGCTCGCGGGCCTCGCTGAGCTCGGCGACCGCGGCATCGAGAGCCCCGCGCGCGCTGGCCATTTCGGCCTCCAGTGACGCCAGCGTCTGCTGCTCACCGTCGAGCTGGGATTGCAGCTCCTCGCGACGTTCCATCACCTCCAGCAGCGAGTCCTCCAGGCTGGTTTGACGACGCTGCAGGGTCTCCAGCTCGTGCTGGAGGTCCGAGAGTTGTTTGGCGTCGGTCGTTCCCGACTGCAGCAGCGAGCGGTCGCGGTCTTCGCGCTGGCGCACCGCGTCGATCTCCGCCTCGAGCCGCGCCACGTGGGCGTCGATGTCTTCCACGGCGATGCGCACGGCGGCCAGCCGGTCACCGGCGGCCTCGTATTCCGCCTGCAACCGCTCGCAGGCCTGTTGCTCCGGCAGATGCGTGGCCCGGTGTGCGATGCGGGACAGTTCGGCATCGAGTTTCGACAACTCGAGTAGGGAACGCTGCTGCGCCACTTCGGCTTTCATGAACTCTCATCCCCGTGCTCGACGTTCCAAGGGTCGGTGCGAATCGAGCTCACTCGCACGGGAAGCTCCGCACCGAAACGCGACCGCAGCAGGCCGGCGGCCTGTTCACACCAGGGGAATTCACTTGCCCAATGTGCCACATCGATCAAAGCCACCTCGGAGGCCCGCCGGTGCTCGTCGGCCGGGTGGTGCCGCAGATCGGCCGTCACGAAAGCCTGCACGCCCGCACGGGCCGCGGCGGCCAGCAACGAATCCCCGGCGCCGCCGCAGACGGCGACCCGCGAGACCGGCATGTCGGGGTCCCCCGCCGCCCGCACCCCCCACGAGGTGCGCGGCAGCGCCGAGCTCACGCGAAAGACGAAGTCGCGCAACGGTTCCGTACGCGCCAGCGTCGCGACGCGGCCCAGCCCGGTATCGCCGGGCGGGGGCACCAGCGCGAAGATGTCGAAGGCGGGCTCCTCGTAGGGATGGGCGGCGCGCATCGCCGCCAGCACCGCGGCCCGCGAACGAGCGGGCGCGACCACCTCGAACCGGTCTTCGGCCACCCGCTCGACATTGCCCACACTGCCCACCGCCGGTGCGGCGCCTTCGTGCGGCAGGAACTGCCCGATGCCGCCGACGCTCCAGCTGCAGTGCGAATAGTCACCGATATGTCCGGCGCCGGCCGCGAACACCGCCGCCCGCACCGCGTCGGCGTTCTCGGCGGGCACGTAGACCACCCACTTGTCCAGCTCGGGTGCGTCCGTCGCCGGCTCGAGCACGGCCTCGACGTCAAGGCCCAGGGCCGCGGCCAGCGCGTCGGACACTCCCGGGCAGGCGGAGTCGGCGTTGGTGTGTGCGGTGAACAGCGAGCGTCCGGTCCGGATCAGCCGGTGCACCAGCGCGCCCTTGGGGTTGCTGGCCGCCACGGTGTCCACGCCGCGCAACAGCAACGGGTGATGGGCCAGCAGCAGGCCGGCGTCGGGAACTTCGTCGACCACCTCCGGCGTGGCGTCGACCGCGACGGTCACCGACCGCAGCTCGTCGTTGGGGTCCCCGCACACCAGCCCCACCGAATCCCAGGACTCGGCCAGCCGCGGCGGGTAGGCCTCGTCGAGCACCGCGATGACGTCGGCCAGCTTCACGCTCACCGGTCAGCCCCCGCGATCGCCTGTACCAGCAACGGCCACTCGCGGCGCACCGCGGCGCGCAGGTACCGCTCGTCCAGGCCGACGAATGTGTCACAGCGACGGATGGCAATCCCCCTGTCATGCAGTCGTTTTCGTAATTGAACGGCCTCCGGCGTGCGGAACAGCACGAACGGAGCCGAACCGTCGACCACGTCGGCGCCCACCGAGGCCAGCCCGGCCACCATCTCGGCGCGCAGCTGCCCCAGTCGGGCCGCCCCGGCCGCCGCGTCGGCGACCGCCTGCCGGCCACAACACTGCGCGATGGCCGTCAGCTGCAACGTCCCCACCGGCCAGTGCGCCCGCTGGGCGGTCAGCCGCGCCAGCACCTCCGGGGAACCTAGCGCGTAGCCCACCCGCAGCCCGGCCAGCGCCCAGGTCTTGGTCAGGCTGCGCAGCACCAGCACGTCGGGCAGCGCGTCGCCGGCAAGCGATTCCGGCTCGCCGGGAATCGAGTCCGCGAACGCCTCGTCGACCACCAGGATCCGCCCGGGCCGGCGCAACGCCAGCAGTTGCTCGCGGGTGTGCAGCACCGAGGTGGGGTTGGTCGGATTCCCCACCACGACGAGGTCGGCGTCGTCGGGAACGATCGCGCCGGCCAAGCCGAACGGCGGCTCCAGCACCACGTGGTGCACCGGCACCCCGGCCGCGGTCAGCGCGACGGCCGGCTCGGTGAATGCCGGGGCGATGATCGCCGCCCGCTGCGGGCGCAGGTTGCCCAGCAGGGCGAACGCCTCGGCCACCCCGGCCAGCGGCAACACCTCGTCGCGGGTCCGGCCGTGTCGCTGGGCCGCGGCGTCCTGCGCCCGATGCGCGTCCTCTCGGCTCGGATAGCGCGCCAGGTCGGGCAGCCGCTCGGCCAGCCGGCGCAGCAGCCACTGCGGCGGTTGGCCGTGTCGAACGTTGACGGCGAAATCGAGCATCCCGGGCGCGACGGCCTGATCGCCGTGGTAGCGCGCCGCAGGCGGGCTCAGGTTCAGACTCGCCATCCGTGAAACACTAGTGCGCCGCGCGGGTCGCCCGGACGTACACCGGCATCACCGTCACGCCCGATCGCACCCATCGAGGACAATGGTGAGGTGACAGGCACAACGTCCGCCGATCCCCAGGCGCCAGGGGCGCAGCTGGTGATCTTCGATCTCGACGGCACCCTGACCGATTCCGCGGAGGGGATCGTCGCCAGCTTCCTGCATGCGCTGGACCACATCGGCGCGCCCGTGCCGCCCGGCGACCTGGTTGCCCAGATCGTCGGCCCGCCGATGGACGACACCTTTCGGGCCATGCAGCTGGGCGATGACACCGAGGAGGCGATCGCGGCCTTTCGCGCCGAGTACGGCTCCCGCGGCTGGGCGATGAACGCGCTCTTCGACGGGATCGAGGCGCTGCTGGCGGACTTGCGCGCCGCCGGTGTCCGGCTGGCCGTGGCCACCTCGAAGCTGGAAACGACGGCGCGGCGCATCCTCGCCCACTTCGGGCTCGACCAGCACTTCGAGGTGATCGCCGGCGCGAGTCCCGACGGGGCACGCAAGGCCAAGGTCGAGGTGCTGGCGCACGCCCTGTCGCAGCTCGAGCCGCTGCCCGAACGGGTGCTGATGGTCGGTGACCGCAGCCACGACGTGCACGGCGCGGCCGCGCACGGCATCGACACCGTGGTGGTCGGCTGGGGTTACGGCAAGGCCGACTTCGCGGACGCGTCGCCCGCGGCCGGCGTGCTGCACGCCTCGACCATCGACGAACTACGGAGGGCGCTGGGTGTCTGAGCGTGAACGGCTGCACGTGACGTTCGTGTGCACCGGCAACATCTGCCGTTCGGTGATGGCCGAGAAGATGTTCGCCGATCAGCTGCGCCGCCGCGGCCTGGCCGACGCGGTGCGGGTGAGCAGCGCCGGCACCGGGAATTGGCACGTCGGCGAGTGCGCCGACGAGCGCGCCGCCGACGTGCTGCGCGCCCATGGCTACAGCTGCGAGCACCGCGCCGCGCAGGTCGACGCCGAGCACCTGGGTGCCGATCTGGTGGTCGCCCTGGACCGCAACCACGCCCGAATGCTGCGGCACCTCGGCGCCGACGACGACCGCGTCCGGATGCTGCGGTCCTTCGATCCGCGCTCCGGCGCCCACACCCCCGACGTCGACGATCCCTACTACGGCGACGCACAAGACTTCGAACGCGTCTACGCCGTCATCGAGGCCGCGCTGCCCGGCCTGCATGACTGGGTCGATGAACGGCTCGCGCAGAACGGATCGCCGTGATGCGTCGGTTCGCCTTTCTGCTGCGTCCGGGCTGGATAGCGCTGGCGGTGGTGGTGGTCGCCTTCGCGTACCTGTGCTTCACGGTGCTCGCGCCCTGGCAGTTGGGTAAGCACAGCAGGACCTCGCAGGAGAACCATCAGATCGAATCCTCGCTGAACACCGCGCCTGTCCCATTGAAAACCCTGCTGCCACAGCAGAATTCGGCAGCCCCGGGCGCGCAGTGGCGCCAGGTCACCGCCACCGGGCACTACCTGGCCGACGTGCAGGTGCTGGCCCGCCTGCGGGTGATCGACTCGAAGCCGGCGTTCGAGGTGCTGGCGCCGTTCGTCGTCGACGGCGGGCCCACGGTGCTGGTCAACCGCGGCTACGTGCGGCCGCTGGAGGGGTCGCACGTCCCGCCCATCCCCCCGCCCCCGACGCAGACGGTGACCATCACAGCGCGGCTGCGCAACTCCGAGCCCGCCGCCGTGAACAAGGACCCGTTCGTGGGAGACGGTGTGCAGCAGGTGTATTCAATCGACACCGAACAGGTCGCGGTGCTCACCAGGGTCCCGCTGGCCGGGTCCTACCTGCAGTTAATCGACGGGCAGCCCGGCGGGCTCGGCGCGGTCGGCGTGCCCGCACTGGACGCCGGCCCGTTCCTGTCCTACGGCATCCAATGGATCGCGTTCGGCATCCTGGCCCCGATCGGGTTGGGCTATTTCGCCTACTCTGAGCTCCGGGCCCGCCGCCAGGAGAAGCAACAGCGGGCCGCCCCCGCCGCCGAGACGGCGCCCGCGCCGCAAACGGTGGAGGCCAAACTGGCCGACCGCTACGGCCGGCGGCGGTAGCCCGCCAGCGAAAGCGCCAGCTCGGCGAGCGCCGCGGCGCCCGCCTGCACCAGCGACGACAGCATCACCGCGCGCCGCAGGTCGGTCACCGTCGGTTCCCGGCCGTCGCCGAGTGTGGGCCGTATCTGCAGCTCATGGCGGTATTGGGTGGGACCGCCCAGGCGCACGCCCAGCGCCCCGGCGAAGGCCGCCTCGACGACGCCAGCGTTGGGGCTGGGATGACGGCCGGCGTCCCGGCGCCAGGCCCGCGCCGCACCGGACGGTGATCCGCCCACCAGGGGCGCCAACAGCACCGTCAGCGACGCGGTCGCCCGCGCGCCGACGTAGTTGCTGACGTCATCCAATCTCGCTGCAGCCCAACCGAATCGGAGATAGCGCGGCGAGCGATACCCGATCATCGAATCCAGGGTGTTGACGCCGCGATACACCAGCACCGCGGGCACCCCGCCGGCCGCCGCGCACAGCAGCGGCGCCACCTGGGCGTCGGAGGTGTTCTCGGCGATCGATTCCAGCGACGCGCGCGTCAGGCCCGCGGCGTCCAACGACGCCGGATCACGCCCACACAGCGACGGCAGCAGCCCGCGGGCGGCCTCGACGTCGCCGCGTTCCAGCAGCTCCGACATCTCTAGGCCGGTGCGCACCAGCGAGGTTCCCCCCACCGCCACCCAGGTGGCCGCGGCGGTCGCCGCGATCGACCACCCCCGGCCCCGACGCCCGGCGCCGCGTTGCACCGCCAGCCCGAGCAGGCCGACCGCCGAAATCAGCACGCCGACATGGACCGCGCCGGCAAGCCGGCTGTCGCGGTAGGTCACGCGTTCCAGCGCGGCGGCGGCTTGGCCGAACAGCGCGACCGGATGGCCCCGTCGCGGGTCGCCCAGCGCACGGTCGGCCAGGTAGCCGATCATCACGCCCGCGATCCGGGTCCGCGTCACAACCACCCCGGCAGCGTCTCACACTGAATCCATGAGGCCGTTGCGGCGACAAGTGCCCGACCGGATGTGGGGGCGACGAAGCATCGCTGGTCACCGGTGCCGCGCCGGCCACTCGGCCAGCGGCCCGATGGTCGGCGCACCCCGCAAAGCGGACTAGCGTAGCCAGCCATGACCTTTCCAGCGCTCAACCACGTCGCGGTCACGGTGCGCGACATCGCGATCAGCGGCCCGTGGTATCGCAGCCTGCTCGGCGCCGACCCGATCCTCGACGAGCACACTGACGCCGGCTTTCACCACCAGGTGTGGATGCTCGACGGCGGCACCATATTCGGCATTCACCAGCACGACCGACCGGCGCCCGACGAGCAGTTCAGCGAACACCGCGTCGGGCTCGACCACGTCGGCTTCGGCTGCGCCAGCCGCGCCGAGCTGGAAAACTGGGTCACCCGGCTGGGCAAGCTGGGCATCGAGCACGGCGGCATCGTGGATGCGCCCTATGGCTCGGGGTTGAGTTTTCGCGACCCCGACGGCATCGCGCTGGAGTTCTTCGCCCCGCCCGGCTGACCGGCTCAGCGCACCGTTGCGAAGAACGCGCGCAGGTCCTCGACGAACAGCTCCGGTTGTTCGAATGCCGCGAAATGCCCGCCGCGTGGCATGTCCGTCCAATGGGTGATGTTGTAGACCGGCTCGCACCAGCTGCGTGGCGCCTTGAGTAGCTCCCCGGGGAATGCCGCTACGCCCGTGGGCAATTCGACTCGATCGCCGCCGCCCCACACCGCGAAGCTCTCCCAGTACAGGCGGGCCGAGGACGCGGCGGTATTGGTCACCCAATAGACCATCACGTTGTCGAGCAGCTCGTCACGGCTGAGCGCATTCTCGGGGTGCCCGTGGCAATCTGCCCAGTCCCAGAACTTTTCGACGATCCAGGCCAGCTGCCCCACGGGCGAATCGGCCAGGCCGTAGCCCAGGGTTTGCGGCCGGGTGGACTGCTGCTTGGAATAGCCGGTGCCCCACTTTCGGTGATTGGCCAACCCGGCCAGCGCTCGCTGCTCCTCCTCGGTCGGGTTGGTCAGCGCCTCCTTGGTGGGCCGGCCGACCGGCATGTTGAGGTGGATCGCCACGCAGTGGCCGACATTGCGGCCGATTTGGGTCGTGACCGCGGCACCCCAGTCACCACCCTGGGCGCCGTAGCGGTCGTAGCCCAGGCGCAGCATCAGCGTTTCCCAGGCCTCGGCGATCCTTTCCACGCCCCAGCCGGTGTCGGTGGGTTTTCCGGAGAAGCCGTAGCCGGGCAGCGACGGACACACGACGTGGAAGGCGTCCTTGGCACGGCCGGACGCGGGGTTGGTCAACGGCTCGATCACCTTGTGAAACTCCACGATCGAGCCCGGCCAGCCGTGCGTGATCACCAGCGGGAAGGCGTCGGCGTGCGGCGAGCGCTGGTGGACGAAATGGATGTCCAGCCCGTCGATTTCGGTGGTGAACTGATCGAAGCGGTTGAGCGCGGCCTCCCGCGAGCGCCAGTCGTAGTCGTTGGCCCAGTAGTCGGCCAGGTCGCGGGTGTAGGCCAGCGGCACGCCCTGGCTCCAGTCGTCCACGCATTCGGCCTCGGGCCAGCGCGTGCGGGCCAGCCGCGCTCGCAAGTCGTCGAGGACCTCGTCGGAAACGTCGATGCGGAACGGTTTCACGCGTTCATAGTGCCGCTGACGGTGACACCGGCGACGCGCGGGGCCTTCCCCCGGCGAACCGGGCGCGCCTTGGCACGCGAGGATGTAGCCATGGAACCCAGGCTGGCCGCACGGGTGGAGCAGAGGCGGTCGATCCCGGTCCTCGTCTGGCGATTCGCCGAGCCGCGAATGTGCATCTCGTCGGGCCCGCTCGGCGGCGGTATCGGCGCTCGGGATTGGCTCGTCAACGCAACGGTCCCATTGGATTACGACCGGACCGACCCGGAACACCACCTGACCGAGATCGGCGCCGCGCTCGGGCTGGACGGCGCCGGGTGCGGGTTGCTCACCGCGGTCGACGTGACCCGCCACCACCTCGCCGCGGACGGCGGCGTGCATGCGACGGCGACCGTCGGGCTCTCCAGCCCCGCCTGGGCCGCGGCGCCCGATCACCACTTCCGCCGCGAGGCGCCGTACCGGGTGGGCACGATCAACATCGTCGTCGCGGTGCCGGTGCGGCTCTCCGAGGCGGCGCTGGTCAACGCCGTCGCCACCGCCACGGAGGCGAAGGTGCAGGCGTTGCACGAGGCCGGGATACGCGCCACCGGCACCGCCTCGGACGCGGTCGTCGTGCACTGCTCCAGCGACGGGGCGGCGGAGCCGTTCGGTGGGCCACGGTCGACGTTCGGCGCCCGGATCGCCCGAGCGGTGCACGCCGCCGTGCACGCGGGCAGCCGGTCCTGGCTGTCGGGGCACGCGCCCCGGCCCGACTGGGCTTAGCGGTCGTAACTGCCCGCCGGCGATTGTCGCGCCCGCGCTGGGGGTATCGCTGCCCCATGGCAACGACGACGGCGCCCCGAGTACTGGTGGTGGTGTCCGCGGCCGACCGGATTCCGCTACGGAACGGCCGCAGCGAGCTGACCGGCACCTACCTCGGTGAGCTGATCGAACCGACCGACGCGATGCGTCGGGCCGGCTTCGAGCTTGCGTTCGCCACCCCGGGCGCGCGGGCGCCGGCCATCGATGGCACCTCGTGCAGCCTGATGTACTTCGCCGGCTCCCGGAAAAGGCGTGACGCCGCCCTGAGCAGCTATCGCGAGCTGCTCGAACTCGGCCTGGCCGCCCCGGCCAAACTCGAAGAGATCAGCCACGACGCCCAGCGCCTGGACGGCTTTGACGCCATGTTCGTGCCGGGCGGCCATGCGCCCTTGGTCGACCTGCTGCACCGCGACGCCTTTGCCGACGACTCGCTCAACGACGACTTCGGCGCGCTGGTCCGGCACTTCCACGACGCCCGGCGCCCCACCGGCCTGATCTGTCACGCTCCTGCCGCGCTCGCCGCGGCGCCCACCATCGACGGTCGCTGGACCTATGCGGATTACCGGATGACCTGCTTCAAGACCGGCGTCGACACGATGTTGTCGACGGTCCCGTTAGCGCGCCGCTTCAAGGGGCGCCTGAAGGATGACCCGACCGAACTGTTGAGGTCTCGCGGCGCCCACGTCGAACAGACGGTCCTGCCGATGGGCAGCAAGGTCGTCGAGGATCGCGAGCTGATCACCGGCCAGGACCCCTACTCGGCCAAGGCGTTCGGAGCCGCCTTCGTCAACAAGGTCCGCGCCGCACGCGCCTGACGCGTATGTGCCGCCGGCCAAATCGCGTGGGCGCGGACGGTATCGAACCGCCGACCGCTGGTGTGTAAAACCAGAGCTCTACCACTGAGCTACGCGCCCGTTGCTGCGGGCAGGCTACCCGCCCGACGGCCAACTCCCCAAAATCAGGCCCTCTCAGGACCGCAACGCCGCCAGGGCGTCGGTCCAGAGCCGCTGGTCGCGCGACTCGCCCGGCTGCTTCATCTCGGCGAAGCGGATGATCCCGGACCGGTCGACCACGAAAGTCCCGCGGTTGGAGTAGCCGGCGTCCTCGTTGAACACGCCATAGCTCTGGCTGACCGCACCGTGCGGCCAGAAGTCCGACAGCACCGGAAAGGTGAAGCCGCTGTCCAGCGCCCAGACCCGGTGCGTGGGCGGCGGTCCCACCGAGATGGCCAGCGTGGCGCTGTCGTCGTTCTCGAAATCGGGCAGATGGTCACGCAACTGATCCAGCTCGCCCTGGCAGATCCCGGTGAACGCCAGCGGGAAGAACACCAGCAGCACGTTCTTGGCGTTCCGGTAGGAGCTCAGCGTGACTCGCTGCTGGTTCTGGTCGCGCAATGTGAAATCCGGGGCGGGGGTGCCGACGGACAGCATCAACGCTTCCCGGCCCGGGATTTGGGCTGTACCAACCGGCTGGCGCTCCAGTCGCCCAGGTTCACCGACGAGGTCGGCATCAAACCGGCGGTGGGTGCGGCCTCGGCGATTTCGGCGGGCAGAACGTGGCCCGGCTTGCCGGTCTTCGGGGTCAGCACCCAGATCACGCCGTCTTCGGCCAGCGCAGTGATCGCGTCCATCAGGGTGTCCACCAGGTCGCCGTCACCGTCTCGCCACCACAGCAGTACGACGTCGACTACCTCGTCGGTGTCCTCGTCGAGTAGGTCACTGCCGCAGGCTTCCTCGACCGCGGCGCGGATCTCGTCATCGGTGTCTTCGTCCCAGCCCCACTCCTGGACAACATGGTCGGGTTGGATGCCCAGTTTGCGAGCGTAGCTCGGGGCGTGATCCGCCGCGACCACCGTGGAGCCTCCTTCAACGTCCGAACGCTGTGCGATTCGCGATTATCGTCGCACAGCCAGAACTCGGTCCATACTTCCGCATCATCAGGTTGCCAGGCACAGTTTTACTGCGTTCTTTTTCGTGTCGTTGAGTTGGTCGACCCGTTTGTTGAATTCCGACGTCCCCGCGTGCGTCCCAATGGCGTTGGCCACGGCGCGGGCGGCGTCGATGTAGGCGTTGAACGCGTCCTTGATCTGCTGCGACATCGCGTCGCTGAAGCTGTTGCCCACCGTGGTGGCGCTGTCGTTGAGGGCGTCGATGGCCGGGCCCTCGGTCGGTCCGGTGCCCCGGCCCGCGTTGAACGCCTTGACGAATTCGTTGGTCTTGTCGATCGCGTTCTTGCTGGTGGTGATCAGTGTGGCGCAGGCGGTGCGAACCGCCTTGGTGGTCAGCGATTGCTGCCGCTGGGATTCGCGGACGCTCGACGTCGCCGACGACGCGGACACCGACGCCGACACCGACTGCCGGTAGGCCGGAGCCACCTTGGTGTCGGGCGTTGCCGTGCCGTTGGTGACGGAGGTGCATCCCACGATGCCCATCAGCGCCACCGCGAGACAACCGAGGGCCAAAGCCCCGCGCCGGGGGAAGTCCCCCACCTGCGTCTGAGGGACGGCACGCCACCGGATGAGCACAAGGCTGACGTTACCGGGTGACCCCTGTGCTTGCCCCAGACCCGCCGGACTTGGTGTTCGCCGGCTGACGCCCAGCCGGCTACCCGACGTCGGCTATCCGCGCGCAACGCCGGTGCGGCACGATGGTGGGCAGGGTGCGACCCACCCGTTACGGCACACATTCCGCCAACAACAGGAGTAGTGCGTTGACAACTGAGTTCGTGCGCCACGATCTGGCCACAAACCCCAACGGCGCAACCGAACCCGACCGCGTTCGGGTGATCCGCGAGGGGGTGGCCTCCTACCTTCCCGACATCGATCCCGAAGAGACGTCGGAGTGGCTGGAGTCCTTCGATGAACTGCTGGAGCGCTCCGGCCCGTCGCGGGCGCGTTACCTGATGCTGCGATTGCTGGAGCGGGCCGGCGAGCAGCGCGTCGCCATCCCGTCGCTGACCTCCACCGACTACGTCAACACGATTCCGACCGAGCTGGAGCCGTGGTTCCCCGGCGACGAGGACGTCGAGCGGCGCTACCGGGCGTGGATCCGGTGGAACGCCGCGATCATGGTGCACCGCGCCCAGCGCCCGGGAGTCGGTGTGGGCGGGCATATTTCGACCTACGCCTCGTCCGCGGCGCTGTACGAGGTCGGCTTCAACCACTTCTTCCGCGGCAAATCGCACCCCGGCGGCGGCGACCAGGTGTTCATTCAGGGCCACGCGTCGCCGGGCATTTACGCGCGCGCCTTCCTGGAGGGCCGGCTCACCGCCGACCGGATGGACGGCTTCCGGCAGGAGCACAGCCACGCCGCCGGCGGGCTGCCCTCCTACCCGCACCCGCGGCTGATGCCCGACTTCTGGGAATTCCCCACGGTGTCGATGGGTCTGGGCCCGCTCAACGCCATCTACCAGGCGCGGTTCAACCACTACCTGCACGACCGCGGCATCAAGGACACCTCCGACCAGCACGTGTGGTGCTTTTTGGGTGACGGCGAGATGGACGAGCCCGAAAGCCGCGGCCTGGCGCACGTCGCGGCGCTGGAGGGCCTGGACAACCTGACGTTCGTCGTCAACTGCAACCTGCAGCGCCTCGACGGCCCGGTGCGCGGCAACGGCAAGATCATCCAGGAGCTGGAGTCGTTCTTCCGCGGCGCCGGCTGGAACGTCATCAAGGTGGTCTGGGGCCGCGAATGGGACGCCCTGCTGCACGCCGACCGCGACGGCGCGTTGGTGAACCTGATGAACACCACCCCGGACGGGGACTACCAGACGTACAAGGCCAACGACGGCGCCTACGTGCGCGACCACTTCTTCGGCCGCGATCCGCGCACCAAGGCCCTCGTGGAGAACATGAGCGATTCCGAAATCTGGAACCTCAAGCGCGGCGGCCACGACTATCGCAAGGTCTACGCCGCCTATCGCGCCGCCGTCGACCACAAGGGTCAGCCCACGGTGATCCTGGCCAAGACCATCAAGGGCTACTCGCTGGGTGCGCATTTCCAGGGCCGCAACGCGACGCATCAGATGAAAAAGCTTGCGCTGCAAGATCTTAAGGACTTCCGCGACGCGATCCGGATTCCGATCAGCGACGCGCAGCTCGAAGAGGACCCCTACCTGCCGCCCTACTACCACCCCGGCTCGGACGCCGAGGAGATCCGCTACATGGTCGACCGCCGGCGCACCCTCGGCGGGTTCTTGCCCGAGCGGCGGACGAAGGCCAAGGCGTTGCGGCTGCCCGGGCGCGAGACCTACGCCGCGCTGAAGAAGGGGTCGGGAACCCAGGAGGTCGCCACCACCATGGCGACGGTGCGGACCTTCAAAGAAGTGTTGCGGGACAAAGAAGTTGGACCGCGGATCGTGCCGATCATTCCCGACGAGGCGCGCACCTTCGGCATGGACTCGTGGTTCCCGTCGTTGAAGATCTACAACCGCAACGGCCAGCTGTACACCGCCGTGGACGCCGAGCTGATGCTGGCCTATAAGGAAAGCGAAGCGGGGCACATCCTGCACGAGGGCATCAACGAAGCCGGGTCCGTGGGATCGTTCATCGCGGCGGGCACGTCGTATGCCACCCACAACGAGCCGATGATCCCGATCTACATCTTCTATTCGATGTTCGGCTTCCAGCGCACCGGCGACGGATTGTGGGCCGCCGCAGACCAAATGGCGCGCGGGTTCTTGCTCGGAGCCACCGCGGGGCGCACCACGCTGACCGGCGAAGGGCTGCAACACGCCGACGGTCACTCGCTGCTGCTGGCCAGCACCAACCCCGCGGTGGTCGCCTACGACCCGGCCTTCGCCTACGAAATCGCC
This sequence comes from Mycobacterium colombiense, assembly GCF_003284975.1. Classification (GTDB taxonomy): domain Bacteria; phylum Actinomycetota; class Actinomycetes; order Mycobacteriales; family Mycobacteriaceae; genus Mycobacterium; species Mycobacterium europaeum_A. The sequence goes on from NZ_QMEU01000016.1 coordinate 46,462, forward strand.
TACATCGTGGAAAGCGGGCTGGCGCGGATGTTCGGGGACAACCCGGAGGACGTGTTCTTCTACATCACCATCTACAACGAGCCGTACGTGCAGCCGCCCGAGCCGGAGAACTTCGATCCCGAGGGCGTCTTGCGGGGCCTCTACCGCTACCACGTCGCCACCGAACAGCGGGCCAACAAGGCGCAGATCCTGGCCTCGGGGGTGGCGATGCCCTCGGCGCTGAAGGCGGCCGAGATGCTGGCCGCGGAGTGGGACGTTGCCGCCGACGTGTGGTCGGTGACCAGTTGGGGCGAGCTGAACCGCGACGGCGTGGCCGTCGACAGGGCGAGGCTGCGGCACCCGGAGCGGCCGGCCGGTGTCCCGTACGTCACCCAGGCGCTGTCGAACATCAGCGGCCCGGTGGTCGCCGTCTCGGACTGGATGCGCGCCGTCCCCGAGCAGATCCGGCCCTGGGTGCCGGGCACCTTCGTCACCCTGGGCACCGACGGGTTCGGCTTCTCCGACACCCGGCCGGCGGCGCGGCGGTACTTCAACACCGACGCCGAGTCGCAGGTGGTCGCGGTGCTCGAGGCGCTGGCGCGCGACGGCGAGATCGACCCGTCGGTGCCGGCCGCGGCCGCCCGCCAGTACAAAATCGACGATGTGCAGGCTGCCCCGGAACAGACCTCCGACCCCGGGGTGGCCTGACTCTGCCTGTAACTCGCAGCTAGGAGCGCCGACGGCCCGGCTGGCCGGGCGCGGCGCACTGAACGCCCGGCCAGCCGGGCACACAAGCCAGATGCCCAACGCCACGCCCCGCCTTTGGCGGAAACTTCCAGAAAAGTCGCGTAGGTTTTAGGGGTGAATGACAACCCCTTCGCCGGTCCGTTCGCCAAGCAGCCCCGATCGCCGCTGGAGCTGCTCGACACGGTGCCGGAGTCGGTACTGCGGCGGCTGAAGCAGTACTCCGGCCGGCTGGCCACCGAGGCGGTCTCGGTCATGGGCGATCGGTTGCCGTTCTTCGCCGACCTGGAAGCGTCGCAGCGGGCCAGCATGGCGCTGGTGGTGCAGACGGCGATCAACAACTTCGCCGAGTGGATGCAAGACCCGCACAGCAACGTCAGCCACACCGCGCAGGCCTTCGAACTGGTGCCCCAGGACCTCGCCCGCCGCATCGCGTTGCGCCACAGCGTCGACATGGCGCGCGTGACCATGGACTTCTTCGAGGAGGTCGTCCCGCTGCTGGCCCGCTCCGAGGAGCAGCTGACGGCGCTGACCGTCGGCATCCTGAAGTACAGCCGCGACCTGGCGTTCACCGCCGCCACCGCCTACGCGAACGCGGCCGAGGCGCGCGGGACGTGGGACAGCCGGATGGAGGCCAGCGTCGTCGACGCGGTGGTCCGCGGCGACACGGGTCCGGAGCTGCTGTCCCGCGCCGCGGCGCTGAACTGGGACACCACCGCGCCGGCCACGGTCGTGGTCGGCACCCCGGCCCCCGGGCGTGACGGATCCACCGGTCCCGACGACAGCGAACGGGCCAGCCAGCGCGTCCGCGACATCGCCGCACAGCACGGGCGCGCGGCCCTCACCGACGTGCACGGCACCTGGCTGGTCGCGATCGTGTCCGGCCAATTGTCGCCGACCGACAAATTCCTGGGCGATCTGCTGGTGGCGTTCGCCGACGGCCCGGTCGTCGTCGGGCCCACCGCGCCGATGCTGACGGCGGCCTATCACAGCGCCAGCGAGGCGATCTCCGGCATGAACGCCGTCGGTGGCTGGCGCGGCGCGCCGCGTCCCGTGCCGGCCCGCGAGCTGCTGCCCGAACGCGCCCTGATGGGCGATGCGTCGGCCATCGTGGCGCTGCACACCGACGTGATGGGCCCACTGGCCGACGCGGGTCCGACGCTGATCGAAACTCTTGACGCTTACTTAGATTGTGGCGGCGCTATTGAGGCGTGTGCCAGAAAGTTGTTCGTTCATCCAAACACCGTGCGCTACCGGCTCAGGCGGATCACCGACTTCACCGGCCGCGATCCCATGCAGCCCCGTGATGCATATGTGCTGCGAGTAGCGGCGACGGTCGGCCAGCTCAACTACCCCGCCGCCCCACCTGGCGCCGCCAACAACGCTATGCCCGCGGTTCCACTGCCGGTCAAAGCGGCCGTGGCGGGGCAATTCGGGAGATAGTGACCCAGGCAACAGGTCGCGGCACGATATCAAACCCGTAGCTTACGGAGCCGTTTTGTAGGGTGTACACAAAAACCTAAGACGAGGTTCATAATCTGTTACACCCGCCAAAACCGTTTCCACAGTGTTCTCTTAAACACGTGATTGCATTGCTTGCGCCCGGACAGGGTTCGCAGACCGAGGGGATGCTCTCGCCATGGCTGGAGCTCGCCGGCGCCGCTGACCAGTTGGCGCTGTGGTCCAAGGCCAGTGGCCTCGACCTCGTGCGCCTGGGCACCACCGCATCGACCGAAGAGATCACCGACACCGCGGTCACCCAGCCGCTGGTGGTGGCCGCCACGCTGCTGGCCCACCAGGAGCTGGCCAAGCGCGGCCTGCTGTCGGACGCGGAACTGGTCGTCGCCGGCCACTCCGTCGGAGAGATCGCCGCCTACGCGATCGCGGGCGTGATCGCCGCCGACGACGCCGTCGCGCTGGCCGCCACCCGCGGCGCCGAGATGGCCAAGGCTTGCGCCGTCGAGCCGACCGGCATGTCCGCGGTGCTCGGTGGCGACGAGGGCGAGGTGTTGGCCCGCCTCGAGCAGCTCGACCTGTTCCCCGCCAACCGCAACGCCGCCGGGCAGATCGTCGCCGCCGGCCCGCTGACCGCGCTGGAGAAGCTGGCCGAGGACCCGCCGGCAAAGGCCCGGGTGCGCGCGCTCGGGGTGGCCGGAGCGTTCCACACCAAGTACATGGCGTCGGCGCTCGACGGCTATGCCGCCGCGGCGGCCGCCGTCCAGACGTCCGAGCCCACCGCCACGCTGCTGTCCAACCGCGACGGCAAGCCGGTCGCGTCGGCGGCCGCGGCGATGGAGGCGCTGGTCGCTCAACTGACCCAGCCGGTGCGCTGGGACCTGTGCACCGCGACGCTGCGTGACCTGGAAGTCACTGCGGCCGTGGAGTTCCCTCCCGCGGGCACGCTCACCGGTATCGCCAAACGAGAACTTCGGGGGGTTACGGCTCGTGCCGTCAAGTCGCCCGCAGACCTGGACGCTTTGGCCGAGCTCTAAAGCCAGCTCGGCCAGTTGCACAACCAGTACAACCGCATATCACGTCAATTCGACTAACACGCAACACATTACGAAGGGAAGAAAGCTGTGGCTGTCAGCCAGGAAGAAATCATCGCCGGTATCGCCGAGATCATCGAAGAGGTGACCGGTATCGAGCCCTCCGAGGTCACCCCGGAGAAGTCGTTCGTCGACGACCTGGACATCGACTCGCTGTCGATGGTCGAGATCGCCGTGCAGACCGAGGACAAGTACGGCGTCAAGATCCCCGACGAGGACCTCGCCGGTCTGCGCACCGTTGGTGACGTCGTCTCCTACATCCAGAAGCTCGAGGAAGAGAACCCCGAGGCTGCCGAGGCGCTGCGCGCCAAGCTGGAGACCGAGAACCCCGAGGCGGTCGCCAACGTCAAGTCGAGGCTGGAAGCGGACAGCAAGTGAGCAAGCCTTCCACTGCTAATGGCGGTTACCCCAACGTTGTGGTAACCGCCGTCACGGCGACGACGTCGATCGCGCCGGACATCGAGAGCACGTGGAAGGGTTTGTTGGCCGGCGAAAGCGGCATCCACGTCCTCGAAGACGAGTTCATCACCAAGTGGGACCTGCCCGTCAAGATCGGTGGACACCTCAAGGAGCCCATCGACGAGCACATGAGCAGGCTCGACTTGCGGCGCATGTCCTACGTCCAGCGGCTGGCGAAGTTGCTCAGCACTCAGCTCTGGGAGTCGGCCGGCAGCCCGGAGGTCGACCCCGACCGGTTCTCGGTCGTGGTCGGCACCGGGCTCGGTGGCGCCGAAAGGATCGTGGAGAGCTACGACCTGATGAACGAGGGCGGCCCCCGCAAGGTGTCGCCGCTCGCGGTGCAGATGATCATGCCCAACGGCGCCGCGGCGGTGGTGGGATTGCAGCTGGGCGCCCGCGCCGGGGTCATCACCCCGGTGTCGGCGTGCTCGTCCGGCTCGGAGGCGATCGCGCACGCGTGGCGCCAGATCGCAATGGGTGACGCCGATTTCGCCGTCTGCGGCGGGGTCGAGGGTCCCATCGAGGCGCTGCCGATCGCGGCGTTCTCCATGATGCGGGCCATGTCCACTCGCAACGACGAGCCCGAGCGTGCGTCACGGCCGTTCGACAAGGACCGCGACGGGTTCGTGTTCGGCGAGGCCGGGGCCCTGATGATCATCGAGACCGAGGATCACGCCAAGGCCCGCGGCGCCCAGCCGCTGGCCCGGTTGATGGGTGCCGGCATCACGTCGGACGCGTTCCACATGGTGGCGCCCGCGGCGGACGGCGTGCGCGCCGGCCGGGCGATGCAACGGTCGCTCGAGTTGGCTGGCCTGTCCCCCAAGGACATTGACCACGTCAACGCGCACGGGACGGCAACGCCGATCGGTGACACCGCCGAGGCGAACGCCATCCGGGTCGCCGGCTGCGAGCAAGCGGCGGTGTACGCACCGAAGTCGGCCCTGGGGCACTCCATCGGTGCCGTCGGGGCTCTGGAATCTGTCCTCACGGTATTGAGCCTTCGGGACGGCGTGATACCGCCAACACTCAACTACGAAACACCCGATCCCGAAATCGATCTGGATGTAGTCGCGGGCGAACCTCGCTACGGCGATTTCCAATACGCGATCAACAACTCGTTCGGATTCGGTGGCCACAACGTGGCACTCGCCTTCGGGCGGTACTGAGTACTACGTCCGGCGACGACGCGGGCCGCAGCAGGCCCGCGGAGGAGCCGGACAACATGGAAGGAACGTTCGCAAGACCCATGACAGAGCTGGTTACCGGGAAAACGCTCCCGAACGTGGTCGTCACTGGCGTTGCCATGACGACCGCGTTGGCTACTGACGCCGAGAACACCTGGAAGCTGTTGCTGGACAGCCAAAGTGGTATCCGCAAACTCGAGGATCCATTCGTCGAGGAGTTCGACCTGCCGGTGCGCATCGGCGGACACCTGTTGGAGGAATTCGACAGCCAAATGACCCGTATCGAGCTGCGTCGGACGGGTTATCTGCAGCGGATGTCCACCATTCTGGGCCGGCGGGTCTGGGAGAACGCCGGCTCACCCGAGGTCGACCCCAACCGCCTGATGGTGTCCATCGGCACCGGCCTGGGGTCGTCGGAAGAGATGGTCTTCAGCTACGACGACATGCGCGCTCGCGGCATGAAGGCCGTCTCTCCGCTCGGGGTGCAGAAGTACATGCCCAACGGCGCCTCGGCGGCGGTGGGCCTGGAGCGCCAGGCCAAAGCCGGGGTGATCACGCCGGTGTCGGCGTGCGCGTCGGGCTCCGAGGGGATCGCGCAGGCCTGGCGCAACATCGTCTTCGGCGAGGCCGACATCGCCATCTGCGGTGGTGTGGAAACCCGTATCGAGGCGGTGCCGATCGCGGCGTTCGCCCAGATGCGCATCGTGATGTCGACCAAAAACGACGACCCGGTAGGGGCCTGTCGCCCGTTCGACCGCGACCGCACCGGATTCGTCTTCGGCGAGGCCGGCGCGCTGATGGTCATCGAAACCGAAGAACACGCCAAGGCCCGCGGCGCCAACATCCTGGCCCGCATCATGGGCGCCAGCATCACCTCCGACGGCTACCACATGGTCGCCCCGGACCCCAACGGCGAACGCGCCGGCCACGCCATGAGCCGCGCCATCCAACTCGCCGGCCTGAGCCCGTCTGACATCGGCCACGTCAACGCCCACGCCACCGGCACCTCCGTCGGTGACGTCGCCGAGGCCAAGGCCATCAACAACGCCCTGGGCCCCCACGGCGGCAACGCCGCCGTCTACGCCCCCAAGGCCGCCCTGGGCCACTCGGTGGGCGCGGTCGGCGCCGTGGAATCCATCCTGACCGTGCTCGCCCTACGCGACCAGGTCGTCCCGCCCACACTCAACCTGGAAAACCTCGACCCCGAAATCGACCTGGACGTCGTGGCCGGCAAACCACGCCCCGGCAACTACGAGTACGCCATCAACAACTCGTTCGGCTTCGGCGGACACAACGTGGCCATCGCCTTCGGGCGGTACTGAACCGAGCAACACCGAATATCAGGAGACCTGCGATGACTATCACGGCCCCCGAGACGGTTGGCGAGTCGCTCGACCCTCGCGACCCGCTGTTGCGCCTGAGCAATTTCTTCGACGACGACACCGTCGAGCTGTTGCACGAGCGCGATCGCTCCGGCGTGCTGGCCGCCGCGGGGACCGTGAACGGTGTACGCACCATTGCGTTCTGCACCGACGGCACCGTGATGGGCGGTGCCATGGGCATCGAGGGCTGCACGCACATCGTCAACGCCTACGACACCGCCATCGAGGAGCAGAGCCCGATCGTGGGCATCTGGCACTCCGGCGGTGCCCGGCTGGCCGAGGGGGTGAAGGCCCTGCACGCGGTGGGCCTGGTCTTCGAGGCGATGATCCGGGCGTCCGGCTACATCCCGCAGATCTCGGTGGTCGTCGGCTTCGCGGCCGGCGGCGCCGCCTACGGGCCGGCCCTGACCGACGTCATCGTGATGGCACCGGACAGCCGGGTTTTCGTCACCGGGCCCGACGTGGTGCGCAGCGTCACCGGCGAGGACGTGGACATGTGCTCGCTGGGTGGCCCGGAGACCCACCACAAGAAGTCCGGGGTGTGCCACATCGTCGCCGACGACGAGCTCGACGCCTATGAGCGAGGTCGCCGGTTGGTCGGGTTGTTCTGCCAGCAGGGGCATTTCGACCGGAACAAGGCCGAGGCCGGTGACACCGACATCCACGCGCTGCTGCCCGAGTCGGCACGGCGGGCCTATGACGTGCGCCCGATCGTGACCGCGATCCTCGACGACGAGACGCCGTTCGACGAGTTCCAGGCCAATTGGGCGCCGTCGATGGTGATCGGCCTGGGCCGGCTGTCCGGCCGCACGGTCGGCGTGCTGGCCAACAATCCGTTGCGCCTGGGCGGCTGCCTGAACTCCGAAAGCGCCGAGAAGGCAGCGCGTTTCGTGCGCCTGTGCGACGCGTTCGGTATTCCGCTGGTGGTGATCGTCGACGTGCCCGGCTACCTGCCCGGCGTTGACCAGGAGTGGGGCGGCGTGGTGCGCCGCGGCGCCAAGCTGTTGCACGCGTTCGGTGAGTGCACCGTTCCGCGTGTCACGCTGGTGACCCGTAAAACCTACGGCGGGGCCTACATTGCGATGAACTCCCGGTCGCTGAACGCCACCAAGGTGTACGCGTGGCCGGACGCCGAGGTGGCGGTGATGGGCGCCAAGGCGGCCGTCGGCATCCTGCACAAGAAGAAGCTGGCCGCCGCGGCCGATCACGAGCGCGAAGCGCTGCACGACCAGCTGGCCGCCGAGCACGAGCGGATCGCGGGCGGCGTGGACAGCGCCATCGAGATCGGCGTGGTCGACGAGAAGATCGACCCGTCGCACACCCGCAGCAAGCTCACCGAGGCGCTGGCCCAGGCGCCCGCGCGCCGCGGCCGTCACAAGAACATCCCGCTGTAATTTCTCGGCCCGCGAGCGTAAGGGCACTGCGAAAATTAGCGGGCAAAATCGCAGTCCGCTTCCGCTCGCGTAGGTGGCGGGCCCAGGATCGTCGAAAGCGCTTGCCGCAGTTCCCCTTCGGGGTCGGCGGGGAGTCGCTCGGCGCGCCATCCGACGAAATCGTCCGGACGGATCAGCAGCGCCCCTTCCGGCGCCAGGCCGGTGATCGCCGCCCACGCGTCGTTGTAGCAGCGATGCGCCGCCAGCGACGCCGAAGCCGCTGCCGCACACCATCGCTCGTCGCCGGACAGCACGGTGAATTGGGGCCCCAGCAGGTCGAGCGTCGACACCCCGTCACGCACCCAGACGTGCGGCAGCCGCGTGCCCGGCTGCGCTCGTAACTCGTCCACCAGGCCGCCGCCTTCCGCGTCGCTCGTCGCGACCGCCGCCGAGCGGTACCGGTATCCGATGAGCAGGGTGAACATCGAGCATTCTTCGTCGGCCGGTAGTTGCGGAGCGTCACGGCCCGGCCGCAGCAGGGCCATCGACGGCCCGGTGAGCGATTGGCGCGCGGCGAATCGGCCCACCGGATGACGCTCGGCGTGGTAGGTCGCCAATAGCTCGGGTGCGGCCGTGCCGTGCAGGACGGCGGCGAGTTTCCAGGCCAGATTATGTGCACTCTGGATGGCGGTGTTGGCTCCCCCGGCCTTGAACGGCGGCATGGTGTGCGCCGAATCACCGACGAGAAACGCTCGCCCACAATCGAATTGATCGGCCACCTGCTCGTAGGGCTGCCACGCCGCGACCTCGATGATGTCGATGTCTATCCGCTCCCCGATCGCCTTGGTGAGCAGCTCGCGGCAGCGCTGCGGGGTGAACTGTTCGGCCGACTCGCCCTCGCCGGGAAAGTAGGTGGTGATGAACATGCCGAGATCACCCTCGGCGACCAGGAATATGCCGTCCACATCGTCGTTTTTGACCTGCACGCCATCACCGTCGTGCAGCTCCGGGATGAAGCGGCGCCACGGGGCCCGGAAGTAGATGAAGACGACATAGATCGGCAGCGCGCCATACCCGGATGTGCTGATGCCCAACGTTTTACGGATCGGGCTGTGCACGCCGTCGGCGCCGACGAGATAGTCGGCGCGGACGGTCTGCGACTCCCCCGAGTCGACGTCACACACCACCGCGGTGACGCCGGTGTCGTCCAGCTCGAACGAGGACAACTGTGTGCCGTAGCGCACCTCGCTGCCGGCTCGCCGCGCCGCGTCGATCAAAATCGGCTCGAGCCGGCTCTGTGGGCAATACTGCGCCGCCGGCTCGGGGCTGAGCGTGTCCAGGCCGGCGAAGATCGCGCCGACGTCGAGCGCCGGCTCTTGCATGGTGCTGTTGAGCGTGGGCCGGACCACCACGGTCGAGACGTGCTCCGCGGCCGCCCGCACCTCGTCCCGAAGGCCGAGGCCGCGCAGGATCTCCGAGCTTCGGAAACTCAGGTTGCGGGCCTTGGGGTACAGGAAGATCTCCGGCCGCTTCTCGACCAGCAGTGAATGGATGCCGTGTTGGGCCAGCAGCGCCGACGTAGCCAGGCCACCAACGCCGGCGCCCACAATCAACACCGGGACTCGGATGGTCATCGGCCCTCCCTCCACTAGCACCCCATAAAATGACAGTCCCTATCATAAGATAGTAACTATCAATACCCGGCGGCGTGGCGGGAAGCCATCGGGCGGCCGCCCTAGCCGAAGCGCGCCACAAACTCCTCGGCCACGGCGGCCACTCGCCCCCGATCCCGCGCTACCAACCCGATCCGCGTGCGCCGCTCGAGGATGTCGGAGACATCCAGCGCGCCCTCATGCGTTATCGCGTATTCGAATTCCGCTCGGCTGACATCGATTCCGTCCGCGACCGGCGCGGTCGCTCGCTCGCAGGCCGCGGTGGCAACCACCTTGGGCGCCTCGGCGCCGAAGCGCTGCACCAGCGAAGCCGGCAACCCGACGCCGGACTCCGCGATCACACCGGGATTGGCCGGCGCCCCGATCAGCGGCAAGTTGCGGGTTCGGCATTTGGCGGCGCGCAGTCGCCGCACCCGCACGGCGCGATCCAGCACGTCCTGTGCCATGTGGCGGTACTCGGTCAGCTTGCCGCCGATCACGCTGATCACCCCGGACGCCGATTCCACGACGGCGTGTTCACGCGAGACGTCGGCGGTGCGGCCCTCGCCGGTGTCGATCAGTGGGCGCAGCCCGGCGTAGGCGCCGATCACATCGGTGGCGGTGAGCGCGGTGCCCAGTGCGGTGTTGACCGTGTCGAGCAGGAAGGTGATCTCGTCGACCGACGGTTCGGGCACATCCGGAATGGGACCGGGGGCCGCCTCGTCGGTCAGCCCCAGATAGACCCGGCCCAGTTGTTCGGGCATGGCGAAGACGAAGCGGTTCAGCTCACCCGGAATCGGAATCGTCAGCGCCGCAGTCGGATTGCCGAAGGACTGGGCATCGAAGATCAGATGGGTGCCGCGACTCGGCCGCAACCGCAACGAGCCGTCGATCTCGCCCGCCCACACCCCGGCCGCGTTGATGACCGCGCCCGCCGCGATGTCGAACGACTCACCGCCGCGCATGTCGGTCAGCCGCACCGAGGTGCCGGTGGCCCGCGAGGCCGACACGTGGGTCAGGATTCGGGCGCCGTGCTGCGCCGCGGTGCGGGCGACGGCGGTGACCAGGCGGGCGTCGTCGACCAGTTGACCGTCGTAGGCCAGCAGGCCGCCGTCCAAGCCGTCCCGCCGTACGGTCGGCGCCATCGCCACGACGCGTTGCGCCGAAATCCGTTGTGAGCGCGGTAGTGTCGAGGCCGGCGTGCCGGCAAGAAACCGCAGCGCGTCACCGGCCAGGAAGCCGCCCCGCACCAGGGCCCGCTTGCCCGGACTCATCGACGGCAGCAGCGGCACCACCTGCGGCATGGCATGAACCAGGTGGGGCGCGTTGCGCGTCATCAGGATTCCGCGCTCGATGGCGCTGCGCCGGGCGATGCCCACGTTGCCCGTTGCCAGGTAGCGCAGGCCGCCATGGACGAGCTTGGAACTCCACCGGCTGGTCCCGAAGGCCAGATCGTGTTTCTCCACCAGCGCCACCCGCAGCCCGCGCGCCGCGGCATCGAGCGCGATCCCGGCACCGGTGATGCCACCGCCAATCACCACGACGTCCAGTGGCTCACCGTCGGCGAGTGCGGTCAGGTCGGCGGCGCGCCGCGCGGCGTTCAGGGCGGTCGGATCAGCTATCACGACAGATATCCGTTCAGCGAGTAGGCGAGTTCGGCGGCCAGCGCGTCTGCGTCGAGCATCGGCTCGACGATCCGGGCCGACTGGATGGTCGACTGCGCGATCAGCAGCACCATGGTCGCCATCTGGACCGGATCGCCGAGCCGGACGCTGCCGTGCCGCTGGGCCGCCCGCAGCCGGGCGGCGAGGGCGTCGATCAGCATCCGCTGGCTGGTCCCCAGGCGTTCGGTGATATAGGTCGACGCGAGGTCCGAGTGCAGCACCGACATCACCAATCGGTCCGCACGCAAGAGGTTGGCCACCATAACGACCTGCCGCACAAGCGATTCGCGATCGTCCCCCAACAACGGCGCGTCGCGCATCACCTCGGTGACGTGCTGGGTCAACAGCGCCGCCACGATCGACTGCGTGTCCGGCCACCGCCGATACACCGTTGGCCTGCTGACGCCCGCTCGTCGGGCTATCTCGGCGAGCGTCACCCGCTCCACGCCGAAATCCACCACACAGCTGGCCGCGGCCGCGAGGATGCGTTCTCCGGTATCCAGCTCGCTGTTACGGATTGACAACATATGTAATACTGTAACGCATGACGCATTCCCAGAGGCTCCTGCCGCCGATGAAATGGAACGCGTGGGGCGATCCCGCGGCGGCCAAGCCGCTCTCGGAGGGGATCAGGTCATTGCTGCAGCAGGCCGTGGGGGTCGAGGGGTCCCGCACGGCCGAACTGCGATCCGGCCAGGTGCAACTGCGCCCGTCGGCGTTGTCGCAGGCGGATTCCGAAGCGCTCGCCGCCCTCGTCGGCGCCGAGTATTGCCGCACCGCCGACGCCGATCGGCTGCTGCACGCGGGCGGCAAATCCACCATCGACTTGCTCAACCGCAAAGAGCGCGGCCCGCAGGATGCGCCCGACGCCGTGCTGTTGCCCGGCGACGACGAAACCGTGTCCGGCGTCCTGCGCTACTGCTCGGAGCGTCGCATCGCCGTCGTACCCTTCGGCGGGGGCACCAGCGTGGTCGGTGGGCTCAATCCCATTCGCACGGGGTTCTCCGCCGTCGTCTCGCTGGACCTGCGCCGTTTCGATTCGCTGATCTCGCTGGACGAGGTCTCCGGCCAGGCCGTTTTCGGGGCCGGGGTCACGGGGCCGGACGCCGAGAGACTCCTTGGCGCACAAGGTTTTTCGCTCGGCCATTTCCCGCAGAGCTTCGAGTACGCCACCATCGGCGGCTTCGCCGCAACCCGCTCCTCCGGGCAGGACTCGGCGGGCTACGGCCGGTTCAACGACATGGTGCGGGGCCTACGCGTGGTCACGCCGGTGGGCATCATGGATCTCGGTCGCGCACCGGAATCGGCCGCCGGCCCGGACCTGCGTCAGCTGTTGATCGGCTCGGAGGGCACGCTGGGCGTCATCACCCAGGTGCGGCTCCGCGTGCACCGCGCGCCGGAAGCCGTCCGCTACGAGGCGTGGTCGTTCCCCGACTTCGAGACCGGGGCCGCGGCCTTACGCGCCGTCACCCAGAATGCCACCGGCCCCACCGTCATTCGGCTCTCCGACGAGGCCGAGACGGGAGTCAACCTGGCCACCACCGAAGCGATCGGCGAATCCCAGATCACCGGCGGATGTTTGGGCATCACCGTGTTCGAGGGCACCGAGGAACACGTCGACAGCCGGCACGCCGAAACCAGCGCACTGCTGGCGGCCCAAGGCGGAACCTCACTGGGCGAAGGACCGGCGCAGGCCTGGGAACGCGGCCGCTTCGGCGCGCCGTACCTGCGCGATTCGCTGCTCGCGGCCGGCGCCCTGTGCGAAACGCTGGAGACGGCCACCGACTGGTCGAACATTCCCGCCCTGAAAGCCGCCGTGACTCAGGCACTTATCGATGCACTCGCCGAGACCGGCACGCCGGCTCTGGTGATGTGCCACATCTCGCACGTCTATCCCACCGGCGCGTCGTTGTACTTCACCGTCGTCGCCGGCCAGCGGGGCAATCCGGTCGAGCAATGGCAAGCCGCCAAAAAGGCCGCGGCGGATGCCATCATGGCCACCGGCGGGACCATCACCCACCACCATGCGGTCGGCGTCGACCACCGGCCCTGGATGCGCGACGAGATAGGCGAGCTGGGAGTGCAGGTGCTACGCGCGGTCAAGGCGACATTGGATCCGGCCGGAATCCTCAATCCCGGCAAGCTGATTCCGTGACATCACTGCGCCGCCGCGAAATCGGCAAGGTGATCGCGCTGACCAACCCGGTGTCGGGGCACGGCGCCGCGGTACGCGCCGCCCAACTCGCGATCGCGCGGCTACACCGCCGGGGTGTGGAGGTCGTCGAGATCATCGGTGACGACGCACAAGACGCGCGCCATCTCGTCGGCGCGGCTATGGAGAAGGGCACCGACGCGGTGATGGTGACCGGCGGCGACGGCGTCGTCTCCAACGCCCTGCAGGTGATGGCCGGCACCGACATTCCGTTGGGCGTGATCCCGGCCGGCACCGGCAACGACCACGCGCGAGAATTCGGCATCCCCACCAAAGACGCGGAGGCCGCCGCGGACATCGTCATCGACGGCTGCACGGAATCCATTGACCTGGGCCTGATTCGGGATGACGGCGGCACCCAAAAGTGGTTCGGCACCGTGGCGGCCACCGGCTTCGACTCGCTGGTCACCGATCGCGCCAACCGGATGAGCTGGCCGCATGGGCGGCTGCGGTATTACGTCGCGATGCTCGCCGAACTGTCTCAATTGCGGCTCTTGCCATTTCGCTTGGTGCTCGACGGCACCCAGCAGCTCGACGCCGACATCACGCTGGCCGCCTTCGGCAACACCCGCAGCTACGGCGGGGGGATGCAGATCTGCCCGGGGGCTGATCACACCGACGGCCTGCTGGACATCACGATGGTGCACGAGGCGTCCCGCGCCAAACTGGTCCGCCTGTTCCCCACCGTGATGAAAGGGACCCACGTCCAGCTCGACGAGGTGAGCACGGCGCGGGCCAAGTCCATTCACGTCGAGTGCCCCGGCATCAACGTCTACGCCGACGGCGACTTCGCCTGCGCGCTACCGGCCGAGATCTCGGTGGTGCCGGGCGCTCTGCAGATTCTGCGTCCGGCCCCGCGATAGGGCCCGGTCGCTGGGGACCATTAGCGCGTGTGTTCGAACACGCTAGCGGATGTGCTGGCGCTTTCCAGAGTCGTCCAGTGCTTCCAGAGAGGCCGCGTGAACCCGCCGCCTCTCGACTAGCCGACCCCCCGGCTAAGCCAGGTCACCTCGCCGACGTCACCGCCGTCGCGGTAGGCCTCGAGCGCCTCATCCCAGGCGGTGCCCAGCACCGAGTCCAATTCGGCGGCCAGGGTGTCGGCGCCCTGGGCCATCATCGACCGCAGCCGCATCTCCCCGACCATGACGTCGCCGTTGGCGCTCATCGCCCCGCTCCACAGGCCGAGTTGCGGGGTGTGGCTGAATCGGTGGCCGTCGACGCCGGGGCTGGGGTCCTCGGTGACCTCGAAGCGCAGCACGGACCAGGACCGTAGCGCGTTGGCCAGCTTGGCGCCGGTGCCCACCGGCCCGACCCAGTTGGTGACCGCGCGCAGCTGACCGGGCATCGCCGGCTGGGGCGTCCAGGTCAGATTCGCCTTGGCACCCAGGGTCGACGACAACGCCCACTCGACATGCGGGCAAACCGCCGCGGGCGAAGCGTGCACGTACACCACGCCGGTCGTCACGTCGGCGAATTGATTCGACGCTCGCATTTGCTGCTCCTTCGGTTCCACGAGGGACGTCTTCCCCAACGACCTGTGGACCGGCAAAACAGCGCAGCGTGCGCGAAATCTTCAATTTTTTATGTGTCCTGCGTGTCTATTGTGCCTTGTGATACCCCTGTTGCGCTAGTGTGCATTTCCCACTAGCTGTACTCGGCTATCACGGCGTCGGAAATCGCCGGCCACGGCCGCAACGCCCAGTCCCCGAAATCGCGGTCCGTGAGCACCACCAGCGCCAGCTCTTTTTCGGGATCCGCCCAGATGAAACCGCCTGCTTGGCCAAAATGGCCGTAGGTTCGCGCCGAATTGCGCGCGCCCGTCCAGTGCGGGCATTTCGTGTCCCGGAGCTCGAATCCCAGGCCCCAATCGTTGGGCCGTTGCACCCCGTAACCGGGCAGAACGCCGTCCAGACCGGGAAACTGCACCGTCGTCGCCTCGGCGTGCAGGCCTTCGGAGACCGTCACCGGCCTCAGCAGGTCTCCCGCGAACACCGCCAGATCCGCCACCGTCGACCTCGCCCCGAAACCGGCGGCCACCGCACCGCCTTCCAGCTGGGTGGCCGCCATGCCCAGCGGTTCGCACACCGCCTCGATCAGGTAGCGCGCAAACTCGATGCCGGTCTCTTGCTCCACCGTCTGACCCAGCACCGTGAAGCCCTGGTTGGAGTAGATGCGGCGGGTTCCCGGTGCGGCCAGCACCTGCTCGGAGTGCATCGACAGGCCCGACGTGTGGGCCAGCAGGTGGCGGACGGTCGCGCCGGGCGGGCCGGCGGCCGTCTCGAGGTCGAGCGCACCTTCCTCGAGGGCAACCTGCACGGCCCGCGCGGCCAGCGGCTTGGTCACCGAGGCCAGCTCGAACACCCGCTCGGTGTCGCCGTGACTGGCCAGCACGCCGCCGGGCCCGATCACCGCGGCGGCGGCGGCCTCGACCGGCCAGTCGGCAAGAGCGTCGAGGGCCGCCATCACTTCCTGGCGATGTAGTAGTTGTTGATCGGGTCCGACTCGATCTCGGCCACCCGCACGTCGTCGAATCCCGCGTCGCCGAGCATCGAAACGGCCAGCTGCGTGCCCCAGGCGGTGCCCAGTCCGGCGCCGCCCAACGCCAGCGACACCGTCATACAGTGCATCAACGACGTCGTGTACAGGTAGGTGCTCATCGGAACGCCGATGTTCTCCTCGAGCCGGCTCGAGGCCTTGATGTCGGCCATCAGCAGCACCCCACCGGGCCGCAGCGCCCGGTAGATGTTTTCCAGGACCCGCGCCGGCTGCGCCTGATCGTGGATGGCGTCGAAGACGGTGATGACGTCGTAGGCGTGTTTTTTGGACGCCATGTCCGCATCAGCGAGATTGTGGCTTTCGAAGGCGGCATTGGCCAGCCCCCGCTCGGCGGCCTCCCGAATCCCGGTGGCGATGGCCTGCTCGGAAAAGTCGATACCGGTGAAGCGGCTGGCCGGAAACGCTTGTGCCATCACGTTGATGGCGTGTCCGCTGCCGCAGCCGAAATCGGCCACGTCGGCCCCGGCGCGCAGCCGCGGCACCAGGCCGTCCACCAACGGCAGCACCACGTCGACCAACGCGGTGTCGTACACCACCCCGCTCTGCTCGGCCATCAACGCGTGGAAGCGCGGGAATTCGCTGTAGGGCAGCCCGCCGCCGGCGCGGAAGCACCCGATGATCTTCTGTTCGACCCCGGCGAGCACCGGGACGAGCAGGGTGACCAGGGCCAGATTGTCCGGTCCGGCGGCGCGGGTCAGCACGGCGGCGCGCTGGGCAGGCAACGAGTAGCTGGCGGTGGCGGGGTCGTACTCGACGACGCGTCCGGTCGTCATGCCGGCCAGCCACTCTCGGACGTAGCGTTCGTTGAGCCCGGCGGCCTCGGCGATCTGCGCACTGGTGGCGGGCGCCATGCCGGCCATCGTGTCCAGCAGACCGGTCTGATGGCCGATGCTGAGCAACAACGTCAGGCTGGCGCCGTCGATTGCCGCGGTTATTCTTTCGGTGAATTCTTCGGTGGTTTCCAAAGCAGTCACGCCCACGGACGCTACACCCGGTTCATGGGTGGACAACCCGCCGAGAGATGTATGGCGACGAACCCCTAGGTTGGAGCCCATGAGTCAGACAGTGCGCGGCGTGATTTCACGCAAGAAGGGCGAACCCGTCGAGTTGGTGGACATCGTCGTCCCGGATCCTGGACCCGGTGAGGCCCTGGTCGACGTCATCGCCTGCGGGGTGTGTCACACCGACCTGACCTACAGCGAGGGCGGCATCAACGACGAATATCCGTTCCTGCTCGGCCACGAGGCCGCCGGCCGGGTGGAGGCCGTCGGGCCGGACGTGACCGCCGTCGCGCCGGGCGACTTCGTGATCCTGAACTGGCGCGCGGTGTGTGGGCAGTGCCGGGCCTGCAAGCGCGGCAGGCCGCACCTGTGCTTCGACACCTTCAACGCGACCCAGAAGATGACGCTGACCGACGGCACCGAGTTGACGCCCGCGCTGGGTATCGGCGCGTTCGCCGACAAGACGCTGGTGGCCGCCGGCCAGTGCACCAAGGTCAATCCCGAGGCCGACCCCGCGGTGGCGGGCCTGCTGGGTTGCGGTGTGATGGCCGGGCTGGGCGCGGCGATCAACACCGGCGCGGTCACCCGCGACGACACCGTCGCCGTAATCGGTTGTGGCGGTGTGGGCGACGCCGCGATCGCCGGCGCGGCGCTGGTGGGCGCCCGGCGGATCATCGCCGTGGACACCGACAACACCAAACTGGACTGGGCTCGCAAGTTCGGTGCCACGCACACCGTCAACGCCCGCGAGCTGGATGTCGTCAAGACCATCCAGGACCTCACCGACGGGTTCGGCGCCAACGTGGTGATCGACGCCGTGGGCCGGCCCGAGACCTTCAAGCAGGCCTTCTACGCCCGGGACCTAGCCGGAACCGTTGTGCTGGTTGGGGTTCCGACGCCCGACATGCGCCTGGACATGCCGCTGGTGGACTTCTTCAGCCACGGCGGGGCGCTGAAGTCGTCGTGGTACGGCGATTGCCTGCCCGAGCGCGACTTCCCGACGTTGATCGACCTGTATCTGCAAGGCCGGCTCCCGCTCGAGCAGTTCGTCTCCGAGCGCATCGGGCTCGGAGACATCGAGGAGGCGTTTCACAAGATGCACGGCGGCGAGGTGCTGCGCTCGGTGGTGGTGCTCTGATGGCGGGCATCGAGCGGCTGGTCACCCACGGCACCTTCGAACTCGACGGCGGAAGTTGGGAAGTCGACAACAACATCTGGATCGTCGGCGACGACTCCGACGTCGTGGTGTTCGACGCCGCGCATTCCGCCGAGCCGATCTTGGCCGCCGTCGGCAACCGCAATGTGGTCGCGGTGGTGTGCACCCACGGCCACAACGACCACGTCACCGTGGCGCCCGAACTGGGCGCCGCCCTGGACGCGCCGGTGCTGCTCCACCCCGGCGACGACGTGCTGTGGCGAATGACGCATCCGGACAAGGACTTTCGGCTGATCGCCGACGGTGACACGCTCGATGTCGCAGGCACCGAGCTGCTGGCGTTGCACACGCCGGGTCACTCCCCCGGATCGGTGTGCTGGTATGCCCCGGAACTGGGTGTCGTGTTCAGCGGCGACACCCTGTTCTCCGGCGGCCCGGGCGCGACCGGGCGCTCCTATTCGGATTTCGGAATGATCCTGCAGTCGATCTCCGGTCGGCTCGGTACGTTGCCCGGCGACACGGTCGTGCACACCGGCCATGGCGACAGCACCACCATCGGCGACGAAATCGTGCACTACGAAGAATGGGTGGCCCGCGGCCACTGATCCGTTGCCGAACTGAGCACCGGCTCGGCCATTATCGTTGTTCCATGCCGCCCGAACCCCGGATGCCCGAATCGAGCATTGTGGTGCGGCCCGAGCCTTCCTACACCGAGGCGTCGCGGTTGCGCGCCGCCGGTTTGGCGCAGGCGATCGCGGTGTTCGAGCGGGCCGCCGAACAGGTGGCGCTGCCCAAGCCTCCGCAGCCGATCGTCATCGCCGACTATGGCGCGGCCAACGGCCACAATTCGCTGAGGCCGCTGTCGGCCGCCATCGCCGTGCTGCGCCGGCGCACGCGACACGACCACGCAATCCTGGTGGCGCACACCGATGTACCGGGCAACGACTTCGCGGCGCTGTTCGAGACGGTGGCCGACGACCCGGAGAGCTACCTGCACTCCGATACGGCGACCTTCACCTCCGCGGTCGGCCGGTCGTTCTACGACCAGATCGTGCCGTCCAAGACGGTCAACCTGGGCTGGACGTCTTGGGCGACCCAGTGGCTGAGCCGAACCCCGTGCGAGGTGCATGATCACGTGCACGTCTCGCGCAGCACGGACGACGCGGCGCACGCGGCCTACGCCGACCAGGCCGCACTGGACTGGCACAACTTCGTCGCGTTCCGCGGGCGCGAGCTGGCTCCCGAGGGCCGGTTGGTGGCGTTGACGCTGGCGGCCGACGAGGACGGGTCGGCGGGCTTCGCCCCACTGCTCGATGCCCTCGTCGCGGCGCTCGGTGATCTGGTGCGCGACGGCCTGCTGCACTCGGATGAGGTGCGGCGCATGACGATTCCCACGTTCGCCCGCGCCGAGAAGGACTTCCGCGCCCCGTTCGCGCCGAAGGGGCGGTTCGAGGGCCTGATGATCGAGCACCTCGAAATGTTCAACGCCGAGGATCGGTTCTGGGCTCGCTACCAGGTGGACCACGACGCCGAGGCGTTCGGTGCGCAGTGGGCGGCCTTCGCGCGGTCCGCGCTGTCCGGATCGCTGGTGACCGCACTCGACGGCGGGAGTCACGACGAGCGGGCCGGCCATTTCGTCGAGCAGTTAGAGTGCGCGGTCGCCGAGCGTCTGTCAAGCGCACCCGAGCCGATGCGGGTCCCGCAGGCCTTGGTCGTGCTGGTCAAGCACGACGCCTCGCGCTCGTGAGAGTTTCGGCACAACCACGCAGCGGGTAACCCCCTGCAATCGTCGAACCTGCGACCGCAAGGGGGTAGACGCATGAGCGTGCAAGACGATAAATCGGCCGACCAGCAGGACGATAAATCAACTGATCAAGACGATAAGCATCAGGACGATAGGCAATCGAGTCGAGCCGCAGAAGCTGATCAGACGAATCAAGGGGATGATGAGCAGAAGCTGACCGAGAAGCCCGAACCTGACGATGACGACAAAAAAGAGGCCGCCAAGATGATGGAGGCCTATAAGGACAAACCCACGATCGTGCTGCCCGGCACCGGCGGAAGCGTATCCGGCACGGCGGTCAACGACTGGCTCGACGAGGACGGCAACCCCAGGCACGAGGAGCCCGAGGGCGGGGATTCGGGCGAGAGCTCGCAGGCCCAGACCGAGGGCGATGAGGGACGCGACGAGCAGGCCCTGAAGGACCAGATCGAGAAGGACAAGGAACTCAACAAGGTCCTCAAAGAGGCCGCCGCCGCGGAGAATAAGGGCGAAAAGGATTGAGCCGAGGCCGAATTCGTGACCTTTAGTGAGCGGGTATCGGGCCCAGCGCCGTGATGCCGAGATTGCCCTCGATTTCCTGAATGATCTGGTTGACCCGGTCAAGCCCGGGAATCGGTTGGTTGACGCCGGGAATGGGTGGCACTTGGGGCGGGGCCGCCACCCGACGCGGGGCTGCCGGGGGTGGCGCCGCCTGCGGAGTCGCCCGTGGCGTGGTCGTCATCGGCGTCTCGGTCTCGGCGGGCGGGTTGGTATCCGAGGTTGACGGCACCGGAACGTCCGGCGGCGGTGCCGGCGCCGCGGTGGCGCTGTTGGGAACCGGAGCCGGGGGCACCGGTGTCGTGCTCAGGGCAGGCGCCGGAGTGGTCGCCGATTTGTTCTGCGAGCCCAGTCCGATCGCCACCGCGGTGCCCACGAGCAGCACGGCCGCGACGGTGATCAGGATCGCCGCCGCCGGCAGTAGATGCCAGCGGGACAACAGACCCTTACGCTTGGGCGTCTCGGCTGCAGAGTCGACCGTCGCCGGAGTCGGTGAGTCAGTCGGCGGATATTCCGTGGCGATGGCGGCATTGACCCGCGAGTTGTGACCGGTGGCCGACCAGGCTCGTGCCATCTCGGCCTGCGTCGGCTCGGCTGGGGGCGCGGGCGATGTCGCGGTCGCTACGGGCCGGGGGTCCGGCCGCACGGCTGCCCTGGCCGTGGCTGCGGCGGCGGGCACGGCGGGCGCCGAAAGAGTCGCGCCCGCATCGCCGGGACCATGCGCCACTCGCAGCGCGGCTCCGACGGCGGCCGCCAGTTGCGGGCGCGGCGTCGTCGCGATGGGAACGCGGAAGTGGCGCGACAGCGTGGTGGTGACGGTCGGCAGGTTCGCCCCGCCACCCGTCGAGACGATGGCGACGAGGTCACCAATCCCGTTGTGCGTCAACGTTTCATCCAACACCGCGATCATGCGGTTCAGCGAGGGCCGGATCGCGTCGTCAAGTTCGTGCCGGCCGATCCGGATTTCGCCGCCCGTCCCGGTCAGCCCGTCGGTCAGCGTGGCCGTCGTGCGCGAGGAGAGCTGTTCCTTGGCAACCCGGCATGCGCTGCGCAGCCGGCTCAGCGAGCCGATCGCCGCGCCGCCGGTGGGGAACGCCCCGGTGGTCGGCATGTTGGCGATCACCACGCTCAGCAGCGCCTGGTCCATCAGGTCGCCGGAGAAGTCGGGGTGCCGGACGGTCGGGGCCAACGCGTGGTAGTCACCGTCGGCGTGCAGCAGCGTGATGTTGGTGCCGCTGCCGCCGAAATCGCACACCGCTACGGTGCCGCTCGGCGGTATGCCCGGGTTGGTCCGCACGGCGAGCAGCGTTGCGGCGGCGTCGGGGATCAGCAGGATGGGACGCGATCGTTGCGACCATTCCGGAATTTCACCTAGCGCCGCGCCGAGGGCGTCCACCGCGTGCGATTGCCAGTGCGCCGGATAGGTGACCGCGATGTTGTCGGGCAGGGGCCGCCCGTCGGTGGCGGCGTAGGCGAGCGCGCGCAACCCGTCGGCCACCAACACCTCGCTGCGGTGCACCGAGCCATCGACCGCCACGACCGGACGCGGGTCGCCGACGCGGTTGACGAAGCCGGTGATCACCACGCCGGGCCCTCGCAGCCTGGGATTCTCCGCGGGGATGCCGATCTCGGCGGGACGGTCCGGATACAGCGTCAGCACGGGTTTACGGGTGATGGCGTCGTCGGTGGTCACCGCCGCCAGGTTGGTGGCGCCGATCGACAAGCCCAGCGCGGTCCCCACTCCATCGACCATGTGAATCCCCGTATCCAGCAGCACCAACTCGCATCCGGCTAGCCGTTATTGTGCCGCCAAAACCTGTATTGCGGGTCAGCGGCGGCTATGCGCCCGCTGTGCGGGGGTCACCGGATGCCGCCTTCGCCGGCGATCAGCGGCAGGTCGAGCGGGGTGACCCAGCCCGGCCCCAAGTCGTTGACCGCTGGCACGGCATTGAGTGCCCGCAGCCCGGTGGCCAGGCATCCGGCCGCGGCCGCGTCGCGGCCCGAGCCGTCGGTGAACCGGAACGCGGTCTCCTGGAAGATGCTCGGGGTCCCCTCGATGTCGACCCGGTAGACGTCGTTGTCGTGACCCGTCGGCCAGTCGGGGGCCGCGTCCAAACCGATCCGGTTGACGTGTTCGAGCTGAATTCGGGTCTCGCCCTTGTAGACACCGTTGATGGTGAACCGCACCGCGGCCACGTGCCCGGGCTTGATGACGCCCCTCGCCGAGTTGCGCTCCGTGGGCGTCACCCACTTGTCCCAGGTGGTGGTGATTTCGTCGAGCATGATGCCGGCGGCGTGCGCGATCATCGGGACGGTGGCGCCCCACGCGAAGATCAACATGTCGCGGTCTTCCAGCATCGGCTTGAATTCGGGCTCGCGGCCGATGCCCATCTCGAATTCGTAGTCGCCCTCGTAGTTGGTGTAGTCCAGCAGCTCGGAGGCCCGGACCCGGCGAACCTCGGAACACAAGCCCATCAACGTCATGGGAAACAGGTCGTTGGCGAATCCGGGGTCGATCCCGGTGGTGAAGCACGACGACTCCCCCAGCTCGCAGGCCTCGGTGATCGGCTGGATCCAGTTCGGCGGGTTGAGATGCATGGTCGGCCACACCCACGGGGTCATCGCCGTCGAACAGACGTCGATGCCGGCCCGCAGGAACCGGGTGATCAGCGAGATGTTCTCCTTGGCGTGCATGGCCGTCGGGCCGTAATGCACCAGCGCGTCGGGTTTCAGGGCGATCAGGGCGTCGACGTCGTCGGTGGCGGTGATGCCGACGGGCTCGGGCAGGCCGCAGATCTCGCCGACGTCGCGGCCGACCTTATTGGGGTTGCTCACGCCGACACCCACCAACTCGAACAACGGGTGTTTGACGATCTCGGCGATCACCATCTTGCCGACGAAGCCGGTTCCGTACACCACCACACGCTTTGAGCCGTGTTCCACCATGCTCTACCGCCACCTTTCCGCGCACCGGCCCCCGCTTCGGGCTTCACCATAAGCTTCCCTACCGTCGCTCGTGGTGACACGATGCAATTCATGACGAAGCATCTCGCCGGACCTTCGGTCCTGTTGGCCGTCGGTTTCGGATTCGCGAATGCATGCGGTGTGGCCCATGCCCTGCCCCAGATGCCCAAGGTCCGCTACGAGGTCAACGGGCCGGCGGTCGCCGAATTCATCTACTACCAAACCGACAACGGGCAGCTGCACCAGGTGAATGCGCCACTGCCGTGGTCGACGGAGTTCACCGGCTATGGCGGTGAGGTGTTCACCGTCAGCGCCCAGGGGCCGGGCCCCATCTCCTGCAAGATCTTGCTCGACGGCAACGTGGTGAGCGCCGCGACGGCAACGACGGGCGCACCCGCTCGAACCATCTGTACGCACTGACCCAGCACTCGTTTTCACGACGAAGGAGGTCTAGGTGAGCCTCAAGACGGGTCCCGAGAAAGCTCTTGCCCCGCGGACGAACGGGGCGCCCCCGCCCGAGATTCCGCTCGCCGATATCCATCTGGAGTCGTTGGCCTTCTGGGAGTTGGACGACGACTTTCGCGACGGCGCGTTTGCGACGCTGCGCCGCGAGGCGCCGATCTCGTTCTGGCCCGCGGTCGAGTACGAGGGCTTCGAACCGGGCGACGGGCACTGGGCACTGACCAAACATGACGACGTGCATTTCGCGAGCCGCCATCCCGACATCTTCAGCTCCAGCCCCAACATCACGATCAACGACAACACCCCGGAGATCAGCGAATACTTCGGCTCGATGATCGTGCTCGACGATCCCCGGCACCAGCGGCTGCGCTCGATCGTCAGCCGCGCGTTCACCCCGAAAGTGGTGGCCCGCATCGAGGCCTCGGTCCGCGAGCGGGCCCGGCGGCTGGTTGCGTCGCTGATCGCCAATCATCCCGACGGGGAGGCCGAACTGGTCAGCGAGCTCGCCGGGCCGCTGCCGTTGCAGGTCATCTGCGACATGATGGGCATCCCCGAACAGGACCATCAACGCATATTCCACTGGACCAACGTCATTCTCGGGTTCGGCGACCCGGACCTGGCCACGGATTTCGAGGAATTCCTTCAGGTGTCGATGGACATCGGCGCCTACGCCAGCGCGCTGGCCGAGGACCGGCGGTCCAACCACCACGACGATCTGACCACCAGCCTGGTGGAAGCCGAGGTCGACGGGGAACGCCTGTCGTCCACCGAAATCGCGTCGTTCTTCATCCTGCTGGTGGTGGCCGGCAACGAGACGACGCGCAACGCGATCAGCCACGGCGTGCTGGCGTTGTCGCGCTATCCCGCCGAGCGGCAGAAGTGGTGGTCCAACTTCGACCGCCTGACCCCGACCGCCGTCGAGGAGATCGTGCGGTGGGCCTCCCCGGTGGTGTACATGCGACGCACTCTGACTCGCGACCTCAAACTCAGCGGCACCAAGATGAAAGCCGGCGATAAGGCCACGCTGTGGTACAACTCGGCCAATCGCGACGAGTCGACGTTCGAGAATCCCTGGGTTTTCGACGTGGCGCGCACGCCCAATCCGCACTTCGGCTTCGGCGGTGGCGGTGCCCATTTCTGCCTGGGCGCCAACCTGGCGCGCCGTGAGATCAGGGTCGTCTTCGACGAATTGCGCCGCGAGATACCGGATATCGTCGCGACGGACGAGCCCGCACGGCTGTTGTCGCAATTCATCCACGGCATCAAATCGCTGCCGGTGGCGTGGACACCGTCGCGGTAAACGCACGCCGAGTTGGCCTCCGTCCCAAGGCAATATCACCTTCACCAAACCGATAGCGCATGCGCTATCGGTTCGGGGCCTACGCTGATCGGCGTGACCATTCCCGCGTTTCCCGCCCCTGAGGTGCTGGCCGCCCGCCAGAAACTCGTGCTCGACCACTTCCACGACGAGGTCCGCCACGCCTGGGACGACGTCTTGTCCACGTTCCCGCATCCGCGTTACGAGCTGATCCCCCAGATGCTGGTGCACGACGGCGATGCGGCGGTGCGCGAGTACTACGCCTACACGCGGACCGCATTTCCCGACCAAGACCACGAGATCATCGCGCTGCGCCACAGCCCCGACGCGGTGATCGTGGAGTTCTGGCTGATGGGCACGCATCGGGGTTATCTGGGCAAGGTGCCGCCCACCGGCAGCCGGTTCCAGGTGCGCATGACCGCGTACTTCGTTTTCGACGACACCGAAACGCTTGTCTGCGAACGCATTTACTTCGACACGCTGACCATGATCAAGCAGCTCCTGGGCGGTCTGGACATGAAGAAGCCGACGAATTGGTGGCTGGCAGCGCGGTGCCTGCGCGGATTCCTGTCGATGTCGTCGGAAAAACCGGACCCGGCGCTGACCAGCACGCCTTAAACTTCACCGCTAGGGGATGGGGCAAAGGAGGCTGCGATGCGGATTTCCCGCCTTCACACGATGTTCGCAATGACCGCCGTAGCCATACTGGGTTCGTGCGCTATGGCCGCCGCCGCCCCCTTACAGCCGGGCTCGCATACCGAGAAGTGGATCGACCTGCAGGCCGGGCAATGCGTCGCCGACCTGCCGCCGGCCGACGGAAGTCGCGTCAACGTCACCGTGGTCGACTGTGCGACAGCGCATTTAGCCGAGGTTTATCTGCGCGCTCCGATGGCGGTGGACGCCGCAATCGCCACCGTCGCCAATCGCGATTGCGCGGCCGGATTTGCCCCGTACACGGGACAATCCGTTGAGGGCAGCCGGTTTTCGATCACCTATCTCATCGACTCGAATCAAGACCGCACCGGCGCCAACCCCACCCCCAGCACCGTCATCTGCCTGCTCCAGTCCGCCACCGGGCAGCCGTTGCGCGGTTCCGCGCACCGCTGAGATGTCTAGGCGATGACGTAGTCGCTGAGCGGGAAGGCCCCGGCTTCACGCACGGAGTTGAGTGTCGACGTCGGCCGCAGCAGCGACGCCTCACCGCTGGGGCTGAAGTAGTACGAACGCGACGTCGCACAGTTGCCGGCATAGAACACCGAATTGTCCAGCCGTTTTGTCATCCGTTCCATGAACCGGTCGGTGGCCTCTTCGGTCACCTCGAAGGTCGTCGCGCCGCGACGCTTGACCTCGCCGAGCAACCTGTCCATGTGCCGCATCTGGTATTCGATGGTGTGGAAGAAGGAGAGCCCGGAGAAGGCGAACGGGCTTGCCAGTCCGAGGTAGTTCGGGAAGTAGGGCATGGAGACGCCCTGGTAGGCCTGGAACCTGGTCTCGCGCCACCACTTACCCAGGTTGCGGCCCTTGCGGCCGACCACCTCGATGGCCGGGAAGTTGGCCTCCCATAGATCGAAACCGGTCGCCAAGACCAGGGTGTCGATGACGGTCTTTCGCCCGTCGGCGGTGACGATGCCGTCGGCCTCGATCCGCTCGATCGAGGTGGTCTCCAGGTGCACGTGCGGCTGTGTGAACGCGCGGTAGAAGCTGTTGGAGAACGTGGGCCGCTTGCAACCGAGGTCATAGTCCGGCGTCAGCTTGGCGCGCAGTTCCTTGTCCCGGATCCAGCGGAATCGATTGATCTTGGCCAAATCGGAGGCCGAGATGTTCCCCCTCCCCCGCGACTCCCGAAAGTGCAGCGCCCCGACGACCATGATGATCTCCAGGATGACGTCACTCACCCACCGCAGCGCCCGCTGCGCAGCCGGCACGCGCGCAAATAGGCGCCGCACCGCCGGGGAGAACTCGAAGTCGAACTTGGGTATCACGTGGGTCGCGGTGCGCTGGTAGACGGTCAGCTCTGCGGCTTCTTTGGCCAGCTCGGGAATGATCTGTACCGCGGACGCCCCGGTCCCGATGACCGCAATACGCCGCCCCTGGTAGCCGTAGTCGTGGTCCCACGCGGTGGTGTGGACCACCTTGCCTGCGAAGCTCGCAATGCCCGGGATATCCGGCATGCGGGGCTGGGAGAGGAAACCGGTCGCCGTGATGAGAATCCGCGTGGTCAGCGCCTCGCCGCCGGCCAGCGCCACCCGCCACACCTCGGCGTCCTCGTCCCACTGCGCCCCTTCGACCGTCGTGCTGAAACGCATGTGACGGCGCACGTCGTATTTGTCGGCGACGTCCGCCGCGTACTGCTTGACCTCGGCGCCGGGTGCAAACAGCCGTGACCAGTCCGGCTTGGGCTCGAACCAGTACGAGTAAGTGGTCGACGGGATGTCGACGGCGATGCCTGGGTAGTGGTTGACATGCCAGGTGCCGCCTAAGTCGTCCTCGCGTTCGAGGATGATGAAGTTGTCAAACCCGAGGCGCTTGAGCTGAATAGCGGCGCCGATGCCGCCGAAACCTGCACCTACGATGATCGCGTCGAAACGGTCCGTGTCCACAGCCTTGCTCCGTACCTGTTTCCGTACTTAACGAATCATAAGCTTTCCCTAAGATACGTAACTCTAATAGGCCGCCACGCCGGACGCATCCGAGCTTTGCCAGGATGTGACCTTGCTGACACCAGCACGGTTAGTCATCGACGGGTCTATCAGACCTGGTAAATCGGCCGCCAACTGCGTAAACGGCCGCACCACCGACGTTTACGCGCCGCGCGGTCGGAATGGGTGCAGGCGGCTTAGCTCAGGGCGAAACCTGGCGCCTGCCGGTTTTCTTAACTTGTGGCAGGTCCGCCCGCAGGTGTTCCCTGCAGCTGGCCCAGGAACTCGTGGCATCGCTTCGCGCGCTCGGAGTCTTGAGCCATCACGTCACTGAAGAAGGACGCGACGTCATCCAAGCCGGCATTTTTCGCGTCTCGCACATATTGGCCGTAATCGTGCCCGGCCTTCAGCGAGTGGTATTGAATCGAAATGAGATCGAAGGTTACGTCGTCGAAACCCGTTTCACCCGTTGCCATGTCGTCACCTCTCAGAGGGTGAGTGCCGAATCTGGTACTCGCACGTGACCGGCTATCCTGAATGGACAACACCAAACGACCGCTTAAAGTGTTTTTGTAGGCAATCCGACTGCGCAATGGTGGCGTCGGTTCGATCGCGGCGACGCCGCCGCTGTCCACCCCTGTCGCTGCGCTCCGGTACGTAGGAAATCAGCACGAAATGGTTGGCAAGTTGACAGTTTTGGGAGGGGCTTGCATGGGCACTTTCGACGCCATGATCGCACGTCGCATCGTCCGTACTCTTGGTTCAGCAGTAGTTCTCGCAGC
This sequence comes from Mycobacterium colombiense, assembly GCF_003284975.1. Classification (GTDB taxonomy): domain Bacteria; phylum Actinomycetota; class Actinomycetes; order Mycobacteriales; family Mycobacteriaceae; genus Mycobacterium; species Mycobacterium europaeum_A. The sequence goes on from NZ_QMEU01000016.1 coordinate 74,858, forward strand.
GTCGGGCGTGGCCGTTTCGGCCCTGACCACGTCCGTTATCCCCTCCGCGTCGGCCCAGTGTCCGGACGTGCAGGTGGTGTTCGCCCGCGGCACCGGTGAAGCACC
>NZ_QMEU01000170.1 GCF_003284975.1 Mycobacterium colombiense
GGCCCTGTGGGGGCCGCTGCGGATGCGTCGGATTCGTTTGCTCGGCAAGCGCAGCCCATGCCAGCGTGGGCGGCCCGGAGTCGTGACTCGGCCTGGGCCGCGGCGGCTGGCCGGCATGACCCTGCTGGGGTCCGATCGCGAAGGTCAGGCGCGGCCCCTGGGGGTTGCCGATGTGAATGCTCTGCCCGTCGTGGATGTCGACCACCGGCATCCGATAGCCGTTGAGGTAGGTCCCGTTCAGCGAGCCGTTGTCGATTGCCAGCCAACGGCCTTGGTCGAACCGCACGATCAGATGTGCGCGCGAAATCCGCGGATCGGCGATGCGCACATCGGCCTGCACGTCGCGCCCGACGACCACCTCGTGGCCGGCCGCGAAGGATCGTTGGGACCCGTCATGCCGAATTGTCAGAATGGGCGGGGCGGGTCGAGTCACCACTCAAGTATCGGCCAGCGTTGGCAGTGCGCTCTATTGGAGCCACCTGTGACTTCCCTTTGTCTCGATTCGGCCACTCATAGCCCTTTCATAGCCTGCTGAGACGAATCGCCTACTGGCGTGCGGCATTATTCGAACGGGAGGGGTGCAATAAGGGTTGCGTCCGCGCGCGTCGAGCACACTGTGGTGCCGGCACGCGAGACGCGGCAGCGGGCCCAATCGCGATGCGCACGCCCAGGGTGCTGCGATCCGCAGCACAGCGCGGCGACACCAGGGGGCGGTGCCGGAAACGAGGGGGCAGGGCATTGATGAACGAGCACAAGGGAACTACTCGGCGCATCGGCGCCGGGCGGCGGCTGTTGAGCAACCCGCGACAAGCCCGCGAGGCGTTGCGCGCGGGGTTTCACTCGCTGCCCGCCATGCCGATCGGGCAGCTGTTCCGCCGGATACCACCGGTCGATTCTTTCCCGAGCGCGGAACCCGTGGCCGCCCAACAGCTCAACGAGTCCAGCGGGCAGCGGCTGGCGGTGGGCAACGGCGCGTCGTTCGCCGGCTACACGATTTTGCGGCAGCTCGGTGCCGGCGGCATGGCCGAGGTCTACCTGGCGTTGCATCCCCGGCTGCCCCGCCGCGACGTGATCAAGGTGCTCGCCGAAGCGGTGACCGCCGACCCGGAGTTTCGCGAAAGATTCAATCGCGAGGCCGATCTCGCCGCGACGCTGTGGCATCCGCACATCGTGGGCGTGCACGACCGAGGCGAATTCAACGGGCACCTGTGGATTTCGATGGACTACGTCGAGGGCACCGACGCCTCCCGGCTGGTCAAAGAGAACTACGCCGAGGGGATGCCCATCCACGAGGTGTGCGCCATCGTGCAAGCGGTGGCGGGCGCGCTGGACTACGCCCACGACCGCGGACTGCTGCACCGCGACGTCAAGCCGGCCAACATCCTGCTCACCCACCCCGAGGAGGGGGAGCGCCGAATCTTGTTGGCGGACTTCGGGGTTGCGCGCCACCTGGGTGACATCAGCGGGATCACCGAGACCAACGTCGCCGTCGGAACCGTGGCGTACGCCGCGCCCGAGCAGCTGGCGGGTTCGCCCATCGACGGCCGGGCTGATCAATACGCTTTGGCCGCAACGGCTTTCCACCTGCTCACCGGGGCGCCGCCGTTTCAGCATTCCAACCCGATCGCGGTGATCAGCCAGCACCTGCACCAGGAACCGCCGCGCCTCAGCGATTTCCGCCCCGACCTCGCCGAGCTCGATGAGGTGTTCGCTCGGGCCCTCGCCAAGCGCCCCGAGGACAGGTTCGAGCGGTGCCGCGCGTTCGCCACCGCTGTCAGCGAGTCGTCCGGTGCCGCCTCCGAGTTCGGGCGTGGCGACGCGCCCCGCGCCGTGGTGGCGGCGGAGCATCGCCGGCGCGGCCCCGCCGGCGTCATTGCCGTTCTGGGACACCGTTTTTCGTCGAAAACCCGATGGGCGACCGCGCTGGTGTGTGCGGTGCTCATCGCCGTGGCGGCGACCTGGTCGATCCTCTACTCCTTTCAGCCCGGCACGCCGCCGAGCAACCCGGCGCTCGCCTCCAAGCCGTCGGTGCCCGCGGCGAGTGCCGCGCCCACCGCGGGCGGACCCGTGCTCAACGGGACCTATCAGCTGGCCTACGACCAGGCCAAGCGCACCACCAACGGCATCTCGATCCGGCACGGCGGCGCCGCCACCAACTGGTGGGCTTTCCGGTCGGTGTGTACCGCCAACGGATGCGCGGCCACGGGCACCCAGCTGGACGACGCCACCCACCAGGTGGCCAACACCACCGATGGCGGACAGACCGACACCCTGCGCTTCGTGGGCGGCTACTGGCAGGGTGCGCCCGTACAGCAGCGGGTGGGCTGCATCCAGCCCAACGGTCAGGTGCGGGCCACCCAGCAGGAAACCATCGCCTGGTCGCTGGCGCCGCAGGCGGACGGCACGCTGCGCGGTACGGAGACCGAGACGGTGCTCAGCAACGAATGCGGGGCCCAGGGAGCGGTGGTGCGGGTGCCGGTGGTGGCCACCCGGGCGGGCGATGCGCCCGCGAAGGTGGCGCTGGGCGATCCCATTCAGGTCATCAACACCTCGACCACCGCGTCGGCCCCGGCGCCGCCGGTGCTCGGCGGGTTGTGCAGCGACGTCGGCAAGGTGGCCTACGACCCGACCAATAACGAGCAGATCGTCTGCGAGGGCAGCAGCTGGGCCAAGGCGCCGATCACGATGGGCGTGCACGCCGCGGGTAGCTCCTGCGACCGGCCGAACACCTCCGTGTTCGCCATGAGCACCTCCAGCGACGGCTATCTGCTGCAGTGCGATCCGGTCACCCGGACCTGGACGCGTCCGGCGGGGTAGTCGGTCTCGCGGGGTGGGTCGGTCTCCGGGTACACGCAGTGAGTTTCAGACTCGCTAGCGCATGCGCTGGCAGGCCCCGCCGACCTGGTAAAACCGCCGCCACGGCACTTGTCGGTGATCGGTTCTACCCTGTTGGCATGGCATTCGCCACGGAACATCCCGTAGTAGCGCATTCGGAGTACCGCCCAGCCGAAGCGGCCGTGGAGGGGTTGGTGCGCGTCGGCGGCCACTTCGAGGTCGTCAGCCCGCACCAACCCGCCGGGGACCAGCCGGCCGCCATCGAGGAGCTGGAACGCCGGATCAGGGCGGGAGAGCGCGACGTCGTGCTGCTCGGCGCCACCGGTACCGGCAAGTCGGCGACCACCGCCTGGCTCATCGAGCGGCTGCAGCGGCCCACCCTGGTGATGGCGCCCAACAAGACGCTGGCGGCGCAGTTGGCCAACGAGTTGCGAGAGATGTTGCCGCACAACGCCGTTGAATACTTCGTCTCGTATTACGACTACTACCAGCCCGAGGCGTACATCGCGCAGACCGACACCTACATCGAAAAGGACAGCTCCATCAACGACGACGTGGAGCGGCTACGGCACTCCGCGACGTCGTCGCTGCTGTCGCGCCGCGACGTGGTCGTGGTGGCGTCGGTGTCCTGCATCTACGGCCTGGGCACCCCGCAGTCGTATCTGGACCGCTCGGTCGAGCTGCAGGTCGGCAATGAGGTGCCCCGGGACGGTCTGCTGCGGCTGCTGGTCGACGTCCAGTACACCCGCAACGACCTGTCGTTCACCCGCGGCTCGTTCCGGGTGCGCGGCGACACGGTGGAGATCATCCCGTCCTACGAAGAGCTGGCGGTGCGCATCGAGTTCTTCGGCGACGAGATCGAGGCGCTGTACTACCTGCACCCCCTGACGGGTGACGTCATCCGCCAGGTCGACTCGCTGCGGATCTTCCCGGCCACCCACTACGTCGCCGGCCCGGAGCGGATGGCGATGGCGATCTCGACGATCGAAGCCGAGCTGGCCGAGCGGCTGGCCGAGCTGGAGGGCCAGGGCAAGCTGCTCGAGGCGCAGCGGTTGCGGATGCGCACCAACTACGACATCGAGATGATGCGCCAGGTTGGCTTCTGCTCGGGCATCGAAAACTACTCAAGGCACATCGATGGCCGGGGCCCGGGCTCACCGCCGGCCACGCTGCTGGACTACTTCCCGGAAGACTTCCTGCTGGTCATCGACGAATCGCACGTCACCGTCCCGCAGATCGGCGGGATGTATGAGGGCGACATGTCGCGCAAACGCAACCTGGTCGAGTACGGCTTCCGGCTGCCGTCGGCGTGCGACAACCGCCCGCTGACCTGGGAGGAGTTCGCCGATCGGATCGGGCAGACGGTGTACCTGTCGGCCACCCCCGGCCCCTACGAGCTCAGCCAGTCCGGTGGCGAGTTCGTCGAGCAGGTGATCCGGCCCACCGGCCTGGTCGACCCAAAAGTCGTCGTCAAGCCGACCAAGGGCCAGATCGACGACCTGATCGGCGAAATCCGCAAGCGCACCGAGGCCGACGAGCGGGTGCTGGTGACCACGCTGACCAAGAAGATGGCCGAGGACCTCACCGACTACCTGTTGGAGATGGGCATCCGGGTGCGCTACCTGCACTCCGAGGTCGACACGTTGCGCCGGGTCGAGCTGCTGCGTCAGCTGCGGCTGGGCGAATACGACGTGCTGGTCGGCATCAACCTGCTGCGCGAGGGGCTGGACCTGCCCGAGGTGTCCCTCGTGGCGATCCTGGACGCCGACAAAGAGGGCTTCCTGCGGTCATCGCGCAGCCTGATCCAAACCATCGGCCGCGCCGCCCGCAACGTCTCCGGTGAGGTGCACATGTACGCCGACACCATCACCGACTCGATGAAGGAGGCCATCGACGAGACCGAACGGCGGCGGGCCAAGCAGGTCGCGTACAACGAGGAGCACGGCATCGACCCGCAGCCGCTGCGCAAGAAGATCGCCGACATCCTCGACCAGGTCTACCGCGAGGCCGACGACAGCGAGACCGTGGAGATCGGGGGGTCGGGCCGCAACGCGTCCCGTGGCCGGCGGGCGCAGGGCGAGCCCGGTCGCGCCGTCAGCGCCGGGGTGTTCGAGGGCCGCGACACGGCCAGCATGCCTCGCGCCGAACTGGCCGACCTGATCAAGGACCTGACCGCGCAGATGATGGCCGCCGCGCGGGACCTGCAATTCGAGCTGGCGGCGCGGTTCCGCGACGAGATCGCCGACCTCAAGAAGGAACTGCGGGGGATGGACGCCGCCGGCCTGAAATGAGTTTGCTGGCAACCGATCTGCGGCTCTTGTCGCCGCGGCACCCCATACGGTGGAGTAGTGACCGACGCGGCGACTATCACCGGCGGCTGGCGTGAGCTGCTGGGCCCGAGGTATCTGAGGACTTCCATCCTGCTGGCCGGCGGGGTAGCGCTCTACGCCACCAACGAGTTCCTGACCACCAGCTTGTTGCCCAACACCATCGCGGAAATCGGCGGCAGCCGGCTCTACGCGTGGGTGACGACCCTATATCTCGTCGGGTCCGTGGTCGCGGCGACGATGGTCAATCCGATGCTGCTGCGCATCGGCGCGAGGTCGTCATACCTGCTGGGCCTCGTCGTGTTCGGCGTCGCCAGCCTGGTTTGCGCCGCCGCCCCGACCATGCATGTTTTGATTGCTGGCCGGGCCATGCAGGGGGTCGCCGGCGGCTTGCTGGCCGGGCTGGGTTACGCGGTCATCAACTCCGCCCTGCCCCGCTGGTTGTGGACGCGAGGTTCGGCGCTGGTGTCGGCGATGTGGGGAGTGGCGACCGTGGTCGGGCCCACGACGGGCGGCCTGTTCGCGCAGTTCGGCATCTGGCGCTGGGCGTTTGTCGCGATGGCCGTCCTGACCGTGCTGATGGCCCTGCTGGTGCCGGTCGCGCTGGCCCGGGTCAGCCCGACGACCGGCGTCCCGAGGATGAAGGTGCCGGTGTGGTCGCTGCTGATCATCGGCGTGGCCGCGCTGGCCGTCAGCGTCGCGCAGATTCCGCACAACACCGTCGCGACGTTCGGGCTGCTCGCGGCCGGCATCGTGCTGGTGGGCGTGTTCGTGATCGTCGACTGGCGCATGCACGCGGCCATCCTGCCGCCCAGCGTGTTCTCGCCCGGGCCGCTGAAGTGGATCTACCTGACCATGGGCGTGCTGATGGGCGCGGCGATGGTGAACACCTACGTGCCGCTGTTCGGGCAGCGGCTTGCCCATCTGACGCCGATCGCGGCGGGGTTCCTGGGGGCGGCGCTCGCTCTCGGCTGGACGGTCAGCGAGATCGTCAGCGCGTCGCTGGAGAACCCGCGGACCATCGGGTGGGTGGTCATGGTCGCGCCGCTGGTGGCCGCGT
>NZ_QMEU01000171.1 GCF_003284975.1 Mycobacterium colombiense
GGCCGGTGGCCGGATCGGTGCCCAGGAACCCGGGTTCGAGTTCGTCGAACATCCGCTCGCTGCGGGTCTCCGGCGCGTTGTCGGCGTCGTCACGCAGGTAGGAGTTCGGCAGCGAGAGCTTGGCCAGCGTGCGCCACGTCTTGGCGTACTGGACCAGGAAAGAGCCTGTGGTGTAAGGCAAGTCGTACTTGTCGCACACCTGGCGCACCCGCACCGAGATCTCGTGCAACCGGTTGCTCGGCAGGTCCGGGTACAGGTGGTGCTCGATCTGGTGGCACAGGTTGCCGCTCATGAAGCGCAGCGCCGGGCCGGCCTCGAAGTTGGCGCTGCCCAGCATCTGGCGCAGGTACCACTGGCCCTTGGATTCGCCGATCATGTCGGTTTTGGTGAATTTCTCTGCGCCATCAGGGAAATGACCGCAGAAGATGACGGCGTTCGCCCACACGTTGCGGATCACGTTGGCAAGCGCGTTGGCCTTCAACGTGGAGGTGTAGGTCGCGCCGGGCGACAGCGCGGTCAAAGCGGGAAACGCGACATAGTCCTTGAGCACCTGTCGTCCGGCCTTGGCCAAAAACTCGTCCGCGCGTTGCCGGGCGTCGTCGTGGTCCATCCGTTTCTTGACTATCTTGCCGAGCTCGACATGCTGCAGGCCGACTCCCCACTCGAAGAGGAGCGCGAGCAAGGTGTTGTACACCAGGTTGAAGATGTTGAAGCGCTTCCAGCGCTGGTCCCGGGTGACGCGCAACAAGCCGTAACCGACGTCGTCGTCCATGCCGAGGATGTTGGTGTACTTGTGGTGCACGAAGTTGTGCGTGTAGCGCCAGTGCTTCGACGACCCGCTCATGTCCCACTCCCACGTCGAGGAGTGGATCTCGGGGTCGTTCATCCAGTCCCACTGGCCGTGCATGACATTGTGGCCGATCTCCATGTTCTCGACGATCTTCGCCACGCCCAGGGTTACCGTCCCTGCCCACCAGGCCGAGCGACGCGAGCTGGCGGCCAGCAGCAGTCGGCCGGTCACCTCGAGCGCGCGCTGCGCCGCGATGGTGCGGCGGATGTAACGAGCGTCCCGCTCGCCGCGCGAGTCTTCCACGTCCTGGCGGATGGCATCGAGCTCAACGGCCAGGTTTTCAATGTCGGCGTCGGTCAGATGGGCGAATACGTCGACGTCGGTGATCGCCATCGTCTCTTCTCCCTACGATTTGAGGTGTCTGTCCTAAACCAGGTCCAGACCTACGCTATCGTAACCTACGAATCCGTAGGTTACCTGTGAGTAGCCTTTAGATGTCGAGAACGCAGTCGCCCGAGGCGGCCGAGATGCAGGTCTGCACCCGGGTCCCCGGGTCGTGCTCCTGGCCGGTCCGCAGGTCGCGGACGTGCCCCTCTGCCAGGCCGACCACGCACGACTGACAGATACCCATGCGGCACCCGAAGGGCATCTGCACGCCCGCGCCCTCTCCGGCATCCATCAACGACGTCGCGGCGTCGGCGCTGACGGTGCGCCCGCTGCGGGCGAAGGTTACGGTGCCGCCGGCGCCGGTGGGTGCGGCCTTGGACACCGCGAACCGCTCGAGGTGCAGGTGCTCGCCGACGCCCGCGGCCAACCATGCCCGCTCGGCCTCGGCAAGCATGCCTTCCGGACCACAGGCCCAGGTCTGGCGTTCGCGCCAGTCCGGCACCTCGTGGTCCAGCACGGAAAGATCGAGCCGGCCCTGGGTGCGGGTCTCGCGCAGCCGCATCCGATAGCCGGGGTGCTCGTCGGCAAGGGCGGCCAACTCCGCGCGAAACATCACGTCGGATTCGGTGGGCGCCGAGTGCAGGTGGACGATGTCCCCAATCTGGTTGCGGCGCACCAGGGTTCGCAGCATCGACATCACCGGCGTGATCCCGGAGCCCGCGGTGAGGAACAGGATCGATGGCGGCGCGGGGTCAGGCAGCACGAAGTTGCCCTGCGGCGCGGCCAGCCGCACAATGGTGCCCGGCTCGACACCGGCCACCAGGTGCGACGACAGGAATCCCTCGGGCATCGCCTTGACCGTGATCGACACCGTGCGGGCCGGACCGGCCGCCGAGCGCGGGGTCTTACCGGCCGGGGCCGAGGTGAGCGAATACGACCGCCAGCGCCAGCGCCCGTCCATGAGCAGTCCGATGCCGATGTACTGGCCCGGCTGGTAGTCGAAGTTGAAGCCCCAGCCCGGCTTGATCACCAGGGTCGCGGAGTCCTCCGTCTCGCGGCGCACCTGCAGGATCCGGCCCCGCAGTTCGCGCGCCGACCACAGCGGATTGGCCAGATGCAGGTAGTCGTCGGGCAACAGCGGCGTCGTGATGCGCGCGGCGAGCTTGCGCAGCGCGTGCCAGCCGGGATGCCGGTCCGCGCCGGCGACGACAGGTCGCGCGGTGTCGACGACGTTGCCCGTGATCGATGGGTTACGTCTGCCCAGGGGAAGCTCCTGCTCACTACGCGGCGTATGACTGACGCTCACATTGTGATCGATTCTGTGCGCTTCACGAAACCTACGGTACCGTAACCTACGGTGTCGTAGCTAGCACTGCGGCGCGAACTGCCTCACATTCGGTGTCACATCAGCTCCAGCAGAAACGGCAGCTCCTGGTTGGCGTACCAGGCCAGATCGTGGTCCTGGGCGTCGCCGACGATCAGGTCGGCATCCTCATCGCCCAGGTCGGCGGCGTCGACGGCCTCGATGGCCTTCGCCACCGCGGGTTCGGCCGCGGCGTTGTCGACGTAGGCGGCGATCACGCGGTCGATCGCAACCGGGCCGGCCAGCCTGACCACGGCGTCGTCGAGGTCGGGACGGTACGTGACGTCCTCGACGTCGGCGGCCAGCACCGCGCGCCGGGGCGGGGGTGACTCCGACGACGCTTCGGCCCCCTGGGCCGCTAGCAGGCGCAGGGAGGCCAGCGCCGCCTCGCGCAGTGCCACGTCGGCGAGCTCGTCCTCGTCGCCCTCGGCGTAGGCCTCCCGCAGCGTCGGCGTCAGCGCGAACGCCGTCCCATTGACCGGCCACAACGAACCGTCGGCGACCAGCTGCTGCAGCATCGGCACCGTGGCCGGGATATAGACGGCGGTCATGGGGGCTAGATCAGCGTGGCCGCGTAGTCGGCGACGTAAGTCGACAGCTCGCGCGGCGGGCGCTGGTAGTTGCCGCTGACGACGGGACGCCGGGGCAGCTTGACCTTGGGCGACTCGACCTCGCCGTAGGGAATCGTGGACAACAAATGGGCCATCATGTTCAGTCGCGCGTGTTTCTTGATATCGGATTCCACGACGTACCACGGGCTCTCCGGGGTATCGGTGTGCACCATCATCTCGTCCTTGGCGCGTGAATAATCCTCCCACCGGTATACCGATTCCAGGTCTATCGGGGACAGCTTCCAGCGCCGGACCGGATCATTGCGCCGCGCTTTGAACCGCCGCAGCTGCTCGGCCTCCGACACCGAGAACCAGTACTTGCGCAGCAGTATCCCGTCGTCGATGAGCATCTGCTCGAAGATCGGCGTCTGCCGCATGAACAGCGCGTACTGCTGCGGCGTGCAGAAACCCATGACCTTCTCGATGCCCGCCCGGTTGTACCAGGACCGGTCGAACAGCACGATCTCGCCCCTGGTGGGCAAGTGGGCGATGTAGCGCTGGTAATACCACTGGCCGCGTTCGCGATCCGAGGGCACCGGCAGCGCGGCGGTGCGGGCGATCCGTGGGCTGAGGTATTCGGTAATCCGTTTGATGGCACCGCCCTTGCCCGCGGCGTCGCGGCCCTCGAAGAGCACCACCACCCGCGCCCCGGAATAGCGCACCCATTCCTGCAGCTTCACCAATTCCGTTTGCAGCCGGAACAATTCGGCTTCGTAGACCTCGTCGGAAACCTTGGGCACGGTCGGGGAGGCCGACTTCTTCTTGCTCGGCTTCGACGGCGCCCCGTCGCTTTTCGCGGTGCTCACAGCAACGAATGATAGCCCCACGCAGGGGTTTTCACCGCCGACTAGGACCGGGAAGCCTCCAGCAATTCTTCGAGCGCTTGGTTCAGCAGGCCGGGCAGCAGCTCGACATCGCTCATGGCCTCGCGGTCGGCGTTGATTCCGTAGTACAGCTCGCCGTTGTAGGACGTCACCCCGATGGCCAGCGCCTGGTTGTGCAACAGCGGCGGCACCGCGTAGGTCTCGAGCAATTTGGTGCCGGCGATGTACATCTGCGACTGGGCGCCGGGCGCGTTGGTGATCAGCAGGTTGAATGTGCGCTTGGAGAAGCTCGGGAAACTGGTCGCCACCCTAATGCCCATGGCGTGCAACGTCGGTGGGGCAAAACCCGACAGCGTGACGATGGTCCGGGCGTCCACCAGATGCGCGGCCGTCGGGTTCGACTCGGTGGCGTGGGCGATCTGCGACAGCCGCACCACGGCGTTGGGCTCGCCCACCGGAAGGTCGACAAGGAAGGGCATCACCTGGCTGATCGCCTGACCGGGGCCGCTGGCGTCGAGGTCGCCGTCGTCGTACACCGGCAGCGGCGCCATCGCCCGCACGGTCGCGGTGGGCGACACCGCCACCCCGCGCGACATCAGCCAGTTACCCAGGGCGCCGGCGATCACGGCGAGCACCACGTCGTTGACGTCGCAGTCGTAGCGCGCGCGCACGGCGCGGTAGTCCTCGAGGCTGCCGCGGGCGACGGTGAAGCGCCGATGCCGGGACACGGTGGCGTTGAGCGGGCTGCTGGGGGCGGTTCCCCGGGCCACGGTGCGCACGAAGTCGACGGCTCGGCGACCGGCGTCGAGCAGCTCGGTGTGGCTGGTCACCAGGCCACCGATCATCGAACCGACGGCCTGCAGCTGGGCGCCCGGACCCGTGACCCACTCGCTGACCGCGCCCAACATCAGCCGGGTGTCGCCGGGATCGCGCTCCGGTACCCAAATGTCCTCCGGAAACGGAGGCGGGCGTTTCGTCCGGTCGGCGATCACGTGGTTGATCTCCAGCGCGGACATGCCGTTGATCAGCGCCTGATGCGACTTGGTGTACAGCGCCACCCGGTTCTTGGACAGGCCCTCGACCAGGTACATCTCCCAGAGCGGGCGCGACTTGTCCAGCGGCCGCGCGGCCAGTCGCGCGATCAGCTCGTGCAGCTGCTCGTCGCTGCCCGGCGAGGGCAACGCCGAACGCCGCACGTGATAGGTGATGTCGAAGTCGTTGTCGTCGAGCCACACCGGCCGAGCCGTGCCGACCCGCACTTCCCGCACCTTCTGCCGGTAGCGCGGTATCTGCGGCAGCCGCTGCTCGACGGTGGCGAGCAGCGTTTCGTAGCTCAAGCCCGAACGGGGGCGCCGCAGGATCGCCAACGATCCGACGTACATGGGGGTGGCGGTGTTCTCCAGCCGAAAAAACGATGCGTCCGGCGGGGACAAGCGACTCACCATGCGGCGCTGTCCTCCTGGTCAGTTCGTCGCCCGTACACGGGGCCGGGCCCTGGGGGCCCCGTCCCGCCCACGGTAACCGGGCGGCGCCGCGCTAACTCAGCGTGGGTACGCGTGCGGACGAGTTGTGCCATGATGACCACTGACTAACCACTGTCTGCCCCTCTCCAGCAGGCTTGCGGTCCGGCCGAAGACTTGGAGAGTGCGCGTTGAACACCAACCCGATTGCTAATCCAGCTGACGCTTTCACCGTCATACCAGTCGTCGACTACGAACCGCCGACGCAGGACGTGTCGCACCCCGCCCCGCAGTGCCGTCAACCCTCGCGGTCCCCGTTGCGCCGCCGCAGCAGCCACGCAGCGCCGCGGTCCTACACCGGCCCGCCCAGCAGGGCGGCCGCACCGGATCGCGACCCGGTCATGTCCGCGCGACTGCGTCAGGCGGCCGTCTTCGCCGACGCCGCGCTGCGCCGGGTGCT
>NZ_QMEU01000172.1 GCF_003284975.1 Mycobacterium colombiense
TAGGGCGCGGGCGCCGGCAGCCGCTGGCCGGTGTAGCAGGCGAACGTTTCGTTCAGCAGGATCGGCACCGACCAGCCGTCGAGCACGATGTGGTGGATGGTAAGCACCAGCCGGTGCCGATCGTCGCCCGTGCGGATCAGTGCGGCGCGCACGGCCGGCTGGTCGGCCAGGTCGTAGACCGCGGCGCGTTCGGCGGCGCACAACCGCTGGATCCGCTCTTCGGGCGCGCTGCCGTTGGGCCTGGTCTCGAGGTGGCGCCAGGCCAGCGCCGGGTCGGCCGGGATGATCTGGACCGGCTCGTCGAACTCCTCGCAGAATCGGGCCACCAGGTGCGGGTGCCGGCCGACCACGGTGTGCATGGCGTCACGCAGCCGGTCGGCGTCCAGCGGGCCGGTCAGGGTGAGGTCTAGCTGCACCGCGTACAGGTGGTCTTCCAGCTGGTCCCGGCCGTCCCGCCGGGAGCCGGCGTGGAAGAGCAGGCCCTCCTGCAGCGGGGTCAGCGGCAGCACGTCGGCGATCCGGCCGCGCCGCTCGAGCCGCTCGATCTGCTGCTGGTCCAGGCGCGCGGGCGCGATGTCCGACGGGGTCAGGCCGCCGCCGCCGTGGCGCACGTGCGCGCAGATGCCGGCCAGGGCCTCGAACCACAGCCGGCTCAGGCGGACGATCTGGTCGCGGTCCAGCGCCGAGGCCGCCCAGGTCCAGTTGGCGTGCAGCTGCGGGCCGTCGGCGGTGTCCATGGTGCCGGCGTTGAGGTCGACGGTGTGCATCAGCGGCATCGGCACCGCGGTGCTGGCCGCGGTGGCCGACGACCCGTCCGGACTGATTCGCCACAGCTCGTCGGAGAGCTCGTGCACCGCGCCGCCCAGCCGGCCCAGGTAGTTGAACCCGATGGTCGGGTCGGGGCCGTCCAGGTCGACGTCGCTGTTGAGGTAGCGCAGCAACCCGTAGGTGAGCGGGTCCGGCAGCGCGCGCAGCTGCTCTTTGGCGTCCTTGATCAGCGCGCCCAGGATCGGCGCGCCGGAGGTGACCTGCGACCAGGACAGTCCGCCGACGTGCCCCGCGAGGTTCAAAGCCACCGGGTACTTGGTGGTGAACCACCCGACGGTGCGCGACAGGTCGACTCCGGCGGCCAGTTCCTCGTGGCGGCCGTGGCCCTCGACGTCGATGCCGACGGGGGTGCCGACGGCGAGACGGGGGCCCAGGAATTCGGCCCAGGCCAGGGCGAACCCGACCAGCAGGATGTCGTTGACGCCGGCGTGGAATGCCGCCGGCGCCTCGGCGAGCAGCGTGCGGGTGGTCGTGGCGTCCAGCGTCACCGCCATGTTCTCGGCGGTCTCGTAGGTGTCGACCTCCGGCCGCACCGCGGGGAGCGGCGAGGGGGTCGCGGCCACCCGCCGCCAGGCCTCGGCCTGCTCGGCCACGGCCGGTGACTGCGCGTGCTCGGTCAGCAGCGTGGCCCAGCGCGCGAACGAGGTGCCACCGGCGGGCAGCGCGACGGGTTGGCCGTGGTGGTGCTGGCCCCAGGCGATGTTGAGGTCCTCCAGCAGCACCCGCCAGGAGACGCCGTCGACCGCCAGGTGATGGATGATCAGCACCAGCTGACGCGCGGAGGTCACCCACAGGGCGTTGAGCATCACCCCGGCGGCCGGGTTCAGCCGCGACCGCGCCTCGACGATCGCCGCGTCCGAGAGCTCGTCGACGGTGTGCACCCGCTGGGCGGCATCGACCGAGCCCGGCTCGGGCACCCGCAGCGACCACTCGCCGGCGCTCACGTCCCCGACGTCGGCCGCGCGATCGACGCGCAGCCGCAGCATGGCGTGCCGGTCCAGCAGGGCCTGCAACACCGCCACCACGTCGGCCTCGGTGACGCCGTCGGGCGCCTGCAGCACCATCGTCTGGTTGAACTGATCGACCGGGCCGCCTGCCCTTTCCAGGCTGCGCAGCCACTCGATGATCGGGGTGGCGACGACCTCGCCGACGCCCTCGTCGAGCACGCCCTGCTCGCCGTCGGTGACGCCGGCCACCCGGGCCAGCCGCGCCACGGTCTGCTCGGTGAAGATGTCGCGGGTGCGCAGCGCCAGGCCGGCGGCCCGCGCGCGGGTCACCACCTGCATGGAAGAGATGCTGTCGCCACCGAGGTCGAAGAAGGAGTCGTCGACACCGACCCGGTCGACGCCCAGGATCTGGGCGTAGATGCCGGCCAGGGTCTCCTCGGCCGGGGTGCCCGGGGCGCGGTAGCGGTCCACGTCGCGGTACTCCGGTGACGGCAGGGCCCGGACGTCGAGCTTGCCGTTCGGTGTCAGCGGCAGCGCGTCGAGCGCCACGACGGCCGCCGGGACCATGTAGGCCGGCAGGCGATCGGCCAGCCGGGCCCGGGCCTCGATCGGGTCCGCTCCCCCGGTGACGTAGCCGACCAGGCGCTTGTCTCCCGGCCGGTCCTCGCGGGCGACCACCGCCGCCTGGTCCACGCCGTCCAGCGCGGCCAGCGCCGAGCGCACCTCGCCGAGTTCGATGCGGTAGCCGCGGATCTTGACCTGCTCGTCGGCGCGGCCCAGGTACTGCAGCTGGCCCTCGACAGACCCAGAGCCGCCCCAGCGGACCAGGTCACCGGTGCGGTACATCCGCGATCCGGGCGCCCCGAACGGGCAGGCCACGAAGCGCGACGCGGTCAGCTCGGCGCGGCGCCAGTAGCCGACCGCAACGCCGCCGCCGGCGACATACAGCTCACCGACCACGCCGTGCGGCACCGGCCGCAGGGATTCGTCCAGCACGAACGCCGCTGCCGCCGGCACCGGGGAACCGATCGGCACTGGCCCGGTAGTGGGCGATCCGGCCTGCAGCGGGGCGCTGACCGCGGCGTACACCGTCGCCTCGGTGGGGCCGTAGGCGTTGATCATCCGGTGTCCGGGCGCCCACCGGTCGACCAGCTCGGCCGGGCAGGCCTCGCCGGCCACCACCAGCGCCGCCGAGTCCAGCCCCGCGGGCGACAACACGTCCGCCGCGGACGGGGTCTGGCTGATCACGGTGACCCGTTCGGCGACCAGCAGCGCGTGGAAGTCGTCCGGCGACCGGACCACCGAGTCGGGGATCACCACCAGGCGCCCGCCCTGCAGCAGCGCGCCGAAGATCTCCCACACCGAGACGTCGAAGGCCAGCGAGTGCCATTGCGACCAGACGCCCTCGCGGGGCAGACCGGAGTCACCGGACGCCAGCAGCCGGGCGACGTTGCCATGCGTGACGGCAACGCCTTTGGGGACACCGGTGGTGCCCGAGGTGTAGATCAGATAGGCGACGTCGTCGGCGGCCGGCGCCGGCAACGGGGTCGACGGTTGGCTGTGCACGGCCGGATCGTTCACGTCCAGGACGGCGACGTGGTGGCCGTAGAGCCGGTCGGCCAGCTCGGCGGTGCTGATCGCGACCATCGGCGTGGCGTCGGCGAGCATGAAGCCGATCCGCTCCGCCGGCAGCCCCGGGTCGATCGGCAGATAGGCCGCGCCGGTCTTGAGCACCGCCAGGATCGCCACGATCGCCTCGGCCGAGCGGCCGAACAGCAGCGCCACCCGTTCACCGCGGCTGACGCCGAGGCCGGTCAGCCGGTGGGCCAGCCGGTTGGCGGCGTCGTCGAGCTCGCGATAGGTCCACGAGCGGTCGTCGCAGCGCAGCGCCACCGCGTCCGGGGTGCGCGCCACCTGCCCGGCGAACAGCGCCGGAATCGAGGCGTCCACGGTCGCGGGCGCGGTCAGCGCCGCGCGGTTGCCCAGGGCGTCCAGGCGGGCGTGTTCGCGCCGGTCCAGCAGGTCCACCGTCGACAGGGTGCGGGTGGGATCGGCCGTCATCGCCTCCAGCACCCGCTGCAGGCGTCCGATCAGCGTCTCGATGGTGGCCGCGTCGAACACGTCGGTGCGGAACTCCACCCGCCCGCCGATCCCGGCGGGCTCGTTGTCCTCGCCCCAGCGTTCGGCCAGCGAGAACACCAGATCCATGCGGGCGACCTGGGTGTCCAGCGGTATCGAGGTCACCTGCACGTCGCCCAGGGCCAGACCGGCGTTGGGGTCGCTGTCCTGCCCGGCGAAGTTCTGCCAGGCCAGCATCACCTGCACCAGCGGGTGATGGGTCAGGCTTCGGGTCGGGTTGACGCGCTCGACCAGCACCTCGAACGGCACGTCCTGGTGCTCGAAGGCCTCCAGGCTGCGGGTGCGGACCCAGGTCAGAAGTTCGGTGAAGCTCGGGTCGCCGGCGAGGTCGACGCGGAGCACCAGGGTGTTGACGAAGAACCCGACCAGGTCGTCGAGCGCGGGGTCGCGCCGGCCGGCGATCGGGAAGCCGACCGCCACGTCGGTGCTGGCGCTGATCTTCGACAGCAGCACGGCCAGCGCGGCCTGCACCACCATGAAGCTGGTCGAGTTGTACTCGCGGGCCAGCCCGGCGACCTGCTGCTGCAGGTCGGCCGGCCACTCCACCTCGACGGCCGCCCCGCGCTGATCGGCGATCTGCGGGTAGGGCCGGTCGGTGGGCAGCTGCAACCGCTCCGGCATGCCGGCCAGCGCGTCCTGCCAGTAGGCGAGCTGCGCGGCGATGCGGCTGCCGCTGTCGGCGAGTTCGCCGAATTGCGCGCGCTGCCACAGCGTGTAGTCGACGTACTGCACCGCCAGCGGCTCCCAGTCGGGGGCCCGCCCGGCGCAGCGGCTGGCGTACGCCAGCCCGAGGTCGCGGACCAGCGGCCGCAACGACCAGCCGTCCGCTGCGATGTGGTGCACGACGGCCACCAGCACGTGTTCGTCGGCGGCGGTGCGGAACAGCGATGCGCGCAACGGGATCTGGGTGGCCAGGTCGAACGTTTCGCGGGCCGCGGCGTCGATCGCCTCGCGCAACCGGCCCGCCGACCAGCCGCGGGCGTTCACGTTCCGCCAGCTCAGATCGGCCTGCTCGACCGGGATCACCACCTGCTGGGGCGTTTCCCCGGTCACGGCGAACACCGTGCGCAGGCTCTCGTGGCGGGCCACCACGTCGGCCAGCGCCGCCTCCAGCGCCGCGACGTCCAGGCGGCCGTGCATCCGCATCGCCGCCGCCATGTTGTAGACCGGCGACGGTCCCTGCAGCTGGTCGAGGAACCACAGCCGGCTCTGCGCGAAGGACAGCGGGACCACCGCCGGACGCTCCCCCGCCACCAGCGGGTCGAGCCGGCCGGTGTCCTCGCCGATGCGCGGCGCCAGCTGCGCGACGGTGGGCGACTCGAAGATGACGCGCACCGGCACGCCGACGTCCATGGCGCTGTTGACCGCCGCGATCACCCGCATCGCCGAGATGCTGTCGCCGCCGAGGTCGAAGAAGGAGTCGTCGACGCCGACCCGCTCGACGCCGAGCACGTGGGCGTAGATGCCGGCCAGGATCTCCTCGGTGGGGGTGGTCGGCGAGCGGTAACCGGCAACGGAGTATTCGGGCGCCGGCAGGGCGCGGATGTCGAGCTTGCCGTTGAGGGTCATCGGCAGCGCGTCGAGCACCACCACCGCCACCGGGACCATGTAGGCCGGCAGCCGCTCGGCCAGCTGCGCGCGGGCCTCGGCGGGATCCGCGGTTCCGGTGATGTAGCCGACGAGGCGCTTGTCGCCCGGCCGGTCCTCGCGCGCGATGACGACCGCCTGCTCGACGCCGTCCAGCGCGGCCAGCGCCGAGCGCACCTCCCCGACCTCGATGCGGTAGCCGCGGATTTTCACCTGCTCGTCGGCGCGGCCGAAGTACTGCAGCTGGCCGTCCGGGCCCCAGCGGACCAGGTCGCCGCTGCGGTACATGCGCGCTCCGGGCTCGCCGAAGGGGCAGGCCACGAACCGGGTCGCGGTCAG
>NZ_QMEU01000173.1 GCF_003284975.1 Mycobacterium colombiense
CGCCGCCGAGCACGTCTTCCAGCAGCGGCAGCGCCTCGGTGCGCAGCCGGGTCCGGGTGAAGCGGCGGTCGGTGTTGTGCGGATCCTGCCAGGGCGTCAGGCCCAGCTCCCGGCACGCGGCGTGCGTCACCGCCCGGCGCACCGCCAACAGGGGCCGGCACCACGGCGGATCGTAGGGACGCATCCCGGCGATCGAGCGCACCCCGGACCCGCGGCCCAGGCCCAGCAGCACCGTCTCGGCCTGGTCGTCGAGCGTGTGACCCAGCAGCACCGGGCCGCTGCGCTGGGAGTTCAACGCGGCGTAGCGCGCGGCGCGCGCCGCCGCCTCGGGACCACCCTGGTTGCCCACCCGGACCCGAACCACTTGGGCCGCAACGCATCCCAACGCCAGGGCCTGGGCCCGCGCGGTGTCGGCGACGGCGGCCGAGTCGGGTTGCAGCCCGTGGTCGACAACCACCGCCGTGGTGGGCCGCAGCCGGGCGGCCACCGCGGTGAGCGCCAGGGAATCGGGACCGCCGGACAGCGCCACGCACCACGGATCGTCGGTGGCGAGGTGGGACTTGACGAACGCCTCGACAGCGGCGCGCAGCTGGCCTACAGCACCCTGTCGATCCATCGCTGAGGTTCTTCGATCTCGATGGGCAGCGGCAGCGTCTCGGGGTCGGTCCAGATGGCGTTGAACCGGGCCATGCCCACCTGGCCCACCACGTGGTCGACGAACGCCTTGCCGCGGGTGTATTGACTGAGCTTGGCGTCGAGTCCCAGCAGCGCGCGCAACAACCGCTGCAGTGGCGGTTGCTTGCGGTGCCGGCGCTCGTCGAACCGGCGGCGGATGGTGGCCACCGACGGCACCGCCATCGGCCCGACGGCGTCCATGACGTGGTCGGCGTGGCCCTCCAGCAGGGTGCCCAGCACCAGCAACCGGTCCAGCGCCTGCCGTTGCGGTTCGGACTGCACCGCGCGCACGAGACCGAGGATTCCCGCCGAGTTGGCGTCGGATTCCGCGGCCCCGCTTCCGCGGTTGCGGGCGTATTCGGCGAGCCGGCCGATCACCTGCCCCATGTCCTCCCCGGCGTCGCGGGTCAACAGGCCAAGCGCCTGCGACATGTAATCGGGCAGCCACGGGTTTGCGGTGAACTGCACGCGATGGGTCACCTCGTGCAGGCACACCCACAGCCGGAAGTCGGACGGCTCGATGCGAAGCTGCCGCTCGACGGCGATGACGTTGGGATACACCAGCAGCAGGCAGCCGGTCCGGGCGCCGTCATCAGCGGCGAACGGGTCGTATTGGCCGAGAATCCCCGAGGACACGTAAGCCAGGACGGCGCCCGTCTGCGCGCCGGTGACGCGGCCGGTGAAAAAGCCGCGCGGCTTCTCGGCGCCGTTCATCATCACCCGCATCGACTCGGTGGCCGCGGCGATCCAGTCGGGGCGGTCGACGATGCGGGCGGCCGGCACATGGCCGCTGTCAAAGCCGTCGGTGATCAGGCCGGTGACGTCACGCACCAACGGTTCGGCCTTGACCGACGAGGTGGCGAGTTCGTCGATCACCTGGCGGCGGGTGTAGTCGCTGGACGCCGGGCCGGGCCTGGCCAGCCGCCGACCCACCGTGGCCGCGAACCGCCAGTCGACCGCGGTGCCCAGCGTGAGCTCCGACGCCGGCGTCATGAGCACCCACAGGACCACAGCCGGGTCGCCAGCGCGTCCATCACATTGCGGCCGTTCGGGCCGGCGTTGTTGGAGATGAACGCGAAGGTGAGCACTCGGCCGCTGCGGTCGGTCAGCACCCCGGCCAGCGCGTTGATGCCGGTCAGCGAGCCGGTTTTGGCGCGCAGCCAGCCCGCGGGCCCTTGAGCCGTGGAGGCGTCGGTGAAGCGATCGGCCAGCGTCCCGCTACCGGCGGCGATCGGGAGCAGGTCCAGCAGCGCCCGCAGCGACGGCTGGTCCGGACCCGCCGCGGCCTGCAGCACCCCGTCGAGCGTCTTGGCGGTCAACCGGTCGTCGACCGAGAGCCCGCTGGAATCCAGCAGCACCACGCCCGCGGTGTCGACGTGGGCGGTGGTCAGCCGGTTGGTCACCGCGTCGGCGGCGCCGGCGAAGCTGCGCGGCCGGTTGATCGCGGCCGCCACCTCGCGGGCGATGCTCTCGGCCAGCACGTTGTCGGAGTGGTCCATCATCTCGGACAGCCGCTGGACCAGCGGCGCCGACTGCACGACCGCGAGCTGCCGGGCTCCCGACGGCGCGGTGGCGATCGTCACCGCGTTGGGGTCCAGGCCCAGCGCCTTGGCCAGCTCCCGGCCGGCGTCCAGCGCCGGGGTGCGGGACCGCCGCGAGTTGACCGTGCTGGGCTGGATGCGTCCGGCGTCGATCATCACCGACTCGATCGGCGCGATGTCGCCGTTGTCGACGTCGGCGAGGTCCCAGCCCTGCGCCATCGTCGGCCCGCTGAACGCCGAGGTGTCGACCTGCACCGCCGTCGGCGTCACGCCGCTGCGGCGGATCTGTTCGACCAGGTCGCTGATCCGCGCCGATCCGCGGTACCAGGTGGGGACGTCGGGCGGCGCCGCCGACAACGCCGGATCGCCCGCCCCCACCAGCACGACGGGGCCCTGGGCGTTCTGGCTGCCGGCCACCACCCGGGTGCTGATTCGGGCCTGGCGGTCCAGCGTCAGCAACGCCGCGGCCGCCGTGAGCACCTTGTTGGTGGACGCGGGCACCAGCGGCAGGTCGTCGGCCACCTGCCACAGCTCTTTCCCGGTGATGGCGTCGGTGACCCGGCCGCCGAGGCGGCCCAGGTTTGGGTCGCCCGCCACCGGCGCCAGCGTGGCAGCCACGCCGGGTCCGCTGGGTAGCTCGGCGGTGTCGCTGACCGGGACCATGCCCGGCTTCACCGTCGGTGCGTGCGGCGGCGGGATCGGGGCATGCGCGCTGTTGGCGCCGTGCCCGGCCGTGGTGAAAAACGTTGCCGCCACCACGACGGCGACGACAAACGCCAGCACGCCCAACCCGATGAACACTGGGGTGGATTTTTGCCAGCGAGTACGGGCCATGACTCTCCTGACTGTCTGCGACCCATTCTGCCGAATCGGCGCCGATGCGCTCGACTAGGGTGTAGCAGAGCAAAATTGGCCTGCCCAAACAGACGCCTTCCTAATCAGACAAGGAGCCGACGCGGTGGAATTCGACGTGACCATCGAGATTCAAAAGGGCCAGCGGAACAAGTACGAGGTCGACCACGAGACTGGTCGGCTACGTCTGGACCGCTACCTCTACACCGCGATGGCCTACCCGACCGACTACGGCTTCATCGAGGACACCCTCGGCGAGGACGGCGACCCACTGGACGCGATGGTGCTGCTGCCGCAGTCGGTGTTCCCCGGCGTGATCGTGGAGTCCCGCCCGGTGGGGATGTTCCGGATGACCGACGAAAAGGGCGGCGACGACAAGGTCTTGTGCGTGCCGGCCGGCGACCACCGCTGGGACCACATCCAGGACATCGGCGACGTTCCCGAGTTCGAGCTGGACGTGATCAAGCACTTCTTCGTGCACTACAAGGACCTGGAGCCGGGCAAGTTCGTCAAGGCCGCGGACTGGGTCGGCCGCGAGGACGCCGAGGCGGAGATCCAGCGCTCGATCGAGCGGTTCAAGGCCCAGGGGCACTGACGCGCGTAGGCGCGCACTGATCACGCTGGGCGCGGGCGACGCGCCGATTACGCAGGATGCTCCAGCCCAGCGCGGCAGCGATGAAGACCACCCCGACCGAGGCGGTGAACGCCTCGGGGATCTCGAACCGCGGCTCGATCGAGGCCAGCATGATCACCGCCAGCGCCCCGATCGCCCAGTGCGCGCCGTGTTCTAAGTACACGTACCGGCCCAGCGCTTCCTGGCGAACCAGGTAGATGGTGATCGACCGGACGAACATCGACCCCACCAGGCCCAGCCCGAGCGCGATGACGACGGGGTCCGAGGTGATGGCGAACGCGCCGGTGACACCGTCGAATGAGAAGGCGGCGTCGAGGACTTCCAGGTAGAGGAACAGCGTCAGGCCGGCCCAGCCGGTCGCGGGGTTGGGCGCGCCGGATTCGGCGTCGGCCTCGGGGTCGGACGGCCGAAAGGCCCGGCTCAATCCGTTGACCACCAGGTAGGTCACCATGCCCAGCAGCCCGGCGGTCAGCACCGTCGCCGCCTCGTCCCCCGAGTGCGTCAGCCGCGTGCCCACCGTGACCAGCGCCAGGCCGGTGACCACCAGCGACACCCGCCCCAGCCGGCCGACGCGTGCGAACGGGATCTCAATCCACTTGAGCCACTTGATGTCTCGGTCATAGAACAGGAAATCCAGGAACAGCATCAACAGGAAGATGCCGCCGAACGCCGCGATCTGCGGATGGGCCGCGATGACGAGCTTTTCGTAGCTGGGCGAGCCGTCCGGGAACTCCAGCGCGCCGTGCGGCGGCGGATGCAGCGCCAACTCCATCGCCCGCACCGGGTCCAGGCCCGCGGTCGCCCACACGATGAGCAGCGGGAAAAGCAGCCGCATGCCGAATACGGCGACGAGGATCCCGATGGTCAGGAACATCCGCTGCCAGAAGCGGCTCATCCGCCTCAGGATCGAGGCGTTGATGACCGCGTTGTCGAACGACAACGACACCTCGAGGACGGCCAGCACCAACAGCAGGTAGAGACCCTTGAAGCCGCCGTAGACGTATCCGAGGCCGAGGGCCGCCGCCGTGACCAACAGCGAGACCCCGAAGGTGCGCAAAGCGGACATGGATCCTTCCCGGCCGCCGCCCACACTAGCGAACCGGATCGTCGCCGCCGGCGGCCGCTGCGGGCCGCATAGAATTTTCAAATTGTGGCGAAACATCGGGGCAGTCGGCCGAAAGCGCCGCCGACCCGATGACCGAGATCAGCGCCTCGCAGGGACCGGTGGCGCGCGGCAGCATGGCCAGGGTCGGCACCGCCACCGCCGTGACGGCGCTGTGCGGTTACGCGGTGATCTACCTGGCCGCTCGTGACCTGGCGCCGACCGGCTTTTCGGTATTCGGGGTGTTCTGGGGGGCGTTCGGGCTGGTCACCGGCGCCGCCAATGGCCTGCTGCAGGAGACCACCCGCGAGGTCCGCTCGACCCCCTATGTCAGCGACCTGGCCGCGCTGCCGGTGCCCGGCGAACCGCGCACCCACCCGATGCGGGTCGCCATGCTGGTGGGTGTGGCCGCGGCCGTCGTGATCGCCGTCAGTGCGCCGTTGTGGAGCGGGCGGGTGTTCGTCGAGGCACGGCTGCTGTCCGTGGCGCTGCTATCGGTCGGCCTGGCCGGATTCTGCGTGCACGCCACCCTGCTGGGCATGCTGGCCGGCACCAACCAGTGGACCCGCTACGGGGCGCTGATGGTGACCGACGCCGTCATCCGGGTGGCGGTGGCCTCGGCCACCGTGGCGCTCGGGTGGCGCCTGGTCGGTTTCCTGTGGGCGACGGTGGCGGGGGCGGTCGCCTGGCTGATCTTGCTGGTGGCCTCGCCGGCGACCAGGGCCACCGCCCTGCTGCTCACCCCGGGCGGCACGGCGACCTTCCTACGGGGCGCGGCACATTCAATCACCGCGGCCGGCGCCAGCGCCATCCTGGTGATGGGATTTCCGGTGCTGCTGAAGCTGACCAGCGCCGAGCTCGGCGCGCAGGGCGGGGTGATCATCCTGGCCGTCACGCTGACCCGCGCGCCGCTGCTGGTGCCGCTGACGGCCATGCAGGGCAACCTGATTGCGCATTTTGTCGACGAGCGCAGCGATCGGCTT
>NZ_QMEU01000174.1 GCF_003284975.1 Mycobacterium colombiense
GGGCGCTGACGCGTGATTCGGTGGGGCTGGGCACCGCCGCGCGCGAACGCAACATCACCGGCCGGGTGGTGCTACGCGGCCCACCGCCGCGCACCGAAGTCATGCTCGTCGACGACATCGTCACCACCGGTGCGACCGCGCGCGAGTCGGTGCGCATCCTGCACGCCGCCGGGGTCCGGGTCGCCGCGGTGCTGGCGCTCGCCGCCGTGTGAACCTCACCGCCGCCACGCCGAGCCAGTGAGCCGGCCAAGAGGTTGTCAAGAACTCGCAACAGCCGGACCAAATTAGTGGCTCGGCGGGCGAACACGAGCTAACGTCGAGAACAACGAAGAACGACTCATCGGTCTGACTCACTGGTCGCGATTTTCCAGGTGAGACCCATCCGCGGGAAGGGGTGAGTAATCGACACCTTGCCCCGGCGGGCAGCCTGCGGCGGTAGCCAGTCTCGAACCGCTCTCACCTCGTCGGCGCATCAAGCAGCCGGGCACGCAGGGCGCGTGCGACGTGAAAAGAGAAACGAGTTGTCACGTATGTCAAGGCTATCCGTGGATTCCGGTCAGATTCTGGACCAACCGCCCATCACCGATGAGCAAGCCCCACCGACAACCACCGCCGATGTTGTGTTCAAGGGCCGCAACGTTGAAATCCCCGATCATTACCGTCTGTACGTCTCGCAAAAACTCGCCCGGCTCGAGCGGTTCGACCGCTCCATTTATCTCTTCGACGTCGAGCTCAAGCACGCGCCCAACCGGCGCCAGCGCAAATCCTGTCAGCGCGTGGAGATCACCGCCCGCGGCCGCGGCCCGGTGACCCGGGCGGAGGCCTGCGCCAACAGTTTCTACGCCGCGTTCGAGTCCGCGGTCGACAAGCTGGAGAACCGGCTGCGCCGCGTCAAGGACCGTCGCAAGGTCCACTACGGGGACAAGACCCCGGTGTCACTGGCCGCGGCGACCGCGGTGCCACCCGTCCCGCTGGACAGCGCGCCGCAGCCCGCGCCCGCCGAGCACGACGGCGCCGAAGCCACCCACGAGCCCGGACGGATCGTGCGGACCAAGGAGCACCCGGCCACGCCGATGACGGTCGACGACGCGCTCTACGAGATGGAGCTCGTCGGGCACGACTTCTTCCTGTTCCACGACAAGCAGACCGAACGGCCCTGCGTGGTCTACCGGCGGCACGCCTACGACTACGGCCTGATCCGACTGGGCTGATCGGGCTGTCCTGACGGGGTCTTCGGGCGGCGACCCGCTTCGCCCGGCGGTAGCCGCGCTTGCGATCGCCGCTGCGGCGGCCATTGGGGCGCCGTCGCCTACCATGGGAGTCGCTCAAGAAAGACTCCTACCAACAGGGGCACATCCCAAAAGGGGACAACACCGTGCTGTCGAAGTTGCTGCGCCTTGGCGAAGGTCGCATGCTCAAGCGTCTCAAGCGGGTGTCTGACTACGTCAACACCTTGTCCGACGAGATCGAGAAGCTCACCGACGCCGAGTTGCGGGCCAAGACCGACGAGTTCAAGAAGCGGCACGCCGACGGCGAAAGCCTCGACGACCTGCTGCCCGAGGCCTTCGCGGTGGCCCGCGAGGCGGCCTGGCGGGTGCTCGACCAGCGTCCCTTCGACGTGCAGGTGATGGGCGCGGCGGCGCTGCACTTCGGCAACGTCGCCGAGATGAAGACCGGTGAGGGCAAAACCCTGACCTCGGTGCTGCCGGCCTACCTCAACGGCATCGGCGGCAAGGGCGTGCACGTCGTCACCGTCAACGACTACCTGGCCAAACGCGACAGCGAGTGGATGGGCCGCGTGCACCGCTTCCTCGGCCTGGACGTCGGCGTCATCCTGGCCCAGATGACGCCCGACGAGCGCCGGGTCGCCTACAACGCCGACATCACCTACGGCACCAACAACGAATTCGGGTTCGACTACCTGCGCGACAACATGGCGCACTCGCTCGACGACCTGGTCCAGCGCGGGCACAACTTCGCCATCGTCGACGAGGTCGACTCCATCCTGATCGACGAGGCCCGCACCCCGCTGATCATCTCCGGCCCCGCCGACGGCGCCTCCAACTGGTACCTCGAGTTCGCCCGGCTGGCGCCGCTGATGCAGAAGGACACCCACTACGAGGTGGACCTGCGCAAGCGCACCGTCGGCGTGCACGAGCTGGGCGTGGAGTTCGTCGAGGACCAGCTCGGCATCGACAACCTCTACGAGGCCGCCAACTCGCCGCTGGTGAGCTACCTCAACAACGCGCTGAAGGCCAAGGAGCTGTTCAACCGCGACAAGGACTACATCGTGCGCGACGGCGAGGTCCTGATCGTCGACGAGTTCACCGGCCGCGTGCTCTACGGCCGCCGCTACAACGAGGGCATGCACCAGGCCATCGAGGCCAAGGAGCACGTGGAGATCAAGGCCGAGAACCAGACGCTGGCCACCATCACGCTGCAGAACTACTTCCGCCTCTACGACAAGCTCGCCGGCATGACCGGTACCGCCCAGACCGAGGCGGCCGAGCTGCACGAGATCTACAAGCTCGGCGTGGTGCCCATCCCGACCAACAAGCCGATGATCCGCGCCGACCAATCCGACCTGATCTACAAAACCGAGGAAGCCAAGTACATCGCGGTGGTCGACGACGTCGTCGAGCGCTACGAGAAGGGCCAGCCGGTGCTGATCGGTACGACCAGCGTGGAGCGCTCGGAGTACCTGTCGCGCCAGTTCCAGAAGCGCCGCGTGCCGCACAACGTGCTCAACGCGAAGTTTCACGAGCAGGAGGCGACCATCGTCGCCGTCGCCGGCCGCCGCGGCGGCATCACCGTGGCCACCAACATGGCGGGCCGCGGTACCGACATCGTGCTGGGCGGCAACGCCGACTTCCTCACCGACCAGCGGCTGCGCGAGCGCGGCCTCGACCCAGTCGAGACGCCCGAGGAATACGACGCCGCCTGGCACGAGGAACTGCCCAAGGTCAAGGAGGAGGTCGCCGCCGAGGCCGCCGAGGTGATCGAGGCCGGCGGCCTGTACGTGCTGGGCACCGAGCGGCACGAGTCCCGGCGCATCGACAACCAGCTGCGCGGCCGCTCCGGCCGGCAGGGCGACCCGGGCGAGTCGCGGTTCTACCTGTCGCTGGGCGACGAGCTGATGCGCCGGTTCAACGGCGCCGCGCTGGAGGCGATGCTCAACCGGCTGAACCTGCCCGACGACGTGCCGATCGAGGCCAAGATGGTGACCCGGGCGATCAAGAGCGCCCAGACCCAGGTCGAGCAGCAGAACTTCGAGGTCCGCAAGAACGTCCTGAAGTACGACGAGGTGATGAACCAGCAGCGCAAGGTGATCTACGCCGAGCGCCGCCGCATCCTGGAGGGCGAGAACCTCAAGGAGCAAGCGCTGGACATGGTCCGCGACGTGGTCACCGCCTACGTCAACGGCGCCACCTCCGAGGGCTACGCCGAGGATTGGGACTTAGAAGCGCTGTGGACGGCGCTCAAGACGCTGTACCCGGTGGGCATCGACCATGCGACGCTGACGCGCCGCGACGCCGACGCCGACCTCGACGACCTCACCCGCGAGGAGCTGCTCGAGGCGCTGCTCAAAGACGCCGAAAATGCTTATGCCATAAGGGAAACCGAGCTCGAGGAAATCGCCGGCGAGGGCGCGATGCGCCAGCTGGAGCGCAACGTGCTGCTCAACGTCATCGACCGCAAGTGGCGCGAGCACCTCTACGAAATGGACTACCTCAAGGAGGGCATCGGGCTGCGCGCGATGGCCCAGCGCGATCCGCTGGTCGAGTACCAGCGCGAGGGCTACGACATGTTCATGGCGATGCTCGACGGCATGAAAGAAGAGTCGGTCGGGTTCCTGTTCAATGTCACCGTCGAGGCGGTGCCCAGCCCGCAGGTCGCGCCGGTACAAGCCCCGGAGGGGCTGGCCGAATTCGCCACCGCCGCGGCCGGCAAGCAGGGCGGCGCCGCGACGGCCGTGCGCGAAGAGGCCCCAACCCAGTTGCGCGCCAAAGGCATTGACAACGAAGCGCCGGCCATGACCTACTCCGGCCCAGCGGAGGACGGCTCGGCGGCGGTCCAGCGCAACGGCGGCGATTCCAAGACGCCGGCCGGGGTTCCCGGGGGCGCCAGCCGACGCGAGCGGCGTGCCGCGGCGCGGCAACAGGGTCGCGGCGCCAAGCCACCCAAGTCGGTCAAGCGCCGCTGAGCCCGGCGGTCTGACATCGCCGCCCCGCGCCGAGTGTGAAGTTACCTTCACGTTCGGCGGCGAGCGTGCGCCTAACTTCACACTCGACACCGACGCCCCGGCGATTTGAGGCATCCGCCTCATGCGCCGCGGCGGCGCTCGCGCGGACGATCGACGCATGAACACCTCGCCCCTGGACGCCGCCACCGCCGTCCTGCGCCACCCCGTCCTGCCCGCCGGAGGTGACGAACGCTTCGTCGGCTTCGGCGTGATGGGTCTCCCGTTCGCCAGCGGGCATTACCTGGCGCTGCGGCAGTTTCCGGCGACATCGTTCTCACCCGGCTATCGATCGGTGTGGCATCGCGACCCCGACGGTGTCTGGACGTTCTACGCGACCACGCCCGGGCCGCAGAGCTGCGCCCGTTTCTTCAGCGCGGCCACCCCGCACGCCGCCGTCCAATGCGACATCGAGGTCGCCTGGGTCACCCCGTGGTCGCTGGTCGTCGCGATCCCGAATCTGCTTGCCTGGCAGGTCGATCTGCGCGCCACCGCGTCGACGCGACTGATGAGTGCGGTCGGCGAACGGTTGCCGACGCGCGCCTGGACCAACCGGGCGGCGCTGGCGCTGCTCGGTCTTGTCGCCGGCCCGACCTTGCGCGCCGGCCGGGTCCGGCTGTCCGGAATCGCGCCCAACGGCCAGCGATTCATGATCGCGCCCGCGCGAGTGTGGGCGGTCGCCCGCTCGCGCGCGGTGCTGAGCGACGTCGACCTGGGACCGGTGGGACCGCTAGACCGGCAGGCGAGGCTGGGTGGCTTCCGTCCGCCGCAACGCGGCGTGTTCGCTGTGGGCTCCGGGCATTTCGAGACGTTCGACGCGGCCCGGCACCAGGCCGTGCGGCGCACTATTGCAATCGGGTGACCCCGCGGCGATTAGCTGGGCACAATGAACCTCATGTCGGAGCCTGAATTACCGACCCGCGCGGAGTTGCTGGCGGCGCTGTCGGTGGCGATCGACCTCGGCCTCGGCCAGCCCGCCGAGCACATGCTGCGCGCGGCGCTGATCGCGACCCGGCTGGCCGACCGGCTCGGCCTGGACGGCGACCACCGCGATTGCGCCTACTACACCACCCTGATCATGTGGATCGGCTGCCACGCGGACTCCCACGAATATGCGCGATGGTTCGGCGACGACATCGCGGTGCGCCACGACTCGTATCTGATCGACTGGTCCGGCATCCCGTACCTGCGCTTCCTGGCGAGCAACGTGGGGCGCGGCCAGCCCCTGGCCCACCGGCTGAGCGTGATGGCGACGCTGTTCGCCAACGCGCGCGGTCACATCTCTCGGCTGATCCACTCGCACTGCGCATCGGCGGCCCTGCTGGCGGACCGAATTGGCTTGGGCCCCAACGTGCAAGCCGCGCTGGCGTTCGCGTTCGAGCGCTACGACGGCGGCGGGCTGCCCGCCGGCGTGCGGGGCGACGACATCCCGATCCAGATGCGCATCGCCCAACTCGCCGACATGGTCGAGGTGCACCACCGCACCTTCGGCGTCGCGGGGGCGGTGGCCATGGTGAGCGGCCGACGCGGCGGACAATTCGAT
>NZ_QMEU01000175.1 GCF_003284975.1 Mycobacterium colombiense
GGAGGCGCATGGCCAACGACCGCACCGAGAGCACCGGCAGCCCCGCCCCGTCGGCCAATTCCACCGAGATCGCACCGGCGCCGGCCGGTGCGATCCGGACCCGCGCCCGCGACGCACCCGACGCGTGTAACGACACGCCCTGCCAGGAGAACGGCAGCACGGTGACGTCGTTCCCGGCAGCGACACCGATCGCGTGCAGCGCGGCATCCAACAGCACGGGATGTAATCCGAAGCCGCCGTCGGGGGCGGCGGCGGCGTCGGGCACGGCGACCTCGGCGAAGATCTCGTCGCCGCGCTGCCACATCGCCCGCAGGCCCTGGAAAGCGCCGCCGTAGTCGTAGCCGCGCCGCGCCAGCCGCTCATAGGCGCCGGTGACGTCCACCGCGGTCGCCCCGGCGGGCGGCCAGCTCGAGAGGTCGGCGGCCGGTGTCACGGTGCCCGGCCGCAGCAGCCCCTCGGCATGCAGCACCCACTGCGAATCCGGCTGCGCGTCAATCGAATACACCGCCAGCCGCCGGTGGTCCGACTCGTCGGGCGCGCCGACCACCAGCTGCACCCGCACGTCCCCGGCCGCGGGCAGCAGCAAAGGCATCGAGGTGGTCAGCTCGTCGAGCACCCCGCAACCGACCTCGTCGCCCGCGCGGATGGCCAACTCGACGAACCCCGCGCCCGGGAACAACACCGTGTCACCGACCCCGTGATCGGCCAGCCAGGGGTGGGCAGCCGTGGACAACCGGCCGGTCAGCACCACGCCGCCGGAATCGGGCCGCGGAACCACCGCCCCCAGCAGGCCGTGCTCGGCGGCGGCCAGGCCCAGGGTGGCGACGTCCTGTGAACCGGTCGACCCGCCCGGAAGCCAAAAATGTTGCCGGACAAACCCATACGTCGGGAGGTCGACGCGGCGGCCACCGAGTCCGGCCAGCGCGGCCCGCCAGTCCACCGCCACGCCGTCGACGTGGGCCGCGGCGGCCGAGAGCCAGAAGCGGTCCAGGCCGCCGTCATCGCGGCCCAGCGACGGGATGACGCACCCCCGCTCGCCATCGGGCATCGTCTCTTCGATGGCGGCCACCAGCACCGGATGCGGACTGGATTCGATGAACACCTGATGGCCCGCATCACACGCGCTGCGCACCGCCTTCTCGAATTGCACGGTGCGGCGGATGCTTTGGAACCAATAGTCGGCGTCCAGCCCCGCGGTGTCCAGCGGTTCGCCGGTGACCGTGGAGAAGAAGGTGACGGCGGACGACCGCGGCGCCAGCCCGTCCAGCGCGGCGGCGAGGGGCTCCCGAATCGCCTCCACCTGCGCCGAGTGCGACGCGTAGTCGACGTCGATCTTGCGGGCCCGGATGTTGTCGGCCTCGCACCGTTGCATCAGCTCGGCCAGCGCGTCCACCTCGCCCGAGACCACCACCGCCGCAACGCCGTTGACGGTGGCGATGTTGAGCCGGTCGCCCCAGGCGGCGATGAGCTGCTCGGCGCGCGCCAGGCTGCAGGCCAGCGAGACCATGCCGCCCCGGCCCGACAACCGCACCAGCAAGCGGCTGCGCAGCGCGACCACCCGGGCGGCGTCTTCCAGCGACAGGGCGCCCGCCACGTAGGCCGCCGCGATCTCGCCCTGCGAATGGCCGATCACCGCGTCGGGTGTGACGCCCACCGAGCGCCACAGTTCGGCCAGCGACACCATCACCGCCCACAGCGCCGGCTGCACCACGTCGACGCGGTCCAATCCGGGTGCGCCCGGCACCCCGCGGATGACGTCGATCAGCGACCAGTCGACGTGCTCGGCGAGCGCCTTGTCGCACAGCTGCAGGTGTTCGGCGAATGTCGGTGAGCTGTCCAGCAATTGGGCGCCCATGCCGGCCCATTGCGAGCCCTGGCCGGGAAAGACCAACACCGTCTTGCCCATCGGCTGGGCCCGGCCCACCACCAGGCCCGCGCCCTGCTCGCCGGCCGCCAGCGCCGCCAGCCCGCGCAGCAGCTGCGCGCCGTCGGCGCCCACGATCACCGCGCGGTGCTCGAAGCGAGACCGCGTGGCGATCAGCGACCAGCCCACGTCCAGCACCCGCACCCGGGGATCGGCCTTCACGCGGGCCAGCAGCCGCGCGGCCTGGTTCGCCAGCGCCTCACCCGAACGGGCCGAAAGCACCCACGGGACGATGACGTCATCGCCCGGGGGCGCGGCGTTTTCGAGCTCGGCGGCGTACTGCTCGACGATGACGTGCGCGTTGGTGCCGCTGATGCCGAAGGACGAGACGCCCGCGCGCCGCGGCCGGTCCACGGCCGGCCAGGGCCGCTGTTCGGTCAGCAGCGACACCGCCCCGGCCGTCCAATCCACATGCGGCGTCGGCTCATCCACGTGCAGCGTCTTGGGCATCACCCCGTGGCGGATCGCCTGCACCATCTTGATCACCCCGCCGGCACCCGCCGCGGCCGAGGTGTGACCCATGTTCGATTTGATCGAGCCCAGCCACAGCGGCCGATCGGCCGGCCGGTCCTGGCCGTAGGTGGCCAGAACCGCCTGGGCCTCAATGGGATCGCCGAGCGTGGTGCCCGTCCCGTGTCCCTCGACCAGATCGACGTCGGCGGTGTCCAGCCGCGCGTTGGCCAGCGCCGCCCGGATCACCCGTTGCTGCGATGGCCCGTTGGGCGTCGCCAGGCCGTTGGACGCGCCGTCCTGATTGACCGCCGATCCGCGGACCACGGCCAGCACCGGATGCCCGTGCCGGCGGGCGTCGGCCAGCCGTTCCAGCACCAGCACCCCGAGGCCTTCGGAGAAGCCGGTGCCGTCGGCGGCGCCCGCGTACGCCTTGCACCGGCCGTCGGCGGCCAGCGCGCGCTGGCGGCTGAACTCGATGAACATCGCCGGGGTGGCCATCACCGTCACGCCGCCGGCCAGCGCCAGATCGCACTCGCCGGAACGCAACGACTGCGCCGCCAGGTGCAGGGCCACCAACGACGACGAACACGCCGTGTCCACGGAGACGGCGGGGCCCTCGAACCCCAGCGAATAGGCCACCCGGCCCGAGGCCACGCTCAGCGTCGAGCCGCGCAGGCCGTATCGCTCCAGGTGGCCCGGCACCCGTCCCTGGCCCCCGTAGGAGCCGTGGAATATCCCGGCGAACACGCCGGTCGCCGAGCCGCGCAGGGTGACGGGGTCGATGCCGGCCCGCTCCAACGCCTCCCAGGACACCTCGAGCAGCAAGCGCTGTTGCGGGTCCATCGCCAGCGCCTCGCTGGGCGCGATGCCGAAGAACGCGGCATCGAAATCGCCGACGTCCGAGAGGAATCCGCCACACCGGGCGTACGACTTGCCGACGGCGTCGGGGTCGTCGTCGAACAGGCCTGTCAGGTTCCAGCCGCGGTCGGTGGGGAATTCCGAGACCACGTCGCGGCCCTCGACGACCATCTGCCACAGAGCCTCCGGCGAGTTCACTGCGCCCGGATACCGGCAGCCCATGCCCACCACCGCGACCGGTTCGGTTGCCCTTTCCGCTAATAAGGCCAAATATTGGCGGTTTTCGCGCTTGAGCCGCTCGTTTTCTTTCAGCGACTGGCGAAGGGCCCGGACGAGCTCTTCGGTGTTGCCGTTCATGGCAGGCGGCCTCTCATGTCACTCATGGCGATACTTCCTGCCGTCGCACCGCAAAAAACGCGGACGAGGATCAGTGCCAACGCAACAGCACCAGCTCTGAACAGAATCCAGGCCCCATCGCCAGCATCAGCCCGGGGCTGTCGCTCGGCGGCGGCTTGGCCATGGTGTCGCGCAGCACGTGCAACACCGACGCCGAGGACAGGTTGCCGATCTCGCCGAGCGACCGCCAGGTCAGTTCGAGGGCCTCGGGCGGCAGGTCGAGTGCGGCGTTGATCGCCTCGATGACCTTGGGGCCGCCGGGGTGGCTGACGAACGCGCCGATGTCGGCGGTGGTCAACCCGTGTGCCCCGAGGAACCCGGTGACGTCGTCGTGGAGGTATTGCTCCACGACGGCGGCGACGTCCTTGGACAGCACCAGTTCGAAGCCGGTGGTTCGCACGTCGAAGCCCATGGTGCGCAGCGAATCGGGATACAGGTGGCTGCGCGAGTCGAGGATGCTGGGCCCGCTGGCGGCCAGCTGTTCGGCACGACGCTCGCCGACGGCCACCACCGCCGCGGCCCCGTCGGCGAACAGCGCGCTGCCGACCATGCCGGCCAGCGACGGCGTGTATCCGGGATAGGTCAGCGAGCACAGCTCGACCGAGATCAGGGCGGCGACGGCGTCGGGTGCGCCGCGCAGGTAGTCGTGCACGCGGGCCACCCCCGCGGCGCCGGCCACGCAGCCCAGCCCGAACAGCGGCACCCGTCGCACGTCGTCGCGCAGGCCGAGCTTCGCGGCGATCCGCGCGTCCACGGAGGGCACCGCCAGGCCGGTCACCGTGGTGGTGATGAGCACGTCGACGTCCTCGGGCCGCAGCCCCGCCTCCTCGAGCGCGCCGGACAGCGCCTCGCAGCCCAGCTTCACGGCGTGTTCGGTGAAGATCCGGTTGGCCAGGCCGAAGTCGGTGAGCGCGGGGTACTGCTCGAGCGGCAGCACCAGATGACGGCTGCCGACTTTGGCGCTGGCGTGCAGCTGCCGGACGATGTCCTCGTAGCCTTCGAACTCCGGGATGCTGACGAAGAAGTCGGTGAGCTCGCGCTGGGAGTATCGGTGCGGCGGTAACGCACCGAAGACGCCGGCGACGACGCTCATTGTTCTCCCACCCCTTGGTGACGAGGACCCGGCCCCTGGCGTTCAACCGGATCGCTTTGAGCCCGAAGTCTAGTCTGCACGTCCCGGGCCGTCAGGGAAAACAAGCTCATCTCAGGTGCCGCCACCCAGCCGGCTTTTGAGCCGATCGGCGCTGGCCAGGACGGTTTCGATCTGCTCGGCGACCCGCGCCGGCGCGGTGCCGCCGCGCGCGTCGCGCGAGGACACCGACCCCTCGATCGTCAAGACCTCCCGCACCTGTGGCGTGAGATCGGGGCTGATGGCGGCCAGTTCGTCGTCGGTCAGCTCATCGAGTCCGACGGACCGCTGCTCGGCGGCGCGCACCGCGGCCCCGGCGGCCTCGTGCGCCGACCGGAACGGCACGCCCTGGCGCACCAGCCATTCGGCGATATCGGTGGCCAGCGTGTAACCGGCGGGAGCCAGGGCGGCCATCCGCTCGACGTCGAAGGTCAGGCTGGCCACCAGCCCGGCCATCGCCGGCAGTACCAGCTCCAGCTGGGCGACCGAATCGAACACCGGCTCCTTGTCT
Source organism: Mycobacterium colombiense (assembly GCF_003284975.1). GTDB lineage: Bacteria > Actinomycetota > Actinomycetes > Mycobacteriales > Mycobacteriaceae > Mycobacterium > Mycobacterium europaeum_A. Next base: position 5,272 of record NZ_QMEU01000175.1, read on the forward strand.
TCCTGCAGGTCACGGTTGTAAGCCAGTGGCTGGGCCTTCAGCGTGGCCAGCAGGCCGGTCAGGTTGCCGATCAGCCGGCCGGACTTGCCGCGCGCCAGCTCGGCGATGTCGGGATTCTTCTTCTGCGGCATGATCGAGCTGCCGGTCGACCACGAATCGTGCAGCGTGACGTAGCCGAATTCCGTCGAGCTCCACAGGATGATGTCCTCGGCCAGCCGGGACAGGTCCACCCCGATCATCGCGAACACGAAGGCGGCCTCCGCGGCGAAATCCCGGGATGCGGTCGCGTCGATGGAGTTGTCGGCGGCGGCGGCGAAGCCCAGTTCCGCGGCGATCGCGTCGGGGTCCAGGCCCAGCGACGATCCGGCCAGCGCGCCCGAGCCGTACGGCGACACCCCGGCGCGCCGGTCGAAGTCGACGATCCGGTCGACGTCGCGCAGCAGCGGGTGGGCGTGGGCCAGCAGGTGGTGGGCCAGCAGCACCGGTTGGGCGGACT
>NZ_QMEU01000176.1 GCF_003284975.1 Mycobacterium colombiense
GGGCGTGGTCGTCCCGCCGGATGACTACGACCATTGGGCGCCGAAGGCGGACGCCGGGCCTCGACGCCGCCGGCCTGGCCCGAGGGCCGCTTCTCGGTGGGCGGTTCGTTCTGCCGGGGCCCCGGATGCTGGGGTCGGGTGCCACCGCGCTGCCACGGTGGCCCGTCCCCACCGTCTTGGGCGCGGCCACCCTGTGCCGGTGGCGCCGCGCGGCGCACACCGGCTCGCTCGACCGAACCATCCCCGTTGGGGGCATCCCCCTTTTTGGGGGCGCCCGGCTCGTTCGGTGAGGTCACCCCGACTCCTTAGGTCTGCTACTCGGGCCGCCAGGCGGCCCGACCGTCATCGGGCTGAGTCTAGTGGCTCGCTACCGACTAGCTGTCCGACTCCGTGGCACCGTCGAGTTCCTCGACGACTTCGTCCGCGTTCGCTTCGGCGTTGCGAGCGATGGCCAGCAGCGTGTTCTCTTCACCCAGGTTCATCAGGCGCACGCCCTTGGTCTGCCGTCCCGCCTTGCGGACCTGGCCCGCTGCGGTGCGGATGACGCCCCCTCCCGAGGTGATCGCGTACAGCTCGCTGTCCTCATCGACAATCAACGCACCAACCAGCCTGCCACGCCGGCGGTCGTACATCACCGTCAGGACGCCCTTGCCGCCGCGGCCCTGCACCGGATACTCCTCGATCGCGGTGCGCTTGGCATACCCACCCGACGTGGCCACCAGCAGATAGGTGCCCTCGCGGACCACGTTGAGCGACAACAGGTAGTCGTCAGCGTTGAACCGCATGCCCTGCACACCCGAGGTGGCGCGGCCCATCGGGCGCAGCGCTTCGTCGGTCGCCGAGAACCGGATGGACTGGCCGTTGGCCGAGACCAACAGCAGGTCCTCGTCGGCGGAGCAGAGCACCGCGCCGACGAGCTCGTCATTGTCGCGCAGGTTGATCGCCACGATTCCGCCCGAGCGGTTGGAGTCGAAGTCGGTCAGCTTGGTCTTCTTCACCAGACCGTTGCGGGTGGCCAGCACCAGGTACGGGGCATCCTCGTAGCCGCGGATCTGAATGACCTGGGCGATGCGCTCCTCGGGTTGGAAAGCCAGCAGGTTGGCGACGTGCTGACCGCGCGCCGTTCGCGACGCCTCCGGCAGTTCGTACGCCTTGGCCCGGTAGACCCGGCCCTGCGTGGTGAAGAACAGGATCCAGTCGTGCGTGGAGCACACGAAGAAGTGCCGCACGATGTCGTCCTGCTTCAGGCCGGCGCCCTGCACACCCTTGCCGCCACGTTTCTGGCTGCGGTACAGGTCGGTCTTGGTGCGTTTGGCGTAACCGGTCTCGGTGATGGTGACGACGACGTCCTCGCGGGCGATCAGGTCTTCGTCGTTGACGTCGCCGTCGGCGGCGATGATCCGGGTCCGGCGCTCGTCGCCGTGCTTGTCGACGATCTCGGCGAGCTCGTCGTGCACGATGCGGCGCTGCCGCTCCGGCTTGGCCAGGATGTCTTCCAGGTCCGCGATCTCGGCTTCGATCTTGGCCAGGTCGTCGATGATGCGCTGGCGCTCCAAGGCGGCCAGCCGACGCAGCTGCATATCCAGGATCGCCTGGGCCTGGATCTCGTCGATGTCCAGCAGCTCGATCAGGCCGGCCCGGGCGATCTCGACGGTCTCCGACGCGCGGATCAGGGCGATCACCTCGTCGAGCGCGTCGAGCGCTTTGACCAGACCGCGCAAGATGTGCGCCCGCTCGTTGGCCTTTCGTAGCCGGTAGGTGGTGCGCCGGACGATGACGTCGAGTTGATGCGCGACGTAGTGGCGGATCATCTGGTCGAGGCGCAGCGTGCGCGGCACCCCGTCGACGATCGACAACATGTTCGCCCCGAAGCTGGTCTGCAGCTGGGTGTGCTTGTAGAGGTTGTTCAGCACCACCTTGGCCACGGCGTCGCGCTTGATCTCCACCACGATGCGCAGGCCGACGCGGTCGCTGGACTGGTCCTCGATGTTGGAGATGCCGGCCAACTTGCCGTCGCGCACCTGCTCGGCGATCGAGGTGATGAAGTTGTCGTGGTTCACCTGGTAGGGCAACTCGGTGATCACCAGGGAGGTGCGGCCGCGTGAATCCTCTTCTACCTCAACGACTCCGCGCATCCGGATCGACCCGCGGCCGGTGGTGTAGGCATCGTGGATGCCTTGCGATCCGACGATCAGACCGTGGGTGGGGAAGTCCGGACCCTTGACCCGCTCGCAGACCGCGGTCAGCGTCGCCTCTTCGTCGGCTTCGTGATTGTCCAGGCACCAGTAGACGGCTTCGGCCAGCTCGCGCAGGTTGTGCGGCGGGATGTTGGTCGCCATACCCACGGCGATACCGCCCGAGCCGTTGGCCAGCAGATTGGGGAACCGGCTGGGCAGCACGGTCGGTTCCTGCACACGACCGTCATAGTTGGGGATGAAATCGACTGTCTCCTCGTCGATTTCGCGCAACATCTCCATCGCGAGCGGGGTCAGTCGCGCCTCGGTGTACCGCATGGCGGCCGGCGGGTCGTTGCCGGGCGAACCGAAGTTTCCCTGCCCGTCGACCAACGGGTAGCGCAGCGACCACGGCTGCGCCATGCGCACTAGAGTGTCGTAGATCGATGCGTCGCCGTGCGGGTGATAGTTACCCATCGTCTCGGCCACCGAGCGCGCCGACTTGGCATGGCTTCGGTCCGGGCGGAACCCGGAGTCGTACATCGCATAGAGCACCCGGCGGTGCACCGGCTTGAGACCGTCGCGCACCTCGGGCAGCGCACGCCCGACGATGACGCTCATCGCGTAATCGATATAGCTGCGCTGCATCTCCTGCTGGATGTCGACCGGTTGGATCCGGTCGACGGAGTCGTCGCCCGGCGGCAGCGTGGTGTCAGTCATGAATTCCTCGTTGGTCGGTCAACGGTGGCCGGTCGGAATCGCTCAGACGTCTTAGACATCTAAGAAGCGAACGTCCTTGGCATTACGGGTGATAAAGCTGCGGCGCGCGTCGACGTCCTCGCCCATCAGGATGGAGAACAGCTCGTCGGCGGCCGCGGCGTCGTCGAGGGTTACTTGGCGCAGCACCCGGACGGTGGGATCCATTGTGGTTTCCCACAATTCCTTGGCGTCCATTTCGCCAAGACCCTTGTAACGCTGGATACCGTCGTCCTTGTTGATCTTTTTGCCCGCCTTCTGGCCGGCCTCCAGCAAGCCGTCGCGCTCGCGGTCGGAGTAGGCGAATTCGGGATCGCTGCGTTGCCATTTGAGCTTGTACAGCGGCGGTTGCGCCAAGAATACGTGCCCGTGTTCGATCAGCGGTCGCATGAACCGGAACAGCAGCGTCAGCAGCAACGTCGAGATGTGCTGGCCGTCGACGTCCGCGTCGGCCATCAGCACGATCTTGTGGTAGCGCAGCTTGGTGATGTCGAACTCGTCGTGGATGCCGGTGCCCAGCGCGGTGATGATCGCCTGGACCTCGGTGTTCTTCAAAACCCGGTCAATGCGGGCCTTTTCGACGTTGATGATCTTGCCGCGCAGCGGCAGGATGGCCTGGAACATCGAGTCGCGGCCGCTCTTGGCCGAGCCGCCCGCCGAGTCACCCTCCACCACATACAGTTCCGACTTGCGCGGATCGGTGGAGCGGCAGTCGGCGAGCTTGCCGGGCAGCCCGCCGAGATCCGTTGCGCTCTTGCGGCGCACCAACTCTCGTGCTTTGCGGGCGGCGATGCGGGCCTGCGCCGACGACACCGCCTTGTTGACCACGACCTTGGCGTCCGCGGGGTTGGCTTCGAACCAGTGCGTGAGTTGTTCGTTGCAGACCTTCTGCACGAACGACTTCACCTCGGTGTTGCCCAGCTTGGTCTTGGTCTGGCCTTCGAACTGCGGCTCGCTGACCTTGACTGAGATCACCGCGGCCAGGCCTTCGCGGATGTCATCGCCGGTGAGGTTGGGGTCCTTCTCCTTGAGCAGCTTCTTGTCTTTGGCGTACTTGTTGACCACCGTCGTCAGCGCGCTGCGGAAGCCCTCCTCGTGCGTGCCGCCCTCGTGGGTGTTGATGGTGTTGGCGAAGGTGTGCACCGACTCCGAGTAGCCGCCGTTCCACTGCATCGCGATCTCGACCTCGTGGCCGGGACCCTTGCCGTCGAAGTCGATGATGCTCTGCTGAATCGGGCTCTTGGTGCGGTTGATGTGTTTGACAAAGTCGACCAGGCCACCGGGGTAATGGAAGGTGCGGTGCTTAACCTTATGCGGCGCAGTGGATTCCGCGGCCTTCTCCTCCGCCGACTTGGGCGCTTCGGCGGTGTCGCTGACGACCTCGTCGACCACCTCTTCGTTGCTCACCCGTTCGTCGGTGAGGTTGATGGTCAGACCCTTGTTGAGGAAGGCCATTTCCTGCAGCCGGCGCGCCACCGTCTCGAAGTCGTATTCGGTGGTCTCGAAGATATCCGGGTCGGCCCAGAACCGGATCGTGGTGCCGGTGCGCTTGGTCGCCTCGCCCTGTTTGAGGGTGCCGGGGACCGCGCGGTCGTAATACTGCGACCATTCGTGGCCGTCGCGGGCGATGTCGACCTCGAGCCGCGTCGAGAGCGCGTTGACCACCGACACACCGACGCCGTGCAGACCACCACTGACGTTGTAGCCGCTGTTCTCGCCACCGAACTTGCCGCCCGCATGCAGCTGCGTCATCACGACGTCGACGGTGGGGGCGCCGGTCGCGTGCATCGCCACCGGAATACCGCGCCCGTTGTCGGAGACCTCGACGCTGCCGTCGTCGAGAATCCTGACGTCGACCTTGTCGGCGTAGCCTGCCATCGCCTCGTCGACCGAGTTGTCCACCACCTCCCAGATGAGGTGGTGCAGACCACGCTCACCGGTGGACCCGATGTACATACCGGGGCGTTTGCGGACGGCCTCGAGACCCTCGAGCACGGTGATCGCTGAAGCGCCGTAATCGTTTTGTGCCTTCTTCTTCTGGGCAGCCACGGTCGGAATGCTCTCCTTGGGGTTTCATGCGGGCGGTTCCTCATCACCGCAACAGTCGCATCCTGCCAGTCTAGCGTGAACGGGCGTCCGCACCGATTTTCTGGCCGCGTTTCTACCCAGCTAACCGCGCCGTGCGCACGATTTCTTCATTCTTGCCGCGTCCCGACGTGCGTCGAGGGGGTCCGCGTCGTCCTGGCGGATTTCAGCGGCCTGTGGACGAAGCGTGATCTGGGGATCCACGGCGAACACCAAACCCCTAGCCGTAGGTGTCGCGCGGCCCTCGTCCAGCGATATGACGCGGCCCCTTCCGCCAGGAGGGGGCGGCCGGGCCGGTGATCTTCAACGACGTCACCACGCCGTTGCCGACCGCGGCGGCGATTTTGGCCAATAACTGCGACTGAATCATCCGCAGCTGGGTCGCCCACGCCGTCGATTCGGCGGCCACGCTCAGCACACCGTCGTTCAGTGCGGTCGGCACCGCGTGGTCGGCGATCTGGTGGCCGACGACGGTGGCCCAGTTGCCCAGCACCGTGCCCTCGGCGACCTGCGCGGACCACCCCCGTTTTTTCGCCAGGTCGCGCGCCAGGCT
>NZ_QMEU01000177.1 GCF_003284975.1 Mycobacterium colombiense
CGTCACGGTCTGCGGCAGCGGTGACAGGGTCACGGTCTGCGGCGGTGGCGCTTTCGGCGGGGGCTCGGTGGTGGGGATGGTGACCGGCTTGCGGGGCGCCGCCGGCGGCACCCCGGCACCGTTGGCCGAGGCCGCCCCGATCATCGACGCCACGATGGTGCCGTGCGCGTCGCAGTCGGACAGTCCGTCGCCGGCCATGATGTAGTCGCCGCCGGCGATCAGGTGCGGAAACCGCGGGTGCGGGGTCACGCCGGTGTCGATGACGGCCACCTTCACGCCGGCACCACGACCGAACTGCCACGCCTCCTGCAGGTTCAGCATGTCCATGTACTTGGGTTGCAGCCGGAAGTCGGTCCCGGGCAGCACACCGACCTCGGTGCAGTACGAGTTCTGCTTCATCGGCGCGCCGGGTCCCGGCGGACCGTCCGGCGGCACCGCCCCCGCGTCGATCGTCGGGGGCGAAATCGCGTACGCCGGAGGCAGACCGGCCAACGCGCCCGAGGCGAGCAGCGCGGCGGCGAGGGTCGCGGCGCACGCGCGACCACGCCACATCTTGCGGTTAGCGATAGCGGATAGCTGCATAGACATTCATCAACCACAATGCCAGCGGGAAAATTGGCATCAGGCAGAGGTATTCAATCCATTCCACGAATTTGCGGAATAGCGGGCTGTAGACGGTGTTGGGCACCACGGCCGCCGATGTCAGTCCCGCGGCCGGCAGCAGCACCAGGATCGCCGCGCTGATCGACACCGCAAGCGGCGACTGCAGCACCAGCGCGTAGCGCAACACAACCGCACCGACGATCAGCACGGCCGTTCCGGCCAGGGTGATCGCCTGCCAGCGGTCGACGTACGAGCGGCCGCGCAGCATCAGGAAGCCCGCGCTGAAGCCGGCCAGCAGGACGGGCAGCCAGCGTTGTCCGGTGTGCGGATCCGACAGCGCGGTCAGCGAGACGATCATCAGCACGCCGAGCCCGATCAGCAAACCCGACAGGAAGGACCGGGCGCGTTCGGCCTGGGTCAGCACGTCGCGGACCGAGGCGGGCCCCTCCAGAACCGGAGGACCGCCGTCGGAGCGCACCACGGTGGTGGGCAGGTCGGGCCGGGCCTCGAACACCCACCGGCTGGTGGCCGACGGGAAGACGGGCAACCGGATGCCGGCCAGCCGCCGCGAGATGGCCGGCGCGCTCTGGTAGATCATGACGGACACCAGCACGACGCAGGTGAACAGCGTCACGGCGCTGGTCATCGCGACCATGCGCGCCAGCGCGGCCACCGCCGCGATCAGGCTGACCGTGACGATCGCCGTGTAGATCGCCAGCCGGCGCCCGGTGAAGCGCAGCGCCAGTATCGCGGCGATGGTGAGGACGCCGAAACCCAGCACCGCGTGCGGGGATCCGACGCCGCCGGGCGGCGCGGCCGCCGCCGCGATCGAGATGGGGGCGAGGCTGCTCAACAGCATGGTGTCGCCGACGCGCCGTTCCTGCTGCGTGGTCGCCCGCATCAGCAGCATCAGCGAAACGCCGAGCACCACCGCGCCGATCACACCCGCGTAGACGGTCGGCAGCCACGAGTTGTGGTGCCAGCGCCACCAGCCGAGCAGGCCGGCGGCGGTCGTCACGCCGACGGCCACCATCGTCGCCCCGACCTGCACCGCGACGACCGGGTCGATGGCGGCGAAGCGCTTGCTGAGGTCCGCCGCGACGGCGGTGGAGATGTGCTCGATGACCTGCGAGCGGTGCTCGGTGTCCGGGATGAACCGGATCCACAACCGGTCGCCGTCGTAGACGTCCTGCTCGCTCAGCGACTGGGTGGCCCGCAGCGGCGAACCGTCCACCAGGCACAGCGCCCAGCGACCCCGGCCGGAGGCCTCCAGCGGGGTCTCGCCGAGTTCGCGGAGCCGGCTGTTGACCACCTTCAGCAACGGTTCCGTCATCACCGAGACGGGGGCGTTGGCGTCGAGCAGGACGCCGATCTGGACACCCGCGCCGGCCATCACGCCGACAACGACTGCCTGAGGCTGCGAGATTCCTTCTACGTCAGGCTGTGGTACTTCAACTACCGCAGTCATCGCCCTGCACTCCCTATCGTGATGAATGTGTGAGCCCGTGCCGCCAGTCGCGCGCGGGCCTGCGCCGGTGTACCTGTCGAGGTGCTGGCGCCCCCCGCCAAGTCCATTCCGACTAAGTGGAATTCCATCTGCCTCGCCTTGCGATTAAGAGTTGTCGTTGACACCCGTTTGAGGTTTGCTGATGTCGTTGAGAGAAGTATGCCGTGTTCGCAGCTCAACCGCATGTTGAGTGCAAAGACATTGGTGAACTCTGTGTTTCGCGGGAATGTCAGACCCGGCTGTGCGTTTTCCACTCACCGTAGGGAAGTGTGTCGAGCACAGTCTTGACGCCGACCTGCACGAGCTGCGGGGTCGCCGGACAGATGGCCAGCCACGCCTCCCCCGAACCCGCGGTGCGGGCCTGCTGATACAGCGCGATCCGTCCGCCGGAGCCGTCTTTGAGTGACAGCACCGACGCGCTGGGGCCCTTGGCGTCGTCCTGGTACTGGCGGGCGTACACCGCGACCTCGGCGGCGGGGTCGGACAGCGCCTGTCCCAGCGCGGCCACGGTAGCGGCGCTGATGCCCATCCGGCGCAGGTCTCCCCCGGAGAACACGTTGAACCCGGACTCCTGCCACGACTTGGTCGCTTCCAGCATCTCCTCCAGCGGCACGTTGACCGCGTTGATCGCTGCGGGCTCGGCGTGGTGAATGGACTCGAGGGCGTCGATCACCAGGGACGCGATCGAGGCGCTATCCGCGACGGCGACGTCGTCGACGGTGATCTCACCGCCCACCCGGACCGCCGACACCCAGTGCTGTCCGCGACGGGCCAGCACCACCCGGAATTCGTTGTCGGGGATGTCGCGTGAGCCCGGGGGCTGGTTCTCGTCATCGAGGACGCCGTAGGCCAGCTTGCCTCGGGACAGCAGGGCGACCACTTCGAGGTCGGGCGCCGCGAGTACTCGCATCCGCGCGGCCACGTGCTCGTTCACCTGGTCGTTCTCGACGATGCCCTGCTCGCGCATCACCGTCATTCCCGGATGCTCGTTGAGCCAGTCGTTCGAGTCGGTAGACACGTATGGCCGGCACCGCAGCTCGGGCGCGACGTGCCGGATGTCCAGCAGCGCCTGGAGCATCCAGAAACCGTCGACGTTGACAGTGATGTCGGTGCGGGTGCTCTGTTGGTCCATCACTTCCCCAATCGGTCCCTAGTACTTCAAGCCAAACTGCACGGTAACCGCAGGACGCGGCAGCACACCGACGGGTGGTGTGCTGCCGCGCCTGAAGTTGCGGTTAGGCCCAGCTGGACCCAACGGCGCTGTCGGTGCTGGCCATGTTGCTGCCCGCGGACTGGACCTTCTGTCCGTGGGAGTTGGCCTGCTCGTAGATGACCTGGAAGTTGCGACCCAACTGGGTGATGAACTCCTGGCATGCCACCGAACCCGCACCGCCCCAGAAGTCGCCGGCAGCAAGCACATCACGAACGATGGCCTGGTGCTCGGCCTCCAAGGACGCGGCCTGGGCGCGGATCAAGGCACCGTGGGCGTCTACATCGCCGAACTGGTAGTTAATGCTCATAACGGTGATCTCCTAATGTCTTGAGATGTTACGCAGCAGCGGATTCGGCCGCTAGCTGCTGAGGATCTGCTGCGAGGCCTGCTCTTGCTGCTCGTAGTTGTTCGCGTCGCGAATCAGCCCGTCGCGCACCCCGTGGAGCATGTTGACGATGTTGCGGAAGGCCTGGTTGACCTGGCCCATGGTGTCGTACGAGGTGGCCTGGGCCTGACCGCTCCAGCCCGAGCCGGCGATGTTCATCGACGACGCCCACATCTTGCGGGCCTCGTCCTCAACGGTCTGGGCGTGCACCTCGAAGCGGCCCGCCATCGCCCGCATCTCGTGCGGGTCGGTCATAAAACGTGTTGCCATGTCGGCTGTTCTCCTTGCTAGTTACTGGGTGATGTGGTGAAGACGGTGGCCGGATCGTTTACGTGTTACGCAACCGCCGTGCCGAATGAATAGAAATGACCCCCCCTTCCCGTCAGCCGGCGGCCACCGGGCGCTGTCACGGTGAGACGGACGTCAAACCCGAACCGCGGCGTTTGAGTTGACGGAGTGCGTAGTGCGCTGCAGGACGTTCTGCGGGCCCAACCCTGCGGCCCCGGGATCGCTCCCTGCGGGGCGGTCACGTTGGAACCCACGTCGGTGACGATCTGTCCCAAGGTCGGCGAACCGCCAGTCCGATCAGCCGGCGGCGGCCGCGTTGGCTGCCTCGGTGGCAGCGTACGAACCGGAGCTGGTGGACAGAGTGTTCACGAACTGCTCGTGAATCGCTGCGGCCTGGGCGCTCACCGCCTGGTACATCTGCGCGTGCGCGGCGAACTGGGCGGCGGTCAACGCCGACACCTCGTCGGCAGCGGCGGGTACCACCCCCGTCGTTGGGGCTGCAGCGGCTGCGTTCTGGGCGCTCAAGGTCGACCCGATAGCCTGCAGATTCCCGGCCGCCGCGGCCAAAGCCTCCGGCTGTGTGGTCACGAACGACATATCTGTTCCCTCCTAGTTCTATCCCCGACTCTGCGAGACTAGATGACGGTGGCCCCCGAGATCGGTGTGGAAGCCCGGTGTTTGCAATTGTTCACTTAGCGGTACGGCGAATTCACTTTTGGTAACGACACAGTAACAGCGCCTGACCTCGACCGCTGCCCCTCGAAGGGCGGTCATAGCAAACGGTACCAGCCACCGCTCCAAAAAGTTGCTGGTAATCGTCACCCGGGGTGCCGCGGTCAGGCCGGTCGGCATAAAAATCTGTTTGCCGAATAACCGGTCGCCATGAATCGGCGCGATGACCATTCCGGGTAGCGCGTCGTTGGGACCTCCTTTCGCCCATTTCAACCGTGTGATCGTCGCCGTAGCCGCCGAAGGCGGGCCGGGTAGCGATCGGGAGAACTCGAGGCGCATCATGCTGCGGGCACTGACTGCTGCGTGGCAATCGGCGGCGTCGACACCCGCGGACACGTGCTCAGCCGGCAAACGGTGGCCGGGCCATGACGGTGGGCCGGAATCCGTACTTGGGACCCGCGACCCCGTGCCCGCCGGCACCGGCACCGGCCAGCGGCATGCCACC
>NZ_QMEU01000178.1 GCF_003284975.1 Mycobacterium colombiense
GCCAGCCGGGCGACCGCGAAGGGTGGGCCGGAGCCGGGGGGGTGCCCGCCGAGGGCGCCAGCAGGGCCCCGCGGCAGCGGGGACACCATTCGCGTTGCCGGTCGCGCACGTTCCAGCGGGTGCCGCACTGGGAGCACACCTGGATCACCGGACCAGACTAACGCCGTCCCGGCGTCGGCCTTGGGACCGCGGGCCGTGGGCCGCTCCGGCGGCCGAGACCGTCGGGCGCGGGGAGCGGGATCGGCAACCCGCGCGACCTCGCCGACTATCCACAGTTTCCACAGGTTTATCCACATGGACGCAGCGGGTATAGAAAGCATCGCTACAGCCTCTGGCGGCTGACCGTGATGTAACTGTGGATAACATCCGGCGTTGTCGGCACGCCATAGACAGCCCGGAGCGGTCGTTGAGCGAAATGTATTGCCTCACTAAGCACCCGTGCGAGCAGCGCGTCCGCCCGAGGATTCAGCCCCCGCGCCCGGAGCGGGCTTTCGAGCCCGGCCGCCATCGCCAAGCCGCAGTTCAACGCGATATTTCTTCAGCCCGCCACAAAGCGCTATGATCGCGTTCGCAAAAGGTGTTTGTGACTCACCTCACTGACGCGAGGTGACCGGGGGTGAAAGGCGATTGATGGCCACGCATTCGTTCGGTCCGGGTTCACCGGGCCCGTCGAAGTCGTACTGCGGCTCCCCGGCGTGGAATCACAGCTACAGCATCGCCGCGCTGCGCGCCGGGCTGATCGCCCTTGCATTGCTGGCCGTGCTCGCGGTCATCGTCTTGTTCTGAATAACCGCTCAGCGGGTATCCGCGTTCCGGCTCACATGGGTCGTTCTTGCGGAGCGCGCGGTCATGGAGCAGGGTTGATAACGGCCGGCCGCCGCGAGGCGGCGCCGCGCGACTGAGCGTCAAGACGATAATCGAAGAAAGGAATGCCGTGGCTGAATACACCCTGCCCGACTTGGACTGGGACTATGCAGCGTTGGAACCGCACATCTCCGGGCAGATCAACGAGATCCACCACAGTAAGCACCACGCCACGTACGTCAAAGGCGTGAACGACGCTCTGTCCAAGCTCGAAGAGGCCCGCGCCAACGAGGACCACGCTGCGATCTTCCTGAACGAAAAGAATCTCGCCTTCCACTTGGGCGGCCACGTCAACCACTCGATCTGGTGGAAGAACCTGTCGCCGGACGGCGGCGACAAGCCGACAGGTGAACTGGCCGCAGCGATCGACGACGCCTTCGGATCCTTCGACCGCTTCCGCGCGCAGTTCAGTGCGGCCGCCAACGGGCTGCAGGGTTCGGGCTGGGCGGTCCTGGGCTACGACACCCTGGGCAGCCGGCTGCTGACCTTCCAGCTCTACGACCAGCAGGCCAACGTTCCGCTCGGCATCATCCCCTTGCTGCAGGTCGACATGTGGGAGCACGCCTTCTACCTGCAGTACAAGAACGTCAAGGCGGACTACGTCAAGGCGTTCTGGAACGTCGTCAACTGGGCGGACGTACAGAAGCGGTACGAGGCCGCGACGTCGAAAACCCAGGGCCTTATTTTCGGCTGACTTCATTTCGATCGGCCGGGGCGTCGCGCGTTGCGCGGCGCCCCAGTCGTTTGTCCGGCCTTCGCTCGCCGCGTGAGTAGGCCTGCGCCGCTGACCGTGTCGTGTTGCATGGCGCCTAAACCGCAGGCATGCTTAATTATTCGGACTTGCCAGTGTGGTTGTTCCAAGCGGAGTCATCGCGCGGAGGTCGAGATGGAAACTGGGTCGGACGGGCCTATCGGGGTGTCCCCGTTCCATTCTCGTGGTGCCTTGAAGGGGTTCGTGATCTCCGGGCGGTGGCCCGACTCGACCAAGGAATGGGCCCAGCTCCTCATGGTCGCCGTCAGAATCGCGTCGCTGCCCGGATTGCTCTCGACCACAACGGTGTTCGGTGCCCGCGAAGAACTCCCGGACGAACCCGAGCCCGGCACGGTTGGCCTGGTGCTGGCCGAGGGCACGGTGTTCGGTGAATCCGCCATCCAGCCAGGCTATTTCGCGGAGCATCAGCCGCCGGCTCTGCTCATGTTGCACCCGCCGTCGGAAACCACGCCGTCACTGCCCGAATGCACCGGCGCGGCATCTGGATGCGTCTTGCTGCCGGGACTGCCCTATCTGGGACTCGAGCATCGGGCGGCCTGGGTGGAGGCCGAGGCCGACGGGACAATCACTTCGATGGTGAGCCGGGTCGGCGTCGACCCGATCAGCCACCCCGATACGGCGATACTGGCGATGCTGCTCGCCGCGTAACAAAATGCCGGTTTGCGCCGCGCTTTCGCTGCCGCGCGCGAACCGCGATTCGCCTTGCCCGACGCTGGGCCGACCGTCTGCACCCGCGCGGGCCGTTTCCGCAACCGCGGTCCCCTAGACGCTGCGGCGCCGCAGAACCTTCGACGCAAGCGGGGCGCTACCAGCGGTATCCGGCTAAGTGAATGACGCCTCGACTACCGGCGCCAGGGGGCCGCCCGCTGGGCACGAGCGACCGTCGCGCGGGCATTTTTCCCACTCGACAGCAAAGGATGAGCTAAATCGCCCCGGATTGTCGACCCGTTGCGGAGCGATCGCCCAGCATATTCCGGCATATTATCGCACCCGTCAGCGCGCCGTCCGCCCGCCACCTTGGAACGAACCTGCAATTCTGCGGATAACCTGTGAGTTCCAAGGATTTAGTGGACACCCCAGCGAATCAGTTAGACGCTCGTCAAGTGGGGAGTTGGCAAGCGTCAGCTATGCCGGTCGGGAATCCCTTGGGGTTTGCACCTGGTTACGGTCACCAAGCCTCGCTACCATGATCAGCAAATACACCTAGGTAATAGTTCACTTCTACAGCCCAGTGGAGGTCAAATCAATGAGCACGACGTTCGCTGCTCGCCTGAATCGCCTGTTCGACACGGTGTATCCCCCGGGACGCGGGCCGCACACCTCCGCGGAAGTGATCGCGGCGCTCAAGGCGGAGGGCATAACGATGTCGGCTCCCTACCTCTCCCAGTTGCGTTCCGGCAACCGCACCAACCCGTCGACGGCGACGATGGCCGCTTTGGCCAATTTCTTCCGCATCAAGTCGGCGTACTTCACCGACGACGAGTACTACGAGAAGCTCGACAAGGAACTGTCGTGGTTGGCCACAACGCGCGACGACAATGTGCGCCGCATCGCGGTCCGCACGGCCGAGCTGTCCCCCGAGGCGCAGCGCGAGGTCATGGAGCGGGTCAACGAACTGCGCCGCGCCGAGCACTTAGACGCCTGACGTCCACGCCGGGCACCGGCTGTCGAGCCCGCCCTGGAGGGCTGCCGCCCGCCCATTCCGATTAGGGTTGGCTCAGCGGATCGCGCAACCGCGAGAGCGATAGACAACGATTGCCAGCGAGATCACCGGGAGGCGGCCGGGAATGGGCCTGTTCCGCAAGCGAAAGAGCCGCGCGACGCGTCGCGCCGAAGCCCGCGCGATCAGGGCCCGCGCGAAGCTCGAGGCCAAGCTGGCCGCGAAAAACGAGGTGCGCCGCGCCAAATCCGCTCAGCGGGCGGAGAGCAAGGCGCTGCGCGCGCAGATCAAGGCGCAACGGGACCGCGACCGCAACGCCTTGAAGGTCGCGGAGGCCGAACTCAAGGCCGTGCGGGAGGGCAAGATCTTCTCACCGACGCGGATCCGCCGGGTGCTGACGGTGTCCCGGTTGCTCGCGCCGATCCTCACGCCGCTCATCTACCGGGCGGCGGTCGCGGCCCGCGCGCTCATCGATCAGCGTCGCGCGGATCAACTCGGCATTCCGCTGGCGCAGATCGGCCAGTTCTCCGGTCACGGCGCCCAGCTGTCGGCCCGCATCGCGGGAGCGGAGAAGTCGCTGCGCACGGTGCAGGACAAAAAGCCTAAGGACGCCGAGACCAAGCAGTTCGTCTCCGCCATCGCCGAGCGGCTCAGCGACCTGTCGGCGGCGGTCACCGCCGCGGAGAACATGCCGGCCGCGCGCCGCCGGGCGGCCCACGCCGCGATCTCGACGCAACTCGACGGGATCGAGGCGGACCTGATGGCCCGCCTCGGACTGAGCTGACCTCTCGCAGGAAAGGCGGCACCCCGGCATGCCCGTCCACCGCAGGTGGATCTCACGCACCCTGACCGCGCTCGCCGCGGCCGTCGCCCTCTATCTCGGCTCGGCGGCCCAGCTCCCCGCCGCGTGGGCGCACGTGCACGCCAGCAGCGACAACGCGGTGCGTGGGGCCATGGCGATCGTCACGTTCCAGGTGCCCAACGAGTCGAACAACGGGGCGCTCACCACCGCGCTGACCGTCACGCTTCCCAACGTCGCGTCGGCGCGCACCGAAAGCCAGCCGGGCTGGACGGCCCGGCTCGACCGCGACGCCGCGTCGGGCACCGTGCGCTCGGTGACGTGGACCGCCGCCCTCACCGGCGGCGTCGGGCCGGATCAATTCGCCCTGTTCCGGCTGTCGGTCAAGCTGCCCGACACCGACACCGTCAGCTTCCCCGCCGCGCAGAGCTACTCCGACGGAACCGTCGTGAAGTGGGATCAGCCGCCGCTGCCGGACGGGAGCGAGCCGGAGCACCCGGTACCCACGCTCACCCTCGCCGCCGGACCGGCGGCACCGCATCAACACCACGGCTCCCCCGGCCCCGCGCCGACCGGGCCCACTGCGGCCGATAACACCGCCCGGCTGCTGGGCGGCGCCGCTCTGGTGGTCGCCGCCGCGGGCATCGCGATGGCACTGATCCGCCGGCGGGCATGAAGCGCCTGGCGGTTGGCGCGTGCGTCGGCGTCATGTTCGTGATCGCCACGTTGACCGCGCCCGCCGCATCGGCCCACGCCACCCGCGTGGCCACCGATCCCGCGGCCGATGCCGCGCTGGCGACGGGCCCGCAGCGAGTGAGCGCCACGTTCAACGAGCAGTTGCAGACCACGTTCGCCGCCATGACGGTGGTCGGGCCCGACGGCAACGTGTGGTCCACGGGAGAGCCCACGGTGCAGGGCGCGGTGGTCGGCATCGCCCTGCGGCCACTCGGGCCGGCCGGAACGTACGCGGTGAACTACCGCGTCACCTCCGCCGATGGCCACGTGGTGTCCGGA
>NZ_QMEU01000179.1 GCF_003284975.1 Mycobacterium colombiense
GTCACCGCCACCGCGTCCGGAGTCCGCGCCACCTGCGCGGCGAACAACCCCACCACCGACACCGGCACCACCGCACGACCCAACGCCGACGCATTGCCCATCGCACCGAGTCGCGCGCACTCGGCGGTGTCGAGCACATCGATCGAAGACAGTCGGCGATGCGGGTCGTCGGTGATGGCGACCAACACCCGCCGCAGTCGCTCGGTCAGGGTGTGGACGCTGTCCAGGTCGAACACGTCGGTGCGGAATTCGACGGTTCCGCCGATCCCGGCGGCCCGGCCGTCGTCGCTCCAGCGGGCTGACAGTGAGAACGTCAGGTCCATTCGGGCGGTACGTGTTTCGACGGGCTCGGCGCTGACCTGCAGGTCACCCAGACGAAGCTGCGCCGCGTTGTCACTCTGCCAGGCGAGCATCACCTGGACCAGGGGGTGGTGCGCCAGGGAGCGGCTGGGGTTGAGCCGCTCGACCAGCACCTCGAAGGGCACATCCTGGTGGTCGAAGGCCGCCAGGACGTGCTGACGCACCCGGGCCAACAGCTCGGCGACGCTGGGATCGCCACCGAGATCCACGCGCAACACCAGGGTGTTGACGAAGAATCCCACCACGTCGTCCAGCGCGGAGTCACGGCGGCCGGCGATCGGAAAGCCTACCGCGACATCGGAACTCGCACTGATCTTGGCCAGCAGCACCGCCAAAGCCGCCTGCACCACCATGAATTCGGTGGCGTTGTGCGCCCGCGCCACCGCATGCACCCGTTGCTGCAACTCCGCGGGCCAGTCGATGCCCACGCTGGCCCCGCGATGATCGGCCACCGACGGATACGGCCGATCCGTCGGCAACTCGATACGCTCGGGCAACCCCGCCAAAGCCCGTTCCCAATAGGCCAGCTGCGCGGCGATCGGGCTGTCCGGATCGTCCAGGTCACCGAACTGCGTCCGCTGCCAGATCGCGTAGTCGACGTACTGCACCGCTAGCGGCGCCCACTGCGGCGCCCGGCCGCCGCTGCGACTGGTGTAGGCGGTGCCCAGATCGCGCACCAGTGGATTCAGCGACCAACCATCCGCAGCAATATGATGGACCACCGCCACCAACACATGCTCGTCATCGCCGCGACGGAATAGCTTTGTTTGTATGGGTATTTCGCTTGCGAGATCGAACGCGTACCTTGCTGCGGCATCCACGCCCTCCTTTATCCGTGCCGGCGACCAACCGGCGGCATCAATTACGTCCCACCCGACGTCCGCCCGCTCAGCGGGAATCACCACCTGCCGGGGTGTCCCGTCGGAGACGGCGAACACCGTGCGCAAACTCTCATGTCGAGCCACCACGTCGAGGAGGGCGGCGTGCAGGGCCGCCACGTCCAATCGACCGCACACTCGCAGCACCGCCGGCATGTTGTACATCGGCGACGGTCCCTGCAACTGATCGATGAACCACAACCGGGACTGCGCGAACGACAACGGCACCAACTCCGGCCGTGCACCCGCCCGCAGCCGCGGAATCCGTTGTGCGCCAGCACCGGCAAGCCGCGGCGCCAACTGGGCCACCGTGGGCGCCTCGAACAGCGTCCGCACCGAAACGCCGGCGTCGAAGGCGGTGTTCACCACCGCGAGCAAGCGCATCGCCGACAGCGAGTCGCCGCCGAGGTCGAAGAAGGAGTCGTCGACGCCGACGCGTTCCACACCGAGCACCTGGGCGTAGATGCCGGCCAGGATCTCCTCGATCGCGCTCGTCGGGGCGCGGTAGCGGTCGGCGTCGGAGTATTCCGGCGCCGGCAGCGCGCGGGTGTCCAGCTTGCCGTTGACCGTCAGCGGCAACGCCTCGAGCACCACCACCGCCGAGGGCACCATGTATGTGGGGAGCCGCTGACCCAACCAGGCCCGAATGTCGGTCGGGTCAGCGACTCCGGTCACATAGCCGACGAGACGCTTGTCGCCGGCCCGGTCTTCACGGGCGATCACCGCCGCATGCTCAACGCCGTCCAATTCGCTTAATGCGGCGCGGATTTCGCCGAGTTCGATCCGGTAACCGCGGATCTTGACCTGCTCGTCGGCGCGGCCCAGGTACTGCAACTGGCCGTCGGCGTCCCACCGGACCAGGTCACCGGTGCGATACATCCGCGCGCCGGGCGCCCCGAACGGGCAGGCGACAAACCGCGTCGACGATATGCCCGGGCGGCCCATATAGCCGGTGGCCAGCCCACCGCCGGCCACGTACAGTTCACCGACCACACCGACGGGCACCTGACGCAACCAGCCGTCGAGCACGAAGAAGGCCAAGTGCGCCAAAGGCGTTCCGATGGGGCTGACGTTGCTGTCGACGTCACCGTCGACGATCTCCCGAAACGACGCGTGCACCGTCGTCTCGGTGATGCCATACATATTCACCATGCGGGGCAGGCCGGGGTGGCGGTGCAGCCACGTCGACAACCGGTGCGGTTCAAGCGCCTCACCACCGAACACCACCGTCTGCAACTTCAGCTGCTCACCCAGCTCGGGCGCCAGCGCATCGGCACTTTGCAACGCATAGAACGCCGACGGCGTCTGACTCAACACGCTGACCTGCTCACGAACCAACAACGCGTGCAGGTCTTCTGGCGATCGGACCACGTCGTCGGGCACGATCACCAGACGCCCGCCGTACAGCAACGATCCGAAGATTTCCCACACCGAGAAGTCAAACGCCAATGAATGGCACTGGGTCCAGACCGCGCCCGCGCTCAGTCGCGCGTCGATCGCTTCCAGCAGCTGGGTGACATTGCGGTGGGTTACGGCCACGCCCTTGGGAATTCCCGTCGAGCCGGACGTGTAGATGAGATACGCGATGCTGTCCGCCGCCGGCACCGGAAGTCCGGTGGTGGGCCGGGTCGCCACGGCGGGGTCGTCGATGTCGACGATCACCCCGACGAACCCGTCCAGCCGGGCGCGCACCTCGGCGGTGGTCACCGCGGCGATCGGCGCGGCATCACCGAGCACGAACTCCAACCGCGCCGCCGGCACGCTCGGGTCGATCGGCACATACGCCGCCCCGGTCTTGAGGACCGCGAGGATCGCCACGATCGCTTCGGCCGACCGCGGGATCACCACCGCCACTCGCTGACCCGGGCCCGCGCCCCGCTCGGAAAGCAAGTGCGCCAACCGGTTCGTCGACTCGTAGAGCTGTCGGTAGGTCAATGAGCGCGCGCCGCAGGTGATCGCCACGGCCCCTGGAGCGCTTGCCACCTGCGCGGCGAACAACGCCGGAATCGACACCAACGCCATCGGCGGCGCGGTGGCTATCGCGCGGTTACCGGCCACGTCGAGCCGCTCGCGTTCCGCCTCGTCGAGCAGATCGATCGACGACACTCGTTGCGCTGGATCGGCGGCCATGGCCGCCAGCACCCGATGAAACCGCTCGATCATCGTTTCGATGCTCGACGGGTCGAAGACGTCGGTGCGGAACTCCACCACTCCGCCGATGCCGGCCGGCCGGCCGTCCTCGGTCCACCGTTCGTTGAGCGAGAACACCAGATCCATCCGGGCGACCTGGGTGTCCAGCGGCAGCGGCGTGACCTGCACGTCGCCCAATTGCAGTCCGGCGGCGGGCCCGTCATGCTGCCACGGCAAATTCTGCCAGGCCAACACCACCTGGACCAACGGGTGGTGGGCCAGGCTGCGGGCGGGACGGAGCCGTTCGACGAGCACTTCGAAGGGCACGTCCTGGTGTTCGTAGGCCGCCAGGCTGCGTTGCCGAACCCGGGCCAGCAGTTCGGTGACGCTGGGATCGCCGCCGAGGTCCACGCGCAGCACCAGGGTGTTGACGAAGAAGCCCACCACGTCGTCGAGCGCGGGATCGGCGCGTCCGGCGATCGGAAAGCCCACGGCGACATCGGAACTCGCGCTGAGCCTACCCAGCAACACCGAGAGCGCGGCCTGCATCACCATGAACTCGGTGGCGTTGTGTGCCCGCGCCACCGCCCGCACCCGTTGCTGCAACTCCGCGGGCCAGTCGATGTCCACGCTGGCCCCGCGGTTATCGGCCACCAAGGGATACGGCCGGTCGGTGGGCAACTCGACACGTTCGGGCAACCCCGCGAGGGCTTGTTCCCAGTAGGCGAGTTGCCTGGCGATGGGGCTGTCCGGGTCGTCGAGGTCGCCGAATTGCGCACGCTGCCACAGCGTGTAGTCCACGTATTGGACCGGCAGCGGCGCCGCGTCCGGCACCCGGCCGGCGCGGCGGCTGGCATAGGCCGTCCCGAGGTCGCGCACCAGCGGGGTCAGCGACCACCCGTCCGCGGCGATGTGGTGGGCCACCGCCACCAGCACGTGATCGTCGTCGTCGAGCCGGAAAAGTGTTGTCCGCAAAGGAATCTCGTTGGACAGATCAAAGTGGTGCCGGGCCGCGGTGTCGATCGCATCACCGAGTCGCTCTATCGACCACCCGTCGGCATCGACGACCTGCCAGGCGGCGCCGGTGAACTCGGCTGTGAGGACGACTTGGCGAGGTGTCCCCTGGTCGGCGACGAAGACCGTGCGCAGGCTTTCGTGGCGGCCCACCACGTCGGCCAGGGCGGCGCCCATCGCGTCGGTATCCACCGGTCCGCTCAGTCGCAGGGCGACGGCCATGTTGTGGACCGGGGACGGCCCGTGCAATTGGTCGAGGAACCAGAGCCGGGACTGGGCGAAGGACAGCGGCACGACCGGCGGCCGGTCGACCGGAGCCACCCGCGCGAGCTTGGTCCCGCCCCCGCGGATCCGCGGCGCCAACTCCGCGACGGTGGGTGCTTCGAACAGGGATCGGACGTTGAGGCCGGCGTCGAGTTCGGCGTTGACGGCCGAGACGA
>NZ_QMEU01000017.1 GCF_003284975.1 Mycobacterium colombiense
TTTGCGGCGCGCCCACAGCCCGCTCGCCCCGCCGGCTGGGCCGACGCCGTCCCCCGCGCCGCATCCCTGACAACTACTCGTTGGTCGCCGTCACGATGCCGTCGTGACGGCGACCGGCGTCGGCCCGGTACCGTCTGAAGTGATCCAGCTCCGACGATCCCGGAGAGCCGCATGACATCGGACAGCAGCGGAGCCCGCCGGTTTCCCATCGGTATCGCCGCTCTCGCCGGACGGCTGCTGCGGTCGCGCCGCCTTGTGCGCGCGCCGATCTGGATCTACAAGGCCCGCGCGGGCGCGCTGTTCGGGTCCCGCATCTTGCTGCTCGAACACATCGGCCGCAAGTCGGGCATGCCGCGCTATGCGCCGTTGGAGGTCGTCGACCATTCGTCGCCCGACACCTACGTGGTCGCGTCGGGCTTCGGCCGAAAAGCCCAGTGGTTGCGCAACATTGAAGCCAACCCGCGGGTGCGGATTTACGCCGGCAGCCACGCGCCCAGGACCGCTACCGCGCGGGTGATGACCACACCCGAGGCCGATCGCACCCTGGCCGCCTACCGAACCCGTCACCCCAAGGCGTGGAAGCGGATGCGCCCGGTGCTCGAGGAGACCCTCGGCGTCCCGATTACCGACACCGACACCCCGCTGCCGCTGGTCGAGTTGCGCCTCGCCTAAGCCCGGTCGGGTCCCTTGACCGTCATCGCGGCGACGAGGGCCAAGAACAGGGCGGCCGGAACGCCGTTGACGACCTTGTCGCGCACCCGGACGTGCGCGCCGAGCGCCAACACGAAGTACAGCGTCAGCATCGCCGTCGTCAGGCGCGCCAGGGCGGGAAAACGGTTGACCGACAGCAATCCCACGGCCGCGGCCGCCTTCACCGCGGGCAGCACGGGCCGGACGTTCTCCGGCAGGCCCACGTCATCGAGCACCTTCTTGATCGGGGCCACCTGGACGCCGCACAGTACCGCGTCGACGGCGTGAAAGGCGCCCAGCGCCGCATAGGTCTTCGGTGAAGTCAACGCACTCATCCCGCAATCCTAGGGAGTCAGCTGCCCGGTCGAGCCATCCGCGGGCTTGCCGGCGATTGCCTCCGCCTTGGCCACCGCCTGAGCGACCGAAGGATCGGTTTCGGTGGAGAACCAATCCGCAACGTCCGCGTCGTCGCCGTCGGAGGCATGCCGGGGCGCGTCGTCAACGGGAGACGGCTCGAACCGGAACACCCCGTCCTCGCCCGGCGCGCCCAGCAGCCGCGTGAACCCTTGCAACGCGGCGCTGAAATCGCTGGGCACCACCCACACCTTGTTCGCGTCGCCGCGCGCCATTTCGGGCAGCGTCTGCAAGTACTGGTAGGCCAACATTTCCGGCGTGGGACGGCCGGCCTTGATCGCGGCGAACGTCTTCTCGATGGCCTTGGCCTGGCCCTGCGCCCTCAGGTAGGCGGCTGCTCGCTCACCCTGGGCGCGCAGTACCCGCGACTGGCGGTCGGCTTCCGCAGTCAGGATCGCGGCCTGTTTGGCGCCTTCGGCGGCGAGGATTTGCGCAGCCTTCTGCCCCTCCGCCTGCATGATCGCCGCTTGCCGGGTGCCCTCGGCGGTCAGGATCATCGCCCGCTTCTCGCGGTCGGCCTTCATCTGCTTCTCCATCGACGCCTGGATCGACGGAGGCGGGTCGATGCTGCGCAATTCGACCCGCGCGACCCGCAGACCCCAGCGGTTGGTCGCCTCGTCGAGCACGCCGCGCAGCTGCCCGTTGATCTGGTCACGCGACGTCAGCGTCTGCTCCAGCGTCATGCCGCCGACGACGTTGCGCAGCGTGGTGGTGGTGAGCTGTTCGACGCCGACGATGTAGTTGCTGATCTCGTAGACGGCCGCCTGGGGAACGGTGACCTGGAAGTAGACCACGGTGTCGATGTTCAGCGTCAGGTTGTCCTCGGTGATCACCGGCTGCGGCGGGAACGACACCACCCGCTCACGCAGATCCACCCGGGCGCGGACCCGATCGATGAACGGCACCAACAACGTCAGTTGCCCGCTGACCGTGCGGCTGTATCGGCCCAGCCGTTCGATCACCGCGGCCTCCGCCTGGGGTATCAGCGCCACCGACTTGGCCACCACGACGATCGCAAAGATCACCAAGACGACCAGCAGCACCAAACCAGCGACTGCACCTTGCATCGGATTTCCTCTCGCTACAGACTGCTCCTGAAGACCACCGCCGTGGCGCCGTCGATCTGCATGACGGTGACCGGCTCGCCGGGTTCGTAGACCTCGGCGTCGTCGAGCGGGCGCGCGGACCACACCTGACCGTCGAGCTTGACCTGGCCCTCGTCGCGCGCGACCCGCTCGAGCACCAGCGCGGTTTTGCCCTGCAGCGCCTCGATTCCCAGCCGCGGCGCCCCGGCCGGCGTCAGCCGCCGCTTCAGCGGCGGGCGAACCAGCACCAGCAGCAGCACCGAGACCACCAGGAACACCGCGCCGTTCGCCCATACCGGAAAGTCGGTCACCCAGCTGGTTAGCGCTGCGGCCAGTGCACCGCCACCGAGCATCACCAAAAACAAATGGCCGGTGAGCGCCTCCGCACCGGCCAGCACCAGCGCGAATATTAGCCAAAGCACCGCGGCGTGCATGCGGCAAGAATACGCGTGATCCGCCTTCGCCGGGCAAAACAACTACACTGCGTTCTCGTGTGGTGTCCCAGTGTTTCGCTGTCCCTGTGGGCCAATGCGTGGCTCGCCGGAAAGGCTGCGCCCGACGACGTCCTGGACGCGTTATCTGTTTGGGCGCCAAAGCAATCGGTGACCGCGTATGATGCGGTCGCCGCGGGCCACACCGGGCTGCCCTGGCCCGACGTGCACGACGCCGGAACGGTCACGCTGCTGCAGACATTGCGTGCCGCGATCGGCCGGCCGGCACCGGCGTCCGACGGCGGCGGGTTGATGCGCGGATCGATCAACGTAATTTTGCCGGTACCGGGCGACGTGCGCGGGCTGGCCCCCGGAACGCAGTTCGAGCGGGACGCGCTGGCCGCCGGCGAGGCCGTCATCATCGCCAATCCCCGCAATCCGGCCACCGCGGTCGGCCTGGTGCCCGAGTTCTCTTATGAGGACGACGAGGACGTGCCCGAGGACTACGAGACGCGGCTGGCCGAATTGTGCGCGCTGACGTGGACCGTGTACTCGCTGCCCGGCGCACCCGTGCTGGACCATTACGAGCTCGGCGACGCCGAGTACACGCTGCGGTCGGCGGTGCGCTCGGCCGCGGACGCGCTGGGCGCCATCGGGCTCGGGGCCGCGGCGTCCGACGTCGACGACCCGCGCGGCCTCGTCGAGCAACTGCTGGAATCCGCACGGCAACACCGCATTCCCGACCACGCGCCGACGCGCGCGCTGCGGGTGCTGGAGAACGCCGCCCACGTCGACGCCATCATCGCGGTCAGTGCGGGACTGAGTCGATCCGACTCTCCGGACCGGTTCACCGCGCCCGTCGCCGCCGGCCTGGAACCCCTGGGAACGCAATCCTCTTCGGAGGCCCGCATCGCCAGCGACGCGCTGCGACCGCTCACCGCGGTGGTGCGTTCGGCGCGGATGGCGGCGGTGACCGCGATCCTGCATTCCGCCTGGGGCGATTGACCGCTTCTAGCGGCCGGCCGCGCAATGCGGCGGGCGGCACGGCGCGCCGTTGACGCTGGCGAGGCACCCGGGCACCGGGTCGGGCCCGGACACCCGCTCGGGCGCGCGGCCGTACCGCAATTCGTCGATTAGATCCGCGACCATCCGCGCGAAACGCGGGTGGGCGTTGGGCGTCGACGCCCGCACCAGCGCCAGGCCTGCCGCCTCGGCCTGGGATGCCAACTCGTTGTCGAGATCCCACACCACCTCGATGTGGTCGGCCACGAACCCGATCGGGCAGACGATGACGGCCTGGGTCCCGGCCTGCGCCAGGGTGGCCAGGTGGTCGGCGACGTCGGGCTCCAGCCATGGCACCTGCGGCGGTCCCGACCGCGACTGCCACGCCAGGTCGTAGTCGGAATACCCGGCGGCGGCCGCCACCAGGCTTGCGGCATAAGCGACTTGGCGGCTGTACACCCGCGGGCCCAGGCCATCGTCGGCGGCCACCGGGATGGAATGCGCGGTGAACACCAGTCGCGCGCCGGCCTGTTGCTCGGGGGTCAGTGCACCCGACGCCGCGCCGATGGTGTCGGCGAAGATCCGCACGAACCGCGGGTGGTCGAAATACGGCCGCAGCTTGACCAATTCGGGCGAATCCGGCCCGGCCGCCTCGCGCGCCCGGGCGATGTCCTCGACGTATTGCGTGCAGCTGGAGTAGCCGCTCCACGCCGAGGTGGTGAACACCGCGGCCCGGCGAATTCCGTTGTCGCGCATGGTCGTGACGGTGTCCTCGACGTAGGGATCCCAGTTGCGGTTGCCGAAATAGACCGGCAGGTTCAGGCCGCGGTCGTGTAGCTCGGCCTCAAGTTGGGCGACCAGCGCGCGATTGATGCCGTTGATCGGCGAGACGCCGCCGAAATGCAGGTAGTGCTCGGCGACGTCGTCGAGTCGTTCCGGCGGAATGTTGCGGCCCCGGGTGACGTTTTCCAGGAACGGCCGAACCTGCTCGGGACCTTCCGGCCCACCGAAGGACAGCAGTAGGACGGCGTCGAATTCCATTACCGTCTACAGTAATTGGGTGCTTGCGCCGCCGTCGGCGTAGATGATGGTTCCCGTCGTCGCCGGCAGCCAGTCCGAGAGCAGCGCGCACACCGTCTTGGCGACCGGCGTCGGGTCCTTCATGTTCCAGCCGATGGGGGCGCGCTGGTCCCAGCCCTCTTCGAGCAGCTGCATCTGCGCGCCGGCCTCCTCGCCGAGCGCCCCGCCGACGATCGCGCTCATGGCTAGCGTCCGGATCGGACCCGCGGCAACGAGATTCGAGCGCACGCCGAACTTACCCGCCTCGCGCGCCACGAATCGGTTGACCGATTCCAGTGCGCTCTTGGCCACCGTCATCCAGTTGTAGGCGGGCATCGCGCGGCTGGGGTCGAAGTCCATACCCACGATCGAGCCGCCGGGATTCATGATCGGCAGCGTCGCCTTGGCCAGCGAGGCATACGAATACGCCGAGATGTGAATGCCTTTCGAGACATCTTCGTACGGCGCGTCGAAGAACGGGTTGATGCCCATCCCGGTCTGCGGCATGAAACCGATCGAGTGCACCACCCCGTCGAGCTTGTTGCCCTCACCGATCTCGGCGGTCACCCGCTCGGCGAGCGAGTCCAAGTGCTCTTGGTTCTGCACGTCGAGTTCGATCAGCGGCGCCTTCTCCGGCAGCCGGTCGGCGATGCGCTGGATCAGGCGCAACCGGTCGAACCCGGTCAGCACCAACTGCGCCCCGGCCTCCTGGGCCGCCTTGGCGATGTGAAACGCAATCGACGAGTCGGTGATGATCCCCGAGATCAGAATCCGTTTGCCGTCGAGCAGTCCTGCCATGTCCGTCCTTAATGTCGTGGTTGAAGTCAGTGGCCCATGCCCATGCCGCCGTCCACGGGGATGACCGCGCCGGCGATGTAGCTGGCGTCCTCGGACGCCAGGAAGCTGACCGCGCCGGCGACCTCCTCGGCGGTGCCGACCCGCTTGGCCGGGATGAAGTCCAGCGCACCCTCTTGGATCCGCTCGTCGAGGGCGCGGGTCATCTCGGTGTCGATGTAGCCCGGCGCCACCACATTCGCGGTCACGTTGGCCTTGGACAGCTCCCGCGAGATCGAGCGGGCCATGCCGATCAGGCCGGCCTTGGCGGCCGCGTAGTTGGCCTGGTTGCCGATGCCCCAACTGCCCGACACCGACCCGATGAAGATGATCCGGCCGAAACGCTTGCGCTGCATGCTGCGTGAGGCGCGCTGGGCAACCCGGAAGGCCCCGGTGAGGTTGGCGTTGATGACCTCCTCGAACCGCTCCTCGGTCATCCGGATCAGGAACGCGTCCTTGGATATGCCGGCGTTGGACACCAGCACCTCGACCGGACCCTGGTGCTCCTCGACCTCCTTGAAGGCGCGGTCGACCGCTTCGTTGTCGGTGACGTCGCACACGACGCCGAACAACCCCTCGGGCGCCCCGGATCCGCGGTGCGTGACAGCAACTTTGTGGCCGTCGGCGGCCAGCCGCTGCGCGATCGCCAGCCCGATCCCCCGGTTTCCGCCGGTGACCAGGACTGAACGGGATACGAATGCCGGTTTGCCGCCGTTGGTGGCGGCCTTGGAGGTGTTCTCGGTGGCTGCGTCAGTCACCCGGCCAACTTATCGCCTCGGCTTACAAGCTTGGAAACCGGCTGGCCACGCCCGTAACGCCACGGCGAAGAATCGAGCGAAATTTCGCCATGGCGTTACGCCCGCGTGGGGCTGTCGGTGTGGGTTAGCACACTTTCGCCATGACGGACCCCTTCCTGGGCAGCGAAGCCCTCGCCGAGGGCCTGCTGTCTCGCCACGAGCTGCGAAGCCGGTATGTCGCGCTGTACCGCGACGTTTACGTGTCGAGGGAAGCCGAGGTGACACCGGCGCTGCGCGCCAAGGCCTGCTGGTTGCGGTCGCGGCGGCGCGGCATCCTGGCGGGCTTCTCCGCGGCCGCCTTGCACGGCGCTCGGTGGATCGACCCGTCGCGGCCGGCCGAGATAATCGATACCAATCGCCGTCGCAGCTGCGGAGTGCAAGCCTGGGAAGAGCGGATCGAGGCCGACGAGATCACCGTCGTTGAGCAGATGCGCATCACGACGCCCGCCCGCACCGCGCTCGACTTGGCCCGCCGCCATCCGAGAGGCATCGCAATCGCCGCGGTCGATGCTCTTGTGCAAGCGACCGAGCTGAAGATGGCTGACGTCGAACTACTCGTGGACCGCTACCAAGGCCGCCCCGGCATGAAGGCTGCCCGTGCTGCACTCCGACTCGTGGACGGTGGGGCGCAATCCCCCAAGGAGACCTGGCTGCGTCTGCTGTTGATCAACGGGGGATTCCCGCAGCCACAGACGCAGATTTGTGTCCGCAACGAATGGGGTTGGGCCGAGGCCTATTTGGACATGGGTTGGGAGGACATCAAGGTGGCCGTGGAGTACGACGGCGACCAGCATCGAACGAGTCGCTACCAGTACGTCAAGGACATCCGCCGGCTGGAGACGATCGAGCGTTACGGCTGGATCGTGATCCGGGTGATCGCCGAGGATCATCCCGACGACATCATCCGCCGAGTGCACGCCGCCCGGGCCCGCCGTTTGTAACGCCACGGCGAAGAATCGACTGGAATTTCGCCATGGCGTTACGCCCGCGCACAGACGCTAGGTCGGCAAGCGCCGATTGATCAGCAATGCCGCCAGCGCCGCGAGCGCCAGCACCAGCGCGCCCAGCCGCACCCAGCCCACGCTGGCGTCGCCCTTGATCGTCTCGTAGCCGATCTGCTGCTGCAGCGTCGCGTAGACCGATTTCAGTTCCTGCAATGACGCAGCGCTGTAGGCATTCCCGCCCGAGAGCTGGGCCACCTTCTTCAGCGTCTCGTCGTCGACGGGCACCGGCTGGCGCTGGTCGTTGATCTCCACGAACCCGTACGGGGTGCCGAAGGAGATGGTCGAGATCGGCACGCCCTGGTCCTTGGCCGTGCGCGCGGCGGTGAAGGCGCCCTTCGGATTGTCCGGGTTGGTCGGCATCGTCTCCTTGCCGTCGGAGAACAACACGATGCGCGCCGGGGGCGGTTTGTCGCCGCCGCCGATCACCGCGCCGACCGTGGCGATGGCCTGCAGCGCGGTGAAGATGCCCTCGCCGGTGGCGGTGCGGTCGGCGAACTGCAGCTTGTCCAGCGCCGCCTTGGTCGATTCCCGGTTGGTCGTCGGCGACACCAGCACCGTCGCGGTCCCCGCATAGGCGATCAGCCCGAGGTTGATGCCCGGCGTCAGTTCGTCGGCGAACTGCTTGGCCGCCTCCTGCGCGGCCGCCATCCGGTTGGGCGCGACATCGGTGGCGCGCATGGACTGCGAGACGTCGATGACCAGCATCACCACCGCGCGGTTGCGGGGAATCCGAACATCGTTGGTGGGGCCGGCCATCGCGATGGTGAACAGCACCAGCGAGGCCACCAGCAGGATCGCCGGAACGTGGCGCCACGTCGAAGGCCGTTTGGGCGCAACGCTTTCCAGCAGCTCCATGTTGGCGAACCGCAGCATGCGCCGCTGGCGCGCCAGCTGCATCAGGATGTAGAGCGCGGCCAGCCCGAACACGACGAGCAGGAACAGGAAGAACCACGAATGTTCGAAGCCCGACAACGACATCGGGCCCAGTAGCGGCAGTCTCACTGCCGCCCTGCCAAGGCACCGCGCCGGCGGGATTCGACAAACCGCACGATGTCGGCGATCCAGTCACGGTCGGTGCGCAGCGTCAGAATCGGGGCCCCGCAGCTCCGGATCGTGCGTGCCACGTCGGCGCGGTGCGCCGCGGCGGCCTTGGCGAAATCGTCACGCAGCTGCGCGTCGATGGTGAACTCGCGGGTGACGCCGGACTCGGCATCCTGCAGCACCACGTCGCCGATGTCGGGCAGCTCGACGTCGCGCGGGTCGAGCACCTCGATGGCCAACACCTCGTGGCGGGCGGCGACCGCCCGCAGCGGGCGCATCCAATTGATCGGCCCGAGGAAGTCGCTGATGATCACCGCCATGCCGCGGCGACGTTCCGGCCGGCGCAGGGCATCGATCGCGGTCGCCAGATCACCGCGCACCCCGACGGGCGCGCGCGGCGTGGTGGCGATGGTGCGCAACAGCGTCTGCTCGTGCTGACGTCCGGAGCGGGCCGGCACCCGGGTGATGTTGGCGCCGGTGGAGACGATCGCGCCCAGCCGGTTGCCGCCCCCACTGTTGAGGAAGGTGATCGCGGCGGCGGCCGCCACCGCGAGGTCGCGCTTCTCGCACCCCACGGTCCCGAAGTCCAGGCTGGCCGACATGTCGACCACCAGCCAGGTCTCCAACTCCCGGTCGGCGATCATCTGCCGCACGTGCGGGTGCGTCGTGCGAGCGGTGACCGCCCAGTCCATCCGGCGGACGTCGTCACCGGGCTGATACTCGCGCGACTCCCCCGGCTCCGAGCCGGGCCCCGGGATCAGGCCGAGGTGATCACCGTGCAGCACGCCGTCGAGCTTGCGTTTGACGGTGAGCTCGAGGGTGCGCAGCGCCGCCGACAGCTTCGGGTCATCGATCTGACCCCGCTGCATCGACGGCGGATGCACCACCGCCCGCCTGTTGGGATCGGTCACCGACCGCTGGCCGCGGCGGCGGGTTGCATCACCGGGGGCACCGAATGACCTTGCTGCGGAACGGCATTCACCTGAGGCAGGGCCACCGTCTGCAGCACCCGGTTGATGACGATCTCCGGCGAGATCTCGTCGGCGAGCGCGTCGTAGGTGAGCACCAGCCGGTGGCGCAGCACGTCGGGAATGACGTCGACGACGTCTTGCGGGATCACGTAGTCACGGCCGCGGACCAGGGCAAGCGATCGGGACGCGGCGATGATGCCCAGCGACGCGCGCGGCGACGCCCCGAACGAGATCCACGTCTTGACGTCGTTCATGCCGAGCTGTTCGGGGTGGCGGGTGGCCGTCACGACGCGCACCACGTAGTCCACCAGGGCGTGGTGGACGAAGACGTTGGCCGCGATGTCCTGCAGCCGCAACAGGTCGCCGGTGTTGAGGATCTGCTTGGGCTCCGGGGGGCGCACGCCCATCCGGTAGATGATCTCCCGCTCCTCCTCCGGCGAGGGGTAACCGACGTTGATCTTGAACAGGAAGCGGTCGCGCTGGGCTTCGGGCAGCGGGTAGACGCCCTCGTGCTCGATCGGGTTCTGCGTCGCCATCACCAGGAACGGGTTGGGCAGCGCGAAGGTCTTGCCGCCGATCGACACGTGGCGTTCCTGCATGACCTCCAGCAGCGCGGACTGCACCTTGGCCGGCGCACGGTTGATCTCGTCGGCGAGCAGGAAGTTGACCACCACCGGGCCGAGCTCGGTGTCGAACTCCTCCTTGCCCTGGCGGTAGATGCGGGTACCGATGATGTCGGTGGGAACCAGGTCGGGCGTGAACTGGATGCGCGCGAACGTCCCGCCGACGACCTTGGCGAACGTCTCGACGGCCAGCGTCTTGGCGACGCCGGGCACACCCTCGAGCAGCACGTGGCCCTTGGACAGCAGGCCGACCAGCATGCGCTCCACCAGCTGGTCCTGACCCACGATGATGCGTTTGACCTCGAAGATGGCGCGTTCCAGGGTCTGCACCTCGGCGGCCAGTCCGTTACCGCCGCCCGCCGGCGCTTCGTGAGCCGGGCCGGATTGCCCGCCCGGGCCCGAGTAACCGCTGGCGCCTGGCGGCGGCCCACCTGCTGCTGTCATGAAGAACCCTCCACGTTCCATCGGACACGACTGCCGGGCAGCGACGTGCCCGCGTCCAACTATTCCAGCACCGCCGGATTCCGTCGACGCTCGCCCAGCTGATGGGTCGCCGGCCCCGCTGATCAGTACTCGATGATCCTAGTCAGGAACGGTGTCATGCCGGGCTTTCGAACCGGGCTGACCGTAACTTTGGCGGCGCTGCCCGACGCCTCCAGCATCTGGCCGTTGCCCAGGTACATGGTGACGTGCTGGCTGCCGCCCGGGCCGTAGAAGATCAGGTCGCCGCGCCTGGCCTGATCCGGCGGGATGTGGCGCCCGGCGTTGTATTGGTCACCGGAGAACCGCGGGATCAGCACGCCGACCCCGGCGAAGCCGTAGCGCATCAGGCCCGAGCAGTCGAAGCCGGTGATGTTGGCGCCGTCGCCGACGCCCTTGCTGGGGCCGTCCAGCGAGCCGCCGCCCCATGAGTAGGGCACGCCCATCTGCGAGCCCATCCGCTTGATCACGTACTCGATGGCCTGCCGGCCGTAGACCCGCGGGATCTTGCCGCCGGGGTTGGAGGGCGTGGCGGCGGCGGGTGCGGGATCGCCCAGGATGTTGATCCCGAGCCCGCCGAGGAACTGCTTGCCCAGATCCATCGTGGTCTGGGTGGCCTGCGCGGTGGCCTGCAGCGACGCGTTGGCGACGGCCAGCGGATCGCCCGGGGCGCCGGCGCTGATCTGGGCCGGCAACGTGGGGTCCCACTGGCCGGGGTCGGCGACGGCAAGCGGAGCCGGGGCGGCTACAGACAACATCAGCCCGGACACCACAGCGGTGATCCAGGCGAGGTTGATGAAACGAAATCGATTGCGGCGCATGGCTGTCCGTTCAGTGCTCACTCGATCACCACTCGATGTACCGGACCACGTAGGGCGTCATGCCGCTGGTGCGCACCGGGGCCACGCGGACCTTCAACCCGATGTCGGGGGCCTCGAGCATCTGGCCGTCGCCGAGGTAGATGGTGACGTGCTGGCTGCCGCCCGGGCCGTAGAAGATGACGTCACCGCGGCGCATCTGGGAGGACGGGATCTTGCGACCCAGGTTGTACTGCGAGCCCGAGTAGTGCGGCAGCTTGATGCCCACCCCGGCGAACGAGTACAGCACCAGACCCGAACAGTCGAAGCCGGTGATGCCGGCCCCGGAGTCGATGCCCTTGCTCGGGCCGGCCGCGTTGCCGCCACCCCAGGAGTAGGGCACCCCGATCTGCGACATGCCGCGCCGGATCACGTATTCGGTGGCCTGCCGGCCGTAGACCCGCGGGATGCGTGCGCCGACCCCACCGGGCGCGGCGTTGGTGATGCCGGTGTCGTCGGGCTTGAGGATGCCCATCTGCTGCAAGAAGTTGCGGCCCAGCCCGGCGGTGACCTGAGTCGAGGTGGCCGAGATGCCGAGCACCTGGTTGATCACCGCGATCGGGTCGCCGGGGACGTTGGCGCTCGGGATCATCGGCAAGGTCGGGTCCCAGGCGCCGTCCCACCGGCGGCCCCCGGCCGACGGCGCCGGCGCGCCCGGCGACCCGGTCTCCCACCGGTCACCCGACGCCGAAGGGCCGGGCCCGCCCGCGCCCGCGGACCACTGCCGCGCCGCCTCACGCTTGGCCGCCTCCAGCTTGACCTGAGCCTGATCCCGTTCGGCCGCAAGGCGAATGATGTCCTCGCGTTGCTGGTCGAACTTCTGCTTGGAGTTGGTCAGCGCCGCCACGGCGGCGTCCTGGCTGGACTTGGCGTCGGCGGCGGCCTTGTCGGCGTTCCGCTTGGCCAACCGCGCCGCCGACTCCTTGTTCACCTGCTCGGTGCGGGCCTGCTGCAGCTTGGCCA
Organism: Mycobacterium colombiense; assembly: GCF_003284975.1. Lineage (GTDB taxonomy): Bacteria > Actinomycetota > Actinomycetes > Mycobacteriales > Mycobacteriaceae > Mycobacterium > Mycobacterium europaeum_A. The sequence continues at coordinate 12,252 of NZ_QMEU01000017.1, forward strand.
TCACGGTCTGCGAGCTGATGGTGAGGTTCTTGGCCGCGGCCTCGGTGGCGATGATGTCGTCGGGGCTGCTCGCCGTCAGGTAGCTATTCGACGGGCCGTTCATATAGGTGGCCGCGGCGAACGTGTCGAAGCGGCGCTGCGCTCCGGCGATGGCGATGTTGGCGTCTTTGACCGCCTGCTGGCTGGCCTCGAGGTCGTGCTGGGCGGTGGCCGCGTTGTCCCGCGCGGTCTCCACGTCGACGAGGGCCTTGTTGACGCTTTCCTGTTCCGTCTGGATTTCGGCGCTGAGATTCTGCAGCCGCTGGTTGGCCTTGGCGACGTTGGCGATGAGGGCGGCGAGGTTGTCGGCGGTGGGGTCGGCCTCCGCGAGGCCCGGCGTGGCGATCAGCAGGGCGAGGCTCAAAACGGAGGGAACGACCAGCCTTGAGACCGGTCGCGCAGAAGACCCCCAGCGTGTGCGTCTCATTCGACTCAGGTCTCCTACGGCTCAACACGACGGGCGGCGCCAGCCACAGGTTCCCCGAAAGGCGCCAAAGACAACACCAGCATCATTTGCACCGTACGTCACACCGATGGGCGCGCAAACGCTCCGCCGAAATCGCACTCTCTACGTGCGTTTAATGTGACCGAACGGTGACCTGACGGGTTTGCCGCAGGACGACGCCGCGGCTCGCCGAAGGAACCGGGGAAAACGAAGACCGGAAGTTAGACGGTGGTATTGGCGGCGGCGGCGGGGGGTGCCGCGACGTCGTCCGAGGTTGCTGCGCGCTTAGCGCGCGCCTGCAGCAACCGGGTGCCGACGGCGGCCGCGAGGACCGCGATCAACAGGAAGATCGTCAGGCCGGTCCAGGGGAACTCGGGCGTGTCGAGCTCGTGCAGGAAATGCTGCGCGGAGACCACCGGATTGCCGGTCTTCGCGTTGTCCTCGCCGGCCTCGAGCGTCACGCGGGGGAACTGGGTGCTGTAGCTCCCGACGTAGCTCGGGCTAAGGGTCAGGACCGTCGCATCGTGATAGTCCGCACCGACCACCGTCGAGATGTCGCGCAACGGGGTGTCGTTCGGGGGGTTGTGGTCGAGCAGCACGATCTTGAGGTTGATGCCCTCGGCGTGCGCCTGGTTGACCACGTCGAGCAGTCCGGGCATCGCCGCGGGCGGGGCGCTGACTCCGGTGGCGGCGACCTGGGACTTGACCACACTCATGTCGACGTCCACCGGAATGTAGGCGGGCAGGATGGCGGAATCGTGCCCGGTCATTTCGCGGTCCTTCCTGCTGCGCGGTCACGCTGGCGTGACGCTCGGCCACGGCGGTCACTCTAGCGTGACTCCCGGCACGGATTGGTGCGCACATAGGGTTTGAACGGGCCGCCGCGGCGATAAGACTGAAGCCAGGAGTGCCCTCGTAATGCAGGACAAGCGTACTGTTAAAGTTGGCACGGCACCGCCGACACGGCCCGTCGCGGTGGGAGAACTAAAGACTCTGGGAGTTGAAGTGACTGATTCTGTGAATTCGTTCGGAGCCCGTGACACGCTGCAGGTCGGCGACCAGAGTTACCAGATCTATCGTCTCGACGCCGTCCCCAACACCGAAAAACTGCCCTACAGCCTCAAGGTGCTCGCCGAAAACCTCTTGCGCAACGAGGACGGCGCCAACATCACCAAGGACCACATCGAGGCCATCGCGAACTGGGATCCCAAGGCGGAACCCAGCATTGAGATCCAGTACACGCCCGCCCGCGTGGTGATGCAGGACTTCACCGGGGTGCCGTGCATCGTCGACCTGGCCACCATGCGCGAGGCCATCGGCGACCTCGGTGGCAAACCGGACAAGGTCAACCCGCTGGCGCCGGCCGACCTGGTGATCGACCACTCCGTGATCGCCGACCTGTTCGGCACCGCCGACGCATTCGAACGCAACGTCGAGATCGAGTACGAGCGCAACGGCGAGCGCTACCAGTTCCTGCGCTGGGGCCAGGGAGCGTTCCAGGACTTCAAGGTGGTGCCCCCGGGCACCGGCATCGTGCATCAGGTCAACATCGAGTACCTGGCCAGCGTGGTGATGTCGCGCGACGGCGTCGCGTACCCCGACACGTGTGTGGGCACCGACTCGCACACCACCATGGTCAACGGCCTGGGCGTGCTGGGCTGGGGCGTCGGCGGTATCGAGGCCGAGGCCGCGATGCTGGGCCAGCCGGTGTCGATGCTGATCCCGCGGGTGGTCGGCTTCAAGCTGACCGGTGAGATCCAGGCGGGCGTCACCGCCACCGACGTGGTGCTGACCGTCACCGAGATGCTGCGCAAGCACGGCGTCGTCGGCAAGTTCGTCGAGTTCTACGGCAAGGGCGTGTCGGAGGTGCCGCTGGCCAACCGCGCCACGCTGGGCAACATGAGCCCCGAATTCGGTTCCACCGCAGCGATTTTCCCGATCGACGAGGAGACCATCTCCTACCTGAAGTTCACCGGTCGCACCGACGAGCAGCTGGCGCTGGTGGAGGCCTACGCCAAAGAGCAGGGCATGTGGCACAACCCCGATCACGAGCCGGTGTTCTCCGAGTACCTCGAGCTCGACCTCTCCACGGTGGTGCCCTCGATCGCGGGGCCCAAGCGTCCGCAGGACCGAATCCAGTTGTCGCAAGCCAAGTCCACGTTCCGCGAGCAGATCCTCAGCTACGTCGACGGCGACGAGGATGGCCAGCAGGGCTATTCGAAACTGGACGAGTCGGTCGAGGAGACCTTCCCGGCCAGCGACCCGGGCGCGGTCTCGAACGGCCACGCGGACGACCGGCCCGTCGTGCAGTCGGCCGCCACGCACGCCAAGGGCCGGCCGAGCAACCCGGTGCAGGTGCGCTCCGACGAGCGCGGCGAGTTCGTGCTCGACCACGGCGCGGTGGTGATCGCCGCGATCACGTCGTGCACCAACACCTCCAACCCCGAGGTGATGCTGGGCGCGGCGCTGTTGGCGCGCAACGCCGTTGAGAAGGGACTGGCGTCCAAGCCGTGGGTGAAGACCACCATGGCGCCCGGCTCGCAGGTGGTCAACGACTACTACGACAAGGCCGGTCTCTGGCCGTACTTGGAGAAGCTCGGGTTCTACCTGGTTGGTTACGGGTGCACCACCTGCATCGGCAACTCCGGTCCGCTGCCCGAGGAAATCTCGAAAGCCATCAACGACAACGACCTTTCGGTGACCGCGGTGCTGTCGGGGAACCGGAACTTCGAGGGCCGCATCAACCCCGACGTCAAGATGAACTACCTGGCGTCGCCGCCGCTGGTGGTGGCCTACGCGCTGGCCGGCACCATGGACTTCGACTTCGACGAGCAGCCGCTGGGCCAGGACAAGGAGGGCAATGACGTCTTCCTGAAAGACATTTGGCCGTCGCAGAAGGACGTTTCCGACACCATCGCTTCCGCGATCAACCAGGAGATGTTCACCAAGAACTACGCCGACGTGTTCAAGGGCGACGAGCGCTGGCGCAACCTGCCGACCCCGAGCGGCAACACCTTTGAGTGGAACGCGGATTCGACCTATGTGCGCAAGCCCCCGTACTTCGAGGGCATGCCGGCCGAGCCCGAGCCCGTTACCGACATCACCGGCGCCCGGGTGTTGGCGCTGCTGGGCGACTCGGTGACCACCGACCACATCTCCCCCGCCAGCAGCATCAAGCCGGGAACCCCGGCGGCGCAATACCTCGACGAGCACGGCGTGGAGCGCAAGGACTACAACTCCTTCGGCTCGCGGCGCGGCAACCACGAGGTGATGATCCGCGGCACCTTCGCCAACATCAGGTTGCGCAACCTGCTGCTCGACGACGTGTCCGGCGGCTACACCCGCGACTTCACCCAGGACGGCGGACCCCAGGCGTTCATCTACGACGCGGCGCAAAACTATGCGGCACAAGACATTCCGCTGGTTGTGCTGGGCGGCAAGGAATACGGGTCGGGCTCGTCACGCGACTGGGCCGCCAAGGGAACCCGGCTGCTGGGCGTTCGCGCGGTGATCGCCGAGTCGTTCGAGCGGATTCACCGCTCCAACCTGATCGGCATGGGCGTCATCCCGTTGCAGTTCCCCGACGGCAAGTCCGCCGCGGATCTGGGTCTCGACGGCACCGAGGTGTTCGACATCACCGGCATCGAGGAGCTCAACGACGGCAAGACGCCGAAGACCGTGCACGTTAAGGCAAGCAAATCGGGCGGCAAGGACGCGGTCGAATTCGATGCGGTGGTGCGCATCGACACCCCCGGTGAGGCCGACTACTACCGCAACGGTGGCATCCTGCAGTACGTGCTGCGCAACATGCTCAAGTCGGGTTAACCCCAACCCGATCAGATCACCTGATGCCAAAGGTCAGCGAGGACCATCTGGCGGCTCGCCGCCGCCAGATCCTCGACGGCGCCCGCCGCTGCTTCGCCGAATACGGTTACGAGCAGGCCACCGTGCGCCGGCTGGAGAAGGCGATCGGGATGTCGCGCGGCGCGATCTTCCACCACTTCCGGGACAAGGACGCGCTGTTCTTCGCGCTGGCCCACGAGGACGCCGAGCGGATGGCCGACGTGGCTTCGCGCGCGGGACTCATCCAGGTGATGCGCGACATGCTGGCCACGCCGGACGAATTCGATTGGCTGGCAACCCGATTGGAGATCGCGCGCAAACTGCGCAACGATCCCGCGTTCAGCCAGGGCTGGGCGGAGCGTTCCGCCGAGCTGCGGGCGGCCACCACCGATCGGCTGCGCCGGCAGATGGAGGCACACCGGGTGCGCGACGACGTGCCGGGCGACGTGCTGCAGTGCTATCTGGAATTGGTGCTCGACGGCCTGGTGGCCCGGTCGGCATCCGGCGAGGATCCGCAGCGGCTATCCGCGGTCCTCGACCTGGTGGAAAACTCGGTGCGCCGCAACGATTCTTGAGAAGCGATCGTAACGCCACTGCGAACAAGGGGACGAGATTTCGCAGTGACGCTACGCCCGCGCCGTTTTGGCGGTCCGGTTGGGGCCGCCGCGGCTGCGCATCGTGGTGCCCGACTCCCGCAGCAGGCTATGGATCGACCCATACGACCTACCGGTCGTGGCGACCAGGCTGCGGATACTGGCGCCGCCTTCGTAGGCGTGGCGCAGCTCGTCGAGCAGCTGGTCGCGTGCCTTGGCCGACCTTTGCAATGTTCTCTTCATGGCTCCTCCGACGCCGGGACACGATCGCAAGCACCCAGAGTAAGAAGCCACTGTCGGCCGCGGGCCGATTTCGCCAAATCACGTGCGGCGACGTGAGGCGATTCGTGGCGATCGCGAGCGCGGCGTAGCCGGGCGAAGCGGGTCGCCGCCATCAGTCGTGGCGATCGCGAGCGCGGCGTAGCCGGGCGAAGCGGGTCGCCGCCATCAGTCGTGGCGATCGCGAGCGCGGCGTAGCCGGGCGAAGCGGGTCGCCGGCCGTAACTCAGGCGAGCTCGATGAGATCGCGGTATTCGTCGGACCAGAAGTCCTCGGTGCCGTCGGGCAGCAGCACGACGCGCTGCGGGTCGAGGGCCTCGGCGGCGCCCGGGTCGTGCGTCACCAAGACCACCGCCCCCTGATAGCTGCGCAGCGCGTCGAGCACCTGTTCGCGCGAGGCCGGGTCGAGGTTGTTCGTCGGTTCGTCGAGCAACAACACGTTGGCGGTAGAGGCCACCAAACCGGCCAGCGCGAGCCGGGTCTTCTCACCGCCGGACAACGTGCCCGCCGGCTGGTCGAGCTGGGGGCCGCTGAACATGAACGCGCCCAGCAGGCCGCGCAGATCCTGCTCGCCGGAATCCGGTGCGGCATGCCGGATGTTCTCCCACACGGTCGCATCGTTGTCGAGCGTGTCGTGCTCCTGGGCGAAGTAGCCTATCCGCAGCCCGTGGCCGGGCTCGAGGCCTCCGGTGTCGGGCGCCTCGGTGCCGGCCAGGATCCGCAGCAGCGTGGTCTTGCCGGCACCGTTGAGGCCCAGCACCACCACCCGCGAGCCGCGGTCGATCGCCAGATCGACGCCGGTGAACACTTCCAGCGACCCGTAGGACTTGCTCAGCCCGGTGGCCACCAGCGGTGTGCGCCCGCACGGTGCCGGGTTCGGGAACTTGATGCGGGCCACCTTGTCGGCCACCCGCTCGTCGTCGAGCGCGGCCATCATCCGGTCGGCGCGACGCAGCATGTTCTGTGCGGCAACGGCTTTGGTGGCTTTGGCGCCGAGCTTGGCGGCCTGCGAGCGCAGCGCGGTGGCCTTGCGTTCGGCGTTCGCGCGTTCCCGGCGGCGGCGCTGCTCGTCGGTGGCCCGCGCGTCGAGGTACTTCTGCCAGCCCATGTTGTACACGTCGACCTCGCCGCGCACCGCGTCCAGGAACCAGACCCGGTTGACGACGTCGGCGAGCAAATCGACGTTGTGGCTGATGATCACCAGCCCGCCGGTGTGCGCGCGCAGGAAGTCGCGCAGCCAGCCGATGGAATCCGCGTCGAGGTGGTTGGTCGGCTCGTCGAGGAGCAGGGTGGTCGACGAACCCGACATCCCCGCGCCCCCCTCGGACGCGGCGAACAGGATGCGGGCCAGTTCCACCCGGCGGCGCTGTCCGCCGGACAGGGTGCGCAGCTGCTGCGTCAGCACCCGTTCCGGCAGGCCGAGACTCGCGCAGATGCGGCTGGCTTCGCTTTCCGCGCCGTAGCCGCCCAGTGCGACGAAACGCTCCTCGAGCTGGCCGTAGCGGCGGATCGCGCGGTCGCGGGCATCGTCGTCGGCGACCTCGGCCATCAGCGCCTGCTGCTTTTCCAGATCGGTCAGCAACACGTCGAGCCCGCGGGCCGACAGGACCCGGTCGCGGGCCAGCACGTCGAGGTCACCCTCTTTGGGATCCTGTGGGAGATAACCGATTTCACCGGCCCGGTTGATCGCACCGGCATAGGGTTCGGTCTCCCCCGCCAGGATGCGCAGGGTGGTGGTCTTGCCGGCGCCGTTGCGGCCCACCAGCCCGATGCGGTCGCCGGGCTGCACGCGCAAGTCGGGACCGTCCGGTGAGAGCAGGATGCGCGCACCAGCGCGGACCTCGAGGTCCGTGGCCGTGATCACGATCGCTCTCCTTGGGGAAAAGACGCCTATTTGTCGTCGGTGAACACCGCTGGTCGTCGTTCTGCGCGCGCGGCAACCGCTTCTTCGAAGTTGGCGGTGAGCAGGCGGACGAATAGCTGTCCCAAGCCTTCGGCTTGCATGTGCCCTTCCAGGCTACCGGCGTCCAGTCCACTCCACAGCGTGCGCTTGGTCAACTCGATCCCCGGGCGGGAGAAGGCCGCTATCCGCGCGGCGATCGCGTAGCAGGTGTCCAGTAGCTGCTCGTCGGGCACCTGGTTGGACACCAGCCCGATGCGCTCGGCCTCCTCGGCGGTGATGTCGCGACCGGTCAGCATGATCTCGAACGCGCGCGACGAGCCGATGGCCCGCGGCAGCAGGTAGGAAAGGCCCAGCTCACTGGCGGTCAGGCCGTTGTTGATGCCGGCGGCGCGGAAATAGGCGCTGGTCGAGGCTACCCGGATGTCGGCGGCCAGGGCCAGGCACAGCCCGCCGCCGATGGCGGGGCCGTTGACCGCGGCGATCACCGGTTGGTGCAGCCGGCGCAGCGCCAGGATGACCTCGTCGAGGATCTCCATGGAGCGCAGCGCGTAGGTGGGGCGGGTCAAGCCCTCGACGTGGGGGACCGAGCCCGCGGACTTGTGATCGGCGCCGGAGGAAAAGCCGCGCCCGGCGCCGGTCAGCACGACCACGCGCACCGAATTGTCGTAGGTGACCTTGTCCAGGGCCTCCTTGAGCGGCACCATGACGTCGAACGCCATCGAGTTCATCCGCTCGGGCCGGTTCAAAGTTATCAGCGCGACGCCGGGCCGCGGGTGGTCTACCAGTACCAAACTCACCCATGCAACCTAGCGCGTGGCCGCCCGTGCTTCTGCGCGCAGCGCGGCGGGGTTACTCGCCTTGCCCGGCCTCGGCGGCGTCGACGTCGAACGCGCGGACCTGCGCGACCAGGTCCTCCAGGGCGGCCGGCGGCAGCGCGCCGGGCTGGTTGAACAGCAGTTTGCCCTTCTTGAAGGCCATCAGCGTGGGGATGGAGCGGATCTGGGCGGCCGCCGCCAGCTGTTGTTCGGCCTCGGTGTCGACCTTCGCGTGCACGATGTCGGGGTGCTTCTCCGAGGACGCCTGGAAAGTGGGACCGAACTGGCGGCACGGACCGCACCAGGACGCCCAGAAGTCGACGAGCACGATGTCGTTGCCCTCGATGGTTTCGTTGAACTTCTCAGCGGTGAGATCAAGTGTTGTCACATTTGCCGTAACGCCCGGGGCCGACGCGATGTTCCCGGCGCGCGGCAGCGTGCCACCCGCGGACCGCCGCTGGTTACGGTTGCGTACGTTTTCTTGCGTCCGACAGACTGTGCCTGACGATCCGCCGCCTCGAGGACCAGTGAGGGAATCGCGTTGGGCCACTACATCGCTAACGTCCGCGATATCGAATTCAACCTGTTTGAAGTTCTCGATGTCGGCGCCGTCCTGGGCACCGGCGGCTACAGCGATCTCGACGAGGACACGGTCAAAACGATTTTGGCCGAAGCCGCTCGCCTCGCCGAAGGCCCGGTGGCCGAATCCTTCGCGTTCGCCGACCGCAATCCGCCGGTGTTCGACCCGGCCGAGCACAAAATCACCGTGCCCGACGAGTTGGCCAAGACGGTGGCCGCGCTCAAGGAGGCCGGCTGGTGGCGGCTGGGCATGGCCGAGGAGATCGGCGGCATGCCCGCCCCACCGCCGCTGGCGTGGGCGGTCAACGAAATGCTCATCTGCGCCAACCCTTCGGCCAATTTCTTTTGCCTGGGCCCGTTCATGTCTCAGGCGTTGTACCTGGAGGGCAACGAGCAGCAGCGGCGATGGGCCGCCGAAGGCGTGGAGCGGGGCTGGGCGGCCACCATGGTGCTCACCGAACCCGACGCGGGCTCCGACGTCGGCGCCGGGCGCGCCAAGGCCATCGAACAACCCGACGGCACTTGGCACATCGAGGGCGTCAAGCGGTTCATCTCCGGCGGCGACGTGGGCGACACCGCCGAGAACATCTTCCATCTGGTGCTGGCCCGGCCCGAGGGCGCCGGCCCGGGCACCAAGGGGCTCAGCCTGTTCTACGTGCCCAACTTCCTGTTCGACCCGGACACCTTCGAGCTCGGCCCGCGCAACGGCGTGTACGTCACCGGGGTGGAACACAAGATGGGCATCAAGTCCTCCCCCACGTGCGAATTGACCTTCGGCGCAACGGATGTGCCCGCGGTCGGTTATCTGGTCGGCGACGTGCACCGGGGTATCGCGCAGATGTTCACCGTGATCGAGCAGGCGCGCATGACGATCGGCGTCAAAGCCGCCGGCACGCTGTCCACGGGTTACCTGAACGCGCTGGCCTTCGCCAAAGAGCGCGTGCAGGGTGCGGATATGACGCAGATGTCGGACAAGACCGCGCCGCGGGTCACGATCATTCATCATCCTGACGTGCGCCGCAGCCTGATGACGCAGAAGGCGTACGCGGAGGGCCTGCGCGCGCTCTACATGTATGCCGCTGCCCATCAGGATGATGCTGTGGCCCAACGTGTTTCGGGCGCCGATCACGAAATGGCGCACCGGATCGATGATCTGCTGCTGCCGATCGTCAAAGGGGTGAGCTCGGAACGGGCGTACGAGGTGCTCACCGAGTCGCTGCAGACGCTCGGCGGTTCGGGCTTCCTGCAGGACTATCCGCTCGAGCAGTACATCCGCGATTCCAAGATCGATTCGCTGTACGAAGGCACCACCGCCATCCAGGCGCTCGACTTCTTCTTCCGCAAGATCGTGCGCGATCGCGGCCAGGCGCTGCAGTTTTTGACGGGGCAGATCACGGCGACCATCGACAACGTCGACGAGGCGCTCAAGCCGGTCGCACAGCTGGTGCAGACCGCGTACGACGACGTGACCGCGATGACCGGCGCGCTGACGGGCTACCTGATGTCCGCGGCGCAGCAGGCGGACGAGATCTACAAGGTAGGCCTGGGATCCGTGCGCTACCTGCTCGCGGTCGGCGATCTGCTGATCGGCTGGAGATTGCTGGCGCAGGCCGACATCGCGCACCGCGCGCTGGCGAATGGCGCGGGCGACGACGAGGCGTTCTACCGGGGCAAGGTCGCGACCGCGGGGTTCTTCGCTACGAACATGCTGCCCAGGCTGACCGCGCTGCGCGGGGTCATCGAGTCCATCGACGACGACATCATGAAGTTGGCCGAAGAGGCCTTCTGAGCGCCCACAGGTTGGGCACAGGTTAAACGGGTAAACCCTTACGTTGGCTTTAACCGACGAATGGAGAAACGTTGATGTCTGCCAGTTGTCACGTGCCCCGCTTCACCCGCCTCGCGGTCTTCGCCGTCGCGGGGGCCACCGCGCTGTCCCTGTCCGCCTGCGGCTCTTCGAACAAGTCCAGTCCCCCATCCACCTCGACCTCGACCTCGACGTCGGTCGTGACGTCGACGACCACCTCGGCCACCCCGAACGGCGAAGCGAAGGTCAGCGGCCTGATCGCCTCGGTCGCGGGCAACTCCATTCAGGTCACCAAGGAAGACAACGCGACCGCCTCGGTGAACTTCACCTCCACCACCAAGATCACCGAGGCGGTGCCGGCCGGGCTGCCGGACGTCACCCCCGGCAGCTGCGTCAGCGTGAAGCCGACAGAGGGAACGACGCCGGCGCCCGGGCAGCCCGTCACCGCCGCGTCGGTGAAGATCAGCCAGTCCGTCAACGGCGCCTGCCCGAAGCCGCCGCAGTCCGCGCCCGGCGGTTCCACCACCACGCCGCCGTCGCTCCCGCCGTCGCCGGCGCCCGCGAAGCCGGCCTGGGTGCGCGGCTCGGTGGCGTCGGTGTCCGGTAACACCATCAACCTGACCAACACCGATCCCAACGGCAACACCACGCAAACGGCCGTCACCGTCGACGACAAGACCAAATACAGCAAGCAGACGCCCGCCAATACCGACGCGATCACTCCCGGCAAATGCCTCTACGCGCGGGGCACCCAGGACAACGGCGGCGCGCTGCAGGCGACGAGCATCAAGCTACGACAGGCTGTCGACGGCAAATGTGGCAAGCCCAAGCAGCCCGGCCAGGGTGGCTGACCCCGGCTCGGCTGACTGAGATTGCCGTCACTCCCGCCGGCGCGGCGTGAAAACCGCGTCCGGCGGGGGTATTCGCCAACGACGGCGCAATGCGTGATCGGAGATGAGTGCTGTGGCTGCCCTATCGTTCAAGACCCGGCGGACGCAGATCGCGCTCGGCGCCGTCATCGCCTTCCTCGCACTGTGCGTCGCCATGTGTGGGTCCTCCCACGACGCGTCGAACAGCAGCGCACCACGCGCCGTCACGGCGGTCCCGCCCAGCAGCGCGCCCAACGCTGCGCCGCCACCGGCGCCGGCGCCCCCGCCCGCCCCGCCGATAGGCAAGGACTACGTCGAAGGCATGGTGCAGTCGAATTCGGGTGGCACGGTCGCCCTTCGGACGAGGACCGGTTCGGCGACGGTGGACTACACACCGCAGACCATGGTCATGGACGTCACCCCGGCCAAGCTGACCGACGTGACGCCCGGCAGTTGCGTGAACATCAAGGCCACCCCGCAGAGCGCGCCGCCGCCGGCTGCGATCACCGCGCAGGCGGTGACGGTCACCCCATCCGTGGACGGCAAATGCCCGCCGCCCGCCGGGTTCTACGGCACGATCGCCTCGGTGTCGGGTAACACCATCGCCGTCAACGGTCTGGGCCCCGGCGGCCCGGGCGCCTCCACCAACGTGACGGTCGCCGACTCGACCACATACCAGCGGCAGACCCCGTCGGACACCCAGGCGATCACGAACGGGAAATGCATCGGGGCACAAGGGAGTCAGGACGGAGGCGCTCTGCACGCGCAGATGATCAGCGTGGAGACGTGCCCACCCATGGGGCACCCGCATCACCACCTGCACCTGCCGCACTTGCCCTTCCACCTGTAGGGTCGGGACGCGGGCAACCGCAGTGGCGCAGACTCAGACGGTGAATCCGAGGGCGCGCAGTTGCTCGCGGCCGTCCTCGGTGATCTTGTCCGGACCCCACGGCGGGTTCCACACCCAGTTGATCCGCAGGTCGTCGACGAGGCCGGCGCCCACCAAAGCGCTGCGTGACTGGTCTTCGATGACGTCGGTCAGCGGGCAGGCCGCCGACGTCAGCGTCATGTCGATCAGCGCGACGGTTCCCTCCTCGCCCGCCTCGACGTTCAGCCCGTAGACCAGTCCCAGGTCGACGACGTTGATGCCGAGTTCGGGGTCGACGACGTCACGCATCGCCTCCTCGAGGTCGGCGAGGAACTCCTCATCCTGCGCGGTGGTTTCGCTCATCCGTGACCTCCTGAAACTCTGTAGCCGCTTTCGCCAACGCATCCTTGAACGCCATCCACCCCAGCAGCGCGCATTTCACCCGCGCGGGGTATTTGGCCACCCCGGCGAACGCGATCCCGTCGCCCAGCACGTCCTCGTCGCCCTCGACGGTGCCACGCGAGGACACCATCTCGGTGAAGGCGGTGATGGTCTTGAGCGCGTCGCCGACGCTTTGCCCGATCACCTGCTGGGTGAGCACCGAGGTCGCCGCCTGGCTGATCGAGCAGCCCTGCCCGTCATAGGACACGTCGGCGACGGTCTCGCCGTCCTCGGACAGCGCCACCCGCAGGGTGACCTCGTCACCGCAGACCGGATTGACGTGAAACACCTCGGCGCAGAACGGTTCCCGCAGCCCGCGGTGCTGTGGGTGCTTGTAGTGGTCCAGGATCACGTCCTGATACATCTGCTCGAGACGCAATGTCAGCCTCTCCCAACCCATGTCGGCGACCCGCTACGCCCGGCTTCGCCGCGCTTGCGATCGCCGACGAAGAAATCCAGCGCGCGGCGCACCCCGGCGACCAGACGCTCGACCTCCTCGGTGGTGTTGTACACCCCGAAGGACGCCCGAGCGGTGGCCGCCAACGAGAACCTGCGGTGCAGCGGCAAGGCGCAGTGGTGGCCCACCCGCACCGCGACGCCCTCGTCGTCAAGCACCTGCCCGACATCGTGGGCATGTACGCCGTCGACGACGAACGACACCGGCGAGGCGCGGTTCTCCATGGACGTCGGGCCGACGATGCGCACGGCGTCGATCCCCGACAAGCCGTCGATCGCCGCGGCGACCAGCTGGTGTTCGTGGGCCTGCACGGCCTCCATGCCGATGGACCCGAGATAGCGGGTGGCCGCGCCCAGCCCGACCACCTGCGACGTCATCGGGGTACCGGCCTCGAACCGCTGCGGCACCGGCGCGTAGGTGGACGCTTCCATGGTGACAGTCTCGATCATCGAGCCGCCGGTCAAGAACGGCGGCAGCGCCGACAACACCTCGCCGCGCCCGTACAACACGCCGATACCGTTGGGACCCAACATCTTATGGCCGGAGAATGCGGCGAAGTCGACGTCCAGCGCGTGGAAGTCGACGGGCTGGTGCGGCACCGACTGGCAGGCGTCCAGCACCGTCAGCGCGCCCACCGCGCGCGCCCGGCTGACCAGTTCGGCCACCGGGGCCACCGCGCCGGTCACGTTCGAATGATGGGTGAAGGCGACGACCTTGACGCGTTCGTCGAGCTGCAGCGAGTCGAGGTCGATGCGCCCGTCGTCGGTCACGCCGTACCAGCGCAGCGTCGCCCCGGTGCGCCGGCAGAGTTCCTGCCACGGAACCAGGTTGGCGTGGTGCTCGAGCTCGGTGGTGACGACCACGTCACCCGGTCCGACGACGCGCTCGAAACGCTTGTCCCCCAGCACATACGACACCAGGTTGAGCGCCTCGGTGGCGTTCTTGGTGAACACCAGCTCTTGGGCGTCGGCACCCACGAACGCGGCGATGTCGGCGCGGCCCTGCTCGTAGGCGTCGGTGGCCTCCTCCATCAGCTGGTGCGCGCCGCGGTGCACGGCGCCGTTGGAGGTGAGCAGGAACTCCCGCTCGGCGTCGAGCACCTGCAGCGGGCGCTGGGACGTCGCACCGGAATCCAAGTAGGCCAACGGGTTTCCGCTGCGCATGACGCGCTTGAGGATCGGGAAGTCGGCGCGGATGGCCGCGACATCCAGGGGTGCGACCGCCGCCGAAGGTGTAGCCATGTCAGGCCCCGGCGGCCGCCGCTTGCGTGAAGCGGACGTAGCCGTTCTGCTCGAGTTCGTCGGCCAGCTCGGGACCGCCGGATTCGGCGATGCGTCCGCCGACGAACACGTGCACGTATTCGGGGCGGATGTAGCGCAGGATGCGGGTGTAGTGCGTGATCAGCAGGACACCGCCGCGCACCGACTGGCCGGTGCCATCGTCCCAGCCGGCCTCGGCGTAGCGGTTCACGCCCTCGCTGACCACCCGCAGGGCGTCGACGTCGAGTCCGGAGTCGGTCTCGTCGAGGATGGCGATCTTGGGCTTGAGCAGTTCCAGCTGCAGGATCTCGTGGCGCTTCTTCTCACCGCCGGAGAAGCCCTCGTTGACGCTGCGCTCGGCGAACGCCGGGTCGATTTCCAGCGAGCCCATCGCCGCCTTGACCTCTTTGACCCAGTGCCGCAGTTTCGGGGCCTCACCGCGCACGGCGGTCGCCGCCGAGCGCAGGAAGTTCGACACCGAGACGCCGGGCACCTCGACGGGATACTGCATGGCCAAAAAGATTCCGGCACGGGCGCGTTCGTCGATGCTCATCGCCAGCACGTCCTCGCCGTCCAGCGTGATGGAGCCCGAGGTCACCGTGTACTTGGGGTGACCGGCGATGGCGTAGGACAGCGTCGACTTGCCCGAACCGTTGGGGCCCATCAACGCATGTGTCTCACCGGATTTCACCGTCAGGTCGACGCCGTTGAGGATGGGAATTTCACGTTCGGATTCGGCGGCGTTCGGGTTGACGACGCTGACGTGGAGGTCCTTGATTTCCAGAGTGGTCATGAGGCTGTTGTTTCCGTCTTTTCGGTTAAGGCCAGTTCGTGTTCGATGGCCGCGGTCAGGCGTTCCCGGATTTCGGGCACCCCGATCTTGGAGATGATCTCGGCGAAGAAACCGCGGATGACCAGGCGGCGGGCCTGCTCCTCGGAGATGCCGCGGGAACGCAGGTAGAACAGTTGCTCGTCGTCGAAACGGCCAGTGGCACTGGCGTGTCCGGCGCCGACGATCTCGCCCGTCTCGATCTCGAGGTTAGGCACCGAGTCGGCGCGCGCCCCGTCGGTGAGCACCAGGTTGCGGTTCACCTCAAACGTGTCGGTGCCGGTGGCTTCGGCGCGGATCAGCACATCGCCGATCCAGACGGTGTGCGCGTCGGGCAGCGCGGAATCCGGATCGCCTTGCAGCGCACCCTTGTACAGCACGTTCGACTTGCAGTCGGGCCGGGCGTGATCCACCAGCAGCCGCGACTCCAGGTGCTGGCCGTCGTCGGCGAAGTACAGGCCCAGCAGCTCGGCGTCCCCGCCCGGGGCGGTATAGCGCACGTTGGCCGTCAGCCGCACCACTTCGCCGCCGAGCGTGACGGCGACGTGGCGCAGCACCGCGTCCTTGCCCAGCTTGGCGTGGTGCATGCTGACGTGCACCGCATCGTCGGCCCAGTCGGCGAGCCACACCACGGTGAGCCGGGCGGCGTCGTCGACGACGAATTCGACGTTGTCGGCGTAGGTTCCGCTGCCCCGCTGGTCGATGACGATGACGGCCTCGGCGAGCTCGGCGACCCGAACCTGAAGGTGACCGTAGGCCACCGCGCCCTCGCCCGGGCCGGTGACGGTGACGGTGACGCCGATCGGCTCGGCGATGCGGGTGTCGCGCTCGACGGTGACCACCGTCGCGGAGTTGAACGACGAAAATGCTTGCGCGGCAACCCGGTCGGTGGGCGCCCCACCCTGGCCGAGCCGCTCGTCGCCGCGCGCGACGGTCTCGACCCGCAGGCCGGGCCGCTCGGCGACGCTGATCCCGGCCTTGCCGGTGGCGCGGGCCGAGCCGTCGTGCAGGCCGCGCAGCCGGCGCAGCGGGGTGAACCGCCAGAGTTCGTCGCGGCCGTGCGGGACCTCGAACGCGTCCACCTCGAACGAGGAGAACAGCTCGCCCTTGTTGGCAGCGGCGAGGGCCGAACCCTCAACCGCTTCGGTCAGATTCGTCACTAGCCGACCGCGCCTTCCATCTGCAGCTCGATCAGACGGTTGAGCTCGAGCGCATACTCCATGGGCAGCTCTTTGGCGATCGGCTCGACGAAGCCGCGAACCACCATGGCCATGGCCTCGTCCTCGGTCAGGCCGCGGCTCATCAGGTAGAACAGCTGGTTCTCGCTGACCTTGGACACGGTGGCCTCGTGGCCCATGGTGACGTCGTCCTCGCGGATGTCGACGTAGGGATAGGTGTCGCTGCGGCTGATCGTATCGACCAGCAGCGCATCGCATTTCACGCTGGACCGCGATCCGTGCGCGCCCTTGTTCACCTGCACCAGGCCGCGGTAGGAGGTGCGGCCGCCGCCGCGGGCCACCGACTTGGACACGATGTTGCTCGACGTGTTCGGCGCCAGGTGCAGCATCTTCGCGCCGGTGTCCTGGTGTTGGTCTTCGCCGGCGAAGGCCACCGAGAGCACCTCGCCCTTGGCGTGCTCGCCGGTCATCCAGACCGCCGGGTACTTCATGGTGACCTTCGACCCGATGTTGCCGTCGATCCACTCCATGGTGGCACCGGCCTCGGCGCGGGCCCGCTTGGTGACCAGGTTGTAGACGTTGCCCGACCAGTTCTGGATCGTCGTGTAGCGAACGCGCGCATTGGGTTTCACGATGATCTCGACCACCGCGGAGTGCAGCGAGTCCGACTTGTAGATGGGCGCCGTACAACCCTCGACGTAGTGCACGTAGGAGCCCTCGTCGGCGATGATCAGCGTCCGCTCGAACTGACCCATGTTCTCGGTGTTGATCCGGAAGTAGGCCTGCAGCGGGATGTCGACGTGCACGCCCTTGGGCACGTAGATGAACGAGCCACCGCTCCACACCGCGGTGTTCAGCGCGGAGAACTTGTTGTCCCCGGCCGGGATCACGGTGCCGAAGTACTCCTGGAAGATCTCCGGGTGCTCACGCAGCGCCGTGTCGGTGTCCAGGAAGATGACGCCCTGCTTCTCCAGGTCCTCCCGGATGGAGTGGTAGACGACCTCGGATTCGTACTGGGCCGCGACACCGGAGACCAGCCGCTGCTTCTCGGCTTCGGGGATGCCCAGCTTGTCGTAGGTGTTCTTGATGTCCGCGGGCAGGTCGTCCCACGTCGCGGCCTGCTTCTCGCTGGAGCGCACGAAGTACTTGATGTTGTCGAAGTCGATGCCCTCCAGGTTCGAGCCCCAGTTCGGCATCGGCTTGCGGTCGAAGATGCGCAGCGCCTTGAGCCGGGTCTGCAACATCCATTCGGGCTCGTTCTTCTTCGCCGAGATGTCGCGGACGACGGCCTCCGACAGGCCGCGCTGGGCGCTGGCGCCGGCGACGTCGGAGTCCGCCCAGCCGTAGCCGTACCGCCCCAGGGAGGCGATCGCCTCTTCCTGGGTCAGCGGCGCGGTAGCCGTCTTGCTGGCCTCGGGGGTGAGTGTCATCGAGACGCTCCTTTGATGCTCGTGGTGTCGGTCGTACGGCGCGGGCTGGGCGCCGTGCGTGATGCCTGGGTCAGGGGTACGTGCGTGGTGCAGGCGCAGTCGCCGTTGACGATGGTCGCCAACCGCTGGACGTGGGTGCCCAGCACCTCGGCCATGGCCTGTTGTTCGGCGTCGCACAGCTCGGGGAATTCCTCCGCGACGTGCGACACCGGGCAGTGGTGCTGGCAGATCTGCACGCCGTGGATCGGCCCGCCGACCTGCGTGGTGGTGGTGACGTACCCGGCTTTGGTCAGTGCGGTGGCGATGCGGTCGGCGGCCGCCTCGACGTCGGTGTCGGCCGCGCTGTCGGCCGCGGGAACGTCGGCCAGGATGGCGTCGATGCGCTGCCGGGCGAACGCCTGCACCGCCTCTTCCCCACCGATTTCGCGCAGTTGCCGCATGGCCGCCGCGGCCAGGTCGTCGTAGGCGTGGTCGAGCTTGGCCCGCCCGGCCGAGGTCAGCCGGTACCGCTTGGCGGGACGCCCGCGCCCCGCCTGCTGCCACGCGGCGGGCGCCGTGGCCTCGGCGTCGCCGGCCTCAATCAGCGCGTCGAGGTGGCGTCGCACGCCGGCGGCCGTCAAACCCAGCCGGTCACCGATCTCCGCGGCGGTGATCGATCCGGATTCCAACAGCAGGCGCACGATCGCGCGGCGGGTGTAACCATCCGGCACCGGCGCGCCGACGTCGGCCACGCCGGTAGCGGCCCCATCGGGGCTGGTTCGGATTTTCACAACACCAGTGTGACGCAATTCCGGGGATCGGTCTAGCAAGGGTCCCCTGTCCTGGCGTCGCGATGCTCACACTCGGTGGAATGCGCGGCGACCCGCGGCGCCCGGCGGCGCCGCGCTTGCGATCGCCGCTGGCTTGGGGCCGACGGCTAGGCTGCTCTGATGGCAGCCCGCCACCACACGCTGAGCTCGTCGATCGCGAGTCTGCACGGCGACGAGCAAGCAGTGGGCTCGCCGCTGAACGATACCGAGCTCACCGCGCTGCGCCGCACCCGCCTGTTCGGTGCCGCCGGCACCGTGGTGATGGCGATCGGCGCGCTGGGCGCCGGCGCGCGTCCCGTCGTGCAGGACCCCACCTTCGGGGTGCGGCTGCTCAACCTCCCGTCGCGGATCCAGACGGTGTCGCTGACCATGACCACCACCGGCGCCGTCATGATGGCGCTGGCCTGGTTGATGCTGGGCAGGTTCGCGCTGGGCAACCGGCGGATGTCGCGCGGCGACCTGGACCGCACCCTGCTGCTGTGGGTGCTGCCGCTGCTGATCGCCCCGCCGATGTACAGCAAGGACGTCTACTCCTACCTGGCGCAAAGCCAGATCTCGCTGGA
The DNA here is from genome assembly GCF_003284975.1 of Mycobacterium colombiense. Lineage (GTDB taxonomy): Bacteria > Actinomycetota > Actinomycetes > Mycobacteriales > Mycobacteriaceae > Mycobacterium > Mycobacterium europaeum_A. The sequence continues at coordinate 31,258 of NZ_QMEU01000017.1, forward strand.
GGGCCTGGACCCCTACCGGGTTGGCCCGGCCTCCGGCCTGGGGCTGTCGCACATCTTCACGCTGTCCGTGCCGACGCTGTGGCGCGAGACGCCCGCGCCGTACGGGCCGCTGTTCCTGTGGATCGGGCGCGGCATCTCGGCGGTCACCGGGGAGAACATCGTCGCCGCCGTGCTGTGTCACCGCCTGGTGGAGCTGGTTGGGGTGGCCCTGATCGTGTGGGCGACCCCGCGCCTGGCCCGGCGCTGCGGCGTCGCTGAGGTCAGCGCCCTGTGGCTGGGCGCGGCCAATCCGCTGCTCATCATGCATCTGGTGGCCGGCGCACACAACGAGGCGCTGATGCTGGGCCTGATGCTGGCCGGGGCGGAATTCGCGCTGCGCGGCATCTCGGATGGCAAAGCGCCGCGGCTGCTGCCCCACTCCTGGAAGCTCGGGCCGGACTGGGAGCCGCTGGGGATGCTGGTCGCCGGCGCCGTGCTGATCGTGCTGTCGTCGCAGGTGAAACTGCCGTCGTTGCTGGCGCTGGGCTTCGTCACGATGGCCCTGGCCTACCGCTGCGGTGGCACCCTGCGCGCGCTGCTGCTGACCGGCGGCGGCATGGCGGCGCTGTCGCTGGCGGTGATGGCGCTGGTGGGCTGGGCCAGCGGCCTGGGCTTCGGCTGGATCTACACGCTGGGCACCGCCAACGTGGTACGCAGCTGGATGTCGCCGCCCACGCTGCTGGCGCTGGGCACCGGGCAGGTGGGCATCCTGCTGGGGCTGGGCGATCACACCACCGCGGTGCTGGGGCTGACCCGCGCGATCGGTGTGCTGATCATCACGGTCATGGTGGCCTGGTTGCTGCTGGCCGTCTTCCGCGGCCGGCTGCACCCGATCGGCGGGCTGGGCGTGGCGCTGGGCATCACGGTGCTGCTGTTTCCCGTCGTGCAGCCCTGGTACCTGCTATGGGCCATCATCCCGCTGGCCGCCTGGGCGACGCGCACCGGCTTCCGCGTCGCGGCGATCGTCATCAGCCTGGTCGTCGGAATCTTCGGCCCCACCGCCAACGGCGACCGGTTCGCGCTGTTCCAGATCATCGATGCCACGCTGGCCAGCACCGCCATCGTCGTGGCGCTCATCGCGCTGACCTACACCCGCCTGCCCTGGCGCCGCCCGCCCCTCCCGGACACCGAATCCGACGGCCAACCCGTCACCGACGAGACGGCACCGCCGCAGCCTCCGTCGACCCCCCGCCCGACGCCGGCGCATGGCGCCTACGCTGATTCCACGTGAGCCGCGCCGACGACGATGCAGAGCGAAGCGATGAGGCGGGGGCACCTCCCGCTTGCCGGGGAGAGCAGCGCTCGTGAGTTCGGCCTTTCCAGAATCGCGCAAATCCCCTGACACGGTGGTCCGGCTGCGCGGCGTCACCAAGACCTATGGGTCCGGCGCGACCGCCGTCGAGGCCGTCGCCAACCTCGATCTCGAGGTGCAGGCCGCCGAGGTGCTGGCCCTGCTCGGGCCCAATGGCGCCGGCAAGACGACGACGGTGGAGATGTGCGAGGGCTTCGTGCGGCCCGACGCCGGAACGATCGAGGTGCTCGGCCTGGACCCGATCGCCGACAACGCGCGACTGCGGGCGCGGATCGGGGTGATGCTGCAGGGCGGCGGCGGCTATCCCGCGGCGCGGGTCGGCGAGATGCTCAACCTGGTGGCGGCCTACGCCGCCGACCCGCTGGACCCCACCTGGCTGCTGGACACGCTCGGCCTCACCGACGCGGCCCGCACCACCTACCGACGGCTCTCCGGCGGGCAGCAGCAACGCCTGGCGCTGGCCTGCGCGCTGGTCGGGCGCCCCGAACTGGTGTTCCTCGACGAGCCCACCGCGGGCATGGACGCGCACGCCCGGCTGCTGGTGTGGGAACTGATCGACGCGCTGCGCCGCGACGGCGTGACGGTGGTGCTGACCACGCATCAGCTCAAGGAGGCCGAGGAACTCGCCGACCGGCTGGTGATCATCGACCACGGGGCGACGGTGGCCTCCGGCACGCCGACGGAGCTGATGCGCAGCGGGGCCAAGGACCAGCTGCGGTTCAGCGCACCGCCGCGCCTGGATCTGTCGCTGCTGTCCGCCGCCCTGCCGGAGGACTACAAGGCCACCGAGGTGACGCCGGGCGAGTACCTGATCGAAGGGCACGTCGACCCCCAGGTGCTGGCCACCGTCACTGCGTGGTGCGCGCGGATCGACGTGCTGGCCACCGACGTGCGCGTCGAGCAACGCAGCCTCGAGGACGTGTTCCTCGACCTCACCGGCAGGAAGTTACGGCCTTGACCGACAACGAGATTCAATCCAGCGTCTTTCCCGCGGGCACCTTCGCGCCCAACCCGCGGCCCAGCGCGGTGCCGAAAATGCTTGCCGCGCAATTCGGTTTGGAACTCAAGCTGCTGCTGCGCAACGGCGAACAGCTGCTGCTGACCATGTTCATCCCGATCACACTGCTGGTCGGCCTCACGCTGCTGCCGCTCGGCTCGTTCGGCCAGCACCGCGCGGCCACCTTCACCCCGGTCATCATGGCGCTGGCCGTGATCTCGACCGCGTTCACCGGTCAGGCGATCGCGGTCGCCTTCGATCGGCGTTACGGCGCGCTCAAGCGGCTCGGCGCCACCCCGCTGCCGGTGTGGGGCATCATCGCGGGCAAGTCGCTGGCCGTGGTCACCGTGGTGTTTTTGCAGGCAATCCTGTTGGGCGCCATCGGTTTTGCGCTCGGCTGGCGACCGGAACCGGTGGCGTTGGCGCTGGGCGCGGCGGTGATCGCGCTGGGCACCGTGGTGTTCGCGGCCCTGGGGCTGCTGCTCGGCGGGACGCTGCGCGCCGAGATCGTGCTGGCGATCGCCAACCTGATGTGGTTCGTGTTCGCCGGCCTCGGCGCGCTGACCGTGGAAACCGGCATCACCCCGACCGCGGTCAAGCTGGCGGCACGGCTGACCCCGTCGGGCGCACTCACCGAGGCGCTGTCGCAGGCGATGACCATGTCGGTGGACTGGTTCGGAATCATCGTCCTGGCGGCGTGGGGCGCGGTGGGCGCGCTGAGTGCGCTGCGCTGGTTCCGCTTCACCTGACGGTCGCATCGGGCTGTTCACCTGACGTTCGGGTGGGGCTCGCGACACTTAAACCACGCACACAACACGCCGATACCGGTGTACGTGGTTTAAGTCTCGACGCACCCCATCCGTACTACAAGCCGTAGTTTTCGGTGGCTTAGGATCGGGCCGTGGTTGGACGGATGCTGTTGCGCGTGGTGGACCTGCTGCCCAACCCCAGCCTGGGCGTGCAGCGCCTGATCGCCGCGGCCGTCATCCTCACCCAGGGCGGCATCGCCATCACCGGCGCGATCGTGCGCGTCACCGCATCGGGCCTGGGCTGCCCCACCTGGCCGCAGTGCTTTCCGGGCAGCTTCGTGCCGGTGGCCCACGCCGAGGTGCCGCGCATCCACCAGGCCGTCGAGTTCGGCAATCGGATGATCACCTTCGCCGTCGTCATCACCGCGGCGCTGGCCGTGCTGGCCGTGACCCGGGCGCGGCGGCGCCGCGAGGTCCTCGTCTATGCCTGGCTGATGCCGGTCTCCACCGTCGTGCAGGCGGTGATCGGCGGCATCACCGTGCGCACCGGGCTGCTGTGGTGGACGGTGGCCGTCCACCTGCTGACGTCGATGACGATGGTGTGGCTGTCGGTGCTGCTCTACGTGAAAGTGGGCGAGCCCGACGACGCAGTGGTGCGCGAGCGAATCGTCCGGCCGCTGCGCGCGCTCACCGCGCTGTCCGGCTTGAACCTGGCCGCCGTGCTGGTCACCGGCACACTGGTGACCGCCGCCGGCCCGCACGCCGGTGATCGCAGCCCCACCCGCACGGTGCCACGGCTCAAAGTCGAGGTTGACACCCTGGTGCACCTGCACTCGTCGCTGCTGATCGCCTACCTGGCCCTGTTGGTGGGGCTGGGCTTCGGGCTGCTGGCCGTGCGCGCCACCCGGCCCGTGCTGGTGCGGCTCGCCGTGCTGCTGGCACTGGTATTCGCCCAGGCCGGCGTCGGCACCGCGCAGTACTACACCGGAGTCCCCGCCGTGCTGGTCGCCCTGCACGTGGCCGGGGCCGCGGCCTGCACCGCGGCCACCGCGGCGCTATGGGCGGCCATGCGAGAGCGGGCCCAGCCCGAGCCGCTCGCAGGCTGACTGCACCGCGACCGCGAACTGACGCTGGGCGATCTCGCGGGCCGCGGGGTCCAGCCGACGCCACCCCAACGACGGCGCGACCAGATCCAGCGCCGCCACCCGGTCGCCGGCGAGGTCCACCCGCGCATAGAGCAGCTCCCGCGTGCTCATCCCGGCGCGCCGCGCGGCCGACGTCAGCGCGGCGTGGCCCAGCTCCCACGATTCGAACTCCGGCTCGACCGGCCAGGCGTGCGACCGTTCGCCGCCCACGAAGATCAACGACGCCCGCGTGACGGGCCGGTCGCGCTGCGTCGGCACGCCGTCGTCCTCGAGGTCGCGCAGATACCGCTCATCGAGGTTCCAAGCGATGGCGCCGGGCGGGTTGAGCAGGTGGCGCACCCGTCGGGTCCACGCCAGGAATTCGTCGCGCCGATCCCGGCCGTTCGCGCCGGCGCGCAATATCACCAGATCTGCGCTGGCGGTTTCCGGGTCGTCCCAGGGCAGGCGGCGCGCGTGCAGACCGCGTCGCCGCAGCGCCGCCACCAGACCGGCGTCGGCGGCCGCGCCGTCACCGGACCCCGCCAGCACGATGCGGGGATGGAAGACGTCCGGGCGAGCGAGTTTCATGCCCGGGCATGATAAGCGGATGCACGCAATCGAAGTCAGCGAGACCGGCGGCCCCGAGGTGCTGCGCTACGTCGATACGCCCCAGCCGGCCCCCGGGCCCGGCGAGGTGCTGATCAAGGCCGAGGCCATCGGTGTCAACTACATCGACACCTATTTCCGCTCCGGGCAGTACCCGCGCGAGTTGCCGTTCGTCCTCGGCTCGGAGCTGGCCGGAACCGTCGAAGCCCTCGGCGACGGCGTCGACGGGTTGCGCGTCGGCGACCGCGTGGTCAGCGCCGCGGCGTCCGGTGGGTATGCCGAATATGCCACGGCCCCAGCGCATTTGACCGCTGAGGTGCCCGACGGCGTGACCGCCGATGTTTCGGCCTCGGCCCTGCTGAAGGGCCTGACCGCCCATTACCTGCTCAAGTCCGTGTATCCGGTGCAGGCGGGCGACACTGTGCTGGTGCACGCCGGCGCGGGCGGCGTCGGCCTGATCCTGACCCAGTGGGCCCACCTGCTCGGTGCGCGGGTGATCACCACGGTCTCCACCCCGGAGAAGGAGCGGCTGTCCCGGCGGGCGGGCGCCGACGAGGTGCTCCCCTACCCCGAGGACGCCGCGGCGTTCGGCGAGCGCATCCGTTCGCTGACCGACGGTGCCGGCGTGGCCGCCGTGTACGACGGCGTGGGCGCGACCACCTTCGAGGCGAGCCTGGCCAGCCTGGCCATCCGGGGCACGCTGGCGCTGTTCGGCGCCGCCAGCGGGCCCGTTCCGCCGTTCGACCCGCAGCGCCTCAACGCCGCCGGCTCGGTGTTGTTGACCCGCCCGTCGCTGGCGCACTTCGTGCGCACCGGCCAGGAATTCAGCTGGCGGGCAGAGGAGTTGTTCGCCGCGATCGCCGCCGGCGACATCACCGTCGAGGTCGGCGGGCGCTACCCCCTGGCCGAAGCTGCGCGCGCCCACCAGGATCTGCAGGGCCGCAAGACGGCGGGCTCGATCGTGCTGCTGCCCTAGATAATTCGAGCCGCTACGCGTGAGGGCAGAAGATTCCCAGAACCTGCTGGCAATTGTCTCTATTGATCAGGCCCGGCGGCGGTGGTGGTGGCGGTGCCGGCGGGTTGTCGCCGTCCCAGATGTTTTGGGCGACATTGCCCTGTCCGAACCAGACGTAGTAGTAGGTGTGGCAGACGTTGTTGTCCCAGACGACGGGGTTGGTGACATGGTTGCCGGTCGGCGGCAACGGTTGCCCGGGGCACCAGCGGCACGGCCCCTGGGGGTGGTCGTTGGGACAGCCGGGCCACGCGTCCAGCGGCATCGGCCCGGGTTGGGCCCCGGCGATACCCGTGGTGATGCCCATGTCACAGAAGGACAGGCCGACCGAAAGCAGCGTTCCGGCGACCAACGCCCTGACGATGCGGTGAGTTGCCATGCCTGAAGTGTGATCCCGTGGACCGGCTACCGATCCCAGATAAGAAATCAGTTCTCGAATTCGCCGGGTGATGCGTTCACGGCACCGAGACGACGCGAGTCGACGACCGGCTCAGAACAGGTGCGGCAGCCCGATGGCCGAGTCGATGGCGAGCGCGCAGAACACCACCGCCAGATAGTTGTTCGACTGCAGGAACAACCGCAGCGGCCGGACCGGCTCGCCGGCGCGGACCCCGGCGTAGAGCTGGTGGGCCATCGCCAGGAACCACACCCCGGCCACCAGGGCGACCGCGGCGTACAGCCAGCCGGTCGCCAGCGCCAGCGCCAGCGTGGCCAGCACCGTCAGCCAGGTGTAGATCAGGATCTGCTTCGTGACCTGACGCTCGGTCGCCACGGCCGGCAGCATCGGCACGCCCGCCGCCTTGTAATCGTCCTTGTAGCGCATCGCCAGCGCCCAGGTGTGCGGCGGCGTCCAGAAGAAGATGATCGCGAACATCACCAGCGCGGGCCAGCCAATGGTGCCCGTGACGGCCGACCAGCCGATCATCACCGGCATGCAGCCGGCCGCGCCGCCCCACACCACGTTCTGCGAGGTGCGGCGCTTGAGCAGCAGGGTGTAGACGAACACGTAGAACGCGATCGTGGCCAAGGCCAGCAGCCCGGACAACAGGTTGCTGGTCCACCACAGCCAGAAGAACGACGCCACCGTCAGCACCAGGCCGAGCACCAGGGCGTTGCGCGTCGGCACCGCGGCGCGCGCGAGCGGCCGCCGGGCCGTGCGCTTCATCACCTTGTCGATGTCGGCGTCGGCCACGCAGTTCAACGTGTTGGCACCCCCGGCGGCCAGCATCCCGCCGATCAGCGTGTTGACGATCAGCAGCGGGTTCACCGTGCCCCGCTGCGCCAGCAGCATGGCCGGGATCGCGGTAACGAGCAGCAGTTCGATGACCCGCGGCTTGGTCAGCGCCAGATATGCCAGCACCCGCTGGATTGCCCGGCTCCTCACCGTCCCGGTACCCGGCCCGGATCGTCGCCGGGCGGCGCCGTGTCCTCGGCTTGGCAATCGGCTCGGCGCGACGCGCCCGCGAACGCTCACGCAATTACTCCTTGGGGTCGCAGCGGCGCGCAGCATCTACTACGCACGATGGTAGACCGCGGTGTGGCGATGGCCCGCCCGCGGGTCGGTTCCCGCAGAGTTTTCCCAGATTCGCGAACTGAATGTTAGGCACTTTCGACGGGCGCGTAATTTTCACACCTGCCGGCGGTGGGTACCCGAAATCCTGCGCTGCAAGAGCCGGCCCTCCCGCACTAGGGTGGGATTGATCAGCTCGATGACCCAAGGACTGAGTCTGTGACGACACTCGAAGAGATCTCCACGCTGACCCAACCGCACCTTCCCGACGACTGGTCCGAGCTCGACTCGGCCGCCGTCGACACCATCCGGGTGCTGGCCGCCGACGCGGTGCAAAAGGTCGGCAACGGCCATCCCGGGACGGCGATGAGCCTGGCGCCGCTGGCATACACCCTGTTTCAGCGGGCGATGGTCCACGATCCCAGCGACACCTACTGGCTGGGCCGCGACCGGTTCGTCCTGTCCTGCGGGCACAGCAGTCTGACGCTGTACCTGCAGCTGTACCTGGGCGGTTTTGGGCTGGAGCTGTCCGACATCGAGTCGCTGCGCACCTGGGGGTCGAAGACCCCCGGGCATCCGGAATTCCGGCACACCAAGGGCGTCGAGATCACCACCGGGCCGCTGGGCCAGGGCCTGGCCTCGGCGGTGGGCATGGCAATGGCCGCGCGCTATGAGCGCGGGCTGTTCGATCCGGACGCCGCCCCGGGCACCAGCCCGTTCGACCACTTCATCTACGTGATCGCCTCCGACGGCGACATCGAAGAGGGCGTCACCTCGGAGGCCTCGTCGCTGGCGGCCGTCCAGCAGCTGGGCAACCTGATCGTCTTCTACGACCACAACGAGATCTCCATCGAGGACGACACCAACATCGCCCTGTGCGAGGACACCGCCGCGCGGTACCGCGCCTACGGCTGGCACGTGCAGGAGATCGAGGGCGGCGAAAACGTCGTCGCGATCGAGGAGGCCATCGCCAACGCGAGGGCGGCCACCGACCGGCCGTCGTTCATCTCGCTGCGCACCATCATCGGCTACCCCGCGCCCAAGCTGATGAACACCGGCAAGGCGCACGGCGCGGCACTGGGCGACGAGGAAGTCGCCGCCGTCAAGGAGATCCTCGGCTTCGACCCGGAGAAGAAGTTCGAGGTGCGCGACGAGGTGATCGCCCACACCCGCAAGCTGGTGGACCGCGGCAGGGAAGCCCACGAGAAGTGGCAGGCCGACTTCGACGCCTGGGCGCAGGCACAACCCGAACGCAAGGCGCTGCTGGACCGGTTGACCGCCGAGGAGCTGCCCGACGGCTGGGACGCCGACCTGCCGCGCTGGGAACCCGGCTCCGACCCGATCGCCACCCGCAAGGCCTCCAACGAAGTTCTCAACGCGCTCGGGCCGAAACTGCCGGAGCTGTGGGGTGGTTCGGCCGACCTGGCGGGTAGCAACAACACCACCATCAAGGGCGCGGATTCCTTTGGGCCGCCGTCTATTTCGACCAAGGACTACACGGCGCACTGGTACGGACGGACGTTGCATTTCGGTGTGCGCGAGCACGCGATGGGCGCTATTCTGTCCGGCATCGTCCTGCACGGACCAACCCGTGCCTACGGCGGCACCTTCCTGCAGTTCTCCGACTACATGCGGCCCGCGGTGCGGCTGGCCTCGTTGATGGACATAGACACGATCTACGTGTGGACCCACGACTCGATCGGCCTTGGCGAGGACGGCCCGACCCATCAGCCGATCGAGCACCTCGCGGCGCTGCGCGCCATCCCGAACCTGTCGGTGGTGCGCCCGGCCGACGCCAACGAGACTGCCTACGCCTGGCGCACGGTCCTGGCCCGCGGCAACGGCAGCGGCCCCGTCGGCCTGATGCTGACGCGCCAGAATGTGCCGGTGCTGGAGGGCACCAGCGCCGAGGGCGTCGCCCGGGGCGGCTACGTTCTAGGCTCGGACGGCGAGGAGCCCGGCCAAGAGCCAGACGTGGTGCTGATCGCGACCGGCTCGGAGGTCCAGCTCGCCGTTGATGCGCAGAAGTTGTTGGCGGACAAGGACATTGTGGCGCGGGTGGTTTCCATGCCGTGCGTCGAGTGGTTCGAGTCCCAGCCGGAGGACTACCGCGACAGCGTGCTGCCGCCGACCGTATCGGCGCGGGTGGCCGTCGAGGCCGGGGTGGCCCAGTCCTGGCACAAGCTCGTCGGCGACACCGGCAGGATCGTCTCGATCGAGCACTATGGCGAGTCCGCCGATTACAAAACGTTGTTCCGGGAATTCGGTTTCACCGCAGAAGCCGTCGCGGCCGCCGCGGAACAGGTAGTGGACAACTGAGAAAGGGCGTTTCAAATGACTCAGAACCCCAACCTCGCGGCGCTGTCCGCCGCGGGTGTATCCGTCTGGCTGGATGACTTGTCCCGCCAGCGGCTGGAGTCGGGCAACCTGCAGGAGCTGATCGACACGAAAAGCGTTGTCGGCGTGACCACCAACCCGTCGATCTTCCAGAAGGCGCTCGCCGAGGGCGATGCGTACGAGGGCCAGATCGCCGAGCTGGCCGAGCGCGGCGCCGATGTCGACGCGACCATCCGCACCGTCACCACCGACGACGTGCGCAACGCGTGCGACGTGCTCAAGCGGGAGTGGGAGGCCTCCGACGGCGTCGACGGGCGGGTGTCCATCGAGGTCGACCCGCGGCTGGCCGCGGAGACCGACAAGACGATCGCGCAGGCCGTCGAGCTGTGGAAGATCGTCGACCGGCCCAACCTGTTCATCAAGATCCCGGCGACCAAGGCCGGCATTCCGGCGATCACCGCCGTTCTCGCGGAGGGCATTTCGGTCAACGTCACGTTGATCTTTTCCGTCGAGCGGCACCGCCAGGTGATGGACGCCTACCTGGCCGGCCTGGAGAAGGCGCGCGAAGCGGGCCACGATATTTCCAAGATCCATTCCGTCGCATCGTTTTTCGTGTCCCGGGTGGACACCGAGGTGGACAAGCGGCTGGAGAAGATCGGGTCCGACGACGCCAAGGCGCTGCTGGGCAAGGCAGGGGTGGCCAACGCGCGCCTGGCCTACGCGGCCTACCAGGAGGTGTTCGAGGGCGGCGATCGCTTCGAGTCGCTCAAGGCCGACGGCGCCCGGGTGCAGCGTCCGCTGTGGGCGTCCACCGGTGTGAAGAACCCCGACTACTCCGACACGCTCTACGTCACCGAGCTGGTCGCCCCTAACACGGTGAACACCATGCCGGAGAAGACGATTGACGCGGTCGCCGACCACGGTGAGATCAAGGGCGACACCGTCACCGGCACCGCCGGGGACGCCCAGGCGGTGTTCGACAAGCTGGACCAGATCGGCATCGATCTGACCGACGTCTTCAAGGTGCTCGAGAACGAGGGTGTGGAGAAGTTCGTGGATTCCTGGACCGAGCTGCTGGAAGAAACGCAGAAGCAGCTGCGTTCCGCCTCCAAATGAGCCCAGCCCGCACCGCGCAACAATGGCATAACCCTTTACGGGACAAGCGCGACAAGCGGCTTCCGCGGATCGCGGGGCCGTGCGGGATGGTGATCTTCGGCGTCACCGGCGACCTGGCTCGCAAAAAGGTCATGCCCGCCATCTACGACCTGGCCAATCGCGGTCTGCTGCCGCCCAGCTTCTCGCTGGTGGGCTTCGCCCGCCGGGACTGGAGCACCCAGGATTTCGGCAAGGTGGTGCACGAGGCCGTCAAAGAACACTGCCGCACACCGTTCCGGCAAGAGAACTGGGACCGGCTCGCCGAGGGATTCCGTTTTGTCCCGGGCGCTTTCGACGACGACGAGGCGTTCGGCCGGCTGGCCGAGACCCTGGACAAGCTGGACGCCGAGCGCGGCACCGGCGGCAACCACGCCTTCTATCTGGCCATCCCGCCTAATTCCTTCCCGATGGTGTGTGAACAACTACACAAGTCCGGCCTGGCGCGCCCGCAGGGCGAGCGGTGGAGCCGGGTGGTCATCGAGAAGCCGTTCGGCCACGATCTGGAGAGTGCGCAGGCCCTGAACAAAACCGTCAACAGTGTGTTCCCGGAGGAGTCGGTGTTCCGGATCGACCACTACCTGGGCAAGGAGACGGTCCGCAACATCCTGGCGCTGCGGTTCGCCAATCAGCTGTTCGACCCGATCTGGAACGCGCACTACGTCGACCACGTGCAGATCACCATGGCCGAGGACATCGGACTGGGCGGCCGGGCCGGCTACTACGACGGCATCGGCGCCGCGCGCGACGTCATCCAGAACCACCTGATGCAGCTGCTGGCGCTGACCGCGATGGAGGAGCCGGTCAGCTTCAGCCCCTCGGCGCTGCAGGCCGAGAAGATCAAGGTGCTCTCGGCCACCCACCTTGCCGAGCCCCTCGACGAGACGACCAGCCGCGGTCAGTACGCCGCCGGCTGGCAGGGCGGCGAGAAGGTGGTCGGGTTGCTCGACGAGGAAGGCTTTGCCAAGGACTCGACCACCGAGACGTTCGCCGCCATCACGCTCGAGGTGGACACCCGCCGCTGGGCGGGGGTGCCCTTCTACCTGCGTACCGGAAAACGCCTGGGCCGCAGGGTGACCGAGATCGCCCTGGTCTTCAAGCGGGCGCCGCACCTGCCGTTCGATGCGACCATGACCGACGAGCTGGGCACCAACGCCATGGTGATCCGGGTGCAGCCCGACGAGGGCGTCACGCTGCGGTTCGGCTCCAAGGTGCCGGGCACCGCGATGGAGGTCCGCGACGTCAACATGGACTTCTCCTACGGCTCGGCGTTCGCCGAGGAATCGCCGGAGGCCTACGAACAGTTGATCCTCGATGTGCTGCTCGGCGAGCCGTCCCTGTTTCCGGTGAACGAAGAGGTCGAATTGGCTTGGGACATACTCGATCCCGTGCTCAACAACTGGGCGGCGGACGGTAAGCCCGAACCGTACGAGTCGGGCACCTGGGGTCCGGACTCGGCGTTCGAGATGCTGCGGCGCACCGGCCGGGAATGGCGGCGCCCGTGATCCGCGCCGCGACGATGCAGCGGGGGCGCCCCCAGCCGCGCCGCGGCGAGGGGGACGCAGCGATGAGAAGGAGCGCCGCTCGTGATCATTGATATGGAAGACACCACCACCACGGCGGTCAACAAGAGGCTCGACGAACTGCGGGAAAGGGTCGGCGCCGTGGCGATGGGCCGGGTGCTGACGCTGATCATCGCGCCGGACAGCGAGGATATCCTCGAAGAGTCGCTGCAGGCGGCCAACGACGCCAGCCATGAGCACCCCAGCCGGATCATCGTGACGATGCGGGGCAATCCGTATGCGGACAAGCCGCGCCTGGATGCGCAGTTGCGCGCCGGCGGTGACACCGGCGCCAGCGAAGTCGTGGTGCTGCGGCTGTCCGGGGCGTTGTCCGGCCACGCCGCCAGTGTGGTCACGCCGTTCCTGCTGCCCGACATCCCGGTGGTGGTCTGGTGGCCTGACGTCGCACCGACGGTGCCCGCGCAAGACCCGTTGGGGCGGTTGGCGATTCGTCGCATCACGGACGCGACCAACGGGGTGGACCCGTTGGCGGCGATCAAGAGCCGGCTGCCCGGATACACCGCGGGTGATACCGACCTGGCCTGGGCGCGGATCACCTACTGGCGCGCGCTGCTCACCTCGGCCGTCGACCTGGCGCCGCACGAACCGATCGAGTCGGCGCTGGTGTCCGGTCTGGCGACCGAGCCCGCCCTGGACGTGCTGGCCGGGTGGCTGGCCAACCGGATCGACGGCCCGGTGCGCCGGGCGGTCGGCGAACTCAAGATCGAACTGGAGCGCCAGAGCGAAACCATCGTCTTGAGCCGGCCGCAGGAAGGAAGGACGGCGACGTTGAGCCGGACGTCCCGACCGGACGCCCTACTCCCCTTGGCGCGCAGGGAAACCGGCGAGTGCCTCGCCGAAGACCTGCGCCGGCTGGACGCCGACGAGGTTTACCAATCAGCGCTCGAAGGGATCGAGAAAGTGCAATACGTGTGAGCACCAGCATCGAGATTTTCCCGGATAGCAAGACGATGGTCGAGGCCGCCGCCGCGCGGCTGACCGACACCATCGCGAACGCCGTTGCGGCCCGCGGCCGGGCGCTCATCGTGCTCACCGGCGGCGGCAACGGCATCGGGCTGCTGCAGTCGCTGGCCGGACGTGAGATCGACTGGTCGAAGGTGCATCTGTTCTGGGGCGACGAACGCTACGTCCCCGAGGACGACGACGAGCGCAACGACAAGCAGGCGCGGGCGGCGCTGCTCTCCCAGGTCGATATCCCGTCGAGCCAGGTGCACCCGATGCCGGCCAGCGACGGGGAATTCGGCAGCGATCTGGCCGCGGCGGCGCTGGCCTACGAGCAGTTGCTGGCCGCCAACGCCGAACCCGGCGAGCCGGTTCCGAACTTCGACGTGCACCTGCTGGGCATGGGACCCGAAGGCCACATCAACTCCCTGTTCCCCGACACCCCGGCCGTGCTCGAAACCGCCCGGATGGTGGTGTCGGTCGACGACTCCCCCAAGCCCCCGCCGCAACGAATCACGTTGACGCTGCCCGCCATTGCGCGTTCCCGCGAAGTCTGGCTGCTGGTGTCCGGCGGCGGCAAGGCCGACGCGGTGGCCGCCGCCATCGGCGGCGCCGCACCGGTTTCGGTGCCGGCCGCCGGGGCGGTCGGGCTGGACACCACGCTGTGGCTGCTCGACGAGGACGCCGCGGCCAAGCTGCCGTCGGACACATCAGCAGTCACGCGACACCAGGCGTGAGCTCGGCCGGTCGCTAAGACACGGGACATCCGTCCAGCCGCAGCGACAGTTCTGTCGACGCTCGACTCAGCTGCACCGCAAAGGCTTGGGTGTCACCGTTACTCGCGACGACGAGCGTATGGCTGCCGGCGACCGGGCCGACGAGGTGGTAGTAGCCGTCGGCGCTTGACCGTCCGTGCGCGACCTGGCGACCGGCGTCGTCGACCAGCGTGAGTTCGGCGTCGGCAAGCGGCGCGGCGCCGACGCCACGCAGATGGCCGTACAGCACATTGCCCTCGGCCGACTCGACGATTTCCTCAGCGGCCTCGTCACTTTCGTGTTCGGAGGGCACGTGGGCCCGGGCCACCAGGCCGTGCGCGGTGGCGAGCACCGGCAGGCCGAGGAACACCGCGCCTCCCGCAAGGTAGAACAGCGCCGCCTGACCGTAGTGAGCGGCCACGATCCCGCCCAGCCACGGCGCGAGGCCGGCGCCGATGAACCGCACGAAGCTGTACGCCGCAGAGGCCGTGGGCCGCGGCACCGGCGACACCTGCATGACCGTGCTGGTGACCAGCGTGTTGTTCATTCCGATGAAGGCGCCGCTGGCTATCACGCAAGCGATCACCACGGGCGGCCGGGCGATCCACACTCCAATCGCCATCAAGTCCAGCGACATCAAGAACAGCGTCAGGTAGAGCGAGCGGGCGGTACCGATGCGCCGCTGCGCCCACGGCGCGCAGAAGACCGCGAACACCGCGACGAGCAGGCCCCAGCCGAAAAAGACCAGTCCCAGTTCGTGTATGCCGATCTTCATCGGATACGGCGAATAGCTCATGACGATGAAGAAGCCCGAGTTGTACAACAGGGCGGCGACCGCGATGGTCGAAAGACCGCGATTGCGTAGCGCGTTGATCGGGTCCGCGATCCGCGCCCGCTCGCCCGGCAGCGGAGCCGGCGCAACCAAGGTGAGCACGCAGATGAGGGCGACTCCCATCAGCGCGGCTACCCCGAAAAACGGCCCACGCCAACTGATCCCGCCAAGTGCGGCGCCCACCATCGGCCCCATCGCGATGCCGACGCCCAGCGCGGCCTCGTACAGCACGATCGCGCCCGCGAAGCCACCGCTGGCCGCCCCCACGATGACCGCCAACGAGGTGGCGATGAACAGCGCGTTGCCCAGACCCCACCCGGCCCGAAAACCTATGATTCCGTTCACTCCATCGGCGGCTCCGGCAAGGGCACTGAACACCACGATGATGACCAGCCCGACGACAAGCGTGAGCTTGGCGCCGATCCTGGAGGACACCCAGCCGGTGATCAGCATCGCCACCGCGGTGACCAGCAGGTAGCTGGTGAACAACAGCGAGATCTGCTCGGGTGTCGCATGCAGCCGGCTCGCCATCGTCGGCAAGATCGGATCCACCAGACCGATGCCCATGAACGAGATCACACACGCGAAGGCAACGGCCCACACCGATCTCGGCTGACGCAGAAAGCCTGGCCCCCCGCGGGTTTTCGTCAACGCCATCCTCCTTCACGCCAGACGCGGGCAGCGATTTCGACAGGGAAATTAGATAGGAACCCTATCAAAACGGGAATGGTGACGCCTGCCACACCGGCTCGGCGCAGGGGTAATAATGACGGTCATGGCAGACAGAACCGCGCGCGGGGGGCAAGAGCGAAGCCGGATCAAGACGCTCACCCAGGCCGCGTTGAACGCCGACAAGACCGTGGAGCAGGTCGAAGACGTCCTCGACGGGTTGAGCATCACCATGAAGGAGCTGAGCAGTTCCCTGTCGGCCCTCAACGCCACGGTGGAACGCCTGGAAGCCGGCCTGGATCACCTGGACGGCACGATGACCAGCCTGGACGATCTGGCCAAGCGGCTGATCGTGCTGGTCGAGCCGGTGGAGGCCATCGTGGCGCGGGTCGACGACATGGTGCGGGTGGGCGAGACCATGATGTCTCCCCTGGCGATCACCGAGCACGCGGTGCGAGGTCTGGTGGACAGGCTGCGCAACCGGACCGTGCAGTAGGCGCCCGGCGGGACCTTCGATGGCCACGTTGCTGCTGCACCATGCCGCGTTCGCGGACCATCGGACCGCGCCCGGCCATCCGGAGCGACCGGACCGCTACCGCGCGGTGGCGGCGGCGCTGAGCCGGCCACAATTCGACACGCTGATGCGTGCGGAGGCCGAGCCGGCCGACCTCGCGACGACGCGCTACGTGCACTCCAATCGCTACGTGGACGCGTTGGAAGCCGCGCGGCCCGAAGACGGTTACGTCTACCTCGACGGCGGCGACACCATGATGGAGCCCTCGACCTGGGAGACGGCGCTGCGCGGGGTCGGGGCCACGCTGCAGGCCGTGGACGCGGTGCTGGCCGGTGACGCGCAGAACGCATTCGTCGCGTGCCGGCCGCCGGGCCACCACGCCGAGACCGAGCGCGCCATGGGTTTCTGCCTGTTCAACAACATCAGCATCGGCGCGCGGCACGCGCAGCGTAAACACGGGCTGACGCGTGTCGCCATCGTCGATTTCGACGTCCACCACGGCAACGGCACCCAGCAGATCTTCTACTCCGACCCCAGCGTGCTCTACGCATCCACGCATCAGATGCCGCTGTTCCCCGGCACCGGTGCGGTGCGAGAAACCGGGGTGGGCAACATCTTCAACGCGCCCCTTGCACCCGGTGACGGCGGGACCGAGCTGCGCGCGGCCTTCCAGGATCGGATACTGCCTGCGCTGCAAGGATTTTCGCCCGAGCTGATCATCGTGTCCGCCGGTTTTGACGCCCATGAACGCGATCCGCTCGGCTCACTGACCATGACGGCCGACGACTTCGCCTGGGTCACCCGGGAATTGATGGCCTCGGCCGAAAGGCTGTGCGACGGGCGGCTGGTGGCGGTGCTCGAGGGCGGTTATGACCTGCAAGGCCTCACCGATTCGGTCATCGCGCACGTCGGCGAGCTGCTGAAGGGCTAAACCGCCTCGCCCTCAGCGTCGATGCTCAGCGCGGGAAGTAGCGGCTGTCGTTGTCGACCGAATCGAAGATGTCCAGCGCGTGCTGGAATGGCCCCGACGTGATCCGCTGGTCGGTGGCATAGGAGTGGTCGAGCTGGAACACGACGCACAGCAGCAGACCCAGCAGCACCGCGACCGTGCTGGACACCACGACGTGACCGACGGTGCTGCCCACGCGCAGGAAACCCGTAAACGCAACCAGCACAACCGCGCCGAAGATCAACCCCGCCCACATCAGGGGCGGGATCCGTGGCTTGGTGCCGACGATGCGCTCGTTGCGGTCGGAGGCCAACTCACTCAACTGGTTGAGGAATTGCTGATTGATCGGCTTCGCCGCGACGTTGGGTTGCTGGCGGCCGACCGTGCGATACATCCGGGTGATCGCGGCTCGTGCGCCGTCGTTGCGCTGCTTGTTCCACTCCGGGCCGGCCACCGCGCCCGCGTATTTGCGCAACAGCTCCTGGATCTCGGTTCGCTCCGGTTCGGGCATGGCGACGGTTTGCCGGTACATCGTCGTCAGGGCCGACGCCTCACCGGAGACGACGACCTGAGTGGACGAAAAGTGTTCCCAGGTGGCCACCACGGTGAACCCCAGCAGTGCACCGTAGATGAAGCCGACGACGGTGAGGAACGAGGCGATCGCCGGATTGTGTTCCTTGCCGTTTCGCCGGCTCGGCAGGATGCGATGGCCCAGCCAGATGGAACCCACCGCTATGGCGATCGCCACCGCCACGACCGAGGCCAGAAAGAGCCACAGGGGTAGTCCGGATCCGCTCACTGGTCTCCTCGGTCGACGTCGCGTCAATCAGGGTATTCGCGGGGGGCCGGCCCGGGGAGGCGAATCGCGGGTCATCAGCCGCTGTTTCGCAGCGCGCTGGCGAGCCCGTTCATGGTCAGCAAAATGCCGCGCTGCACCAATTCGTCGTCGTCGCCGGAGCGGTAGCGGCGCAGCAACTCCACCTGCAGGTGATTGAGCGGCTCGAGGTAGGGGAAACGGTTGAACACCGAACGCGCCAGCGCCGGATTGTCGGCGAGCAGGTTGTCCTGACCGGTGATGAGCTTGTGCATGGCGATGGTTCGCCGGTGCTCGTCGACGATCTTGTCGAACACCCGGTGCCGCAATTCCTCGTCGTCGACCAATTCGGCGTAGCGCGCCGCCAGGCCGAGGTCGCTTTTGGCCAGCACCTGGGCCAGGTTGGACAGCACGCTGCGGAAAAATGGCCAGCGCTGGTACAACTCGTGCAGGGTGTCCACCCGCTCGCTTTCGCTTTCCGGGCCGGCCGCGATCCACTGTTCGAACGCCGACCCGGTGCCATACCAGCCGGGCAGCATGACCCGCGACTGGCTCCACGCCAGCACCCAGGGGATGGCGCGCAGGTCCGAGATGGACTCGGTGGGTTTGCGCGAGGTGGGGCGGCTGCCGATGTTCAGTGAACCGATCTCGCTGACCGGCGTGGAGGCCATGAAGTAGTCGACGAAACCCGGTGTCTCGTGCACCAATTCGGCGTAAGAACGCTGGGCCAGCACGGCCACCTCGTCGAGCACCGCGTACGCCGGTTCGGCGGCGTCGCCCAGGCCCTCCACATCCAGCAGCGTGGATTCCAGCGTGGCGGCCAGCAGGCTCTCCAGATTGCGTTGCGCCGCTTGCGGTTCGGCGTACTTGGCGGCGATCACCTCGCCCTGCTCGGTGAGTCGCAGCGAACCGTTCACCGCGCCCGGCGGCTGCGCCAGGATGGCCTCGTAGCTCGGCCCGCCGCCGCGGCCGACGGTGCCGCCGCGACCGTGGAAGAGCCGCAACCGGATCCCGGTTTTGCGGGCCACCTCCACCAGGGCCAGCTCGGCCCGGTACACCGCCCAGCTGGACGCCAGGTAGCCGCCGTCCTTGTTGGAGTCGGAATACCCCAGCATCACCTCCTGGCTGTCGTCGCGGGCGGCCACCAGGGCGCGGTAGATCGGGAGTTCGAGCATGGCGTGCAGGATGGTGGCACCGTTGTGCAGGTCGTCGATGGTCTCGAACAGCGGCGAGATGCCCACCGGGCAGTACGGCGCATCCCCGGACGCGTCGATGAGGCCGGCCTCTTTGAGCAGGATCGCGGCCTCGAGGACGTTGGAGACCGAACGGCACATGGAAATCACGTAATTGGGCACGGCGGATGGTCCGTAGCGCTTGATGGCGTGCGCCGCCGCGCGCACCACGCCCAGCTCTTTGCGGGCCAGCTCGGACAGTTCCGCGCGGTCACCGACCAGCGGCCGCCGGGTGGCCAGCTCGGCGGCCAGCAGCTCGACCCGGTCGTCTTCGGACAGCGAACCGTAATCGGGGTGCACCCCGGACCACGCCAGCAGCTCGGCGACCACCTCCTCGTGCACGTCGGAGTTTTGCCGCATGTCCAGGCCGCACAGGTGAAACCCGAAGACCCGCACGCCTTCTCGCAGCAAAGCCAGGCGGTCGTCGGCCAGCAGCGCGCTGCCGTGCGCGCGCAGCGACGCATCGACGGTGTCCAGGTCGGCCTGCAGCTCGCCCGGGGCGGCATAGGGCGGCAACCCGAGGTCCAGCTCGTGCTGGGGTCGGCGGTCCAGGATCTCGGCGCCGGTCGCGGTGAGCCGGGCGCGGATCACCCGCACCGCGCGCCGGTACGGCTCGTCGGCGCGGGCCTTCTCACCGCAGCCCTCGGCCAGTTCGGTCAGCTCGGGGCTGACCGCGACCAGACGCGCCGACATTGACAGCTCCTGTTCCAGCGCGGTCAGTTCGGCCAGGTAGTGCGCCAGCGCGGTGAACGCGGCGTTGCCGGTGGCCTGGCGCACCACGTCGCCCGTCACGTTCGGGTTGCCGTCGCGGTCCCCGCCGATCCAGGAACCGGGCTGCAGGATCGGCTGGTCGAGCAGGTCGGCATCGGGCCAGCGCGACCGCAGGGCGTCGCGCAGCTCGGCGTTGACCTGGGGGATCACCTTGAAGAACGCGGCCGCGTAGTAGCGCAGCCCCACCTCGATCTCATCGGTGATCTGCAACCGGGACAACCGGATCAGCGCGGTCTGCCACAGCGTGAGGACCTGGCGGCGCAACTCGCGTTCGATGTTGCGGCCGTCGTCGGTTTCTTCGTGCCCCTCGGCGTGCAGCCGCATCAGTTCGGTGATCCGGTGCTGGGTGACGAACACGGTGCGCCGGCGGGTCTCGGTGGGATGCGCGGTGATCACCGGCGCCACCACGGCACCCTTCAGCGCATCGGCGACGGTGGCCGAATTCAGTTGCGCGGAGTCGAGTTTCGCGTAGGTAGCGGCCAGGCTGCTGTCCTGCGGCGCCTCGCCGGCGGCGACGTGAATCGCCCGGCGGCGCTCGCGGTGGATGTCTTCGGCGACGTTGGCCAGCAACGCGAAGTGGCTGAACGCCCGGATGACCGGGATCGCCTGGTGGATGTCGATGCCATCGAACATCCGCGCCAGCTCCGCGCGGTCGATCTCGGAGCGCCGCACCCGAAACGATTCGACCCGGGCCCGCTCGACGAGCTCGAACACCTCGTGCCCGTTCTGCTCGCGCACGGTGTCGCCCAGAATGGCGCCCAGCAGCCTGATGTCGGCCCGCATCGGCTCGGTCGCCTCGCGACCCACCAGGGTGCGCTGCACGGCGCCGATCGGTTCCAGCGTGCCCTCGGATGCCTCAACCATGAGTCCCAGTATCAACGCGGATGTCCGCGCCCGCCCGTCGGGGACCGTCCGCGGCCGCGAATCACCGTGGCGCCCAGCGGGTCAGATCACCGTGATTTAACAGGAATGACCGGCCGATCCACCGTGTTGGTTGCGGACATGTCCACCGGAATCATCCTCATGGCCCGTCCCGATGCCCCCAACCTCGTCGATGACGTGATCGCCCAAGCCCAACGAGCCCACGAGCTCGGTGTCGCGCAGGTGTGGCTGCCCCAACAGCAGAACTACGACGCCATCGCGCTCGCCGCGCTCGTCGGAGCCGCCGTGCCCGGGCTGGGCGTGGGCACCTCGGTGGTGCCGATCAATCCCCGTCACCCGCTGATCGTCGCCTCGTTGGCGCAAACGGCGCAGGCCGCCGCGCACGGCAACTTCAGCCTGGGGCTGGGACTGGGTGCCCGACAGGTGGAACGCCCGGCCTTTGGCACCGACTTTCCCAACACCATCACCCGGTTGCGCGAGCACCTGACGATCCTGGCGTCGGTGTTCAGCAGCGGCGGCGTCGACTTTCACGGCAGCGAACTGCACGCCAGCCCCACCTGGCCGGTGCGGGTGCCCGGCGGCACACCGATCCCGGTGTATGTGGCGGCGATGGGCCCCAAGGCGCTGCGGGTCACCGGCGAACTGGCCGACGGGACACTGCCGTATCTGGCCGGGCCCCGCACCATCGGGGAGTTCATCGTGCCCGAGATCACCAAGGCGGCGGCCGAGGCGGGCCGCCCGGCACCGCGCGTCATCGCCGCGGTGCCCGTGCTGTTGTCCGACGACGTCGAGGGCGCTCGCAGCGCCGCCGCCCAGCAGCTGAGTTTTTATGAGGCCATCCCGTCGTATCGCAACGTGATCGCCCGGGAAGGCCTCGCCAGTGTCGTCGACCTCGCCGCGATCGGGCCCGAGGAGTCCGTGGCACGCCAGTTGCGCCGCTACCGTGACGCCGGAGCCACCGACATCGTGCTCAGCCCGCTGGACCGCTCCGACTCGGTCGACCGCGAAGCGCTGTGGAGCCTCACCGCCGCGCTGTGACCAGGCGGGGTCAGCGATATTTGATCATCAGCGCCACGCCGATGATGCACACCAGCCAGATGGCGGTGATGAAATACGTCAGCCGGTCCAGGTTCTTCTCCACCACCGTGGAGCCGGACAGGCTGGACTGCACGCCGCCCCCGAACAGCGTGGACAGGCCGCCACCCTTGGCGCGGTGCAGCAGCACCAGCAGCACCACCAGGATGCTGGTGACGACCAGGGTGATCTGCAAAGCCAACTGCATGACGGCCAGCCTACCGGGGCGAAGCCGTGCTCAAGGAAGAGGCCCACCGGCGGCGATCGCCGCCAGCGTGGCGAACTGTTCGCCGTCCAGGGAGGCACCGCCGACCAAACCGCCGTCGATGTCGTCGCGGGCGATCAGCTCGCCGATGTTCTTGGCGTTCACCGATCCGCCGTAGAGCACTCGCACCGAATCGGCGACCTCCGGCGAGGCGAGGGACGCCAACTGCTTGCGGATCGCCGCGCACACCTCCTGGGCATCGCCGGCGCTGGCCACCCGCCCGGTGCCGATCGCCCACACCGGTTCGTAGGCGATGACCACCTTGCCGATCTGTTCGGCCGACAGCCCGGCCAGCGACTCGCGCACCTGTTTCTCGCAATGGCTGACGTGCTGGCCGGCCTCACGGATGTCGAGGTGCTCGCCCACGCACACGATCGGGGTCAGCTCGTGCTTGAGCGCCGCGGCGGCCTTCGCGGCCACCACCGCGTCGTCCTCGTGGTGGTAGGTACGCCGTTCGGAGTGCCCGACGACGACGAACGTGCAGCCCAGCTTGGCCAGGAAAGCGCCGCTGATGTCGCCGGTGTAGGCACCCGAGTCGTGCTCGGACAGGTCCTGGGCGCCGTAGGTCAACCGCAGCTTGTCGCCGTCGACCAGGGTCTGCACGCTGCGCAGATCCGTGAACGGCGGCAACACCGTGACGTCGACCTTGTCGTAGTACTTGTCCGGCAACGCGAACGCGATCTTCTGCACCAGCGCGATGGCCTCGAAGTGGTTGAGGTTCATCTTCCAGTTGCCGGCGATCAGCGGTTTGCGGCTCACGACTGAAGGGGCCTTTCTAGTTGTGGTCGGGCTGGGGTCGACTCAACACCTCGATACCCGGAAGCGTCTTGCCCTCAAGGTATTCCAGCGACGCTCCCCCACCGGTCGAGATGTGCGAGAAGTCGGCCTCCGGGATGCCCAGTGCGCGCACCGCGGCCGCGGAGTCCCCGCCGCCCACCACGCTGAACGCGCCCTTGCCGGTGGCCGCGGCGATCGCCTCGGCGACGCCCTTGGTGCCCGCGGCGAAGGCCGGGAACTCGAACACCCCCATCGGCCCGTTCCAGAACACGGTTTCGGCGTTGGACAGCAACGTGGTGAACCGTTTGACCGAGCCCGGGCCGATGTCCAGGCCCATCACGTCGTCCGGGATGGCGTCGGCCGCGACGGTCTGCGGTGTCGCGTCGGCGGCGAACTTGTCGCCCACCACGATGTCCACCGGCAGCCGCAGCACGTCGACATAGGTGTCCAGCAGCCCGCGGCAGGTGTCCACCATCTCGGTCTCCAGCAGCGACTTGCCGACCGAGAAACCTTGCGCGGCAAGGAAAGTGAAGCACATGCCGCCGCCGATGACGATGCTGTCGGCCTTGGTGGCCAGCGATTCGATGACACCGAGCTTGTCGGACACCTTCGACCCGCCGAGCACCACCGCGTAGGGGCGTTTGGTGGAGCTGGTCAACTGCTCCAGCACGGCGATCTCCTCGGCCACCAGCGTGCCGGCGTAGTGCGGCAGCAGGGTGGCGATGTCGTACACCGACGCCTGCTTGCGGTGCACAACGCCGAAGCCGTCGGAGACGAAAGCCCCTGTCGGGCCGACCAATTCGGCCAGCTGGCGGGCCAGCGCCAGGCGCTCGCCGTCGTACTTGCTGGTTTCGCGGCTATCGAAACGGATGTTCTCCAGCAGCAGGACGTCGCCGTCGGTCAGACCCTCGGCGCGGGCCAAGGCGTCGGTGCCCACGACGTCGCCGGCCAGCTGGACGTGCCGGCCGAGTTGCTCACCGAGTGCGGTGGCAACGGGCGCCAGCGACAGCTTCGGGTCGGCTCCGTCCTTGGGCCGGCCGAGGTGCGCGGTGATCACCACCTTGGCGCCCGCCTCGACCAACGCCTTCAGCGTCGGCACCGAGGCGGTGATGCGGCCGGCGTCGGTGATCTTCCCTTGCGAACCAGACCAGTCCAGCGGCACGTTCAGGTCGGAGCGCACCAGCACGCCGCGTCCGGAAACCCCCTCGGCGAGAAGGTCTTTCAGAGTGTGGACGGCCACGGTTTACAGCGACTTGCCGACCAGGGCGACCAGGTCGACGAGGCGGTTGGAGTAGCCCCATTCGTTGTCGTACCAGGAGACGACCTTGGCCTGGTTGTCGATCACCTTGGTCAGACCGGAGTCGAAGATCGAGCTGTGCGGGTCGGTGACGATGTCGCTGGAGACGATCGGGGCGTCGTAGTACTTCAGGATGCCCTTGAGCTTGCCTTCGGCCGCGGCCTTGAACGCGGCGTTGATGTCCTCGGCGCTGACCGACTTGGACAGCTCGGCGGTGAGGTCGGTGACCGAGCCGGTGGGGATCGGCACCCGCAGCGCGTACCCGTCCAGCTTGCCCTTCAGTTCCGGCAGCACCAGGCCGATGGCCTTGGCCGCGCCGGTGGAGGTCGGCACGATGTTCAGCGCGGCGGCGCGGGCCCGGCGCAGGTCCTTGTGCGGCCCGTCCTGCAGGTTCTGGTCTTGGGTGTAGGCGTGGATGGTGGTCATCAGGCCCTTGACGATGCCAAACTCGTCGTTGAGGACCTTGGCCAGCGGCCCCAGGCAGTTCGTGGTGCACGACGCGTTGGAGATGATGTTCTGGCTGCCGTCGTACTTGTCGTCGTTGACGCCCAGCACGATGGTGATGTCCTCGTCGGTGGCGGGCGCGGAAATGATCACCTTCTTGGCGCCGGCGTCCAGGTGCCCCTTGGCCTTGGCGGCGTTGGTGAAGATGCCGGTGGACTCGACGACGACGTCGACGCCCAGGTCGCCCCAGGGCAGCGCCGCCGGGCCTTCCTTGACCTCGAGCGCCTTGATCTTCTTGTTGCCGACGACGATGGTGTCGTCACCCTCGAGGCTGACGTCGTGCGGCAGCCGGCCCAGGATGGAGTCGAATTTCAGCAGGTGCGCCAGGCTGGCGTTGTCGGTGAGGTCGTTGACCGCGACCACCTCGATATCAGCGGTACCCTGCTCCTGTTGAGCCAGCAAGGCCCGGTAGAAGTTCCGCCCGATGCGACCGAAGCCGTTGATACCTACTCGGACCGTCACTTGTCTCTCCTCTATCTTTCCTGGGTCGTCGGTTGCATGTCTCGTCCATGTCCGCCGGACACTGCCTGTGGTCAGCCTAGATCAGCGACACGCGCGGTTGCCGCGCCGGTAAGGTCGTGGACCATCGCCTTTGCAGGCTGCCCGTCCGTGGACGCCATCACATGTGCGCAACATCACCCGGACCAGCGGTTGCGGGTCCGGCCCAGCTTTGTCCGGGCCGGCCCCATGTGTCCAGCCTGAAATTTCCGGGTGGAAGCCCCGTCGGCCCGATGCACACACTTCCCACGCTGCACGTCAACAACGTTGACCTACGGCGTTAGACTAGGGTGGCAGAACTGTAGACACATCGCAGACACCTAGCAGAAGGGGACGCCCACGATGGCGAAGCAACCGACAGTCGCCGCCGATGGACTCGAGTCGTCGGTCGCCAACCGGGCAGAACACGGCCCGGTCAGCCGGTCGGTGGTTTTGCAGTGTGCGTTGCGATTGGTCGATCGTGACGGTGCGGATGGATTGTCGATGCGGCGTCTGAGTGAGGCGGTGGGCCGGGATCCGACGGTGATCTATCGGCATGTGCCGAATAAGGCGGCGCTGCTCGACGGGATCGCCGAGATCGTGTTGGGCCAATTGCGGGTGGACACTGCGGACCCGGACTGGGCCGGGCAGCTGCGTGCGGTGGCGCATGATTTCCGCCGACTGGCCCTCGAGCACCCGAATGTGGTGCCGCTGTTGGTCACTCGGCCACTAGCCACGCCGCTGGGGCAGCGGCCCCCGGGCATGCTACGGCCACTGGAGGACGTCGTCGCGCTGCTCACGGCCGTCGGCTTCAGCGGCGTCGACGCGTTACACATCTACCGGGTGCTCTTCGGCTATCTGTATGGCCACATCCTCACCGAGCTGCAGGAGGTCGTCGAACGACCCGAGGAGTCCGATGACGTGTTGCGCCTTGGGTTGCACCGACTGGCGATCACCGAGTTCCCTCAGGTGCGTGCGCTGGCTACAGCGCTCGGCTGCTACGACGGTGCAGCCGAACTCGACCGCGCTCTGGATGTGTTGTTCATCGGTCTGGCCGCCACCGTGCCGGCGCCGAGACGCTCTGCCCGCAAACGCGTCAGGAAGTAGGCCGGCATGGGTCAATTGCGTCTCGGTGTCATCGGCGCGACTTGCAAGGAGAACGAGCGCCGGCTGCCGATCCACCCGCGCCATTTCGACCGGATAGATGCCGACGTTCGCGCAGACATCTACCTCGAAGCGGGCTATGGGAAGTATTTTGGCGTCGCCGATACGCAGCTGTCGGGTTGGGTGGCCGGAATCCGTTCCCGTGAGCAATTGATCGCCGAGTGCGACGTCATTCTGCTACTTAAGCCCCACGCCCGTGATCTGGCCGAGCTTCGTGACGGCCAGGCGCTGTGGGGCTGGCCGCACTGCGTGCAAGATGAGGAGTTGACGCAGCGCGCCATCGACGGTCGACACACGCTGATCGCGTTCGAGTCAATGAACCTGTGGAGTCGCAACGGTTCATTCAAATTGCATGTATTTCATAAAAACAACGAGATCGCGGGTTACTGCTCGGTGCTGCATGCCATGTCTATCGTCGGTTGGTCAGGCACCTACGGTCGCCGGTTGCGGGCCGTCGTCATCGGCTTCGGCGCCACCGCGCGAGGCGCGGTGACTGCGTTGAACGCGCAGGGGGTGCACGACATCAACGTCCTCACCAACCGCAGCGTGACCGAAGTAGCCTCCCCGATTCATCCGGCCCGGATCGTCCACTTCGCTCAGGACCCGAACTCTCTCGACGGTTCGACGGAGCCTTTCGTGTCCACCCAGGGAGGCAGAGCGCCGCTCGCCGGATTCCTTGCCCGGCACGACATCATCGTCAACTGCGTGTTGCAGGACACCAACGCACCGCTGCTCTTTTTGGGCGACGCCGACCTCGCCGCACTACGCCCGAACAGCCTTATAATTGACGTATCTTGTGATGAGACAATGGGTTTCAGCTGGGCGCGTCCTACCTCGTTTGCGCGGCCGACATTCTCCGTCGGGGCGAACGTCACCTACTACGCGGTCGATCACAGCCCGTCCTACTTGTGGGATTCGGCGACCTGGGAGATCAGCGAGGCGTTACTCCCCTACCTGCGGACCGTGGTCGCCGGGCCTGAGAGGTGGCACGCCGATCAGACGGTGCGTCGGGCGATCGAGATCCTCGACGGGACTGTATTGAATCCAAACATCCTGTCCTTCCAAAATCGACGTACTGAATATCCGCATGCTCGTCGCGCGCGCGGCGGCCGACAATCGGCGTAAGCTCATCGCTATCGAGCAGCTCGGTCGCGAGCGAACATGCTCGACTACAAAGGAATTTCGATGACTCCGCTCACATCGGCCCGTACTCCCTACGATATTCGTCTCCAGCTCGTCACGGACACCATCAGCGCGCACTCCAAGCTGGGCGATGACGCGGCAGTCAAGCTCGCGGTGCATGTTTTGGCTGCACTGAACTCGATACCCGAAAGGGTGCGCTAGCAACGGCACGGCCCGTTCAACACCCAACGGCCGCAAGGGTTCCCGTTGTTGGGCGTTTCTTTCGTCCGCTGATCCCGACATGGATGCGCCACACTGTGCGAGCGATACTTTTCCACGCCGGGTGTCAACGCTGTTGACCTACGTCGATGCCAACAGTGTAGGCTGACCGAAGTACCGTCGGCACGAACTGCATGGCATGCCGGCGATCACGAATCACCTTGCGGCTACGCGCTTGGACCGTCACTGCTCAGAGCAACGGGAAGATTCGCCGGCAAGCTTTGAGCTGACAACTCGGATATACGGATATACGGATGGAGCAGCATGATGCAACGATTGACCGGCCTGGACGGTGTCACGCTGCACGGTGAAACGTCCGTAATGCCCACCCACGTGACGGCAGTGTTGTTTTGCGGCCCCGAGGCGCAGGGCGAAACGACCGCCGCGGCGATTTACAAGCTGCTGGCTGAGCGCACTGCGGCGATACCAGACTTTCGGCAGCGCCTGCTCACCAGAGCTTTCGGATTGGGTCAGCCGTCATGGATCGAGGACCCCGCGTTCGATGTCCACAACCATCTGCATTGCGTCCGGCTGGCCGAACCCGGCACTACGCACGAGTTGACCACACTCATCGGTGAACTGCATGCGCAGCCCCTGGACCGCCGCCGCCCGCTATGGGACGCCTGGGTCGTGCAGGGCCTCGCCGACGGCAGACTCGTCGTGTTGATCAAGTTCTCCCACGCCATGACCGATGGGGTGGGCGCAGTGACGTCGATGCTGCCTGAACTGATGACTGTTGATGCCCAGACCGAATTTGCAGCAGCACCCGCGCGGACCCGGGCCACGATGCCAGGCGCGGCCGCGAGGGTATGGGACGCGATCGACGAGGTCGCGGCCAACACCGCCGTGGGCGTCCGGATCGCCGTCAGGTTGGGTCCCGTCGCGGTGAAGTCGGCGATAGCAACCGCGCTGGGATCGGTACGCCAGCTCCTCCCGGGTGTCGATCCGCGATGCCCCGATGGTGGGGATGTTGGAGAGGACGAGAATTCGCCGCGAACACAGCTGAACGCACCGCTCACCGGGCGACGCAGCGTTGCCTTCGCCGCGTTGGCCATGGACGACCTGCGGGCCATCACCGCAGCGTTCGATGTCACTGTCAACGATGTTTTCCTGACCGCAACGGCATCGGCGCTGCGCCGATGGTTGGCAACCCACGACACGGTGCCCAGTCGCCCGCTGCGCACCATGATGCCTATCTCGACACGAGGTAGCGATGGCGACGCGTCTAATAGTTGGTCACCGGTGCTCGTCAAATTGCCGGTCGATCTGGCCGATCCGACACAACAGCTGGCCAGCATTCACGACGCGACCTCCAGGATCAAGGACGGGCGACGCGCGGTGCCGCCCGTCAACCTCGCCGATGTCATAGATCTCGTCCCACCCGTGGTCATCGCCCTGGCGATGGGTGTGTACACCGGCCTGAGACTGTCGCGATTCCACTCGCCGGTCGCCCATGTCATCACGTCCAACGTTCCGGGCCCCAGCGACGAAATCTATTGCGCCGGAGCGCATGTGCTGGGTATTCACGCGCTGGCCCCGCTGTTTGAGGGCTCCAATCTCAACATCACCGCCGTATCCTATGACGGCACCCTGACCGTGGGCATCGTCGCGTGCCCCGACAACGTGGATGACGTCGCATCGGTCGCTAGCGCCATCGAAGACGTGGTCGATGAACTGAAAATTGCCGCCGACAAAAAGTCCGGCCGGAGCGCGGGCTTGTCTCACTTCCGCGAGTCGGAAACCACCATGAATCGCACTGCCACAACGTAATCGCGGACGGTGAAGCAGGATGGCGCGATAATCAAGACCCGCGAAACCCTAACACCCGGAATGAGGCCACAATGAGGAACTCTGACCACGCAAAGCGAAAGACATTCCGCGAGAATGTGATCCACGTGGGTGTGGGCTTCCTTGCCAAGGAGCGTCGGCACGTTACACAAACGTTGTCCACGCTCGAGGCGCAGCTAGGCAGATGGGATCCTGACGATGTGGACATCGAAGTCACCCTGCAGGACCGCGGCGGCAAGGAACAGCGCATCACGTTGCGTACAACCCTGCCCGGCCATCCACTACTCGTCGCGGTCGCGGAAAATCCGGACATCACCCGTGCTCTGTGCGATGCAAAGCGCGAATTGACACGGCAACTGGAACACCAGAAGTCCACACACGATCCGATGAACAATCGCCGCCTTCGGCGCGCGACCATCCGCCATCCGGACTAGCTCCAACCTTTCGACGTCGTCCGGCACGCAAGGAAAGTCGCGCGCTCGGGTGCTCCGGAGCCCAGTGGATTCATCGCGATCACGCCCGGCCATCTGTCCATCACCACAAGAGGCTCGCCCCTCGGCGCAATCCCCGATACCGCACGGTGGGGATGGCGCCGTCAGTCACGGCCACGCTTGCGCAGCCACCCCAGCGCCGCCGTGGCGGCGTAGTAGCCACAGAGGCCGTGGATGCCGGCTCCCGGCGGCGTTGATTGCGAGCACAGGTAGACGCCGGGCACGCCGGTCGCGTACGGATTGACCGAGACGCGCGGCCGCAGGATGACCTGGAGCCCGTCGTTGGCGCCGCCGATGATGTCGCCGCCGATGTAGTTGGGGTTGTAGGCCGCCAGGTCGGCGGTGCCGGTGCTCACCGTCGCGACGATGCGGTCGCGGAAGCCCGGGGCGAACCGCTCGATCTGGTCGGTGATGATCTCGGTGGCGTCGCCGGTGTAGCCGAACGGCACGTGGGCGTAGGCATAGATCGGATTGATATTGCCCGCCGAGCGCGACGGGTCGGCCAGATACTGCTGTCCGAGGATGATGAACGGCCGCCGGTACATCCGTCCTTGCGCCCGCTCGCGTTCGCTGTGTGCGACCTCGGCGAAGGTCCCGCCCAGATGCACGGTGCCGGCGTGAGCGCAGTCGGAACTGGTCCACGGAATGTCACCCTCGACGGCGTAATCGACCTTGAATGCCGACGAGCCCTGGCGGTACCGCTCATACGATCGCTTGATCCGCGCGGGCATGACGTCGCCGTAGATCTGCAGTGCCGCGGCGGGAGTCAGGTCGAGCATGACGATGTCGGCGTCGGGAATGTCGTTGCGGCTGGTCACGGTGACGCCAGTGGTGATCGCGGCGCCGTATTCGTCCAGCACGGCTGCCAGCGCCGCGATGATTGACCCCGATCCGCCCTCAGCCACCGGCCAGCCGTAGTGGTGCCCGCTGGCCATGAACATCAGCGCCATCGCGGCCGTCAGCGGCCGGTCCAGCCGGGTGTAGGCGTGCGCGGCCTGGCCGCCGTACAGCGCTCGTACGCGCTCGGTGCGAAACCACCGAGCCATCACCGTGGCCGGCAGCATCGCGCGCGGTCCGAAGGCAGCGAGCCGGATGGGGTGATGCGGAACATGCAGTACCGGGCGCATCAGGTCTTGGCACAGCTCGTCGAAGCCGGCGGCGAGATCGCCCACGGCGAGCCGCCACCGCCGTCCGTCGGAGCCCATCTCGGCCACGGTTCGGTCGATCGACCGATACAGCAACGCCGCAGTGCCGTCGTCCAGCGGATGCGCGCAGTCGACCTCCGGCCATTTCCAGGTCAGCCCGTATCGATCCAGGCCGATTTCATCCCAGAACGGTGAGCCCACTGCCATCGGATGCGCCGCCGCGCAGACGTCGTGGGTCACCCCGGGCACCGTCAACTCGGCCGAGCGCGCTCCCCCGCCGACCGTCTCGCGCGCCTCCAGCACCTGCACGTCGACGCCGTCGCGGGCGAGCCGGATGGCCGCGGCCAGGCCGTTGGGCCCGGCGCCGACGACGACCGCCCTAGTCACGGGCGGTCATGACGTGCACGGGGTAGTCGTCACCGGGCTCGGGCCAGGGCTGGCGGCGCAGCATGTCCGTGACGTCGACGTAGCCCTCTTCGACGAGGCCGGTCTTGGCGTCGACGATGCGGTAGGCCTGCGTCTGGCGTTGGATCGGTTGTGCTTCCAGGATGATCACCCGCACCTCGCCCTGGTCGAAGCCGCAGCGCCGCTGCACGGCGGCCAGCAGCTGTTCGTTGTGCAGGTGGCCTTCGCCGAAGTTCCACCCGATCAGCGGACCGGCGATGATTTCGCCGTCGCGCAGCAGGTAGTCGGCCTCGTCGGCGCCGTCGGGCAGGGCGCGGGACACCAGCCCGCCCAGCGCCCGGCCGTGGGTGTGCATGGACCGCCACCCCATCAGCTTGTCGATCATGAGCTCGGCGGTCTGCGGATCATAAAGGCGGGCAAGCTGATTGGTTGCCAGCGCCGACGCCTTGGTGATGTTCGCCTCGATCTTGTCCTCGGCGCCCTTGCGCAGGCACCAGGTGCTGGTGGCCCAGTTGCCCGCGTAGTAGCGCATCGCCGGCAGGAACGAAACCTGTTGCGGGAACATGTTTCCCACGATTGGCACCACCGCCAGCGCGACGATCAGGATGATCAGCAGCGGCGGTGAACTCAGGCCGGTGGCCGTGACACCGGCGTAATGGCCGAACAAATAGAACAGCGAAAAGATGAAGAAAACGTTCCACTCCAACGGAACCCCCATCGGAATGGTGGACGTGATGTTGAGGTGGAACAGCACCATGAAGGCGATCAGAAACCACGCCCACCGGTGACCGTCGGCGAAGAACACCAGGACCAGCGGAACCAGAAATTCGGCCGTCGTCCCGCCGACATGGGCCATGACCTTCGGTATCCACGACGGCCGCAGGTCGTTGACCGGGTCGAGGTAGAGCCGTCGCTTGAACCAGTTGAACGCCCGGCTGCGCAACAGTGGGCTGTTGCTCATCATGACCGCCACGACGTACGGAAAGTGGTGGTTGAGCTTGGAAGTCGCCGCGCCCCACCACAGCGCCAGCATGATGATCTTGAAGGCGGCGATCTGGTCGGTGAACCCGAAGAAGAACACCAGCAGCGTCAGGCCGTAATGCTCGCCGCGCGCCGCCAGGAAGACGGTCTTGTCCCGCAGCCCCAGCAGTGCGAGCGCGACGATCGCAGGTACCACCAGCCGGGGATCGATCAGGCCCACGTCGCCGGCCGAGGTGACCGGCCCGCCCCGCCCGGGTGAGAGCAGCGCCCAGACGCCGGAGCCCAGCACGACGAGATACAGCGCCACATCGGCCACCGTTCGGCTGTCGCCGCGGGTGAACGGCACCTTGTCCGGCCAGGCCGGCAGCCGAATGGTGTTGGGCCGCAACCAATACAGGAACCCGCCGAACGGCGGCCAGAACCGCGCGGTCAGCGGCCCCGATCCGCAGCCCAGGCCCAGGATCTCGAACAGCAGCGTGAAGATGACCAGCTTCTGGTAGACGATCGGCTGCGTCCACCAGTCGGTGAGGTGGCCCAGCCCGCCCAGCCCCGGCGTCAAGGAGATCACCGCGGCGGCGCCGGCGGCGTACCCGGCGATCTTGAAGAGGTAGAACAGGTAGACCGCGTACGGCGAACCGAAACCGTGTTCGACCCAATGGCGGGTCATGATCTGGCGCCTCGTCGAACGCGGCAGGCTGAGCCACGTCTGCGGGTCGACGTCGGGAAACTCCGGAGCCATGAATCCCATGGGCGGCCTCGTTCCTGTCTAGAAACCAGCTGGCCCATTGAATGTATCGGCAGCCTACGCGGGTGTGCCGACATGTGTGCCTCAGTGTGCTGGGCGCCGACCACCCGGTCGATGGTCTTACGATCAGAACTGTTGTGCGAGGCGATGATTCAGCGAACCGCGGACCGGCGAGCCGCGGGGCCTGCCTGCGGCGAGACGGCACCCGGCGTCCCGCGGACGAATCGGCGGCGAAGTTTGTCGATCAGCGCGTCCAGGGTCCGCCGATCTTGCTCGGCGATGCGCGCCAGGCGGCGGTAGTTCGCCACGGCGTCGAGGTCGCCCTTGGCTTGCGCGGTGCCGATTTTGCGGAGGTACTCGTCGATGCGCTGATCGATGAGGCCGCGCCGGCTGGCGAGCAGGCGCACGTAGTAATCGGCCTGCAGCTCGTCCGCGGTGTCCGGTCCGGCGAGGGCACCGGCGGCGGGCGCGGGCCGTGGAGGTTCCTGAGCTTGGCGGGCGGATTCCGCGCGGACCGCGGCGGTGTGGACGCGGCGTCCGCGCCGGTCCCGGGCGCCGGCCGATCTGTGGGTGGCGCCTGCGGGGGCGCCACGCTCGTGAGACAGACCGGCTACGTCCATCGGGTCCCCTTTTACTCGAGGATTACTTAGGGCGCCGTAACAATAGCGCCCACACCCGGCCCACACCATATGCCCGGTTCCGCAAAGCCGAAACACCATGACAGCGGGGGAACCCCGGTCGCTACCATCGAGGGACTCGACTGGCGAAGCGGCCTCGTGCGGGGGTCAAGGAGGGAACGTGACCGACAGCGGCAACCCCGACGGCGGGGATATCGGCAAATTCGACCCCGGCTTAACGCAGCGGCTGATGGCGGTGATGCGCCCGGTTCTGAAGGCCTACTTCCGGTCGGAGGTGCACGGACTGGAGGCGTTCCCGCCCGGCGGAGCCCTGGTGGTCGGCAACCATTCCGGCGGCATGTTCCCAATGGACGTTCCGATCTTCAGCGTCCACTTCTACGACAAGCTCGGCTACGACCGGCCGGTCTACACGCTGAGCCACGACATCCTGATGACCGGACCCACCGCGGAGTTCTTCCGGCGCACCGGATACATCAGGGCCAATCGGGAGAATGCCGCCGCGGCGCTGCGCTCGGGCGGGGTGGTGATCGTGTTCCCCGGCGGCGACTACGACGCCTACCGGCCCACCCTGTCGGAGAACGTCATCGACTTCAACGGCCGCAAGGGCTACATCCGCACGGCGATCGATGCCGGCGTCCCGATCGTGCCGGCGGTGTCCATCGGCGGGCAGGAGACCCAGCTCTATTTGACCCGCGGCACCTGGCTGGCCGAGCGGCTGGGCATTAAACGCTTGCTGCGCAGCGCGATTCTGCCGTTGTCGTTCGGCTTCCCGTTCGGCCTGAGCGCCGTCATCCCGCCGAACCTGCCGCTGCCCACCAAGATCGTGACGCAGGTGCTGCCGCCCATCGACATCGCCAAGCAGTTCGGTGACGATCCGGACGTGGACGAGGTCGACGAGCATGTGCGGTCGGTGATGCAGGACGCCCTGACCGAGCTCGCCGCCAAGCGTCGCTTCCCGATCCTGGGCTGAGCCATGGCGAATCCACTGAGCGAGACCCTGGGCCTGGTCAGCACGCTGAGCCGCGCCGGCATGATCGCGCCGATGCGGCCCGACCGCTACTTCAGGATGGCGGCGGCCATGCGCCGCGAAGGCATGGGCATGACGGTGGGCTTCGCCAGTGCGGCGCAGCGCTGCCCGGACCGTCCCGGCCTGATCGACGAACTCGGCACGCTGACCTGGCGCGAGCTCGACGACCGGATCAACGCGTTCGGCGCCGCGCTGCAACACTTGCCCGCGGGTCAGCCGAAAGTCGTGGGCATCATGTGCCGCAACCACCGCGGCTTCGTGGAGGCGGTGGTGGCCACCAACCGGATCGGCTCCGACGTCGTGCTGCTCAACACGTCGTTCGCCGGGCCCGCGCTGGCCGAGGTGGTCAACCGCGAGGGCGTCGACGCCGTGGTCTACGACGAGGAATTCACCCCGACCGTGGACCGCGCGCTGGCCGACAGGCCGGATGCCAGTCGCATCGTGGCCTGGACCGACGGGCAACACGAGCTCACCGTCGAGAAGCTGATCGCCGAGCACGGCGGGCAACGACCCCAGCGGTCGGGCCGCAAGGGCAGGATGATCCTGCTCACCTCCGGCACCACCGGAACACCCAAGGGCGCCAACCAAACCGGTGGTAACGCCGGAATCGGCACGCTCAAGGCGATTTTGGACCGCACGCCGTGGCGGGCCGAGGAGAAGATCGTGATCGTGGCGCCGATGTTCCACGCCTGGGGCTTCTCCCAGTTGATCTTCGCCGCGTCCATGGCCTGCACGGTGATCACCCGGCGCAAGTTCGACCCCGAGGCCACGCTGGATCTCATCGACCGGCATCAGGCGACCGGGCTCGCCGTGGTGCCGGTGATGTTCGACCGCATCATGGAGCTGCCCGCCGAGGTGCGCCGCCGCTACAGCGGCCGGTCCCTGCGATTCGCCGCGGCGTCGGGTTCGCGGATGCGACCGGACGTGGTCATCGCGTTCATGGACGCGTTCGGGGACGTGATCTACAACAACTACAACGCCACCGAGGCCGGCATGATCGCGACCGCCACCCCGCAGGACCTGCGGGCCGCACCCGACACCGCGGGCCGACCAGCCGGCGGGACCGAAATCCGGATCCTGGACCCTGAATTCAACGAGCTGCCCACCGGTGAGGTCGGCAGCATCTACGTGCGCAACAACACCCAGTTCGAGGGCTACACCTCGGGGAGCACCAAGGACTTTCACGCCGGGTTCATGTCGTCGGGCGACGTGGGATACCTCGACGAGGCGGGGCGCCTGTTCGTCGTCGGCCGCGATGACGAAATGATCGTCTCCGGCGGCGAGAACGTGTACCCGATCGAGGTGGAGAAGACGCTGGCGGCACACCCCGACGTGGCGGAGGCGGCGGTGATCGGCGTGGACGACGAACAATACGGGCAGCGGCTGGCGGCCTTCGTGGTGCTCGAGCCCGGCGCAGGGCTCGACGCGGGCGCCGCGCCCGAGGCGCTCAAGCAGCACGTGCGGGAGAACCTGGCCAACTACAAGATTCCGCGCGAGATCACGGTGCTGAACGAACTCCCCCGCGGCAGCACCGGCAAGATCCTGCGTGCCGATTTGCAAGCGCGGGTGACCGGCTGATGCGGCTCGCCCGGACCCTGCGGAAACCCCGACCAGTCACGCGGGCCGCGCTCGAATTGGCCAACGCCGCCAACGGATTACGCCCGCTGGCCCGCAAGGGTTACAGCACCGTCCTGGTCTTCTGGTTCGGCTGGCCGGCCTCCGAGGTGCCGGGCGTGTATTTCTCCGCCTCGCTGCTCGATGCGCTGCGCCGGGGGCGCCGCGGTGATTTCGCGGGACGGCGCGGCAAGGCCGCGCTGGCCCTGACGGCGACGTCCTGGGCCATCCTCGGCGTGATCAAGTACCGCGGCGTCACCACCCCGGGCCCGGTGCTGGAGGCCGGGCTGCGCGAGGAACTCGGCGACGACTACGAAGAGGCGCTGACCAAGCTGCCCCAGACGGAGCCGCGGCGCAGCGGGCGGCGCGTGCTGCCGCTGGGCAACACCGTGGCGCGCCGCCGGTACGTCGAGAAGACGAACGTGGTGTCCTACGGTCCACACGGCCGCGCGAACCTCGCCGACATCTGGCGCCGCCACGACCTGCCGCGCGACGGCAAGGCGCCGGTGCTGCTGCAGGTGCCCGGCGGCGCCTGGGTGATCGGAATGCGCCGCCCCCAGGCCTATCCGCTGATGAGCCACCTGGCCGCGCGCGGCTGGGTGTGCGTGTCGATCGGCTACCGGGTATCGCCGCGGCACACCTGGCCCGACCACATCGTCGACGTCAAACGTGCGTTGGCCTGGGTCAAGGAGAACATCTCCCGCTACGGCGGGGATCCCAACTTCGTGGCGATCACCGGCGGATCCGCGGGCGGTCATTTGTGTTCGCTGGCGGCGCTGACGCCTAACGATCCGAAGTTCCAGCCCGGCTTCGAGGACGCCGACACCGCGGTGGTGGCCGCGGTGCCGGTGTACGGGCGCTACGACTGGTTCTCCACCGAGGGCGAGGGCCGGCGCGAATTCGTGGACCTGCTCCAAAAGTTCGTCGTCAAAAAGAAATTCGCCACCCACCGCGACATTTACGTCGATGCCTCACCGATCCGGCGGCTGCGCGCCGACGCGCCGCCGTTCTTCGTGTTGCACGGCCACGACGATTCACTCATCCCGGTCGGTGAGGCCGAGGAGTTCGTCGAGGAACTGCGCGCGGTATCCAAGAACCCGGTCGCCTATGCCGAATTACCGCACGCCCAGCATGCTTTCGACATCTTCAGCTCGCCGCGGGCGCATCGGTCCGCGGAGGCCGTAGCGCGATTCCTGTCGTGGGTGTACGCGACGAACCCGCCCGAGCGCGACTGAGAGGGCTCTGGTTAGGAGCGCCGAGCCTCGCGCCGGCGTGACGCTGGTGCGCGAGCGTCACGCCGGCGTGACTGCTTGTGGATAGACGGCTGCGAGTGACCTGACGCTTTCCGCACTTTGTGCGACGCTGCCGCGATGGCGCAGCCATTCATCGGCAGCGAGGCCGTCGCGAACGGAGAGGTCGTCAAGAGTGCTCTGCGCACGAGCTACGTGAAGTTGTTGCGCGATGTTTATGTCAGCCCCGATGCCGAGCTGACCCCACTGCTTCGCGCACGCGCGGGGTGGCTGTGGTCGCGCCGGCGAGGCATTGTTGCCGGAATCTCGGCTGCGGCTGTTCATGGTGCCGAATGGGTGGACGTCACCGCCCCGCTGGAGCTTCTCCATGGCAACAGAAACCCGTCGCCGGGATTGCGAATCCACAGCGACCGGATAGAAGACGACGAATTGATCCTGATCGACGGTGTACCCGTGACAACACCGGCCCGAACTGCTGTCGACTTGGGATGCTGGTATCCGCTTGATGAGGCCGTGCCCTTGATCGACGACCTGCTGCGCACCACTGACTGCAAGATAGCCGAAATCCAGCTGCTCGCCGAGCGGTATCCGGGCCGGCGCGGAATTCAATTGGCACGCAACGCAATCGGTCTCGCTGATGCCGGCGCGCAGTCGCCGAGGGAAACGTGGGTGCGACTTCTGCTGACACGGGCGGGCTTGCCCCGAGCGCGAACGCAGATCCCGGTCAGCGACGAGTTCGGCGACGTAACGTATTACCTCGATATGGGTTGGGAGGATCTCAAGGTCGCTGTGGAGTATGACGGCGAGCAGCATCGGCAGAATCGCCGGCAATACACATGGGATGTCAGGCGGCGCGAAACCCTCGAGCGCTTGGGTTGGATCGTCGTTCGAGTCGTCGCGGGGGATAGACCCGCCGAGATAATCAGCCGGGTACGAGGCGCCTTGGCGCGGCGAGTGTCACGCTAGCGCGACGCTCGCGTGCGGCGATCACGCTAGCGTGACGCTCGGCCAAAGTGCACTAGTCATTCTCCCGCGCGGCGGCCTTCTCCAGGTCGGTCAACGCCGGCTCGATCCGATCGGCCATGTCGTCGATGTCGTTGGCCACCTCGGGCGTCGTCACGAAGCCGAAGTCCAGGTAGTCCTGGTAGGAGAAGCAGGTGATGTTGAGCGCGACGTCCATCACGGGCGGCCCCAGCGGCACCAGCGAATCCAGTTTGGCGCCAGCCATATACAACGGGAACGGCGGTCCGGGGACGTTCGAGACGACCAGGTTGATGGGGGCCAGGTTTCGCGACAGCCCGCTGGCGGTGTAGGCCCGCGCGGCCAGCTGGAGCAGCCCGGGCGGCGTGGTCTCGGTCAGCCCCATGATCTGATGCGCCGACAATGCCTTGGCCATCAGCTTGGCATTCTGGGTGCTTTCGTGAATGGCCCGCAGCCGCTCGCCCGGGTCTTCGACATCGGTGGCCAGCGAGACGGTCATGGAACTGACCTTGTTGCCGACATCGTCCCTGTCGTTTTCGGTGCGCGTCGAGACCGGGATCTGCGCGATGAGCGGCTTGGCGGGCAGCTCGCCGCGTTTCTGTAGATAGTCGCGGGCGGCGCCGGCCACCAGGGCCAGCACGACGTCGTTGAGCTTGACGCCGTAGGCGTCCTTGACGACTTTGGCGCGGGCAAGTTCGACGCGGCACCCGGTGATGCGCCGATGCGGCGAGACCGGCGCGTTGAAACGGGTTTTGGGCGCCTCGAAGTAGCCCGGCGGTTTGCTGCGCACACCCAGGCTGGCGATCTGCTGGCGCACGGTCTGCTCCATCAGTCGCGCGATGCGGAACGGCGTCTTGACGCCCACGTTGATCAGGGCGCCCACGGCGCGCCGCTCCAGTCCGGGCAGCTTAAATCCCACCAGCGATCCGACCGTTTCCCGTTGCGGCGCACGCGGTTCCGGCGTGGTGTCCAGCAGTATTTCACCGAGTCCGGCGCCCGAGACCCCGTCGACGATGGCGTGGTGCATCTTGGTCAGCGTGGCGATCCGGCCGCCCTCCACGCCCTCGATCACCCACATTTCCCACAGCGGCCGGGAGCGATCCAGCTTGTAGGACATCAGCCGCCCGACCAGCTCCTCGAGCTCGCGGCGACCGCCCGGCGCGGGAACCCCGATGCGGCGGACGTGGAAGTCGACATCGAGCTCCTCGTCCTCGACGAACCACGGCCGGTCCAGTCCCAGCGGCGCGCCGGTGACCCGCCACCGCAACTGCGGGACCTCGGGCAGGCGCTCGATCAGTAATTGACGGAGACGTTGAAAGCTGTACTCGGAGCATTCCTTCGGGTCGCAGATCGCCAGCGCCCCCACGTGCATGTGCCAGCCCGCGGTTTCTGCTGACCAAAACGCCGCGTCGACACTCGAAAGCCGTCTCATCACCTGACCGTAGCCCCCCAACCCCCGTCGCGACCAGCAATGGCAAACAAACTACCCGCCGGCTCGGCGCAGGAAGCGTCGGCGTGGCTACCAGGTCAACGCGGCTACCCGCGGGCACCCGTCTGCGACAACATATTTGTCCGTCCGGGTGCCGGGCGGGTGGCTCATTGGCTTCGATCGACCGGAGTCGCGGGCGAACTGGGCGACGTCGGGCTCGGCATCGATCGGGTCCATGCCCGTGGGACCGACAAGATCCCGATCGCCGCGCCGCGCCCGACGCTCACCCTGGGCGCCGCGTGATTCGTGCCGCCCCCCGGCGAGCACATGACCGCGGCCCTGCACAGGGCTGCGGTCTTATTGAGGGAACTCAGGTGTTTGAGCGCGAAGTCCACCGGTGCCGACAACGAACTCAACTTGGACAGCGGCGCCGTTGCCGACAACAGGGAGGTATCGAAGGTGGCCAGCGGCGAGCTGGACAGCGCGCCGAGCGCTTCGGAGATGGTTGAGATCACTAGTCGGCCAGTCGTTATGACCTCCGGTGCGACGGTCAGAGTCCAGTTGCGAGACGGTGGGGTGACCCCCACGGACTCGG
This sequence comes from Mycobacterium colombiense, assembly GCF_003284975.1. GTDB lineage: Bacteria > Actinomycetota > Actinomycetes > Mycobacteriales > Mycobacteriaceae > Mycobacterium > Mycobacterium europaeum_A. The sequence goes on from NZ_QMEU01000017.1 coordinate 72,087, forward strand.
TGGGGTCGGCGGCGGGCGGCGGCGAATCGAACGTTGTCAGCTTCCAGACGCCGGCCGAGGCGCGGGCGTAGGCATACATGGCGGCGGCGTCCTGCGCCCACATCCGTTCGTAATCGGCGTCGGCGTCGGCGACCGCCGGACTGAGCTGGCCCAGACAGTTCGCCGCGGCCAGCGTGATCCGCCGCAACCGGTTGGCGTCGATCACATGGGGCGCCACCACCGCCGCAAGCGCCAAGCCGTAGGCGCCCGCGGCCGCGGTCGCCTGACTGGCCGTCTGCCGGGCCTGCGCGGCGGTGGCGTCGAGCCACGCCAGATAGGGCGCGACGGCTCGGGTGATCGGCGCAGTCGACGCGCTCTGCCCGCCCAGTTCCAGCTCGGCGATCACCGCCCGGTAGGTCAGCGCCATGTCAGCGAGTTGAGCGCCCAGCACACCCCAGGCGTTGGCGGCGTCCATCATTGATCCGGCGCCGGGGCCCGAATGCATCCGCCCCGAATTGCTTTCCGGCGGAAGGGTACCGAAATCCATCACTGGCCCCAGTTCAATGGCGGGCGAACGGTGGTGCAACATCAGGCTTTTCTCTTCGGGGGTGATGGATATGCGGCGGCGGTTGGTGTTGGTGATCAGCCGCCGCCTTTAGCGCCTTCGGCGGACTCGAGTTGACGTGGGCAGTACGACTTCGCCGATATCGTCGCGAACTGGGCGGCGCCGTTGGTGGTCAGCGCGGGGTTGTTGTCCCGCAGGTCGTTGAGGAGCTGAAGGCCGGAGACGCCACGAGAGATCAATCCGCACACCGCTTTTCCGGCAGCGACGGCTTGGTCCGGATTCGTAAAACTGATCCCCACCTTGTGGAGGTCGGCGATGAAGACCTCGTTGTTCTCGTCGGCGGCCGCCTCGTCCTCTCCCGGGACGGCGTGTGCGGGTACCGCGGCGACGATGCCCAGCGCTACACCGAGAAGCGCTAGCAGCAGTTTCATACATCCTCCTTCGATGCTCTGTGGCGGTTTGCCGATTGATCCGGCCCACTGGGACGAAATTCGTTGCACCGCAACGCACTACCCCAGTTTCGATTCGGTTGATCCGACCGCGACTTCCTCTCCGTCCGTCACATGCACGGCGTGCACGCCCGGCGTTGTCCTGAGCTTGGCGACCAGGTCGTCGAGGCCGGCCTCGTCGACGTTCCAGTGCTGCACCTGGTCGGGCATCTCCTGCAGTTGGGCGATGATGCGGTCGAGCTTGACCGGTCCCTGCCGGCGCTCGCCGATGATCGCGCGGGCCTGAATGCCCGTGGTGCTGACGACGCGCGATGCCGGGCTGCCCAGCGCGCCGCCCGCCAGACTGCCCAGGGTCGCCTCGTTTACCAGGCCCGACAAATCTGTCGCCGCGGCCGCGGCCAGGCTGGTGCCCGGTAGCGCGGTTGAGGCCAGCCTGATCGCCGGGGCGGCCGTCGCCCAGCTGGCCGGCACCGACAGCTTGCCCACTGTTGGCGCATTGCCCAGCACGGCCGATACGGGCTTTGCCGCGATGCCGGCGGCGATGTGGCCGGGCGACGCCAGCCCGGCGCCCAGCGACGTTTTGGCCATCGCGGCGCTCCACGGCGCATAGATGAAGAAGTTCTTCCACTGCGAGACGCCAAGGCTGATGGTGGCATTGACGACGTTGGTCCACGTCGCCTGAGTGCCGATCTGCGAAATGCTCGAATACAGCGTCTCCCAGAACGGTGCTATCTCCGTGCTCCCCGTGGCGCCCCCGATCAAGTTCTGCCAGAACTGGGTGTATTGACCGGTGAGCGAGGTGATGTAGGCCTCGATCTCTTTCAGCCAGGACGACAGCGACGTCGACTCCGCCGCGGCAGCCGCGGCCGCCTGGGTCGCCGGTCCGGCGTCGTTGGTGGTGGCCGGCGCCTGCTCGAACGGCGTCAGCTCGCCGGCCGATTCCGAGGCGGCGGCATAACTGAACATGGCGGCGACGTCTTGGGCCCACATCTGGCCGTACTCGTCCTCGGTCGCCGCGATCGCCGCGTCGTTCTGCCCCAAGATGTTGGTCTGCAACAGTGTGGCGAGCAG
>NZ_QMEU01000180.1 GCF_003284975.1 Mycobacterium colombiense
TGGGCCGCTTGCGCTCGTCGGGCAGGTCGATCTCACCCAACCCGATCTTGTTCTGCAGGCGGCGGGCCCAGCGCGGCGCCCACCAGCAGTCGTCGCCGAGCAGCTTCATCACCGACGGCACCAGGAACATCCGCACGATGGTGGCGTCGAGCAGCAGCGCCGCCATCAGGCCGAAGGCCAGATACTTCATCAACACCAGGTCGGAAAACACGAAGGAACTGGCGACCACGGCCAGCACCAGGGCGGCGGCCGTGATCAGGCGCCCGGTGGTCGCGGTGCCGATCCGGATGGCCTCGGCGGTGGACATGCCCCGTTCGCGCGCCTCGACCATCCGCGAGACCAGGAACACCTCGTAGTCGGTGGCCAGCCCGAAACCGACGGCGACGACCAGCGCGATCACCACCACCATCAGTGGTGTCGGCGTGAAATTCAGCACCCCGGACAGGTGACCGTCGACGAAAATCCACGTCAGGATGCCCATCGTCGACCCTAGCGTGAGCGCGCTCATCAGCACGGCCTTGATCGGCAACACCACCGAGCCGAACGCCAGGAACATCAACAGCAGCGTGGCGCCCAGCAGCAGCACCAGCATCAGCGGAGCCTTGTCGAACAGGCTGTGGATGCTGTCCTGCTCGAGTGCCGGTGTGCCGCCGACATACAGGTTGAGGCCCTTCGGCGGGTTCACCGCCCGCAGTTCGGCGATCTTCTTTTCGGCATCATTGCGGTTGGCCAGGCCGTTCTGGATCACCCGCACCGAGCCGTCCTTGGGCACCGTGGTGCCGTTCGGGCCGGGGACGCAGGGGTTCCCGGCGATGGTCGGACACGGCCGTTCCTGCCAGGTCTTGTCAGTGAACCCACCGATCGAAGAAATCCGGTTGCGGATGTCGGCGACCTGCTGGTCTGTCACCTTGCTGTGGTTGTCGCTCTGGATCACCACGGTCAGCTGCTCGGTGCGGTAGCCGGGGAATTGCTTGTCGAAGTGTTCCTGCGCCAGGCGCACGGGGTTGTCGGGCGGTAGGTACTTCTCGCTCATGCCGCCGAACGACAGGTTGCTGAGCGGGATGACCAGCAGGATCATGCCGACCGCGATCGGGATGGCGAACGCCAGCGGTTTTTTCATCACCCAGTTGACCAGCTTGCCCCAGAAGCCGGCCTCGACCTCTTCGCGGGTCTTGGTCTTCTGCAGCCGGTCGGCCAGCCAGTTGAGGTAGGCCCGCGAGTACTTCCAGTTCCGCAGGAACGGCACCCGGAACGCGGTCCGCACGCCCAGCGCGTCGACGTGACGGCCGAGGATGCCCAGGCAGGCCGGCAGGAAGGTGATCGACAGCAACGCGGCGAGGCCCACCGCGGCGAAGATCGCGTAGGTCAGCGAGTGCACGAAGCCCTGCGGGAGTACCAGCAGGCTGGCGCTGGACGCGATGATCAGCACCGCCGAAAAGGTCACGGTGCGCCCGGCCGTCATCACGGTTCTTCGCACCGCGGCCTCGGTGTCGTAGCCCTCGGCTATCTCCTCCCGGAACCGGCTCACCACGAAGAGCCCGTAGTCGATCGCGATACCCAGGCCGATCAGGGACACCACCGGCTGGGCGAAATAATGCACGGGCCCGAACACGGCGACCAGCCGCAGGATGCCGAGCGAGCCCGCGATGCTCAGGCCGCCCACAATGGCCGGCAGGCCGGCGGCGACCGCGCCCCCGAAGACGAGGAACAGGACCACCGCCACCATCGGCACCGCCAGGACCTCCATGCGGCGCTGGTCGGTGGCGATGGTGCCCGTCAGGGCGTTGGCGATCGGCTCGAGACCGGCGAGTTGCACGGTGCCGCCATTGAGCTTCTGCAGATCCGGGGCGATGGCCTTGTAGTTGTTGAGGATGCTGTCGTCGTCGTCACCCTTCAGCGGGATGGACACGAAGGTGTGCTTCCTGTCCTCGCTGACCATCCCCTTGATCACCGGGTTGGTGCTGTCGGGCGCCGCAAGCCAGCCGGCCCACCCGACGACCTGGTCGGGGTGATCGGTCTTGAACTTGTTGAGCTCTGCGACGAGCTTGTCCCGCCACGCCGCGTCATCGACCGTTTTTCCGTTGGGAGCGGTGAAGGTGGCCACCACGTGGCTGGTGCGGTCGCGGCCGTAGGTCTGGTCGCCCAGCACCGATGCCTTCACCGATTGGCTGCCGTCGTCGTAGAAGCCGCTCTGTGTAACATGCTTGCCCAGGCTGATTCCGAAGACGCCACCCAGCAGACACAGAGCTACCGTGACCCCGATCACGATGTACCGATACCGGTACACAGTTCGACCCCACCAGGCGAACACGCAAGCTCCTTACTGGATCGTTAACGACCCGCGCGGCATCTTTCGGTTTTTCAAGCCAGTGTCACACACGCGCGGTCAACAGCGCGGACAGCGGCCGGAACGGCTGCAGCCACGCTCCCTGGTCAGGCAGCGAATCTAGGCCGATCCGCGGCAACGGTTCCCGGAAGACACCAGCGATATCCTCCAGATCAACGAAGTCCAAGGTATCCGACGCTAGCGCCCAACTCGCATGTTCGCGAAATCCGATCACCTGGACGCTGACCCCGGTTCGGGCGATGTCCTCCAGCGGGTGGCGAAAAGCCTGACCGTCCGCGGAGGCCACCACCAGCGCCGCCAACCCCTCGGTGCGCCGCAGTTCGATGTGGGCCAGCATGTCGCGGTCGACGTCGCTGTCCTCGTCGATCTTCGGCTTGGCGAACACCGCGAACCCCACGTTACGGAGCGCGTCCACCCAGGGCCGGACGACGTCGGCGCTGCCGGGCGCGATGTTGGTGAAGACGGTGGCCTCGGGTTCCACCACGACGCCGGGGCGGGTAGCGCTGACCTCGGCCGTGCGCGCCAACAACCAGCGTCCCAGGGCGTCGAACCGCGGGCGCTCCAGAGCCGTCGGGCGCCGGCCCAGGATGGAGCCCAGGCCCATGTCGAGGTTCGGAGCGTCCCACACCAGCAACACCCGTCCCGCCGGGGGAGGCAAGCCGCCCAGCGCGTCGCCGGTCAGCACCGCCGGCGGCGCGACGGGTTCGGCCCCCGCCGCGGTCTCTTCGGTCAGGCTCATAGTCATCGCCTACTCATCGTCTAAGCCAAATGAATTCGGTGACGGCGCTGCCCGCTTCTTGGGCCTTCGTCTCGTACTTGGTGGTCGGGCGGGTGACCGAGATCGGCAGCGCATCGTTGGGATCGACGGGGCGCAGCCGGGATTCGCCCGCGCCGACCCCGGCGATGTGCTCGGCGTAGCCGGCGTGGTCCGTCGCGACGTGCAGGACACCACCAGGGAGTAGCCGGTCGGCTATCAAGCCAATCGTGCCCGGCTGCAGGAACCTGCGTTTGTGGTGCCGCGCCTTCGGCCACGGGTCGGGGAAGAAGACGCGCACCCCGGTCAGCGACGCCGGCGCGATGAGGCGTTGCAGCACGTCGACGGCGTTGCCGCGGATCAGCCGGATGTTGCTCACGTTGTCGCGGTCGATCGCGCACAGCAGCTGCGCCAGCCCGCGCCGGTACACCTCCACCGCGACCACGTCGATGCCCGGTTCATCCTTGGCCATCGCCAGCGTGGATGTGCCGCTGCCGCAACCGATTTCGAGCACCACCGGCGCCCGGCGCCCGAACCAGGCGCGGGTATCCAGCGGGGGTTCGGGGTTTTCGGGTTCGTCGGCCGCGGCGCCTATCGACAGTCCGAGCTCCGGCCAGCGGCGTTCCCAGGTCTGACGCTGGGCATCGGACAGGGCCGCCCGCCGGGCCCGGAACGCCGTGGCGGGGAGATAGCGCTGGTCGGGGCGGTCCGAGTCCCCCGAGGGCGTGTCAGCAGACATCGCCACCCCGCGCTGCGCATGCATTTGTCCATGGTGGCCTATAAACCTCGGATGCAACCGCCCCTGGTCCGGATTGATACCCAACAGTTGCCTTCAACTGGTAACTGATTAACGGTGGCTCGCTTCTTGGTGACGCGGGTGCCACCATTCGGTGGGACCGCTCGGCCTCGGCGCAGCACCCAGTAGTTTCGACGCGGCCGGGACGATGGTCATCCGGACCGAACAGGCGGGATATGAGGGGACAAGGACACCAGACTTTCGTCGACGAGCTGGCGCGGTTTGCCGCCGGCCAGGTCGACCCACGCCTGGCGGCGATCGCGCAGCGCACCGCCGCACCGCTGCGCGTGGTTGTGGGCGGCCGCCGGGGGGTCGGCTGCCGCACCGTGCGCCGCGCGCTGGACGGCGCGGGACGCGCGGCGGGCATCGCGGTGGTGGACCCGAAGGCGGATGGCGAGGCGGACGTGGTGGTCCACGTGCTCGCGGAGGTGGTCAAGCCCGAGGACACCCAGGCGATCGGCCAGGCCGCAGCGGCCGGTCGTCCGGTGCTGGCGGTGCTGAACAAGGCCGATCTGGCGGGCTCGCTGTCCGGCCGGGGTGACGGGCCCGCCGCGGCGGCGCGCGCGAGGTGCACCGAGCTCTCGGCGCGCGTCGGCGTGCCGATGGAGCCGATGACCGGGCTGCTTGCGCTCACCGCGCTCGACGACCTGGACAGCACCTTGTGGACGGCGCTGTCGGCGCTCGCCGCCGACCCCGGCGCCACCGCCTGCTTCGAGGGCTCCTTCGCCGGATTCTTGGCCGCCGACGTTCCGGTGCCGCCCGACGTGCGCCACCGCCTGCTGGAGACCCTCGACCTGTTCGGCACCGCGCTGGCGGTCGCCGCATTCCGGCAGGGCCGAACCCCGGCCCAGGTGCTGACCCTGCTGCACCGGATGAGCGGCGTCGACGG
>NZ_QMEU01000181.1 GCF_003284975.1 Mycobacterium colombiense
TCGCGCAGCGGGGCGCCGGTGTCGGGGTCGTACTCGACGTAGGCCAGCGGCATGGTCGAGCCGTCGCGAAGCTCGTCGGCGACCCGCTGCAGCTCCGGCGAGGCGCCGAGCAGGTACACGTCTTGCGGGGCGTCCGGGTGGGCGCCGAGGTTCGCCATCATGGTGTGGAAGGCGGCCGTCGCATCGCCGCCAGGGGCGTCGGCCAGCTGCTGGGTGGCCAGCACCGTCGGCGGGGCGTCCGGATCGCCGTCGCCGGAACCCACCATCGACAGCGTCGCGGTCGCGTCGTCCATCACCAGCGCCGCGCCCGGCCGGCCGGCCGCGCGCATCAGCGCGGCCACCGCCTGCGACTCCGAGAGCACCGCCACGTTGTGGACGCCGGAATCCTCCAGCGCCCGCCGCAGCCGGTCGGCGGCCGGGTTGTCGGGCCAGCACACCCGGGTGCCGATCAGCCGGTGGTTCTCGTCGGCCAGCAGCCGGTTCGTGCCGACCACGGTTTCGGTCAGCGTCCCGATCGGGTTGTCAGCGAGGTCGACGACGGATTGGTCGATCACCTCCCCCTGCGCGCCCGGCCCGACGAGCGCCAAGCGGGCGACGGGGCCGGTGACCGCGACCCCCAGAACGACGTCCATCCCGCTTCTCCTTCACCCCGGCTACCCCGCAACCAGCATGTCCCAGCATCACTACACTTGCGATACCGTTGATAATTCAGGCGACAAGCTTCGTCTACTAGCGCAGCGTAACCAGCTTTTCGAACGACAGGACGCCTCGCCGCGGAATCGTCTCCGCCCCGGCAGCCGGTCTGAGCCACTGCCACGGCATCCGAACGGAGAATATGGTCGCAAGCGAGCAGTGCACTCGGCTCGGCGGGGTGAACCCCGGCCGAGCACCCGAAACCGCGCCACGAATATCGGTCCTTGAATCCCTGGGGGCATGGTGAGCCAGAGCAGCGACGACACCCCTACCGGCCCGATCCGCGGTCAGGCCCAGCAAGCACCGGCCACCCGGATCATCCGCCCACACGCCACGGGCGGCAGCGGGCCGGTGACCGCGGACCCGAAGCGCGACCGGCACGTCGCCGGCGACCTGGCCGCGGTGGCCCTGCTGATCCTCGCGTTGTTCTTGCCGTGGAACCTCTACTTCGGCCTGGGCATCCCGGACAGCAGCGCGACGTGGGCGGCGGTGCTGATCGCGGTGACGGTGCTGGCCGTCGCCGCCGTCGCCCTGGCCGGTTCCTGGCGCTCGGCCGGCGCGCGGTTCAACCCGGCGCGGGCCGCCCGGCTTCGCCTGGCGCTCAACGTTCCCTACCTGCTGCTGGTGCTCGGCTTCGTGGTGTTCGACGCCTACGAGACCGTCCGTTTCGGCGGCACGGTCAACGTGCCGGGCGGCGTCGGTCCGGGGGCGTGGGCCGGGGTGGCCGGCGCGCTGTTGAGCGCCCAGGCGGTGCCGGCAGGCGCGCTCGCCGGACCGGTTCCGGCGGGCGACGAGTCCACCCGCTGGCACAGATCGGCGCGGGTGATCGGCGCGCTGTCCATGACCGCGGCGGTGCTCAGCTTCGGTTTCAACCTGTACTGGCGGGTGCGGTACGCGCTGCAAAGCACCGGCGGCGCGCAGGAATTCGGCAAGCAGAACATCGCCGTGATCGTGACCGCGGTGGTGTACGGCGTGGTGGCGCTGCTCGCCGTCCTGGTCGGCTCCAGGTGGCTGCTACGCAGCGCCCGGGCGAGCCGGCTGACCACCATCGCGCTCGGCGCCTCGACGCTGGCCGCCGGGATCCTGGTGTGGTTCCTGCCCGCCGGTCGTGACCTCGACGCGTTCCACGGCATCGCGCAGAACACGTCGACCGCCGGAGTCGGGTTCGAGGGCTACCTGGCGTGGGCGGCCGGGGCGGCGCTGTTCGCGCCGCGGGCGCTGTTCGGGCACCGCAACGCCTCGCCGACGGAGGAATCCGCGTGGCGCGAAACGACCCGAAATGGCTTGCTGCTCATTGCCATCTGGTGCGTGGGGTCGATGGCGATGCGGATCACCGACCTGGTCGTCGGCGTGATCCTGAACTACCCGTTCTCGCGCTACGACAGCATCGTGCTGGCCGCGTTCGATCTGGCCACCGCGGTGCTGACGATCTGGCTGCGCCGCAGGCTGGCCACCCTGTCGGCGCGCCTGGTCACCTCGCTGTGCGGACTCGTCGCCGCGCTCAGCGTCGCCCGGGTGGTGGTGGGCGTGGAGCTGGCTCCGCGGTTCGCGGACTCACCGAATTCGCCTGCGCTGCACCCGGTCTACGGCAACAACCTGGCCCAGCAGATCACCAGTACCTTCGACGTGACGCTGTGCGGCCTGGCGCTGGGCATCCTGGCGGCGGCCATCGTCACCGGCCAGCTGAGCGGCCGGCGGCTGGCCCGCCGCGCCGCCCGCAGGCGCGCCGCCGCGGCGAACGCGGCGGCGCCGACCACCCGGGTCCCCGTCGCACAGGGCGCGGGCCCGTCGGCCGCGGCAACCACCCGCATCCCCAGCGGCGGACCCGGCGCGGACCACGAACCACCGACCACCGAGATACCCCCGCTGGCGGGCGGGCCCCGGATCTTCCGCGGCGACGACACCGGAACGCGGCAGATCGCCGCGCAGAAGCCGCAGATCTACCGCCCCCCGCAGGGTTAGCGCTCACCGGAGCGTGGCGAAGGCGAATTCGCGCAGCCCGTCCCACGGTGCGACGGCCGCGCGGAAACCCAGCACTTCGGCGGCCCGGGACGGGTCGGCGACGATGTGGCGCACGTCGCCGCTGCGATACTGCCCGGTGACCACCGGGGACAGCGAGCCGCCGCGCGCGTCGCACAGCGCGCCGGCCACCTGAAGAATCGAAATGGGTTGCCCCGAGCAGACATTGACCGCGGTGAAACCGTCGCGTGGCCGTGTGGCAGCGACGTTGGCGGCGGCCACGTCGTCGACGTGGACGAAGTCGCGCATCTGGCCGCCGTCCTCGAAAACCCTTGGCGGATCACCCTTTTCCAGCGCCGAGCGGAAGATCGCCGCCACCCCGGAGTACGGGGTGTCGCGCGGCATGCCGGGGCCGTAGACGTTGTGGTAGCGCAGCGCCACCACCGAGCCGCCCGTGGCCTCGGCCCAGGCCAGAGCGTAATGCTCCTGGGCGGTCTTGCTGGCGGCGTACAGGCTGCGCGGCCGCAGGCAGGTGTCCTCGTCGACCAGGCGCCAGCGCAGTTCCTCCCCGCCGATCGGGCAGCGGTGCTCGAAGGCCCCGGCGTCCAGGTCGGCGTGCCGCCGCGGCAGCGGATCCACGGGCCCGTGCCGCTCGCAGTCATAGCTGCCCTGGCCGTACACCACCATCGACGAGGCCAGCACCAGGCGGTGCACCCCGGCGGCGAACATCTGCGCCAACAGCACCGTGGTGGCCAGGTCGTTGTGGCCGCCGTAGGCGGGGGCGTCGGAGGCGTCCACGCCCGCACCCACCATCGCCGCCTGATGACACACCACGTCCACGCCCGCCAGCAGGGGGGCCAGCGCGTCGGCGTCGCGCACGTCGACGCGCTGACATCCCGGCGGCAGCACCGCATTCGGCCCGTGCGCGGCGGGCAGCAACGCGTCCAGGGCGATCACCTTGTGTCCCGCCGCCCGCAGGGCGGCGTCGACCCGCGCACCGATGAAGCCGGCCGCCCCGGTCAGCAGCACCCTCACGGCAGCTCGATGGGCAAGGTGACGCCGGCGTGCGGCAGGCAGTGCGTGCAGCTGCGGTCGGCGGCGATGCGGGCGATGGCCTGGCGCACCAGCGTCTTGAACAGTTCGACGTTCTTCTCGAACTGGGCGAACACGTCGACAGCCTTCACGCCCTCGCCGGCGCTCACGCCGGCATCCAGGTCGGTCACCAAAGCGATTGCCGCATAGCACATTTCGAGTTCACGAGCGAGCACCGCCTCCGGGTAGCCGGTCATGTTGACCAGCGAGAAACCCGCTGAGGCGAACCACCGGCTTTCGGCGCGGGTGGAAAAGCGCGGACCCTGGATCACCACCATGGTGCCGCCGTCAACGACGCGCGGCACGTCGGGCAGGCCGGTCACCGCGTCGCGCAGCGCCGGGCAGTACGGGTCGGCGAAGTCGACGTGGATGCCGCCGGAGTCGAAATACGTGTCGGCCCGGCCCCGGGTGCGGTCGACGAGTTGGTCGGGCACCACGACAGCGCCGGGGCCGAGTTCGGGTTTGAGGCTGCCGACCGCGCACGGCGCGAGCACCCGGCGCACGCCGAGCTTGCGCAGCGCCCACATGTTGGCCCGATACGGCACGGTGTGCGCGGAGAACTCGTGCTTGGCGCCGTGGCGGGGCAGGAAGGCCACCTCGTGGTCACCCACGGCGCCGACGGTGACCGGCGCGCTCGGCGAACCGTACGGAGTGTCGACGGTGACGTCGCGGGCGTCGGATCCGAAGAAGGTGTAGAAGCCGCTGCCACCGATGACTCCGAGCATCCGACCATTGTGGTGCATGACGCCTCGGGCGATCGCCGGTGCGGCCCGCCGACCGCGGGCCCGCGTCCTGGCAGGATGTTCGTGTGGCCAATATCGGGCAGTGGATTTCGGGCGCGCGGCCGCGGACGCTGCCCAACGCGGTGGCGCCGGTGGTCGCGGGCACCGGGGCGGCGGCATGGCTGGGATCGGCGGTGTGGTGGAAGGCGCTGCTGGCGCTGGCCGTCGCGCTCGCGCTGACCGTCGGCGTCAACTACGCCAACGACTACTCGGACGGTATCCGCG
>NZ_QMEU01000182.1 GCF_003284975.1 Mycobacterium colombiense
GTCGTCGGGCCGGGGAAACGGGATGCGGTCAATCAACACCAGCGACAGCGACGGACCGGGCACGTCGACGCCCTGCCACAGCGACAGGGTGCCGAACAGCGAGGTCTGGGGGTCGGCGCTGAACTGCTCGACGAGCGCCGAGGTGCTGTCGTCGCCCTGACACAGCACCGGCGTCGACAGCCGGCCGCGCATGGCCTCGGCGGCGGCACGGGCCGCCCGCATCGACGAGAACAGCCCCAGGGTGCGCCCGTCGGCGGCGGCGATGAGTTCGGCGATTTCGCTCAGCTGCTCGGCGGAGCCGGTGCCGTCGCGTCCCGGTGGCGGCAGGTGCGCGGCCACGTACAGGATTCCGGCTTTGGCGTGCTGGAACGGCGAACCCACATCCAGGCCGCGCCACCGCGCGTCGTCGTCCGCACCGGTCAGCCCCCACGCCGTGGCCATGGCGTCGAACGAGCCGCCGATGGTCAGCGTGGCCGACGTGAGCACGACCGTCGAACGCGAGAACACCCGGGACCGCAGCAGCCCCGCGACCGACAGCGGGGCCACCCGCAGCACCGGGCGCGCCGCGCCCCTGATCTCCTCGTGCTCCAGCCACACCACGTCGGTGCGGTCGGGGATGGCCGGGCCGAAGGACGCGAGCACGCGCGACGCGGTGTCCGATATCTCGCTCAGCGCCGCAACGGCTTCGGCGCGCGCCGACGCCGCCTTGGGGTCGTTCGTGCGCTCGATCGCCGAGCGCCCCGCCGTCGCGGCGTCGCGCAGTGCCGTCAGATAGGTCGCCAGCTCCTCATCGAGGCGATCGATGCGGCCCGGCGTGCCGTCGTGGATGACCGAGGCGAAGTTGGCCGTCGCCGCCTCCAGGCGCTGGATCAGTTCCGGCTCCACCAGGCGGGCGATCCGCCGGGCGGTCACCCCGAGGGCCGCCGACGTCAGCTCCGCGGTGGCCACCGACGTCACCCGGTCCACCAACTCGTGCGCCTCGTCGACCACCAGCAGCGCGTGCTCGGGCAGGACCGCCGATTCGGCCACCGCATCGATGGCCAGCAGCGCGTGGTTGGTGACGACGATGTCGGCCTGACCCGCACGGCCGCGCGCGCGTTCGGAGAAGCACTCGGTACCGAACGGGCAGCGCGCCACGCCGAGGCATTCCCGTGCGGACACGCTGACCTGCGACCAGGATCGGTCCGGCACGCCGGGCTTGAGGTCGTCGCGATCACCGGATTCGGTGCTCGACGCCCATTCGGTGAGCCGTTGCACGTCGCGGCCCAGGGCGCTGACCGCCATCGGATTGAACAGTTCCTCCTGCGGCCGGTCGTCGGCATCCGCGCCGTCGGCGGCCGCGCCGTTGTGAATCTTGTTCAGGCACAGATAGTTTCGCCGACCCTTGAGCAACGCGAACTGCGGGCGGCGCGGCAGCGCATCGGCCAGCGCGTCGACCAGCCGGGGCAGATCGCGGTCGACGAGCTGGCGCTGCAGAGCGATCGTGGCCGTGGACACGACGACGGGGGAGTCGTCGTCGAGGGCGTGCACGAGCGCGGGCACCAGATACGCGAGCGACTTGCCGGTACCGGTGCCGGCCTGCACCACCAGGTGCTCCTCGGTGGCGAAGGCCCGCGCCACCGCGGCGGCCATCTCCTGTTGGCCGCTGCGCTCACTGCCGCCGAGCGCGGCCACGGCGGTGGCCAGCAGCTCGGACACGGACACGTCGGACGTGGCTACCCTCTTCGCTGGTTGGGAATCTGCGTCGTGGTGACCGCGGGATCGCCGTGCGACAAGTTCAATCCCTCCCACGGCAGACTGCGCAGCCCGGAAGTTACCAGCTCGCGCGCCGCCGCGAGGTTCGGTTTGGACACCAGCTCGCCGCCGCGCACCAGCGGGACGGTCAGTACCCGGGCCGGTTCGGAGACGGCGGGCTGCTGTCCGGCCGGATACACCACCTCCTCGGTGATGGTGCCGGAGTCGCGGGACAGCCGCAGCGCCTCCTTGTGTCCGCCGTGAGATTCCTTGTGGCTGCTGCGCTTTTGCACCGGCATGCCGTCCACCTCGACGAGTTTGTAGACCATGTTCGCGGTCGGGGCGCCCGAGCCGGTCACCAGCGACGTGCCCACGCCGTAACTGTCCACCGGTTCGGCGGCCAGGGCCGCGATGGAGAACTCGTCGAGGTCACCCGAGACCACGATGCGGGTCCGGGTGGCGCCAAGCTCGTCGAGCTGCCGGCGGACCTGGCGGGCCAGCACGCCCAGTTCGCCGGAGTCGATGCGGACCGCGCCGAGCCCCGTACCGGCGGCGGCGACGGCATTGGCCACCCCGGTCGTCACGTCATAGGTGTCCACCAGCAGGGTGGTGTCCGCGCCCAGGGCGTCGACCTGTGCCCGAAACGCCGCCAGTTCGGTCGATTCCGTCGGGGAGTCGGCGCGCGCGTGCAGCATGGTGAACGCGTGCGCGGAGGTGCCCTCGGCGGGTATTCCGTAGCAGCGCTGCGCCTCCAGGTTGGAGGAGCCGTCGAAGCCGGCGATGTAGGCCGCGCGGGCCGCGGCGACCGCGGCCTGCTCGTGGGTTCGCCGCGACCCCATCTCGATCAGCGGGCGCCCCCTGGCCGCGCTCACCATCCGCGCAGCGGCCGAGGCGACGGCGGTGTCGTGGTTGAAAATCGACAGCGCCAGCGTCTCGAGCACCACGCATTCGGCGAACGTCCCGCTCACCGACAGCACCGGGGATCCGGGGAAGTACAGCTCGCCTTCGGCGTAGCCGTCGATGTCGCCGCCGAACCGAAATTCGCGCAAGTAGCGCAACGTATCTGGGTCGAGGAACTGCCCCAGCGACTGGCACGCCTGGTCGTCGAAGGTGAACTGCGGCAGCGCCTCGAGCAGCCGGCCGGTGCCGGCGACCACGCCGTAACGGCGTCCTTGGGGAAGCCGGCGGGCGAAAAGCTCGAAGGTGGTCCGTCGATCGGCGCTGCCGTCGCGCAGCGCCGCCGCCAGCATCGTCAACTCGTACTTGTCGGTCAGCAGCCCAATAACGACCGGGTCGTTCATCCCATAACGGTATCGGCTGCCCTCGGGGCTCGGAAACGTCGTCCATCCCTCGGTATCGTGTAGGCCATGGTTGTTATGTCAGCGCCCACTAAGCCGGGCACTACAGGACAACGAGAGTCCGCTCCGGTAGAGGCCACGGCGAGCCCGTGGGTCACGATCGTCTGGGACGACCCGGTTAATTTGATGACCTACGTGACCTATGTGTTCCAGAAGCTGTTCGGCTACAGCGAGCCACACGCCACCAAGCTGATGCTGCAGGTGCACAACGAGGGCAAGGCCGTGGTGTCCGCCGGCAGCCGGGAGTCCATGGAAGTCGATGTGTCCAAGCTGCACGCCGCCGGTCTGTGGGCGACAATGCAGCAGGACCGCTGACGGTCGAGGCGCTGGCGATTCCCTGTGCGCAAATGGAAGCGGATCGAGACCGCTGACGGTCCCCGTTTCCGGTCGTCGCTGGCATCGCATGAGGCCGCCCTGCTCAAGAATCTGGCCACGGCGATGATCGGCCTGCTCGACGAGCGTGAATCCGGTTCGCCGGCAGACGAACTCGAGGAGATCACCGGGATCAAGACCGGCAACGCCGAACCGCCGAAAGACCCCACGTTGCGTCGGCTGCTGCCCGATTTCTATCGGCCCGACGACGATGACACCGAGCCGTCCGAGGCCGCGGACAGCCTGAACGCCGCCCTGCGCAGCCTGCACGAGCCCGGCATCGTCGACGCCAAACGCGTTGCCGCGCAGCGGTTGCTGAGCACGGTTCCGGACGACGGCGGCCGCTTCGAGCTCGACGAGGACGACGCGAACTGCTGGATCGCAGCGGTCAACGACATCCGGCTGACGCTGGGCGTCATGCTCGAGGTGGGACCCGACGGCCCGGAGCGCCTGCCCGCCGACCATCCGCTGGCCGTGCACTTCGACGTCTACCAGTGGCTGACGGTGCTGCAGGAGTACCTGGTGCTGGTGCTCATGGGGTCCCGATGACCGCGTCGGGCGAGGAGGTGAGCGCCATCACCGACGTCGGGGGCATCCGTGTCGGCCACTACCAACGACTTGATCCCGACGCGTCCCTGGGTGCCGGCTGGGCCTGCGGCGTCACCGTCATACTCACCCCGCCGGGGACCGTCGGCGCCGTCGACTGCCGCGGCGGTGCGCCCGGCACCCGCGAGACCGATCTGCTGGATCCGGCCAACACGGTGCGGTTCGTCGACGCGGTGTTGCTCGCCGGGGGCAGCGCCTTCGGCCTGGCCGCCGCCGACGGTGTGATGCGCTTCCTGGAAGAACACGAGCGCGGCGTGGCGATGGACGGCGGTGTGGTCCCGATCGTGCCGACAGCGGTGATCTTCGATCTGCCGGTCGGGGGTTGGCAGTGCCGGCCGACGGCAGAGTTCGGTTACGCGGCCTGTGCGGCCGCCACCGATGGAGAGTTAGCCGTCGGGACGGTCGGCGCCGGGGTGGGCGCGCGCGCCGGGGCGCTCAAGGGCGGCGTCGGAACCGCGTCGAGGACGCTGCCGTCCGGTGTGACCGTCGGGGCGGTCGCGGTGGTGAATTCCGCCGGCGAGGTCGTCGACCGGAGCACCGGCCTGCCGTGGATGACGGACCTTGTTCAGGAATTCGGACTGCGGCCGCCGCCGGCCGAGCAGGTCGACGCGCTCGCCCAGTTGCCGTCCCCGTCGGATCCGGTGGACAACCCGCTCAACACCGTCATCGCGGTG
>NZ_QMEU01000183.1 GCF_003284975.1 Mycobacterium colombiense
CGAGCGGCCGGTACCCTCTACGCGTGACTGACGCCCTGCCGGTCGTGACGGTGACCTACTCACCGGGCCCACACCTGGAGCGCTTCCTGGCCTCGCTGTCGCTGGCCACCGAGCGCGAGGTGTGCGTGCTGCTGGCCGACAACGGCTCCACCGACGGCACCCCGCAGGCGGCCGTCGAGCGCTACCCCAACGTGCGGCTGTTCCACACCGGCGCCAACCTCGGCTACGGCACAGCGATCAATCGGGCCGTCGCGCAGCTGGACCGCGACGACGACTGGGTGATCGTCGCCAACCCCGACGTGCAGTGGGGCCCAGGCAGCATCGACGCGCTGCTCGACGCCGCGGCGCGCTGGCCACGCGCCGGCGCACTGGGGCCGCTGGTCCGCGATCCCGACGGGTCGGTGTACCCGTCGGCGCGCCACCTGCCCAGCCTGATCCGCGGCGGCATGCATGCAGTCCTCGGGCCGTTCTGGAAGAGCAATCCGTGGTCGGCGGCCTACCGCCAGGAGCGCCTCGAGCCCACCGAGCGGCCGGTGGGCTGGCTGTCGGGCTCGTGCCTGCTGGTGCGCCGGTCGGCGTTCGGCCAGATCGGCGGATTCGACGAGCGCTACTTCATGTACATGGAGGACGTCGACCTGGGCGACCGGCTGGGCAAGGCCGGCTGGCTTTCCGTCTACGTGCCGTCGGCCGAGGTGCTGCACCACAAGGGCCACTCCACCGGCGGGGACCCCGCCAACCACCTCGCCGCGCACCACAAGAGCACGTATATGTTCCTGGCCGACCGGCATTCCGGCTGGTTGCGCGCTCCGCTGCGCTGGACGCTGCGCGCCTCGCTGGCGGTGCGGTCGCGGCTGATGGTGCGCAGCGCGCTGCGCGCGGCCGGGCGGCAGAAACTCCTGGAAGGGCGACACTGAGGTGGCTGATCTGGTGGGCGGTCCGCAAGTCGATGTGGTGATCCTGGTCGGGGGCAAGGGCACCCGGCTGCGGCCGCTGACGCTGTCGGCGCCCAAGCCGATGCTGCCCACCGCCGGGTTGCCGTTCCTGACCCATCTGCTGTCGCGGGTCGCCGCGGCGGGCATCGAGCACGTCATCCTCAGCACGTCGTATCAGGCGGCGGTGTTCGAGGCGGAGTTCGGCGACGGCTCCAAGCTGGGCCTGCAGATCGAGTACGTCACCGAGGAGCGGCCGCTGGGCACCGGCGGCGGAATCGCCAACGTCGCAGGGCATCTGCGGCACGACACCGTGATGGTGTTCAACGGCGACGTGCTCTCCGGGGCCGACCTCGGTCAGATGCTCGACTTCCACTCCGCCCAGGAGTCCGACGTCACCCTGCACCTGGTCCGCGTCGGCGACCCTCGGGCGTTCGGCTGCGTGACCACCGAGGAGGGCCGGGTGACCGCATTCCTGGAGAAGACCCAGGATCCGCCGACCGACCAGATCAACGCCGGCTGCTACGTCTTCTCGCGCGCGGTGATCGACCGGATCCCGCGCGGCCGTGAGGTGTCGGTGGAACGCGAGGTGTTTCCCGCGCTGCTGTCGGATCCCGACGTCAAGGTCTGCGGCTACGTCGACGCCAGCTACTGGCGCGACATGGGCACGCCGGAGGACTTCGTCCGTGGCTCGGCCGATTTGGTGCGGGGCATCGCGCCCTCGCCGGCCCTGCACGGCCACCGCGGCGAGCAGTTGGTGCACGACGGCGCGGCGGTGTCGCCGGGCGCGGTGCTGGTCGGCGGGACGGTCGTCGGGCGTGGCGCCGAGATCGGCCCCGGCGTGCGGCTGGACGGCGCGGTGATCTTCGACGGCGTCAAGGTCGAGGCGGGCAGCGTGATCGAGCGCTCGATCATCGGCTTCGGCGCGCGCATCGGCCCCCGGGCGCTGATCCGCGACGGGGTGATCGGCGACGGCGCCGACATCGGGGCCCGCTGCGAGCTGTTGCGCGGCGCCCGGGTGTGGCCGGGGGTGTCGATTCCCGACGGCGGGATCCGCTACTCGTCCGACGTCTAGCCGGGCTTGATCTGCTGAGTGTGAAGTTGACTTCACACTCCGCGGACCTGGGCCTGGGCCCGCTCGACCAAATACGCCAGCGCGTAATCCGTTCCGTCCGGCAGGGCGTCGACGGGCCACCACCGCAGGTCGTCGGACTCGTCGCTGATCGCGATCCGCGCCCCGGCCGGCGCGTGCGCGACGAATTGCAGATCCAGATGGCGGGTCGGCACCCCCAGCGAGCACACCACCGGATGCACGTGCACCGCGGCCAGCCGCGGTGGCATGCGCAGCCCGTCGATCCCGGACTCCTCGGTGGCCTCCCGCAGCGCCGCCGCGACGATGTCGGCGTCGCCGTCGTCGCAGTGGCCGCCCAGCTGCACCCACCGGCCCAGGCGGCGGTGCAGGGTCAGCAGCACCCGATCGCCGGAGTGGTCGAGCACCAGCGCCGACGCGGTGACGTGGCCGGGCACGCACTCGCGGCGGCAGGCATCGCTGCGGGCGTGCACGAAGGCCAGCACGGCGTGCCGCACCGAGTCCTGGGCCGGGTCCGGGGGATCCCAGCCGGATAGCATCGCGATCGCCGAGTCGCGAACGCTCATCGCGACCCCCGCCGATTGCGCCTGTCCCGCAGCGACGCCCACGCCGCACGGCAGCCGGCAACCACCTCGGCACGCAGGCCCAGGCCGTCGATCAGCACGCGCCGGTCGACGACGTCGAGCGCCTTGTCGATCTCGTTGGCCTTGAGCAACAGGTCCACGTCGCAGGCCAGCCCGGCATCGGCGAGCGCCGGCGGCGGAATGGGCAGCTGCTCGGCCTCGCGGGGCTCGAGCTCCAAAACGCCCCCGCCGTAGCTGCGGCCGAGGATCTCGGCGAACGCGAATGTCGCGCTGTTGTGGAACACCGCGGCCAGCGCGGCCGGATCGACGGGGACATCGGAGCCGGTGGTCACGCGCACCCGGTGCACGGTATCGGTGCTCGTGGCCGCCGCGGCGTTGACGGTCAGCCGCGGCGCCCGGTGGATCTGGCGCAGCAGGAATAGGTCGGGCTGCCACAGCGACGGCGTGCGCCACCAGGGCTTACGGATCGAGCACTTGTAGCCGCGGTGCACCCCGGCGGCCTCGCCGGCGCGGATGTGGGCGCTCAGCGCGGCGTCGGCCGGCTCGGGCGGCGCGTTGAGCAGCCAGCTGCGGTGTCCGGCGGCGACATCGCTTGTCCGGCAATCGGTGTCGTAGATCAGCCCGGACAGCTGGGCGCTGCGCGAAACGAGCGGGACGCAGTGCGGCCGCAGCCCCAGCTCCCCGGCCCGGGCGTCGGTGAAGGTGAAGAAGGCGTTGCGCCCGGTCACGATGCCGACGTCCACGTCGGCGAAAGAGCCGAGCTTCGACATGGCGCCGGAACCCTTCAGCGCGCGCAGCAGCCCGATCGCGGCGGGGTCCAGAAAGTACTTGGTCCATTTCTCGTTTTCGTGCAGCAGCGCGGGCGCCCATTCGGCGTCCAGGTCCGCGCGCGCCAGCGCGTCGGCGTCTCGCAGGTGCACGGTGCGGATGCGGGCGGGGCCGCGGCCCACCACGCCGCAGAACAGCACGACCTCCTGCAGGATGCCGTCGAAGACCAGGCGCTCGAAGGTCAACAGGGTGATCTCGCGGAATCGGCTCAGCAGGAACTCGCGCAACTGTGCGGCGTAGGTGACCTGGAGCAGCTCGGCCGGGAGCACCAGACCCACCCGCCCGCCGTCGCGCACCAGCACGGTGCTCGCCACCACGAACGGGACCCAGGCGTTGGTCAGCCGGGTGGGGCGCAGGCCCTCGCGCCGCATCACCTCCAGCGCCGGATCGCGCTGCCGCGCGGGCCAGTTGCCGAATCGGATGTAGGGCGGGTTGCCGGCGACGCCGTCCCAGCCGCCGGGTTCGGCGGTGGCGAGCCAGCCGAACAGGCTCGCGTTGTCGACGGGCGCGAACCGGCGCGACTTGGCCGCCTCGCCCGCGATCAGCTCGACGCCGCGGACCTCGTCGCTCACGCCCGCCAGCTCGCGCAGGATGGCGCCGTCACCGCAGGAGGGCTCGACGATCCTGGGCCCGGCCTCGCGGACCCAGCCGGCCAGGAAGCGGGCCACCGGCTTTGGCGTGTAGTAGCCGCCGCGGAGCTTGTCGGCCGTGGCCGCCGCCTTGCCCGCGAACGTCATGGGCTCAGTATCTTTCAAAAATCCGGCATCACTTGCGGATCAGCAGATCATCGGCGTCCGCCGGATCGCGCGGCCCGGCCGGTTCGGCGGCATAGCCGATGGCGATGGCGCCCAACGGCTCCCAGTCGGCGGGCAGGTCGAGCTCGGCGCGCACCAGGTCGGCGGCGAAGATCGTCGAGCCGATCCAGCAGCTGCCCACCCCGCGCACCGCCAGCGCGACCAGCAAGGCCTGCACGGCCGCACCGACCGCAACGGTGAACATGGTGTGCTCGGCGTCGGTGCGCGCGGCGTCGGGATAGGAGTGGGCGCCGTCGGGCACCAGGAAAGGGATGACGACCTCGGGCGCGTCGTAGAGGATCTGGCCGCGCGCCACCCGGCGGTCGATCGAGTCGGCGGGCCGGCCGTCACCGGCGAGGTCGGCGCGCCACTTGTCCTTCATGCGGTCCAGCAGCCGGGTCCGGGTGGCCGGGGTCCGCAACCAGACGAACCGCACCGGGCGGGTGTGGTGGGG
>NZ_QMEU01000184.1 GCF_003284975.1 Mycobacterium colombiense
CATGCCGGTCGGGTCGGTCGGGCGGCGCGGCGCGGCCGCCGGCTACGTCAACAAATACGGGTTCCGCTACAGCGTGCTGACCCGGCCACCCTCGGCCGGATAACCAACCAGCCCAGATGAGTCCCACGGAAGGGGAAGGAAGCTAGATGTCTTTCGTGACCACGCAGCCCGAGGCGTTGGCAGCCGCAGCGGGCAACCTGCAAACCATCGGCTCAACGCTGAGCGCCCAGAACGCCGCCGCTGCGGCCCCGACGACGGGGGTGGTGCCGGCCGCTGCCGACGAGGTGTCGGCGCTGACGGCGGCACAGTTCGCGGCGCACGCCCAGATGTACCAGGCCGTCAGCGCGCAAGCGGCGGCGATCCACGAAATGTTCGTCAACACCCTGAGCACCAGCTCCGGGTCCTACGCGGTGACTGAGGCGGCCAACGCGGCCGCGACTGGTTAAGGAGTCGATGATGTTGGATTTCGGAGCACTTCCGCCGGAGGTCAATTCGGCGCGGATCTATGCCGGTCCGGGTTCGGAGTCGTTTACCACCGCGGCGTCGGCGTGGAATGCGATTGCCGCGGAGTTGCAATCGGCCGCGTTGAGTTACCAGAACGTGGTGACTCAGCTGTCGAGCGAGGAGTGGACGGGGACCGCCTCGGCGGCGATGGTGCAGGCGGCGACTCCGTATGCGGAGTGGTTGAGCATCACCGCGGCCCAGGCCGAGGAGGCGGCCACGCAGGCCAATGCCGCCGCGGCCGCGTTCGAGACGGCGTTCTCGTCGGTGGTGCCCCCGCCCGTGATCGCGAGCAATCGGGCACTGGTTCAGCAGTTGATCCAGACCAACGTGCTGGGGCAGAACACGGGCACGATCGCGCAGCTGGAGGCGCAGTACGGCGAGTACTGGGCCCAGGACGCCGCCGCGATGTACGGCTATGCGGGGCAGTCGGCCTCGGCGACGAAGGTGGCCCAGTTCCAGAAGGCGCCGGAGGTCACCAACCCGTCGGGTCAGGCCACCCAGGGCGCGGCGGTCACCAACGCCACGGCCAACTCCACGGCGACCAACACCACCAAGGCCCTGCAGTCCTTGGCGCAGCCCGCGGCGCAGACGACAACCAACGCCACGACCCAGGCCGCGACGCAGGCGACCACGGATCCGCTGTCGGAGCTGTGGTTCCTGCTGACCGGGCAGACCAGCCTGCCGACCAGCCTGGGCTCGGCCGTGAACGGTTACAGCCCGTTTGCCAGCCTGTTCTACAACACCGAGGGTCTGCCGTACTTCAGTACTGGTATGGCCAACACCTTTACGCAGATCGCCAAGTCGGTGGGTGCGATCGGTGGGGCGGCTCCGGCGGCGGCCAAGGCGTTGCCGGGGCTTGGTGGTCTGGGTGGGATGTTGGGTGGCGGTGCTGCGGCGGCTCACCCGGTGGCGGCGTTGGGCAGCGCGGCCTCGGTGGCTGGCAAGTTGTCGGTGCCGGTGGCCTGGTCGGGGGCGCCGGCGGCGCCGGCGCTGGGGCATGCGATTCCGGTCAGCAGCATCAGCGCGGCCCCGGAGGCCGCCGGCGGACCCGGCAACCTGCTCGGTGGCATGCCGCTGGCCGGTGCCGGTGCCGGCGGGCACGGGGTGGCGGGTCCCAAGTACGGATTCCGGCCCACCGTCATGGCCCGGCCGCCCTTCGCGGGATAGCTTCGGCCCCAGCAACTCTGGCGCAAAACCAGGACGCGCCCTGTCGCCAAACACCGGCGGCAGGGCGCGTTTCCGCGTGCCCGGACGTCGCATCCGGGCACGCCGCAGCGAATCTCCAGCGGGCTTTATCTGCTGCCGGATTTTTATCCCGCGCTGGGCTTTTCGCGTAGGCGCGGCCCCGCCGCAACCGCCCGCGGGCTCACCCGAAGGCGCCGCTGAGGGCACCTGATGACGGGGCGTTCCCGCAGGTAACGACGGTGCCGGCGCGACGCGTCCCGGGGGCGCCCCGATGGCGCCGCCACGGGGTAACGCGCCGCCGGCGCCTGGCCGGCCGCAGCTGTGGCGGCATCACGGGTGCGGCGCTGGGCGGCGCGGCCATTTAGCCTTCCGAACAAGCAAATTCTGATGGTCATCGCCAAGAGATCACCTGCGAGGGGATACATGTCGTTCGAGCCCGGTGCTTCGTAACCATGGACTTCGGGGCATTTCCGCCGGAGATCAACTCCGGTCGCATGTACGCGGGTCCGGGGTCGGGTCCGCTCATGGCCGCGGCCGCCGCCTGGGATGGGCTGGGCGCCGAGTTGGGCAGTGCCGCGAGCGGGTACACGTCGGTGATTTCGGAACTGATCCAGGCGCCGTGGGTGGGGCCGGCCTCGGCGTCCATGTTGTCGGCGGTGACGCCGTACGTGAGCTGGTTGAGCGTCCTGGCCGCGCAGGCCGAGGAGACGGCGGGCCAGGCCCGGGCGGCGGCCGCTGCGTTTGAGGCGGCGTTCGCGATGACGGTGCCGCCGCCGGTGATCGCCGCCAACCGGGTGCTGCTGGCGACCCTGGTCGCGACGAACTTTTTCGGGCAGAACACCCCGGCGATCGCGGCGACCGAGGCGCAGTACATGGAGATGTGGGCCCAGGACGCCGCGGCGATGTACGGCTACGCCGCCGCGTCGTTGGCCGCCTCGCAGCTGACCCCGTTGACGTCGCCGCCCAACACCACCACGCCCGAAGCCGACTCCAACCAGGCCGCCGCGGTCGCGCAGGCAGTCGCCGAGCCGGCGGGCAACACCGCCCAGACGACCTCGCAGCTGGCGACTCCGCAAGCCTTGACGGCCACCACGCAGGCGGTGACGCAGGCCTCGACGACGACGGCGTCGCAGCCGGGACCGTTCACTTGGCTGCAGAACCTGATAGACGGCTTCCTGCAGTACGGGCTGCCCACGCCGACCAACAACTACGCCGGCCTGAACACCGGCATGTACGGCACCTTGCTGAAGCAGACCACCGGCCTCGCCTATTTCTCGAACGGCATCACCAGCTTCTGGTCGTCGATCGCCCAGCAGCTGATCTCGGGTCCCGGTGGTAGCACGGCCGGCGCCGGTGGTGCCTGGTATCCCACGCCGCAGTTCGCGAGCCTGGGGCTGGGCAACCTGGGTGGGGTGGGGCACGTGAGCGCGATCTCGGCCGGGACGGGGCAGGCCGCGCGGGTCGGGATGCTCTCGGTTCCCCAGCACTGGGCGACGCTGACCTCGTCGGTCACCCCCGCGGCGCTGTCCGAGGAGGCCACTCCCATCGAGGCCGCGGCGGCGGGTGGAGCGAATTCACCGGCCAACGGGCTGCTGCGCGGCATGCCGGTCGGGTCGGTCGGGCGGCGCGGCGCGGCCGCCGGGTACGTCAACAAATACGGGTTCCGCTACAGCGTGCTGACACGCCCGCCATCGGCCGGATAAGCGGCGGAATCGCAGCATGCACACCCTCACCGTTAGCCGCGGCCGGATTTTATTCCCGGCCTCGATGCACCTGCGCCCGGTCCCGCCGGCATCGGTCCTCGGCATCCGCGGCCGAGGGGCGCGGGAATTCGACCATTCGCGCAGCTCACGTTCAATATTCGGGCGCACGTCGGGGGGGTCGGCCGGCATCGGGCGGCCGGCCCCGACGCCCGGCGCAAAGGCGCGCCGGACCGCCGCTACTCCTCTGTCCGGCGTAGCGGTGCTCACCAGCGCGTTAACGTCATCTACTACTCGACGCATCGATTCGAACATCACAGGTTAAGGGGCACATTCGTGGTGGATTATGGGGCGTTCCCACCGGAGTTCAATTCGGCGCGGATCTACTCGGGTCCGGGGTCGGGTTCGTTTCTGGCTGCGGCGTCGGCATGGAGCGCGCTCGCGGCCGAACTGAACTCGGCCGCGCTCAGCTATGACAACGTCATCACCTCGCTGAACAGCGAGGAGTGGCTGGGGACCGCGTCCACGGCGATGGCGCAGGCGGCCGCGCCGTACGCGGCGTGGCTGACCACGACCGCCGCTCAGGCCGAGGAGGCGGCCACCCAGGCTCGCACCGCCGCGGCGGCCTACGAGACCGCTCTGGCCTCCTCGGTGCCGCCCCCGCTGATCGCGGTGAACCGCACGCAGGTGAGCCAGCTGCAGGCGACCAACGTGCTGGGGCAGAACACCCCGCTGATCGCGCAGCTGGAGGCGCAGTACGGCGAGTACTGGGCCCAAGACGCGGCCGCGATGTACAGCTATGCGGGCCAGTCGGCCTCGGCGACGAAGGTGGCCCAGTTCCAGAAGGCGCCTGAGGTCACCAACCCGTCGGGTCAGGCCACCCAGGGCGCGGCGGTCACCAACGCCACGGCCAACTCCACGGCGACCAACACGTCGAAGACCCTGCAGGCGCTGGCACAGCCCGCGACGACCACGTCGACCAACGCCACGACCACCGCGGCGACGACCGCGGCGACGACGACCACGGATCCGCTGTCGGAGGTCTGGTTCCTGCTGACCGGGCAGACCAGCCTGCCCACCAACCTGGGAACACTGGTCAACGGCTACAGCCCGTTTGCGGGGTTGTTCTACAACACCGAGGGTCTGCCGTACTTCAGTACCGGTATGGCCAACACCTTTACGCAGATCGCCAAGTCGGTGGGTGCGATCGGTGGGGCGGCTCCGGCGGCGGC
>NZ_QMEU01000185.1 GCF_003284975.1 Mycobacterium colombiense
CTGACCGCGGCGGCGGTGGCGATCGCCATGCTGACGCTGACCGGGGCGGCGGCGGTGGCCGCCGCGTTGCACCGGGCCTACTCGTTGGGCTGGGTGAGCGCCACGGTCGCCTCGGGACTGCTGCTTTTGCTGCCGTTGTCCCTGCAGACCCGGACCGTGGTCGGGTTGCTGTGCGGCCCGGTGGTGGGCATCGGCGTCCATTTGGTGGCGCTGTCGCGCGCCGCGCGCTCTACCGGCTGATTCGGCCTGCACCAGCGTGTACCTTGTGGGCTTAGATGGGTACTGAAACGCATTATTCGGTCGTCTGGGTCGTCATTCCCGCCTTCAACGAAGCAGCTGTCATCGGCGAGGTGGTTGCCGACGTGCGCTCGGTATTCGACAACGTCGTCTGCGTGGACGACGGCAGCGCCGACGACACCGGTGAGATCGCCCGGCGGGCCGGGGCTCACCTGGTGCGCCACCCGATCAACCTCGGGCAGGGCGCGGCCATCCAGACCGGCGTGGAGTACGCCCGCAGGCAGCCGGGGGCCGAGGTCTTCGCCACGTTCGACGCCGACGGCCAGCACCGCGTCAAGGACCTGGCGACCATGGTCGACCGGTTGCGCGCCGGGGACGTCGACGTCGTGATCGGCACCCGGTTCGGCACCCAGCGGGGGGCCCGGCCGCCGCTGGTGAAACGGATCGTGCTGCAGACCGCGGCGCGGCTGAGCCGGCGCGGCCGCCGACTTGGCCTGACCGACACCAACAATGGGCTGCGGGTGTTCAACAAGAAGGTCGCCGACGGGCTGGACATCACCATGAGCGGCATGAGCCACGCCAACGAATTCGTCATGCTGATCGACGAAAACCATTGGCGCGTAGCCGAAGAGCCGATCGAGGTGCTCTACACCGAGTACTCGAGGTCCAAGGGGCAGCCCCTGCTCAACGGCGTCAACATCATTTTCGACGGATTCCTGCGAGGGAGGACTCCATGAACTGGATTCAGGTGCTGCTCATCGGGTCGATCGTCGCGCTGCTGGTGTATCTGCTGCGCTCGCGGCGCAATTCGCGGTCGAAGGCCTGGGTGAAGGTGGGCTACGTGGTGTTCGTGCTGGGCGGCATCTATGCGGTGCTGCGTCCCGACGACACCACGGTGGTGGCCCAGTGGTTCGGGGTGCGCCGCGGCACCGACCTGATGCTCTACGCGCTGATCATGGCGTTCTGTTTCACCACGCTCAGCACGTACATGCGGTTCAAGGACTTGGAGCTGCGCTACGCGCGGCTGGCCCGCGCGGTGGCACTGGAATCCGCGCAGGCACCCGAAACGGGCTAGCGGGCCTGCGCCCGGCGGAAGTACTCCACCGTGCGGGCCACCCCTTCGGACAGCTCGACCTTCGGCTTCCACCCCAAGACCTCGGCGGCAGAAGCGATATCGAGGCAGGACCGCTTGAGGTCACCCAGCCGCGGCGGCGCGAACTCCGGGTCGTCGGGCGCCCCGACGGCGGCCGCCACCGCCGAATGCAGTTGGCGGTCCGAGGTTTCGATGCCGGTACCGACGTTGAAGCGCTGCCCGCCCCCGGCGTCACCGGAGGCCCTGACGAAGGCGTCCACGACATCGTCGACGAAGACGTAGTCGCGGGTGTTGCCGCCGTCGCCGAAAACCTTGGTGGGCTTGCCCGACAGCAGCGCCTGGGCGAAGATCGCCACCACCCCGGCCTCACCGTGCGGATCCTGGCGCGGCCCATAGACATTGGCCGGCGCGATGTGCGAGCAGTCCAGGCCGTACAGGTGACGGAAGGTGTTCAGGTAGATCTCGCCCGCCACCTTCCCGGCGGCGTAGGGCGAAGCAGGATCAGTCGGGTCGTCCTCACTGGTCGGGTAGCGCGGCGGGATGCCGTAGATGGACCCGCCGGAGGAGGTGTGCACGATCTTGCGCACCTGCGCCCGGCGGGCGGCCTCGGCCAGGCGCACGGTGCCGATCACGTTGACCGACGCGTCGAATTGCGGGTCGGCCACCGAGTGCCGCACGTCGATCTGAGCCGCCAGGTGAAACACCACCTCCGGGCGGTGCTCGTCGAGGATGGCCTGCAGGTCGGCGGTCACGATGTCGGCCTCGACGAAGACGTGGGCCGGGTTGTCGGCCAGATGCTCGAGGTTGGTCGCGCGGCCCGAGGCGAAGTTGTCCAGCCCCACCACCGCATGACCGTCGGCTAACAGACGTTCGACTAGCGTCGAGCCGATGAATCCGGCTGCCCCGGTAACCAGTGCACGCACCGGCCCACCATACATAGCGGTCGTGGCGGTCGCGCTCATCGCGGTGCAGCTGGCCGTGCGCGCGGTGCTGGCCTTCGGCGGCTACTTCTACTGGGACGACCTGATCCTCATCGGCAAGGCCGGCACCCACAACCTGCTGGCGCCGTCGTATCTCTTCGATGACCACGACGGGCACGTCATGCCCGGGGCATTTCTGCTCGCGGGCACCATCATCCGGCTCGCGCCACTGGACTGGACGTGGCCGGCGGTCAGCCTGCTGGTGCTGCAACTGCTGGCCTCGCTGGCGCTGTTGCGCGCGCTGCACGTCATCTTGGGCTGGCGGCCGGTGCTGCTGATCCCGTTGACGTTCGCGCTGTTCATCCCGTTGGCCGTGCCCGGCTTCGCGTGGTGGGCGGCCGCGCTGAATTCGCTGCCGATGCTGGCCGCGCTGGCCTGGGTGAGCGCCGACGCCGTCCTGCTGATGCGCACCGGCAAACAGCGTTACGCGGTGACCGGCGTGCTGGTCTACCTCGGTGGGCTGTTGTTCTTCGAGAAGGCCGCGGTGATCCCGTTCGTAGCGTTCGCCCTGGCCGCGCTGCTGCGCCACGTGACCGGCGATCGCAGCCTGGGATCGGCGGTGGCGACGGCGTGGCGGGCCGGCCTGCGATTGTGGATCGCCGCGCTGGCGCTCACCGCCGCCTGGATCGCGCTCTATCTGGCCGTGGTCAATCAGCAGCGGTGGAGTTCGGACCTGTCGATGACGGGCCGGCTGCTGGCGCGGTCGATCACGCATGGCATCGTGCCGGGGCTGGCAGGCGGCCCGTGGCACTGGGACCGCTGGGCGCCCGCCTCGCCCTGGGCCACGCCCCCGCCGTCGGTGATGGCGCTGGGGTGGCTGGCGCTGGCCGCGACGCTGGCGGTGTCGCTGGTGCGCAAGGAGCGCATCGGGCCGGTGTGGGCGATCGCCGTCGGCTACGCCGTGGCCTGCCAGGTGCCGATCTATCTGATGCGCTCGTCGAAGCAGACCGCGCTCGAGCTGGCGCAGACGCTGCGCTACCTGCCCGATCTGGTCGTGGTGCTGGCGCTGCTGGCCGCGGTGGCGTTGCGCGCGCCCAACCGGCGGGCCGGGCCGCGCTGGCTCGACGCTTCGCCGAAACGCAGCGCGCTGGTCACGGTTGTGGCGGTACTGTTCGTGGCCAGCAGCCTGTACTCGACGGTCACGTTCCTGACCAGCTGGCGCGACAACCCGGCCCAGCCCTATCTGCGCAACGCGCGGGCGTCGCTGGCCGCGGCCCACGCGACCTCGGACGCGCCGCTGCTGGATCAGGAGGTCGACCCGTTCGTGCTGCAGCGGGTGGCCGCGCCGGAGAATCTGGCCAGCCACCTGTTCGCCTTACTGAGGGACAGGCCCGAGTTCGCGCCCGCCACAACGCAGTTGCGCATGTTCGACCCCTCGGGGCGGCTGATCAAGGCGCGGGTGACCTGGGTCCGGACCATCGCGCCCGGGCCGATGCCGCAGTGCGGCTACTTCGCCCAGCCGGACCGCCCGGCGCGCCTGGTCCTCGACGGCCCGCTGCTGCCCGCCGACTGGACGGTCGAACTGAACTACCTGGCCAACAGCGACGGCTCGATGACGTTGTCGATGACACAGGGTCCCGAGGTCAAGGTGCCGGTGCATCCCGGACTCAACCGGG
This sequence comes from Mycobacterium colombiense, assembly GCF_003284975.1. GTDB lineage: Bacteria > Actinomycetota > Actinomycetes > Mycobacteriales > Mycobacteriaceae > Mycobacterium > Mycobacterium europaeum_A. The sequence continues at coordinate 3,927 of NZ_QMEU01000185.1, forward strand.
TCTTCGCGCGGCTGCCGGGCGCCGGCGACGCGATCACGGTGCGGGCCAACACGACCGCGCTGGCGTTGTGCATCGCGTCGGGCCCGGTGGGGTTCGTCGCGCCGGCCTGAACGCGTCGGGTGAAAAGATGGAGCCGCCTGGGGGAATCGAACCCCCGACCTATTCATTACGAGTGAATCGCTCTACCGACTGAGCTAAGGCGGCATACCCGCACGCCGGGCGGCACGAGTCTACGGCAGGCGGGCGGGCAGACCCAAGCCAGGCGGTTAGTCGCGCAGTTGCTGGCCGATGGTGGCGACCATGGCGTCGACGGCGAACTTGGGCTTGACGTTGATCGCCAGCGCCTCGCGGCACTCCAGCACCGCTTCGATGCAGCGCAGCAGCCGCGCGGGCGGGGCATGGGCGGCCAACGCGGCCACCCGCTCGGCCATGTCCGGGTGGTTGGCCCGCACCGTGGCTGCCCCTTTAAGGGCGGAGGCCATCAGCGCGTCGCGGAAGTAGGTCGCCAGGTCGATCAGCGCGCGGTCCAGCGCATCGCGCGAGGCCCGGGTCTGACGCGACTTCTGGCGTCGCTCGAGGTCCTTCATCGCCCCGGCCGCGCCGCGCATGGCGCCCGCGGTGCCCTTGCCGGTGCCGCCCGCGCCCAGAGCCGTGCGCAGCTCTTCGGTCTCGGCCTCGGCGCGGT
>NZ_QMEU01000186.1 GCF_003284975.1 Mycobacterium colombiense
TGGATGAGGCCGGGGCCGACGCGGTGGTCGCCGACCTGGACGAGGTCACCGTGCGCACCGGGGACCGCCGGATGTCGCAACTGCCGGATGCGTTGCGGGCCTTGGCCGATGGGCTGGCCTCCCGGCGCCCGGCCGTGTTCTTCGACTTCGACGGCACGCTCTCCGACATCGTCGACGACCCGGATGCGGCGCGGCCCGTCGTCGGGGCCACCGAGGCGCTTCAGAAGCTGGCCGCGCGGTGCCCGGTTGCGGTGCTGTCCGGCCGCGACCTGGCAGACGTGGTCAAACGCGTTGGCGTGCCGAACATCTGGTATGCGGGCAGCCACGGCTTCGAGCTGACCGCCCCCGACGGCACCCACCACGAGAACGAGGCCGCGGCCGCCGCCATCGGAGTGCTCGAGGAGGCGGCCGGGCGGCTGCGCGACGAGCTGGGCGGGATCGCCGGTGTTGTGGTGGAGCACAAGCGATTCGGGGTCGCCGCGCACTACCGCAACGCCGCACGCGACCGTGTCGGGGAGGTGCTGGCGGCGGTGCGTGCCGCGGGCCGCCGCGACGGGCTTCGGGTCACCACCGGCCGCGAGGTGATCGAGCTGCGCCCAGACCTGGACTGGGACAAGGGCAAAACGCTGCGCTGGGTGATCGATCACCTGCACGAGGCCGGCTCCGGTGCGCTCACGCCGGTCTACCTCGGCGACGACATCACCGACGAGGATGCGTTCGACGCGGTGCGCGCGGACGGCGTGCCGATCCTGGTGCGGCACGGCGACGACGGCGACCGCGCCACCGCCGCGCAGTTCGCGCTCGACAGTCCCGCGCGGGCCGCCGAGTTCACCGACCGGCTGGCCGATCAGCTCAGTGGCTAGCGGCGGTCGCCGCCATCGGCACTAGGCGAATTCCACCGCGCCGTCGTCAAGCACCACCCGCGTATCGGCGCCATCGGCGGCAGCAGAAGCCTCGGTGCGGAACACCGCCTTGCCCGGCTCGGTGCGCCAGATCAGCGTGGTCAGCGTCTCGCCGGGGAACACCGGCGAGGTGAAGCGCGAGGCGATCGAGGTGATGTTGGCCGCGACGCCCCCGCCGAGCTCGGCGACCAGCGCGCGACCCGACACCCCGTAGGTGCACAGCCCGTGCAGGATCGGCTTGGGGAAGCCGGCCAGCTCGCGCGCGAACCACGGGTCGCTGTGCAGCGGGTTGCGGTCCCCGGAGAGCCGGTAGATCAGCGCCTGGTCCTCGCGGGTGGGCAGCGCGATCCGGGCGTCGGGCTCGCGTTCGGGGAATTCGGGTGCGACCGGTCGCTGACCCGGCATGCCGCCGAAGCCGCCCTCGCCCCGGATGACCAAGGTGGTGAGCGTCTCGGCGATCAACTTCCCGGAATCCGGTTCGGTGCCCCGCCCGCGCAGCACCAGGATCGCGTTCTTGCCCTCGCCCTTGTCCTGGATGTCGGCGACCTCCGACACCACCGAGAGTTTCCCGGCGGGCGGCAGCGGCGCGTGCAGCCGGATGCTCTGCGATCCGTGTAACAGCATGGCCCAGTTGAACTTTCCGACCAGGCCCGCCGCGCCGAAGGCCGGGCAGCAGATCACCGCGTAGGTCGGCAGCACCTGCTGGTCGATGTCGTGGCTGTTCTCGGTGGTGAATGCCAGGTCGTCGACCCCGGCGCCGACGCCGAGCGCGTAGAGCAGCGTGTCCCGATCGGTCCATTCGAACTGCATGGGTTCGGTGACCGCGCCGACGGCACTCGGATCAATCGCCATGGAAGTCTCCTGATCGTTGGGTAGGAATCCTCGGTCCACTCTGGCATCCGGCGAAACGAGGGCATGATCAAGGCCCTCTACCGGGCCCGCGCGGTAACAAAGCAACGCAAACCCTTCCCACCGGAGCCGTCGACAGGGCAGGCTATCTTTCATGCCCAAGCGCAGCATGATCCGCAAGGCCGGCGTCGCGCTCGCCGCGCTCACCGCCACGATGATCGTCGCCGGCTGCGGCGGCTCACCGCAGGCGCGGTCCATCACGGTGACGTTCATCCGCCACGCCCAGTCCGAGGCCAACGCCAGCGGCATCATCGACACCGAGGTGCCGGGCCCCGGCCTGACCCCGGAGGGCAAGGGACAGGCCGAACAGGTCGCGCACCAACTCGGCCGCAAGGACTACGACGCCGTCTACGCCTCCACCATGATCCGGACGCAGCAGACCGCCGCTCCGCTGGCCGCCGAACTCGGCAAGCAGGTGGAGGTGCTACCCGGCATCCAGGAGATCGACGCCGGTTGGTTCAACGGCAAGCCCGAGTCGATGGCCAAGTCGACGTACATGCTGGCGCCGGCGAACTGGATCAACGGCGACGTCTCCGACAGCATCCCCGGCTCGATCAGCGGCAAGGAGTTCAACGACCAGTTCACCGCCGCGATCAACAAGGTCTACAACAGCGGCCACCGCAACCCGGTGGTGTTCTCGCACCGGAACTCGATCATGGTGTGGACGCTGCTGAACACCCAGAACGCCAAGGACAGCCTGATGGACACCCACCCGATTCCGAACACCGGTCGCGTGGTGATCAGCGGGAACCCGATGACCGGCTGGACGCTGGTCGACTGGGACGGGATCCGCGACTTCCACAGCTAGTGGTGATCGCAAGCGCGGCGTAGCCGGGCGCGGCGGGTCGCCACCATCCAGCTAGTCGCCACCACACAAGGTCGGCAGTTGACGTGCGCGGCTGCCACCGCCACCATGTCTTCATGCGGTATGTCGTTACCGGCGGTACCGGGTTTATCGGTCGCCGCGTCGTGTCCCGTCTTCTGGAATCGGCGCCCGAGGCGCAGGTGTGGGTGCTGGTCCGACGCCAGTCGCTGGGCCGCTTCGAGCGGCTCGCGGCGGAGTGGGGCGAACGGGTGAAACCCCTGGTCGGTGCGCTGCCCGAGCTGCATCTGAGCGACGAGGCGCTCGCCGAGCTGGGCCGGGTCGATCACGTCGTGCACTGTGCGGCGATCTACGACATCACCGCCGGCGAACCCGAACAGCGGGCCAGCAACGTCGAGGGCACCCGCGCGGTGATCGCGCTGGCGCAGCGGTTGAACGCGACGTTGCACCACGTGTCGTCGATCGCGGTGGCGGGCGATTTCCCCGGCGAATACACCGAGGACGACTTCGACGTGGGCCAGCAGCTGCCGACGCCCTATCACCAGACCAAGTTCGAGGCCGAGCTACTGGTGCGCTCGGCGCCGGGTCTGCGCCATCGCGTCTACCGACCGGCGGTGGTGGTGGGCGATTCGCGCACCGGCGAGATGGACAAGGTGGACGGCCCGTACTACTTCTTCGGCGTGCTGGCCAAGTTGGCGGTCCTACCCAAGCTGACCCCGATCCTGCTGCCCGACACCGGCCGCACCAACATCGTGCCGGTGGACTACGTCGTCGCCGCGCTGGTCGCGCTGATGCACGCCGACGGCCGCGATCAGCAGACGTTCCACCTGACCGCCGAGAAGACCATCGGCCTGCGTGGCATCTACCGCGGGGTGGCCAAGGCGGCCGGGCTGCCGCCGCTGCGCGGTTCACTGCCCCGTTCGGTGGCCGCCCCCGTGCTCAAGGTGCGCGGGCGCGCCCGGGTGGTGCGCAACATGGCGGCTACCCAGCTCGGCATCCCCGCCGAGGTGCTCGACGTCGTGGACCTGGCGCCCACCTTCGTCAACGAGAAGACACGAGATGCGTTGCGGGGCACCGGTATAGCCGTTCCCGAGTTCGCCGGTTACGCGCCCAAGCTGTGGCGATACTGGGCCGAGCACCTCGATCCGGATCGGGCGCGCCGCGGCGATCCGCAGGGACCGTTGCAGGGCCGCCACGTCATCATCACCGGGGCGTCCAGTGGCATCGGCCGGGCGGCGGCCATCGCGATCGCCGAGCGGGGCGCCACCGTGTTCGCGCTGGCCCGCAACGGCGCGGCGCTGGATTCGCTGGTCGCCGAGATCCGCGCCAATGGTGGTGCCGCCCATGCCTTTACCTGCGACGTCACCGATTCGGCGTCGGTGGAACACACCGTCAAGGACATCCTGGGCCGGTTCGACCACGTCGACTACCTGGTGAACAACGCCGGCCGGTCCATCCGCCGCTCGGTGGTCAACTCGACCGACCGGCTGCACGACTACGAGCGGGTGATGGCGGTCAACTACTTCGGCGCGGTCCGGATGGTGCTGGCGCTGCTACCCCATTGGCGCGAGCGCCGATTCGGCCACGTCGTCAACGTGTCGAGCGCGGGTGTACAGGCCCGCAATCCCAAGTACAGCTCCTACCTGCCGTCCAAGGCGGCGCTGGACGCGTTCTCCGACGTGGTGGGTTCGGAGGTGCTGTCGGACCACATCACCTTCACCAACATCCATATGCCGTTGGTGCGCACGCCCATGATCGTGCCGTCGCACCGGCTCAACCCGGTGCCGGCGATCAGCCCCGAGCGGGCGGCGGCGATGGTGGTGCGCGGGCTGGTGGAAAAACCGGCCCGCATCGACACCCCGCTGGGGACGCTCGCCGAGGCCGGCAACTACTTCGCCCCGCGGACGTCGCGGCGGGTCCTGCA
>NZ_QMEU01000187.1 GCF_003284975.1 Mycobacterium colombiense
CACAGTCGCGGTCCAGCGCGCGCAGGTCCAGGCCGTCCTCGCCCGCATACCACTCCCGGATGCGGGCGGCATCCGTTGTCAGATAGGCGTTTTCGTAGCCCAACGCATGACAGGCCTGCACGTAGGCCTGGGTGTGCTCGACGGATTCCCGGCCCTCGGCGAGCCGGGCGGCCACGTCCAACCGGTCGGCCATCGGCTAGGCGATCCGCGCCGCGGCATACAGGTCGGCGTCGGCGTAGCGTTCGGCGCTGGACCGCAGCGCGACGGCGATCTCCCCCGACGCGCGCCCCCACTGCGACACCTGCGCCACCAGCCGCTCGACTTCGACGCGCAGGGCGTCACCGCGCGCGGTGTGCGCGCGCCCCGCCGCGGCCCCGCCGAACGCCAGCCTGGCCAGGTGATCGCTCACCGCGCGGTCGATGAAGTCAGCCGCCATGGCGAATTGATTGGCGACCCGCTGTGTGGCCGGCGCGTCGAACTGGGTGGCGATGCCTAGAGGTCGTGTTCCCCCAACGGATTTCATGCCTTATCCGACGCCCGCCGACGCGGCGGGGTTCCGATGGGTTAGGAGATCTACAGCGCGTCGCTGACCGCTTCGGCGACGCGGGTGGCGATCCGCGCGGCGGTGTCCTTTTCCGGTGCTTCCACCATGACGCGGATCATCGGTTCGGTTCCCGAGGGGCGCAACAGGATTCGGCCGGTGTCGCCCAGCTCGGCCTCGGCCTGCCCGAGGGCGGTCTGGACCGCGGGCGCGCTGGCGGCGGTGTCCTTGTCGGCGACGGTGACGTTGATCAGCACCTGCGGCAACGTCTGCATGACCGAGGCCAGCTCGGCCAGCGACGAGCCGGTCTGCACCATGCGGTTCATCAGCCGCAGGCCGGTGACGATGCCGTCACCGGTCGAGCCCAGCGCGGGCATCACGATGTGCCCGGACTGCTCGCCGCCCAGGCTGTAGTCGCCGGCCCGCAACTCCTCCACGACGTAGCGATCGCCAACGCCGGTGGTGCGCACCGTGATTCCCGCCGAGCGCATGGCCAGGTGCAGGCCCAGGTTGCTCATCACGGTGGTGACCAGCGTCTTGGACGCCAGCTCGCCGGCCTCGTGCATCGCCGTCGCGAGCACCACCATGATGTGGTCGCCGTCGACCAGGTTGCCTCCTGCGTCGATGGCCAGGCACCGGTCGGCGTCGCCGTCGTGCGCCAGGCCCAGGTCGGCGCGGTGCGCGACGACCGCCGCGCGCAGCGAATCCAGGTGCGTCGACCCGCAGTTGTCGTTGATGTTCAGGCCGTTGGGGTCGGCATTGATGGCGATCACCCGGGCGCCGGCCGCGCGGTAGGCGCGCGGGGCCACCGCGGAGGCCGCGCCGTGGGCGCAGTCCACCACCACGGTCAAGCCGTCGAGGCGCAGGGTGCTGGCCTTGCTCAGGTGGCGCAGGTAGCGGTCGGCCGCGTCCTCGGCGTCGATCACCCGCCCGATCCCGGCGCCGACCGGGCGCAGCCCGGGATCGACAGGGACATCAGCGAGCAGCGCTTCAATGTCATTCTCGGTGCCGTCGTCGAGCTTGTGGCCGCCGGGCCCGAAGATCTTGATGCCGTTGTCGGGCATCGGGTTGTGCGACGCGGAGATCATCACCCCGAAGTCGGCGTCGTAAGCGCCGGTCAGGTAGGCGACCGCGGGGGTGGGCAGCACCCCGACCCGCAGCGCGTCGACGCCCTGACTGGTCAGCCCGGCGATCACCGCGGCCTCCAGCATTTCGCCGCTGGCCCGCGGATCGCGGCCGATCACCGCGACCCGCCGCCCCGGTGCCGGCGCGCTCGCCAGGTGCCGCGCCGCCGCGGAACCCAGCGCTAGCGCCAGCTCGGCGGTCAACTCGCGATTGGCGACCCCACGGACACCGTCGGTGCCGAATAGTCGACCCATGCGAACAAACCTCTCACAGTTGTCGGGCTTGCACCTAACGTGCCCGTTCCTTTGTGAATGAAAACGGTTACGTCCGAGCGCAGACACGCCGCGACCGGCCACAACTTGTGCACCGCGATGCCAAGTTGTGGCCGGATAGCGATCGCTCGATCAGCGCTTGCTGTACTGAGGCGCCTTACGGGCCTTCTTCAGGCCGTACTTCTTGCGCTCGGTGGCCCGCGGGTCACGGGTGAGGAAGCCGGCCTTCTTCAGCGGGGGCCGGTCCTCGGGCTGCGCCAGGATCAGCGCCCGCGCGATGCCCAGACGCAGCGCGCCGGCCTGCCCCGACGGGCCGCCGCCGTGCAGCAGCGCGTAGATGTCGAAGCTGTCCACCCGGTCGACGGTGACCAGCGGGGCCTTGATGAGCTGCTGGTGCACCTTGTTGGGGAAGTAGCCCTCCAGGGTGCGGCCGTTCAGGTTGAACTTGCCGGTGCCGGGCACCAGGCGCACCCGCACCACGGCCTCCTTGCGGCGGCCGACGGTCTGGATGGGCCGGTCGAAGACGAAGGACTCGGCGGGCGCGGCGACTTCGGAGGTCTCGGAGGCCTCAACCGGGGCTTCGGTCACCTCGGCGACCCCTGTTTCTTCTGGGGTGTCTGGGTTTTCGGGGTTTTCGGGGTTTTCGGGGTTTTCCAAGGCCTCGGTCGTTTCGGTCACTGGGCCACCTGCTTGATCTCGTACGGGACGGGCTGTTGTGCGGCATGGGGGTGCGTCGGGCCGGCGTAGACGTGCAGCTTGCGCGCGATCTGGCGGGCCAGCTTGTTCTTGGGCAGCATGCCGACGATCGCGTCCTCCACGACGCGGTCGGGGTGCTTGTCCATCAGCTCGCGGATCGTCCGGCTGCTCAGACCGCCGGGATACCCCGAGTGGCGGTAAGCCAGCTTCTTGTCCAGCTTCTGGCCGCTGAAGGCGACCTTGTCGGCGTTGATGACGATGACGAAGTCGCCGCCGTCGACATTGGGGGTGAACGTCGGCTTGTGCTTGCCGCGCAGCAGGGTGGCTGCCGCGACGGCAAGGCGGCCAAGCACCACGTCCGTGGCGTCGATGACGTGCCACGACCTCGTGGTGTCACCCGCCTTTGGCGTGTACGTAGGCACAGCGCTTACCTTCTTTTCTCGAGGTGGATCCCGGTATGACCCGGGGGCCGGTCAGGCGTTCGCGGCAAGGGCTTGGTCTCGGCGACCGACGTTGACCCGAGGCCCCGGCGTACCGCACGCCAACGGAGCAGCTTACCGACCGGCATCCCCGCAGGTCAAAATGACTGTGTGGTCCCGACGGCTCTCCCCCGTCAGAACCACACAGTCTCACGGCGCGGCTCGAACCGCGCGGTGTCCCTCGGCCGCTACCGCGCCCAGCTACCGGCGGCCCGGCGGTCGGCGTTGGCCACCTCTTCGGCGCCGTCGCGTACCGCGTTTCCCAGCTCGGCCAATATCTCGTTGAGCGCCGTCGCCGACTGATGCCACTTCAGCTGTTCGGCCTGGTAGGCGGTGGCCGCTTCGCTGGTCCAGAGTTGCCGCAGCGGTGCGATCTGCGAGCTCAGCTCGTCGAGCGCGGCGTTGAACCGGGCCGACGTGGCGTGGATGTCCTGGCGCACCGAGTGCTCGATTTCGCCGAAGTCATAGGAAAGCACCGGGTCCACGGGGATCCTCTCTCCTCACAGGTTTCCGCCGGCGGCGGCGATGTGGTGTGCGTGGGTATGGCCGGCCTCCTGCAGGGTGGCCGCGTTGTGCCGAATGGTGTCGGCGATCGTGCTCAGCGCGTGGTAGAGCCTTAGCGACTCGGCGTTCCAGCGATCCATCACGTCCTTGAAGCGCGCGGCCGCCAGCCCGCCCCACGCCGAGCGCGGCACGCCGTTCATGCGGCCGACGAATGCCTGCAGCATCGCCCTGAGTTCCTCGTTGCGCGCGTCGGTGGTACCCGCGACGGACCGCATCAGGTCGAAGTCGGCGCTCAGTGCATTTCCGGACATACCAAGTTCGACCCGCGCGGTGGCCCTGTGGTTCCACCGAGTTTTCAGCCGATCGCGTGGGCCGATCGCACCGCCTGTTCGCAGGCATCGCGCACGGTGTTTTCGTCGCCGGGCCGGCTCTGGCAACCGATGCTGATCCGGACCGGGCCGTCCAGTAGGACGGTCCAGCGCACCTGATGGCCGGCGCGCACCTCGCGGTACGTCACCGCCGGTCGGCCGGCGCTGGTTCCGGACGGGTCGAAGTCGACGAAGACGCCGGGGGGCTCGGCATCGATCGCGCGCTTCAACCGGTCCGCGGTGCCGTTCAGTGTCTCCCCCGCTACCGGGGACTGGGTGATGTGCAAGGCGACTTCGGGATCCGTCGGGGACGTGACCTGTACTCGCGCCGAGCCCGGCCCGCTGAGCACCCGTTGCGTCGACCAGGTCGCCGGGACCGACAGCGCGACCCGGCCTTCCACCAGAAAAGTCGTGGGCGCGGTTGCCACCGGT
>NZ_QMEU01000188.1 GCF_003284975.1 Mycobacterium colombiense
ACTATGATCAGCACTCGACCCGTGCCGCGCGGAAGCACATCGATGCGGGCAGCCCGAACAGCCTCGTCAGCAAGGAGAGTGTCGCCGCGTGGGTGATCAACCCGTCGATCTGTCGCCGCCAGCCCTGGCCGCAGCGGTCAGCGCCGCCCGGGAGGCCTTCGCGCGGGCCGGCGATCTCGACACGCTGGCGCGCGCCAAAACCGAGCACCTCGGTGACCGCGCACCGCTGGCGCTGGCGCGCCAGGCGCTCGGTGGCGTCTCCAAGGACGAGCGCGCCGATGCGGGCAAGCGGGTCAACGCCGCCCGGACCGACGCCCAGCGGGGCTACGACGAGCGGCTCGCGGTCCTGCGGGCGGAGCGCGACGCCGCGGTGCTGGTCGCCGAGGGCATCGACGTCACGTTGCCGTCCACCCGGCAGCCGCTCGGCGCGCGGCACCCGATCACCATCCTGGCCGAACACGTCGCAGACACCTTCATCGCGATGGGCTGGGAACTGGCGGAGGGTCCGGAGGTCGAGACCGAGCAGTTCAACTTCGACGCGCTGAACTTCCCGGCCGACCACCCCGCGCGCAGCGAGCAGGACACCTTCTACATCGCGCCCGACGATTCCCGGCAGCTGTTGCGCACCCACACGTCGCCGGTGCAGGTGCGCACCCTGCTCGCCCGCGAGCTGCCCGTCTACATCGTCTCGATCGGCCGCACGTTCCGCACCGACGAGCTCGACGCCACCCACACCCCGGTGTTCCACCAGGTCGAGGGTCTGGCGGTGGACCGCGGCCTGACGATGGCGCACCTGCGGGGAACGCTGGATGCGTTCGCGCGCGCCGAGTTCGGCCCCGAGGCGCGCACCCGGATCCGGCCACACTTCTTCCCGTTCACCGAGCCGTCCGCCGAGGTCGACGTGTGGTTCGTCGGCAAGAAGGGCGGTCCCGGCTGGGTGGAGTGGGGCGGTTGCGGGATGGTGCACCCAAACGTGTTGCGCGCCGCCGGGATTGATCCGGGCGAGTACTCCGGCTTCGCGTTCGGCATGGGGCTGGAGCGAACCCTGCAGTTCCGCAACGGGATTCCGGACATGCGCGACATGGTCGAGGGTGACGTGCGGTTCTCGCTTCCGTTCGGGGTGGGTGCCTGATGCGCGTTCCCTACAGCTGGCTACGTGAGATCGTGGCGGCCGGCGCGCCGGATTGGAACGTCGGCCCCGCCGAGCTGGAGCAGACGCTGGTGCGCATCGGCCACGAGGTTGAAGAGGTCGCGACCCTGGGCCCGGTCGACGGCCCGCTGACGGTGGGCCGGGTCACCGACATCGAAGAGCTCACCGGTTTCAAGAAGCCGATCCGGTTCTGCCACGTCGACGTCGGTGAAACCAAGGACCGTGAGATCGTCTGCGGCGCAACCAACTTCGTCGTCGGTGACCTCATCGTGGCGGCGTTGCCGGGTACCACGCTGCCGGGTGACTTCACCATCGCCGCCCGCAAGACCTACGGCCGCACCTCCGACGGAATGATCTGCTCGGCGGCCGAACTCGGCCTGGGCGCCGACCATTCCGGGATCCTGGTGCTGCCGCCGGGCACCGCCGACCCCGGCGCCGACGCCGCCGCCGTGCTCGGCCTGGACGACGTGATCTTTCACCTGGCGATCACGCCCGACCGCGGCTACGGCCTGTCGTTGCGGGGCCTGGCCCGCGAGGTCGCCTGCGCCTACGACCTGGACTTCGTCGACCCCGCCGGCAGCCAGGTGATCAAGCCACTGCCGGCCAACGGCGAGGCCTGGCCGCTGACCGTGCAGCCCGGCACCGGGGTTCGGCGGTTCGCGCTGCGCCCGGTCACCGGCATCGACCCGGCCGCCATGTCGCCGTGGTGGTTGCAGCGCCGGCTGCTGTTGTCCGGCATCCGCGCGACGTCCCCGGCCGTCGACGTGACCAACTACGTGATGCTCGAGCTCGGTCACCCCATGCACGCCCACGACCGCAACCGCATCACCGGCGGCTTCGGTGTGCGATTCGCCCGCCCCGGCGAGACCGTGGTGACGCTCGACGACATCGAGCGCAAACTCGAACCGGCCGACGTGCTCATCGTCGATGACACGGCGACCACCGCGATCGGCGGCGTGATGGGCGCGGCGAGCACCGAGGTGCGCGCCGATTCGACCGACGTGCTGCTCGAGGCCGCGGTCTGGGACCCGGCCGCCGTGTCGCGCACCCAGCGCCGGCTGCACCTGCCCAGCGAAGCCGCCCGCCGCTACGAGCGCGGGGTGGATCCGGCCATCTCGGTGGCCGCGCTGGACCGCTGCGCCACCCTGCTCGCCGACATCGCCGGCGGCGTCGTCGAAGAGGGTTTGACCGATTGGCGCGGCGACCCACCGCGCGACGACTGGTCGCTTCTGCCGATCGACATCGCCGCCGACCTGCCGGATCGCCTCGCCGGGGTGGTTTATGCGCCGGGCACCACCGCCAGGCGGCTCGCCCAGATCGGCGCCCAGGTCGTGACGAACGGGGACACGCTGACGGTGACGCCACCCAGCTGGCGTCCCGACCTGCTGCAGCCCGCCGACCTCGTGGAGGAGGTGCTACGGCTAGAGGGGCTCGAGGCCATTCCGTCGGTGTTGCCGTCGGCGCCGGCCGGCCGCGGCCTGTCCGCCGTGCAGAAGCGCCGCCGCGCGATCGGCAGGTCGCTGGCCGAGTCCGGCTATGTGGAGATCCTGCCCACCCCGTTCTTGCCCGCCGGCGTGTTCGACCTGTGGGGCCTGCCGGCCGACGACCCGCGGCGCATCACGACCGACGTGCTCAACCCGCTGGAGGCCGACCGCCCGCACCTGGCGACCACGCTGCTGCCGGCGCTGCTGGAAGCCCTGGTGCGCAACGTCTCGCGCGGCCTGGTCGACGTCTCCCTCTACGCCCTCGCGCAGGTGGTCCAGCCGACGGCGCAGCCCCGCGCCGTGAATATGATCCCCGTCGATCGCCGGCCCACCGACGCCGAGATCGTCGCGCTCGACGCGTCGTTGCCGCGGCAACCCCAGCACGTCGCCGCGGTGCTGACCGGCCTGCGGGAACACCGCGGACCCTGGGGCCCGGGCCGGCGCGCCGAAGCCGCCGACGCGTTCGAGGCGGTGCGCATCATCGCCCGCGCCGGCGGCATCGACGTGCGGTTGCGGGCGGCGCAATACCTGCCATGGCATCCGGGGCGGTGCGCCGAGGTGCTCGTCGGGGACGTTGCGGTGGGGCACGCGGGTCAACTGCATCCGGCGGTGATCGAGCGCTCCGGGCTGCCGAAGGGCACCTGCGCCCTCGAGCTCAACCTCGACGCGATTCCCATCCCGCTGACGCTGCCGGCGCCGCGGGTGTCACCGTTCCCGGCCGTCTTCCAGGACCTCAGCCTGGTGGTGCCCGCGCAGGTGCCGGCCCAGGCGGTGGCCGACGCCGTCCGCGACGGCGCGGGGGAGCTGCTCGAAGACCTGCAGCTGTTCGACGTGTTCACCGGCCCGCAGATCGGCGAGGACCGCAAGTCGCTGACCTTCGCGCTGCGCTTCCGCGCACCCGACCGCACCCTCACCGAGGACGACGCGACCGCGGCTCGCGACGCCGCGGTGCGCCGCGCCACCGAGGCGGTCGGCGCGGAGCTACGGGCCTAGTGGAATGGATTTGCAAAGCACTGCATAACCATGCAGAATCGGCGGAATGGCCGACGGAATGAGGGTGGCGGTTGCCGGTGCCAGCGGCTACGCGGGCGGTGAAATCCTGCGCCTGCTGCTCGGGCACCCGGCCTACGCGAACGGACGCCTGGCGATCGGCGCGGTGACCGCCGCCGCCAGCGCGGGCAGCACGCTCGGTGAGCACCACCCGCACCTGACCCCGCTGGCCCAGCGGGTACTCGAGCCGACCGAGCTCGACGTGCTCGCCGGCCACGACGTGGTGTTCCTGGCCCTGCCGCACGGCCATTCGGCCGCGCTGGCCGCTCAGCTCGGCCCCGACACCCTGATCATCGACTGCGGCGCCGACTTCCGGCTCACCGACGCCGACGCGTGGGAGCGGTACTACGGGTCCGCGCACGCCGGCAGCTGGCCCTACG
>NZ_QMEU01000189.1 GCF_003284975.1 Mycobacterium colombiense
GGCGCGCAAGCCCTCGAAGCCGCGGAGTTCGACAGCACCAACCTGCGGCGCGCGGTGCAGCGGTCGCGGTCGAGGCTCTCGGCGCCACCCAGCGGCGCCGCCGTGATCGGCCGCGCCGAGGACAGCGACATCGTCATCTCGGACGTCCTGGCGTCGCGCCAACACGCCTATCTGGTGCCGGGCCCCACCGGGATGGAGATCCACGACGCCCACAGCATCAACGGCACGTTCGTCAACGGCACCCGAATCCTGTCGGCGCCGCTGACCGAGGGCGACGTCGTCACCATCGGCAACGTCGACCTGGTGTTCAACGGCGAGATCCTGCTCCGCCGCGCCCAGGCGGCCACCCGCACCGGCGGGCTGGAGGTGCGCGAGGTCGACTTCGAAATCGACAGCAAACGCTTGATCCACAAAGTCTCGCTGACCGCCAGGCCCGGCACGCTGACCGCCCTCATCGGCGGGTCCGGGGCCGGCAAAAGCACGCTGTCGCGGCTGATCGCCGGGGCCACCTGTCCCAGCTCGGGCTCAATCACCTTCGAAGGGCACGACATTCACGCCAGCTTCGCGTCGTTGCGCAGCCGGATCGGGATGGTGCCCCAGGACGACGTCGTGCACCGCCAGCTGACGGTGACCCAGGCCCTGAACTATGCCGCCGAGCTGCGCCTGCCGCCCGACACCAGCAAACAGGACCGCGCGCAGGTGGTCGCGCAGGTGATCGAGGAACTCGGGCTGACCAAGCATGCCGACACGCGGGTGGACAAGCTGTCCGGCGGGCAGCGCAAGCGCGCCTCGGTGGCACTCGAGCTGCTCACCGGGCCGTCGCTGCTGATCCTCGACGAGCCGACCTCCGGCCTGGATCCGGCGCTCGATTTGCAGGTCATGACCATGTTGCGGCAGTTGGCCGACGCCGGTCGGGTGGTGCTGGTGGTGACGCACTCGCTGAGCTACCTCGACCTGTGCGACCAGGTGTTGTTGATGGCGCCGGGCGGCAAGACGGCGTACTGCGGGCCGCCCGACGAAATCGAAGCGACCATGGGAACCACCAACTGGGCCAAGATCTTCGGCATGGTGGGGGCGGACCCCGACGAGGCCAACCGTCGGTTCCTGGCCCAGCTCAAACCACCGCCGGCGGGGCCCGAGGCCGAGAAGCCGGCCGACCTGGGCGCTCCGGCGCGCTCGAGCACCCGTCGTCAGTTCGCCACCATCGCGCGCCGCCAGATTCGGCTGATCGTCGCCGACCGCGCCTACTTCATCTTCCTGGCGCTGTTGCCGTTCGTGATGGGCGCGCTGTCGCTCACCGTTCCCGGCTCGACCGGATTCCGCGTCGCCGATCCCAGCGGCGACGGCTCCGACGAGCCGGGCTCGGTGTTGATGTTGCTCACCATGGCTGCCGTGTTCATGGGGACCGCGCTGACCATCCGCGACCTCATCGGCGAGCGCCCGATCTTTCGCCGGGAACAGGCGGTCGGCCTGTCCACCAAGGCGTATCTGCTCGCGAAGATGGCGGTGTTCTTCGTGTTCGCCGTCATTCAGTCGGCGATCGCCACGACCATCACGATCCTGGGGAAGGGGGCGCCGACGCGCCCGGCCCTGCTGCTGGGCAGTGCCACCCTCGAGCTGTACGTCGCGACCGCCGCGATGTGCGTCGCCGCCGCGATGGTCGGCCTGGTCCTGTCGTCCCTCGCGCGGTCCAACGAGCAGATCATGCCGCTGCTGGTGGTGTCCCTGATGCTGCAGTTGGTGCTCTGCGGGGGCATGGTCCCGGTCACCAACCGAATCGGCCTGGACCAGATGTCGTGGGCGGTGCCCTCGCGGTGGGGTTATGCGGCGCAGGCCTCGACGGTCGACCTGTGGACCATCGAGCCCGGCCCGCTCGCCCCGAAAGACCGCCACTTCAAGCACACGGCCTCGACCTGGCTGTTCGACGTGGGCATGCTGGCGCTGTTGACCATCGTGTACGCGGGATTCGTGGGATGGCGCAGCCGGCTCAAGCGCCACTGATCCGCCGTCACCGCTAGATGAAGTCCAGGGCCTCGACCGTAGCGACCGGGCCTTCGTGGGTGGGCCGGTTCGCGCCACCGATGCAGTAGACGGTGTTGCCCACCGTCGCGACGGCCTCGGCGTGACGCGGGGTGGGCATCGGAGGCAGCGCGCTCCACGTGCCGTCGGCGATGTCGTACATCTCGGCCACCCCCAACACCCGCGTCGGCTCTTCACCGCCGACCGCCAGGATCCGGCCGTCGATGAACGCGGCGCCGTAGCTGCCGCGGGGAGTCGGCATGTCGACCAACTTGGTCCAGCCGCCGGACTGGGGGTCGAACCGTTCGAACGCCGCGGAGTTCTTGTCGGACGACAGGAATCTGCCGCCGACCGCGTAGACGTAGGTGCCGTCCGACACCGCCGCGAGATGCTCGCGCGGCGTTGGCATGTCGGCCGCGTCGTGCCACGAGCTGCCGTCGAAGACCTCGGTCTGGCCGACGAGCTGCTTGGCGTTCTGCCCGCCGACGGCCACGAGTTTGTCGCCGACCACCGCGGCGGCCAGCGCCGCGCGGGCGTGGGTGAGGTTCGGCAACTCGACCCACTTGCCGGCGCGCAACGCGAACACCTTGGTGGACGCCTGGGTGAGGTCGCTGCTGGCGCCGCCGAGCACCACCACCTCGCCGTGATAGGTCGCCGCGGCGGCGTGGTGCAGCGGGATGGGCAGTGGCGGTTGCGGCTGCCAGGTGCCGGCGCGCGGGTCGTAGCTTTCGACCGTCGACAACGCCACCCCGTCGCGCAGGCCGCCGACGATCCAGATCTTGTCGTCGAGCACGGTCCACGCCGTCATCAGCCGAGGGGTCGGCGCGTCGGGCAGGGAACGCCATTGCGCGGCGGGCTGGATTCGGCGCGCCGGCAGCTGCAGCGCCTCGGCCGACGAGGTGGCCTGGCCGTCGCCGACCTCGCTCGACCCGCCGATCGCGAACACGGCTTGCCCCACCGCGTCGACCGCCATGCCGTGGCGCGCAATCGCCATGTCCGGCAAGCCGGCCCACGCGTTCGTCGTCAGATCGAACACCGACACGCTTTTGAGGACCTGCCCGGCCGACAGCCCCCCGACCGCCACCAACCGCCGATCGGCGATCGCCACGCCGACGTCACCGCGTGGCTGGGGGAGGTCGGGCAACCGCGTCCAGCTTCTCGCGGCAGGGTCATACGCCTCGACCGTCGGCAGGTCGGTGGTCCCGTTGGTGCCGCCCACCGCGTACACCAGCTTGCCGTCCGACGCCGCGGCCAGCATCTGCCGCGGGGTCGGTATCGGCGTGCCGAGGGTCCAGGAGTTGCCGTCGAAGACCTCGGTGGTGTTCAGCGGGGCGCCGTTCGCGTCGACGCCGCCGGTGACGATGATGCGATCTCCCACGACCGCGGCCGCGGCCGCCGCCCGCGGTTGCAACAGGCGGGGCAGCTCGACCCAGTGGCTGTTGACCACCCGCCAAACCTGGTCGCTGGCAACCTTTTGCGCTCCCGCGGCGCGCCAGCCGCCGAGCACGATCGGGTTGCCCCGCCACGTCACCGCCATCGCGTGCTGAACCGGAACCGGAAGATCGTCGCCGCTCTTCCAGCTGTCGATCACCGGGTCATAGCCCTCGTGGTTGGCGACGAGCGCGTGGTTGCTGCCCACTCCGCCGAAGATCCAGATCGTGCCATCGGCCTGCGTGGTCGCCGCCGCCTGGCGCGCGATGCGCGCGTTGGTGATCGGCTGCCACTTCACCGACGGGCCGCTCGGTTGATTGGTGGCGGCCTGGTGGTGTTTGTTGCCCTGGTTGAGCAGCACGTAGACGCCGCTGCCGAGCACCAGCACGGCCAGCACGATCCCCACCACGATCAGTGGCGCCGTCAGGCGGTTGCCCTTCTTGCCCGACGAGCCCAGCCACTTCACCGCCCCGGCGGCCGGCCCGCGGCGCGCGACCGCGGGCGGGTCCGCGGATGCCGACGGCGCGATCGCGTCGGTCATGCTGG
>NZ_QMEU01000018.1 GCF_003284975.1 Mycobacterium colombiense
CGGCCTGCTCGGCCTGGCCCGCGGCACCGACACCGGCGTCGGTCCCGATGGGTGGTGGACCCCCCGGCGAAATCCCTCCCGGCTTGGGTGAGGTGCCGCATGGCGGTGAACCCCCGGCCCATCCCGGAGGGCCGCCTGGCGGGGGTCCCCACTCGCCCGGCGACGGGGGTCCGCATCCGCCAGGCGACGGCGGAGGGCCACACCCACCCGGCGACGGAGGGTCCCACCCGCCCGGCGACGGCAACGGGCCACACGACCCCCACCACGGTGATGACAGTGATACATCCGGTGACCACCACCACAGCGACGGCGGCCATAACGGCCAGCGTAAGGCGAGGGACGTTTTTCCTGACGCAGAAGAATTCGGCGAGCTCTCCGAGGAGCGATACCGCGAGCTCTTCGAAGACGAAAACGGGCAACTCAGGTATCCGGATATGGACGACCCCGCTAAGCCCTACGCCATTCCGGGCACAGTGCGAGTTTATACGGCTGACGATATTAAGTCGTTGGACGGCCAATGGCTAGACCGCATCGGCAGCGCACGCGGAAGATGGCTCGCTTTTGAAGGCACGCCATTTGCAGGGCGTTCCCTTCCCCACACTAGTCTTGATGAACCGTATAACGCCTACAAAGTTGACGCGTCGGCCGGCCTTCCTCCGGGGTGGAAAATAGAGTTTTCCAGAGCGGCACCTTGGTTCGGTCAGCCCGGCGGTGAACCGCAATTCCTCCTACTGGCGCCTAAAGGTGTACGGCCCAGTGTTCAGGCCTTAATTGACAGACATTTCCTTAATCCGCCTTAATAGCATGAGGAGTCATATGACCGACTACCATCCCGACCTCACCCCCTTTCCCGCGTTCCTCCATCGCATTGTTAAGTCCTGGTACGTCTGGCAGGGGATTTACCTTCGCGGCCGCAACCGGCTACCTGGCGAGATTCAGCGTCAGCCGAAGCTCGGAGAGACTCCCGAGCAAGTCTTTTGGGGCCGCCGCCCACCCGAAATGACTGCCAGGCACGAACTAGCCCTCATTGATGACGCCGATGTTTCTTTTTACTTGGTGTGCGAAGACGATGGCTTTTTCATCGACTCCCAGGAACGCGGTTCGCGAGAAACATACTGGATGTTCAGACGTTTCGAAGATGCTGAAAAATACCTCTTGTTTCTGATAAGCCAAGCCGCTCGGCCTGGTCGATACACCGATAGCCCCGCTTACCGCTGGTATCAAGAAGGGTTGAATCCCAGGGTAACTTTGACTAGACCGGACCCGGTGAATTATCCCGGACGAGTTAGTTTGAGAGTGGATCAAGAACCTGTAGATCGGGGGTGGATGGGCGAGACCGACGCTCCCGCAGGTTCTCATGTCATAGTTCGAGGCTTCGAAGAACTTGATTCCGCCCTTCGCGACGGAATTCCGGCGGACTGGTTCACAATCGATGTCCAAGGAGATTAGGCGGTAGGGGAGGAACTTTGGACGCATCGCGACAGGCCCGCGTTGACGCGCTGCACAAATCGCAAAGAAACTCCCGATGTACGAAGGAATTGGTAGTCTAAGGCACAAGCCTGCGGCCGATGTGCTCGAACCGCACCGACACTCCCGGCCGGATCAAGATTCTATGTCGTAAGCAAGGTAGTTAATCCTCAGGCAGGTGGTAGGACGATCATCGAGATGATCGAACGCTGACCAGTTTCCGCACCTTACGATCATTATGGGAGTTCCAAATGAGCAAAAAGATTGCCGGTAAGACTTTTTCGACGCCGGAAGAAGCTGGTGTTACCGCGCCAACAGAGGAAGAATTAGCGCGTGCAAGGCAAGGCTTCGCGGAGTTTCAGGCCAAAGTCGACGCTGTCGCGCCAGAAGACCGCAAAACAAATGTTTCACCGAAATTCTGGGATGACATCTCTGGCACTGAGTACGATCCCAACAAGAAAACTTAAGCTCGTTTCAATACTTCGCGATAGTGCAAGTAAGGACCGTATATTCGATCTCGCGCGTACGAATTGGCTTCGATATTTCCAGCGTGCGCAATAAGGCAACCGCGATTGCGCATAGATCCCGGCCAAGCATCATCGATTCAGCCAATACGGCTGCAGCGCCTAGCGGAGAAGCGTTGACTGTGGAGCCAGGTCGAACGACGCCGTCCAGTCACGAAGTTCGAAATCGCGTGATGCCGCCAACGCTCGCGGACACGTCAACGCCCGCACCCCATCTGCCCGTTAGGGTTGGGGATCGGGCACCCGCTGGGTCGCCAGGCACCACAGCGATCTAGGAGGTTTGGCGATGACTTCCTCTGACCCGGTCAACGCAGACCACACCGGTTACGTTGACCCGGAAACGCTGGCCGCGGACGCCAGCGCCGCCCGCGCGATCGAGGGCATGCAAGAAGCCGCCGCCTCCGACGACCGCCCTCAGCCGCCGATCGACCTGACCGCGGCCGCCTTCTTCGACGTGGACAACACGCTCGTGCAGGGCTCGTCGGCCGTGCACTTCGGGCGCGGTCTGGCCACGCGCAACTACTTCACCTACCGCGATGTCGTCGGTTTCATCTACGCGCAGGCCAAGTTTCAGATCCTCGGAACAGAAAACAGCAACGATGTCGCCGCCGGCCGGCGCAAGGCGCTCGCCTTCATCGAGGGTCGGTCGGTCGAACAGCTGGTCGCCCTCGGCGAGGAGATCTACGACGAGATCATCGCCGACAAGATCTGGCCCGGCACCCGCGAGCTCACCCAGATGCACCTGGACGCCGGCCAGCAGGTGTGGCTGATCACCGCGACGCCCTACGAGCTCGCGGCGACCATCGCGCGACGGCTCGGCCTGACCGGCGCGCTGGGCACGGTCGCGGAATCGGTCGACGGCGTCTTCACCGGCAGGCTGGTCGGCGACATCCTGCACGGCACCGGCAAGGCGCACGCGGTGCGGTCGCTGGCGATTCGCGAGGGGCTCAACCTGAAACGCTGCACCGCCTACTCGGACAGCTACAACGACGTGCCCATGCTGTCGCTGGTGGGCACGGCCGTCGCCATCAATCCCGACGCCCGACTGCGTGCCCTGGCCCGGGAGCGCGGCTGGGAGATCCGCGATTTCCGCACCGCCCGCAAGGCGGCCCGGATCGGGGTGCCGTCGGCGTTGGCGCTGGGCGCAGCCGGTGGTGCGCTGGCCGCGCTGGCCTCTCGGCGGCAATCACGCTGATAGGCTGCGCCGCGCAGACACAATTGACGGAGGGCATAGCGCCATGACGACCCCCAAGGAAGCCGAAGGACTCATCGGCAGCCATTACCGCGCGCCGGATTACTTCGAGGTCGGCCGAGAGAAAATCCGTGAGTTCGCCCTGGCGATCAAGGATGACCACCCCGCGCACTTCGACGAGAGTGAATCCGCCAACGCTGGGTACCCCGACATGGTGGCGCCGCTGACGTTCCTCGCGATCGCCGGGCGCCGTGTACAGCTGGAGATCTTCACCAAGTTCAGCATTCCGATCAACATCGCTCGGGTCATTCACCGCGACCAGAAGTTCAAGTTCCACCGGCCGATCCTGGCTCACGATAGGCTGTACTTCGACACTTACCTCGACTCGGTGATTGAGTCCCACGGCACCGTGCTTGCGGAGATCCGGAGCGAAGTGACCGACGCCGATGGAAAGCCGATCGTCACGAGTGTCGTCACGATGTTGGGAGAGTCCTCAAACCAGGAGGACGTTGAGGCTACCGCCGCGGCAGTGGCATCCATATCCGCAGGAAAGTTAGGGGCGTTGTAAATGACTGCTCAGGGGGAAACGGGAAGCACGCAACTCAAACCGCCGGTCGAAGCGGTCCGATCCCACTACGACAAGTCAAACGAATTCTTCAAGCTGTGGCTGGACCCGTCGATGACCTACAGCTGTGGCTACTTCGACGAGAATCCTGACCCGCAGAACCTGACCAAGACGCTGGAAGAGGCGCAGTACGCAAAGCGCAAGCTGGCGCTGGACAAGCTCAACCTCGAGCCCGGCATGACACTGCTGGACATCGGCAGCGGCTGGGGTTCGACGATGCGGCACGCGGTGGCCGAGTACGACGTCAACGTCATCGGACTGACGCTGAGCGAGAACCAGTACGCCCACTGTGTGGCCGAGTTCGACAAGATGGACAGCCCCCGCCGCAAAGAGGTCCGGATCCAGGGCTGGGAGGAGTTCCCGGGCGACGTTCCGATCGACCGCATCGTGTCGCTGGGGGCGTTCGAGCACTTCGCCGACGGCGCGGGTGACGCCGGGTACGAGCGCTACGCCACCTTCTTCAAGAAGTACTACGACCTGCTGCCCGACGACGGCCGGATGCTGCTGCACAGCATCGTGGTGCCGAACGCCGAGGAGGGCAAGAAGCTGGGCTTGCAGGTGAACATGACCCTGCTGCGATTCATCAGTTTCATCCTCAAGGAGATTTACCCGGGCGGGAAGCTGCCCCAGGTCGATTTGGTCGACAAGTACTCGACGGACGCGGGTTTCAAGATCGAGCGCCATCACTTCATCGGCAAGAACTACGTTCCGACGCTGACGGCTTGGGCGGACGCCCTCGAGGCGCACAAGGAGGAGGCGATCGCCCTGAAGGGGCAGGAGACCTACGACATCTACCTGAAGTACTTGCGGGGCTGCTCGGACCTGTTCCGGGACGGCTACACCAACGTCTGCCAGTTCACCCTGGTCAAGTAGTCGGCTCTCAAAGGTCAACGCCATCGCGGAGTTCCGCGATGGCGTTTCCTTTTGCGCGGCTCAGCCGAAGAAGATGTTGCGACGCCCGGCGAGCAGCCGGTACAGCGTCTGCTGGATGGTCTCGCGCACCTGGTCGGTCAGCTCGAAGGTGACCATCGGGTCGTCGGCGTCGGAGGCGGCGTAGTCGTCGGTGTAGATCGGTTCACCGAACGTGATGTGCCATTTCGACGGCAGCGGCACCAGGCCGACCGGCCCTGCCAGCGGGAACAGCGGGGTGATCGGGAAATACGGCAGCCCGAACAGCCGTGCCAGCAGCTTGACGTCGGTGAGCATCGGGTAGATCTCCTCAGACCCGATGATCGAGCAGGGGATGATCGGCGCCTTGGTCCGCAGCGCCGCCGTGACGAACCCGCCGCGGCCGAACCGCTGCAGCCGGTAGCGGTCCTCGAAGCGCTTGCCCAGCCCCTTGTAGCCCTCCGGGAAGACGGCAGTCAGCTCGCCGGCGGCGAGCAACCGGTGCGCGTCCGTCGTGCAGGCCATGGTGTGGCCGGCCTTGCGGGCCGCCTCGCCCACGACGGGCAGGTCGAACACCATGTCGGCGGCAAGCAGGCGCAGCTCGCGGTGCGCTGGGTGCTCGTCGTGCACGGCCACGGACAGCATCAACCCGTCGAACGGCAGCACGCCGGCGTGGTTGGCGACCACCAGTGCGGCGCCGTCGGCCGGCAGGTTCTCGATGCCGCTCACCTCGACCCGGAACCAGTTCCGGAAGAACAGCCGCAGCACCGGCAGCACGATCGCGCTGTTGAAGTGTGGGTCGAAGCCGAACTCGTCGACGCTGTAGTCCCCGGTGATTCGCTGACGCAGGAATCCGGCAACGGCGGCGACGCGCTGCGCCAGATCATTCAGCGGGGCGTCGGCGGACGAGGCACCGGCGGCGCGGCGGTGTTCGTCGATTTCGCGAACCACCGCGGCAATCTGCTCCGCCGACGCGCGGCCATTCGGATCCGAAAGTAACGAAGGGTGTTGGCGAGTTGACTCGGCTCGTTGATCGGCTCTCCGACGCGCCGCTACCCGACCCCGATTAGTTTGCAGCGGAATAACATTCGCTCTGGTTTCACCCGCCACGATACCTACCTGACCCCACCCCACGGAATTGGATTTCGGCTACCCCAGCGCTGGGCCAGGGATATGGCGCGACCTTCCCAGGAGCGTACCCGATGCGGGTCGATAATGGGAGTCAGGCTTCGGCCGCGAACGTAGTCGTCAAACGCTTCTGCCGTCGTCCATTTCGGCTGGAAGCCGAGTTCTGAGCGCATTCGGCTGGTATCCATGACGCGGCCGTAACTCAAGTAATCAAACTGGTCGCGACTGATCTCGTTGTAATGATTTGCGCGCCGCAAGGAATCCAATAGCCAAACGCCGAATCCCGGTACTGGCAAAGGAATCCGGCCGGCCCGGCGGATTGCCTGCGACAGCATGATGATTCCGTCGGCGCCGATGTTGAACGTTCCCGCCTTGCCGGCCATCGCCGCACGCTCCAGCGCACCCAGCGCGTCCTGCTCGTGCAGCAGCTGCAATCGCGCGTCGCGGCCGAACATCGTTGGCACCAAAGGGCCGGCCAGATAACGCGACAGCGTCGTGTCCATCGCCGGGCCGATCATGTTGGCCAACCGCATGATCGTCACCGCGATATCGGGCCGGCGCCGTCCCAATCCGCGCGCGTAGGCCTCGATGTCGAGGCTGTCCTTGGCGAAACCGTCGCGGAAGGGCCGGCGGCTGGTGCTGTCCTCGGTGAACATCACCGGATCGTGCGCGCTCGACCCGTACACCTCGGACGTCGACTTGAGCACCACCCGGCGCACCGAGGGCGCCTTCTGGCAGGCCGCGAACAGCTGCATGGCGCCCATCACGTTGATCTCTTTCAACGCCGCGGTGCCGCCGGATCGCGGCGCGTAGGACGCCGCCGCCGCGTGCACCACCGTGTCGACGTCGCCATTGCGAATCACCTTGGCTATGAAGGGATTTCGAATGTCGGCGCGGACGAACTCGGCGCGCCCCATCCGGCGCAGCATGTCCTTGCTCGGGGCTATCGCGTCCACCGCGATGACCCCTTTGATCATCGGGTTCTGCGCGAGCCGGGCCGTCAGGTAGCCACCCAGGAACCGGCAGGCACCTGTGACCAGCACGATTTTGGGGTAATGCACCGCGTTGCCGGCGGTGTCGCCCGGCCCGGCGTTCTCCCCGTTCGACGGATCCACCCGAACAGCCTAGCGGCCAGGCGAGATGGCGGCACTATGCCGCGGACGGGGTTACTTGCCGAGTTTTCTGCGCTGCACCCGGGTGCGACGCAGCAGCTTGCGGTGCTTCTTCTTCGACATACGCTTGCGCCGCTTCTTGATTACTGAACCCATGAACTCCGCTATCTGACCGTGACCTGCTTCAAAGATTGGACCCGGACACTTTACCCGGCGGAACACACCGAACACCAAACCGGTGTTGGCCGATCGCCGCGCGACGGCGGAGCCTGAATGCCGCCCAGGAGCGGCACCGTTTCAGGTCAGCCGGCGTCGAAGTACGACGTCTCGAGCATGTCGTGGACGGCCTTGGCGTGCACCCGGAAGGACCGGCCCACCCGGACCGCGGGCAGCTCGCCGTTATGCACCAACCGGTACACCGTCATTTTGGAGACCCGCATCAACGCCGCCACCTCGGCGACGGTGAGAAACTGCGTCCTGCCCTGCTGGCTGTCGACGGAACTGGCGTCCCGTGGCTTACCTGCAGCATCTCGCGCTGATGGCCCGTTACTAGACGTCATCGCAACCCAATCGTGTCAGGCACGCGCATGCCAGCGGCTTCCCCTCCGCTGGCACCCACACGTGCTTACAAGAGGAGAATAGCGGGACTAATGGGGTTACTGGTACTGGTGGGGGACAATCAGTTCAAAAAACTTGGATTACTCTGATGTAATTCTTAGCTGCTCAGAGCGCATTTTTGCGGCCTGAACGGCCGCGTCGACCGCCGCTCGCAGGCCCCCTCGTTCCAGCTCACGCAAGGCGGCCGCGGTGGTGCCGCCGGGCGACGTGACCGTGGCCCGCAGCTGCGTTGCCGTGGCGTCCACCCGCAGCCCCGGCGCCTCGGCCGGCCCCACCGGCCGATCGGCGTCCATGCGTTCCAGCAGCATCGCGGCCGAGCCGGCCATGGTCTGGGCGGTCAGGTCGGCGGCCACCTCGCGGCTCAGGCCCGCCGCGACGCCGGCGTCGACCAGGGCCTCGACCAGCAGGAAAAAATAGGCCGGGCCGGACCCCGACAGCGCGGTGACGGCATCCATCTGGCCCTCCGGAACGCTCAGCACCCCGCCGACCGAGTCGAACAGGGCCGAGACGCCCTCGAGTTGGGGCGCGGTGACGAACCTCCCCTTGGCCAGGGC
This sequence comes from Mycobacterium colombiense, assembly GCF_003284975.1. Lineage (GTDB taxonomy): Bacteria > Actinomycetota > Actinomycetes > Mycobacteriales > Mycobacteriaceae > Mycobacterium > Mycobacterium europaeum_A. The sequence goes on from NZ_QMEU01000018.1 coordinate 8,109, forward strand.
CGTGACCCCGGCGCCGACCAAGGCCGCCGCGTTGGGCATTGCCCGCACCACCGGCGTCCCGGCGGGAAGCTTCGACTCGAAATAGGTGATGGTGATCCCGGCGGCGACGGTGACGAACACCTGCTCGGCCGTGTCGCTTTCGGCGGCGCCGACCGCGCGGGCGATCTCGGCCATCACCGACTCGACGTCGGCGGGCTTGACCGCGACCACGACGAATGACGCGTTCTCGACCGCGTCGGGCACCGAGCTGATCAGCACCGAATACGTGTCCGCCAGGTACTTGGCGCGCTCCGGAACCCGCTCGACCACCACCAGGTCCTTGACCTGCCGGCCCGCCCGCAGCAGACCCGACAGCAGTGCCTCCCCGATGCTGCCGCCACCGATGATCGCGATTCTTGCCATGCCGGACAGCATCGCAGACACCGCGCGCTAGCCAGCGGCAGGGACCAATGCCAGCTGGCGGGCCTGCACCACCAGGCGGCCCAGGCTGTCAACCACGGTGTGGTCCTCGTCGAACCAGTCGTGCCCGATCTCGGTGCAGGTCGCGATGATGCGCAGCCAGCCGTCGGCCGGCAGGCCGCGCAGAAACGCCGTCAGCTGGATCGTGGGCGCCCAGCCGGTGCGGTCCACCGCGAAGGTCACCGGCGCCGACAGATCACCGCACATGAGGGCAAACAGCGCGTCCGGGGCCACCCCGCGGGGACGCGCCCACATCTGGATCACCGGCGGACGGCCGTCGGTGCGGGGCTGCATGGTCGACAACACCGGCCGCACGTCGCACCCCTCCCCCAGGTGCACGAGGCCGGCCAGCGGATGCCCCGGGCCGATCGGCTCGATGTCGTCCGGCGGGTCGGGCGCCATCAGGTCGGCCACCGGGTTGGCCGACAGCAACGGCCTGGCTATCCCTTCCGAGCCGTCCCGATGCCAGTGCTCGGGCTCGCCGAGGTTGACCACGGCGTGCACCGCGGTGCGGTCGCCCTGGTTCAGCTCGACGTCGACGACGCTGATCCGCCGGCCCCGCTTGCGGATCGACGTCACCAACTGCACCTGCCCGGGATCCGGCGCCCACAGATAGCTCGCCGACACCGCGACCGGCTGCTGGGCCGGTTCGACGCCGTCCGACTGGCCGCCGCAGGCGGTGCGGGCGGCGTTGGCGCACAGCGCCAGCATCGCGCCGCCGTGGACCTTGGGGCCGATGGTCCAGCGCTTGTCGAGTTCGCCCTCGAAGACGCCGGAACCGACCTCCCGCAACGTCATCGCGGTGGTGAATAGCGCACTCATGGTGTCTGGGTTCTCCTGGCTTGGTCAGCGCAGCAGGTGCGTGCGGGCAAACTGCAGCGATTCGGCGAGCATGGCCTCGCGCTCGTTGGCGGACCGCGCGCTGGACGTCGACACTTCCAGGATGACGTGTCCGGCGAATTGGCTGCCGGCCAGCATCTGGCACACCTCGGCGGTGGGTTGGGTGCCGCGCCCGGGCACCAGGTGCTCGTCGGCGGGCAAACCGTTGCCGTCGCACAGGTGCAGGTGGACCAGGCCGCTACCCATCCGCTGGGCCATGTCCAGCGAGTCGGTTCCCGCGGTCGCGGTGTGGGACAGATCCAGCGTGTAATGCGCGTGGTTGCCGTCGAGCGGGTCGTAGGAGGGCGCGAACGCCGAAATCGCGGGCCCCGGCCCGCCGCCGCGTTTGCGCATCCGTTCCAGCGACTGGCCGGCCCCGAACAATCGGTCCGCCCGGAACGGGAACATGTTCTCCACCGCTACCAGCACGTCGCTGGCGGCTTCCAACGTCGCCACCTGCTCGGAGAAACCCTCGGCATAGCGCCGCTGCCAGCGAAACGGCGGGTGCACGACCACGGTCTGCGCGCCCAGTTGTTCGGCGGCGCGCACACTGCGATCCAGCTTCGGTATCGGGTTCGCGCCCCACACCCGCTGCGAGATCAGCAGGCAGGGAGCGTGCACGGACAGCACCGGGACGCGGTAGCGCCGCGACAGCGTCTTGACGGCGGCGACGTCCTGGCTGACCGACTCGGCCCACACCATCAGCTCGACGCCGTCGTAGCCGAGCCGGGCCGCGTATTCGAAGGCGGCCTCGGCCCGCAGCGGGTACACCGAAGCCGTGGAAAGGCCGACTTTGATGGCTGGGCGCACTGTCTAAGGTTGCCGCTAGCCCGATTGCAACGACAGCGCCAAGGGGCCCAGGGTGATCAGCGCACCCACCGCGACCGCGATCAACGTGCTGGCGATGTCCTCGGTCTTGCGCACCACCCGCACCCCGGCCACCAGGCCCAGGATGACCAGCACCGATAGCACCAGCGCGACCAGGCTGTTCCACCGCCACAGCTGGTCGAAGGCCACGAACAACCCGCCACCGAACGCCACGGCCAGCATCGACTGCAACACGACCACGCCGCCGCGCCACAGCGCGTCGAATCTGCCGTGCTCCGGGTGGGCATCCAGGTGCGCGTCCGCGTGCCCGTCGTCATCGAGGTGCTCCTCGCCCAGCACCCCGGCGCCCAGTGATCCCCCGGCGTCCTCGTCCTCGTCCAGCTCAGCATCCCCGGACCGCAAAAACGAGCGCACGTACGCGGAGTCCTCCAGCGCCGGCTCGGCGTCGCGCACTTCGGAGTCCATGACGTCCACCGGGACGTCGGCGTAGTGGTCCATGGGGTCGGGGCTCATGCCCTCGGCCCCGGAGGCCTGTCCCGGCTGCCCGGTCCCATTGCGGGACGAGCCGGGTCGGCCGGCGTCGGGCAACGGCCGCGGATATTCGCTGCGCTCGGGTCCCGGCGCCCGCTTGGGCTGCGGCGGTGACTTGGGCCAGCGTGGCTCGGGCTCCGACCAGTAGGGGGTGTTTAGTTCGTCTTCGGTTACCGGCTCGGCGACGACGTCCTGGGTGGCGGGTTCGGTCGGGGCCGGCTCGGCAACCTCGATCGTGTCGGTGGCGCCGTGGTCGGCTTCTTCGTCATCGCCCACCACCGGGATTTCGCCGGTCAGTTCGGCGACGGTCACCGAGTCGCTGTCGCCGCGCCGGCGGCGGCGCCGCCGCGTGACCGCCGGGGCACCGATGGTTCCGTTTCTGGCCAGCAATTCGGCCACCGAGATCGGCCGAGTGCCCGGGTTCTCGGTTTCGGAGTGCGGTCCGGTCATGGTTTGTCGCCTCTCGATCGGTGCTGATTCCGATCAACTACCTGACCTCCAGCATTACGCACCGAAGGCTCCATGAGGGCCGATCCGTCGGCTTCGCTGTCGAGTTTGCGCAAGATGAGACCTTCCCGTAATGCCCACGGGCAAATATCCACCGATTCGATCGACAGCGCTCGCATGCTTGCCTCCGCCACCAGCGCGCCCGCAACGATCTGCGGGGCCCGCTCGGCGCTCACTCCTTCCAGTTCTGCCCGGTCAGCGGTCGTCATCCTAGAGATGAAAGATATGAGTTGCCTGAGGCCGTTTGCTGTGAGCGTCCTCTTGACCCGCGGTCCGGCGCCCGAGGGCGCCGCGCCGGTGAGTCGCGCCAGCGACCGAAAGGTCTTCGATGTCGCCACCGTCAGGTCGGGATTACCCGCCTCGAGGATGTTCACGCTGGCCTCGGCGAGCTCGGCATCGAGCCAGTCCCGCAGCATCGCGACCCGGCGCCGGCCGGGCGGGTCGTCGGGCAGCCACTCACGGGTCAGCCGCCCGGCGCCCAGCGGCAGCGACAAGGCGACCTCGGGCTCCTCGTCCACGCCGCTAGACATCTCCAGCGAGCCGCCGCCAATGTCGAGGTTGATGATGCGGCCCGCGCTCCACCCGTACCACCGGCGCACCGCCAGGAAGGTCAGCCGCGACTCGTCCACGCCGGTCAGCACCCGCAGTTCCACGCCGGTCTCCTTGCGCACCCGGCTCAGCACGTCGTCGGAGTTGCCGGCGTCGCGGACCGCGGACGTGGCGAAGGCCATCAGCTCCGCGCAGCCCGAACTGTCGGCGATCTTGGCGAACTCGTCGATCGTCGAGATCAGCTTTTCGGCACCGCGTTTGGTGATCTTGCCGGCGCTGTCGGTGGCCTCGGCTAGGCGCAGCGTGGCTTTCGTCGAACTCATCGGCGTCGGGTGGCCACCCCGGTGGGCATCGACCACCAGCAGATGCACCGTGTTGCTGCCCACGTCGAGAACGCCCAATCGCACGTAAACAAACTAACGAAGCCGCAGCAGCGGTGCTTTGCGCGACCCGGTTAACCCGCCGTGATCACGGCCATACGGGGCCCGAGTGTCAGCGGCTCGGATAGCCCGAATCGTGGTCTAACGTGGACTGCGTGGCGAATTCGCACCCCGCACCCGGACAAGAGGTCGAGCTGGATTTCGCCCGCGAATGGGTGGAGTTCTACGACCCCGACAACCCGGAACACCTGATCGCGGCGGACCTGACCTGGCTGCTCTCCCGGTGGACGTGTGTGTTCGGCACTCCGGCCTGCCGCGGCACGGTGGAGGGCCGCCCGGACGACGGGTGCTGCTCGCACGGGGCGTTCCTGTCCGACGACGACGACCGCGCCCGCCTGGACGACGCGGTGCAGAAGCTGACCGACGCCGACTGGCAGTTCCGCGAAAAAGGCTTGGGCCGCAAGGGTTATCTGGAGCTCGACGAGCACGACGGCCAACCGCAGTACCGCACCCGCAAGCATAAAGACGCCTGCATCTTCTTGAACCGGCCCGGTTTTCCGGGCGGCGTCGGCTGCGCGCTGCACAGCAAGGCCCTCAAGCTGGGTGTGCCGCCGCTGACCATGAAGCCCGACGTCTGTTGGCAGCTGCCGATCCGCCGCAGCCAGGAGTGGGTGACCCGGCCCGACGGTACCGAGATCCTCAAGACGTGGGTCACCGAATACGACCGCCGCGGTTGGGGTTCCGGTGGCGCCGACCTGCACTGGTACTGCACCGGCGACCCGGCCGCCCACGTCGGCGCCAAGCAGGTGTGGGAAAGCCTGGCCGACGAGCTCACCGAGCTGCTGGGCGCCAAGGCCTACTCGGAGCTGGCCGCAATGTGCAAGCGGCGCAGCAAGTTAGGGCTCATCGCGGTGCACCCGGCCACTCGCGTCGCCGAGTAGCCGCACCGGTCCGGCTGTGCCCGGCAGGCCACGGGAGCAGGCGATGGAGGACGAAAAGCGATCGGCCGCGGCTCCGCGGTGGCGCGGCGAGGCCGGGCGCCTCGAGGTGTGGTACGCGACCCTCTCCGAGCCACGGACGGGCGCGGGGTTGTGGATCCATTGCGAGACGGTCGCTCCGGTGCGGGGCGCTCCCTACGCGCACGGCTGGGTTACCCGATTTCCGCCCGACGGGTCACCCCGCACCGAACGCTTCGGTCCCGAGCCGGCGCGGCCCGCGGCAGACGCCGACTGGTTCAGCGCCGCCGGGGTGCGAGTGGCCGCGGGTCAGCTGGCCGGGTGCGCCGGATCGCTGGCGTGGGAGCTGTCCTGGACGGACACCGGTCCTCCGCTGTGGACCTTCCCCCGCCTGACGTGGGAGCGCGAGCTGCTGCCCGGCGCACAGGTCGTCCTTGCCCCCACCGCCGACTTCACCGGGTCACTGACCGTCGACGACGCCGCCGCGCCCATCGCGGGGTGGCGCGGCGCCGTCGCCCACATCTACGGACACGGCAACGCCAGGCGCTGGGGGTGGATCCACGCCGAACTCGGTGGCGGCGACGTCCTCGAGGTGGTTACCGCCGTGTCGCACAGGCCGGTACTGCGCAGGCTGGCACCGCTGGCGTTCGTGCGCTTTCGGCTCGACGGAAAGGATTGGCCCGCAAGAGTTTTGCCATCGCTGGCGCTGCGGACCAAGCTCGACCCGTGGGGCTGGCAGCTGGCGGGTCGCATCGGGGGTCGGCGGGTACGCATCAGCGTCGACCAGCCGCCGGACCGGTGCGTGAGCCTGGGCTACACCGATCCCGACGGCGGCACCGCGGTGTGCACCAACACCGAACGCGCGGAAATCCACGTCGAGATCGGTCACCGGCGCTGGTCGGTGCTCGGACACGCCGAAGTGGGCCTGCGCGGGGACGAGGCGCCTGAGATCAACGAGAGAATCGCGACATGACGCCGGTTCCGGAATTCATCGTCGAGCTTCGCCGTGCCGTCGGCCATGCGCCGCTGTGGTTGTCGGGTATCACCGCCGTCACGATCCGAGGCCGAAAGGTGTTGCTGGTCAAGCGATCCGACAACGGCGCGTGGACGGCCGTGACCGGGATCGTGGAGCCCGGCGAGAATCCGGCCGACTGCGCGGCCCGCGAAGTGCGCGAAGAAACCGGGGTCAGCTCGCGGGCCACGAGATTGGCGTGGGTACACGTGACCCGGCCGACCGTGCACACCAACGGCGACCACGCCCAGTACCTGGATCACGTGTTCCGGATGGAGTGGCTATCCGGGGAGCCCTTTGCGGCCGACGACGAGAGCACCGCCGCCGCCTGGTTCGACATCGATGACCTTCCACCGATGACAGCGGACATGCATCGACGTATCACGTTGAGCGCCATCGACGACGAGCGGACCGTCTTCGTCACCGACGGTCATACGCCGGCGAGCTAACCTTCGAGCTTGTAGCCCAGCCCGCGCACGGTCACCAGGTGCACCGGGTTGGCCGGGTCGGCTTCGATCTTGGACCGCAGCCGCTTGACGTGGACGTCGAGCGTCTTGGTGTCACCGACATAGTCGGCGCCCCACACCCGGTCGATCAACTGCCCACGGGTCAGCACCCGGCCACTGTTGCGCATCAGATACTCGAGAAGGTCAAACTCCTTGAGCGGCAACGTGATCGTGTCGCCGTTGACCGAGACCACGTGGCGTTCGACGTCCATCCGCACCGGGCCGGACTCGAGCACGCCATCGCTGATCTCGGAATCGTCGTCACCACCGCGGCGCAACACCGCGCGGATGCGCGCGATCAACTCACGCGCCGAATACGGCTTGGTCACATAGTCATCGGCGCCCAGCTCGAGGCCGACGACCTTGTCGATTTCACTGTCGCGGGCGGTCACCATGATCACCGGCACGCTGGACCGCGCGCGCAGCTGCTTGCAGACGTCGGTGCCGGACATCCCGGGCAGCATCAGGTCGAGCAGCACGATGTCGGCGCCGCCCCGATCGAACTCGGCGAGCGCGGCCGAACCGTCGGTCACCACGGTGGCCTCGAAGCCTTCCTTGCGGAGCAGGAACGCCAGCGGATCGGCCAGCGACTCCTCATCCTCCACGATCAGCACACTGGTCATTGGCGCGATTCCTCCTCATCGCTGCGCTCTGCATCGTCATACGCGCGGGTCATTGGCGCGATTCCTCCTCATCGCTGCGCTCTGCATCGTCATACGCGCGGGTCATTGGCGCGATTCCTCCTCATCGCTGCGTCCCCCTCGCCGCTGCGCGGCTGGGGGTGCCCCCACTGCATCGTCATACGCGCGGATCATCGACTTAGTTCTTCCTCTCGTTGTGAGCGGTTGGGCCGCACGTCGCGGCCCTGCGATTGCTCGGATTCACCATCGTCTTGATGAGGCGCACTGGCCGCCGGGATCGAAAGAGTGAAGGTCGATCCGGTGCCCGGCTTGCTCCACACGCCGATGCTGCCGTTGTGGTTGGCCGCAACGTGCTTGACGATGGCCAGGCCCAACCCGCTGCCGCCGGTGGCGCGCGAGCGGGCCTTGTCCCCGCGGAAGAACCGCTCGAAAACCCGTTCCTGATCTTCCAGGGCGATCCCGATGCCGCGGTCGGTCACCGCGATCTCGATGTTCTCCCCGCGGCGACGGCGGCTGATCGACACCGGCGAACCCGGCGGCGAATACGCGATGGCGTTGGAGACCAGGTTGGCCAAGGCGGTGACCAACAGCGTTTCGTCGCCCAGCACCCGCAAACCGCTGGGCGCGTCCGTGCGGACCTCGATGTCGGCGTTGTCGGCCCCCACCTTGTGCCGCGAAATCGCTTCGCTGACAACCTTGTCGACGTCGACCTCGATGACGTTGGGCAGCCGTTCGGCGCCCTGCAGCCGGGACAGCTCGATCAGCTCGGCGACCATGTCGCCGAGCCGGTTGGCTTCGACGAGGACTTTCTCGGCGAACCGCCGCACGGTCTCGGAGTCGTCTGACGACGCCAGCAGGGCCTCGGCGAGCAGGGCCATGGCACCCACCGGGGTCTTGAGCTCGTGGCTGACGTTGGCCACGAAGTCGCGCCGGGTGGCCTCCATCCGCGCGTAATCGGACTGATCGTGGGCGAAGACCACGGCGAACCGGCGGTCTTCCTCGCTGAGCAACCGCGCCTGCCCGTGCACCGAGAGCCCCGACCGGCCACCCGACCGTTTCGCCGGCTGCAGGTCGAATTCGACGTCGACGCCGGTCAGGGCCTGCTGCGCCGCCTCCCAGGCCTGGTCATCGAGTTGGCGGTCGCGCACCAGGCCCAGCTCCTTGGCCCGTTCATTGAGGTAGACGACATCGCGGTGGGCGTCGACCACCGCCGCGCCCAGCGGCATCAGCGCCACGATGCGTTGCAGCATCTGCGCGACGGTGATCCCGGTCCATTCCGTGCCGACCCGCTGGCGGCGCTGCACCGCCCGCGGCGTCAGCCGGGTACCGACCAGCACACCCGCGGCCAGCGCCAGCACGGACAAAACCCCGGCCAGCAACAGGGCCGAGAACACAGTCACATAGCAAATCCTACAAATCTTCCTGAACGCTGCCCTAGCGCAACGAGGCCAAAATCGGACAAGTCACACCTTGCGCAACAGGTGTTCCGCTCCCGTTCACGCGATGTTTGGCTAAATCGCCTTTATTTCGCGGATCGGCGCGGGCAGGCCCAGTTCAGCCGTGCCCCTGGCTGGCCACCGCGGCGGCGCCCGCCGCGGCCGCCTCCGGATCCAGATAGGTGCCGCCGGGGACCACCGGCCGCAGGTCGGCGTCCAGGTCGTAGCGCAGCGGGATGCCGGTGGGGATGTTCAGTCCGGCGATCTCGTCGTCGGACACCTGGTCGAGATGCTTGACCAGGGCCCGCAGCGAGTTGCCGTGGGCCACGATCAGCACCGTCTTGCCGCTGCGCAGATCCGGGACGATGACGTCGGTGAAATACGGCAGGAAGCGCACGACCACGTCGGCCAGACACTCGGTGAGCGGGCCCCCGCCGATATCGGCGTAGCGAGGATCGGTGTCCTGGCTGTAGGTGCTGCCCTTCTCGATGGGCGGGGGCGGCGTGTCGTAGCTGCGCCGCCAGGCCATGAACTGCTCGTCGCCGTAGCGGGCCTTCGTCTCGGCCTTGTCCAGCCCCTGCAGCGCCCCGTAATGGCGTTCGTTGAGCCGCCAGGTGCGCCGAACCGGAATCCAGAGCCGGTCGGCGGCGTCCAGCGCGAGGTGCGCGGTGGAGATGGCCCGGCGCAGCAGCGACGTGTAGAGGATGTCGGGCAACAGGTTGTTCTCGATCAGCAGCTCACCGCTGCGCACGGCTTCGGTCCGGCCCTTGTCCGTGAGGCCGACGTCGACCCAACCGGTGAACAGGTTCAGCGAATTCCATTCGCTTTCGCCGTGGCGAAGCAGTACCAGCGTGGAGGTGTCACCCATGCCGGTCAGTCTCTCACGACGCTATTCGTCGTCTTCGTGACCCGATGCTCGACTCTCCCCCGCAAGCGGGAGGTGCCCCCGCATCATCGCGCTTCGCGCTCTGCATCGTCGTCGTCGATCAAATGGGCGAACGCCTCGAGGTTTTTCAGCGACTCACCGCGCGACACCCGCCACTCCCACTCCTTTTGGATCGACGAGCGAAACCCCAACTCCAGCAACGTATTGAAGTCCGAATCCACCGCTTCGAGCACCTGCCCGAGCACCCGGTCGAGCTCGTCGGCGTCCACCGAAGCCAGCGACATGCGCCCCACCAGATAGATGTCCCCGACATTGTCGAGCGTGTAGGCCACGCCGTAGAGGCGGCGGTTGCGCTTGAGCAGGAAGCGGTAGACGCCTTCGTGATTCTCGTCGGGCTTGCGGCACACGAAGGCCTCGACCCGCACCGAATGCTCGCCGATGCTGAGGATGGTGTTGGTCTTGAGCTTGCGCTCGCCGGGCAGTTCCACCACCAGACCGGGCAGACCGCCATGCGCCCCAGCGTGTTTCGAGTAGTTCAGCCCACTGGCCTGCAGGGCATCCTCGATCACCTGGCTTACCGGTGGGCTCATGCGCCCACCCCGCGGCGCTCGGTTGTGTACTCGCGGATCGCGCGCCGATAGCTGGCCAACAACGCGTCGGTGGTGTGGTCCCAGGAGAACGTGGCCGCGTGCGCGGCGGCCGCCCGGCCCATCGCATCTTCTTGCGGCGCAGGCATACGCAGCAGCCGGCCCAGCGCGTCCGCCCACCGCCCGACGTCGTGGCCGGCCACCAGTGTGCCGGTCACACCGTCGCGCACCGCCACCGGCAGTCCGCCGACCGCGGCCGCGGCCACCGGCGTCCCACAGGCCTGCGCCTCGAGGGCGACCAGACCGAAAGACTCCGAATAACTGGGCACCGCAACAAGATTGGCCGCCTGGAACAAAGTGGCCAGATTCGGGCGCGACTGCGGCGGCAGGAACGTGACGCGCTCGGTGATGCCGAGTTCGTCGGCCAGCCGGACCAATCCGTCCGGGGAGGCCAAACCGCTGCCCGAGGGCCCGCCGGCCACCACGATGCGCACCCCGGGCAGTTTCGCGGCGGCACGCAACACGATGTCGGGCGCCTTCAGCGGCTGGATCCGGCCGACGAACGCCACGATGTCTTCGTCGAGCGGCAGCCCCAGCGCGGTCCGGGCGGCCCGGCGATCGCCCGGGCGGAACACGTCGAGGTCCACCCCGGGATGGACGACGTCGATCCGGGACGGGTCGGCGTGGTGAATCGAGATCAGTTGCCTGGCTTCGTCATCGGTGTTGACGATCAACCGGTCCGCCTCGTCGACGACCTGTTGCTCGCCGACCGTGCGCAGCGGCGGTTCGGGCGAATCCCCCTCGGCCAGCGCCGCGTTCTTGACCGCGGCCAGCGTGTGCGCGGTGTGCACCAGCGGCACCGCCCACCGGTCGCGGGCCAGCCAACCGACCTGACCGGACAGCCAGTAGTGCGAATGCACGATGTCGTAATAGCCCGGCTCGTGCGACGCCTCGGCGCGCAACACCCCGGCCGCGAACGCGCACAGCTGGGTGGGCAGGTCGTACTTGTCCAGGCCTTCGAAGGGGCCCGCCACCACGTTGCGCACCAGCACGCCGGGCGCCACCCGCGTGACCGGCGGGTCGGCCGAGGCGGTCGCCCGCGTGAAGATCTCCACCTCGATGCCGCGGCGCGCCAGGTGCAACGCGGTTTGCAGCACGTAGACGTTCATGCCGCCGGCGTCGCCGGTGCCGGGCTGGGCCAGTGGTGAGGTGTGGACCGCCAACACTGCGACCCGGCGCGGTTCGTTCAGCCGGAAAACGTCATCGTGGCGCACCCTGTCATCTTTACAGGATGGTTCGCCGGCCAGCCCAAGCGCGCTGGACACACCCGTCGTGTCAGGCGGATGACTCGTCGCGAGTCACGTCGTGCAGCCGGGCATCGAGCGCCCCGGCGCGCCGCATCGCCCCCAGCGGGTCGGCGTAAAGCCCCGACAGCGAGACGGTCCCCGCGCCGGCTTCCTGCACCCGGTTGCCGAAGGCGGTGAGGCGGATGTCGCGGGGCCCGAGGACGGAGCGTTCCAGGAACGCCGCCTCCACCTGCTCCATCGCCTCGGGGTACTCGGTGAAGGCCTGGCCGCCGACCACCAGTTCGTCGGGGTTGAGCATGTCGCGCAGCAATGCCACCGCCTCGCCGAGCACGCGGCCCCGCTCGGCGAGCAGGTCCTTGGCCTGCTGGTTGCCGGCTCGGGCGACCCGCAGAAGATCCGCGATGCCGGCGGCGGAGCCGCTGGCGCGGTTGGTCGGGGCGAACGGCAGGATGCGCTGCTGGCGGGCGATGGCCACGACGGCCTCGTCGCTGACGGTGGACTCCAGCTGGCCGGTGCCGCCGAGCAATTCGGACTGCGCCGGCAAGGTCGCGATGGTGCCCGGGCCGCTGGCCGGCACGTGCACCCGCCCGCCGATCACCAGCGCGTAGCCCACGGTCTCGCGGGCGTAGACGTACAAGCTGGTGGGCGAGCTCGGCAGGAAGCGCCGCATGCCCAGGAGCAACTCGGCTCCGGCCATCGCGTCGACGTGCGAGGCCACCGATACCGGCAAGCCCAGGGCGTCGGCGAGCACCTGCCCCACCGGCGCCTGCCGCCAGCCCAGCCGCGGGTGGTCGACCTGGCCGGTGGCGCCGTCGACGGTGCCACCGATGGCGACCCCCACCCACAGCGGCCGGCGGCGATGCCAGCGCCGCAGGTAGCGGCGGGCGCTGTCGGCCAGCGTCGCCAGCGCGGGCCCGGCCGGGTTACGCGGTGTCGGGGTTTCGACCGTGTCGAGCGTGCGGCCGAACAGGTCGGTGGCCACGATGCTGGTGGTCCGGGCACCGATGTGGATGCCCAGGGTCACAAAGGGTTCGTGGTTGACCTCCACCGGCACACGCGGTCGGCCGATGGCGCCGGAGACGGCCAGGTCGGCGCGTTCCCGGAGCAGGCCGGCTTCCAGCAGCGCGATGACCTGACGGTTGACCGTGGCGATGCTCAGCGAGGTGACGCCGGCGATGACGTCGCGGCCGACGGGGCCGCGCAGCCGGACGGCCCGGAAGACCGAGGCCGCCGCCGAGTCGGGGATGTTCAGCGCCGGCGGCACGATCTGCCGGCGCACCGAGCGGTGGCCCTTTTGGCCCGGCAGGTGCCCGACGGCACGGCTGGGCGAATGATGGGTATGGGTGAGGGTATTGGTGCGCACGAGCGTCCTTATTTGTCCGAATTTTGCTGGCCGTCTTGGCCACACCTGGCTGGGTCAGGAGCGGCAAAGTGCGCAGCAACAACACGCACCCGCCGCGCAAAGACACGCGGTGGTCGTGGTGTTGGACAGGGCGCTAAGGAGCACACGCAAAATCTAGCACGTTCATTAAGGTTGTTTCGATGGTTAGAACTGGCAGGAATGAACGAGTCGCAGTAATCACCGGGGCCAGCTCGGGGATCGGTGCAGCAACCGCCCGAATCCTGGCTGCGCAGGGCTTTCACGTCGTCGCGGTGGCGCGTCGATCCGACCGGATTCAGGCCCTGGCCAGTGAAATCGGCGGTACCGCGATTGTGGCCGATGTCACAGACGAGGCGGCGGTTGAAACATTGGCGAGCAAAGTGGACCGAGTCGATGTTCTGGTCAACAACGCCGGCGGCGCCCGGGGCCTGGCGCCGGTCGCCGACGCCGACCTCGAGCACTGGCGATGGATGTGGGAGACCAATGTCATCGGCACGCTGCGGGTCACCCGCGCGCTGTTGCCCAAGCTGATCGATTCCGGCGACGGGCTGATCATCACCGTCACTTCCGTTGCGGCACTTGAGGTTTACGACGGCGGCGCCGGATACACTGCGGCCAAACACGGCCAGGGAGCGCTGCACCGCACGCTGCGCGGCGAGCTATTGGGCAAGCCCGTGCGGCTGACCGAGATCGCGCCCGGCGCGGTCGAGACGGAATTCTCGTTGGTGCGCTTCGACGGCGACCAACAGCGCGCGGAGGCCGTCTACACCGGCATCACCCCGCTGGTGGCCGAGGATGTGGCCGAGGTGATCGGATTCGTCGCCTCGCGGCCGTCGCACGTCGATCTGGACCTGATCGTGATGAAGCCGCGCGATCAGGCGACGACCTCCCGGTTTAACCGCCAGGGGTAGCGGTGCCGGTGCCGGCCGGTGACGTCGACGTGGTCGGAGTGCCGGACAGGGTCGGCGCGTTGGACGGCGTGACCGGCGCGGTGACCGGGATCTGGGTTGACGGCGGGCGCGCGGTCGGCGGCGGCAGCGCCGACATGGCCACCCAGGTGTCCCAGTCCACGGCCCAGTCCCAGATGTCACCGTCGGAGTAGGACAGCTGGATCGTGCTGCCGGTGACTTCGACCGGGTCGCCATACATCGCCGACTGGAAGTACTGCTCGGCGTCGCCCGTCGAGAGGTTGATGCACCCGTTGGTGACGTTGGTGTTGCCCTGCGCGCCGGCGCTGGCCGGGTTGGCGTGGATGAACTCGCCATTGTTGGAGATCCGGACCGCCCAGCGCTCGTGCACGTGGCTGTAGCCGGCCGCCGGGTTGGACATGTAGAAGTCGGCGTACTTCTCGCTGACCACGTGGATGCCGTTGCGGGTGACGTTGCGCGCCTTGTCGGCTTCGCCGTAGCTGCACGGGAAGTCCATGATGACGCCCTCGTCGCGGATCACCTGGATGCGGTGCGAGGACACCTCGGCCTTGACCACCTGGCGCCGACCGATCTGGATGTTCAGCGAGATGTCCTCGGCGCCGTAGGCGCTGTCGCCGAACGGCAGACCATACAGCTTGGCCTCGACGTTGACCGTGGTGCCCGCGGGGTAGTACTCGCGGGTGCGCCAGTGCGCACGCGCACCGGCGGCCTCGTCGGGCAGCCAGGCCCAGCTGCCCTCGACGGGCGGGTTCGTGGTGACGGTGAGCGCCTTTTCGACGGCGGCCTTGTCGGTGATCGGCGCGTCGAACTGGATGATGATCGGCGCCGCGACGCCCACGGTCTGGCCGTCGGCGAGCTGGAAGGCGCCCCCGATCTTCTTGGTGGGAGACACCGTGGTGAACTTGCCTGCCACCGGGATCGCCTTGCCGTCGTGCCCGACGGCCGAGCCGCTCCACGTGTACGTCTGGTCGTAGCCCAGCGGCTCGGAGGTCGTGTAGACGGTGCGGTCTTGATTGAAGGCGCCCGCGACGGCCTTGCCCGACGAATTGGACAACGCGACGTGTTGAAACCAGCCGTCGGTCACCTCGACGCTGACCGGGGCGATCGGCACCACGTTCTCGGTCGCGTTGGCGGGCTGGTACTTGAGCTGCGGTGCCGGCTGCTCCTTCTTCTCGGCCTGGTTCGCGGTCGTGCCGCCGCAGGCGGCCAACACGTTGGGGGCGAACACACCCAGTCCCAGGGTCGCCAAAGCCGCACGCCGGTTGAACGGCCGCGGGGCGCTGGACGGGGTCACGAAAATCAAAGATACCGGGGAAAATCGGCCAGCCCGGCCACGACAAAACGGGCCCGGACACGCGTCGGCGAAATTTGCGGCTACAGCCTGCAGCCGAGCAGGACGGGCTCGGGGACCAATGTGATGCCAAACACAGCCTGCACGCCGTCTCGGATGGTTCTGGCCAGCGCTATCACGTCCTGTGAGCTGGCGCCGCCGCGGTTGGTCAGCGCCAGCGCGTGCTTGGTGGACAGCCGGCAGGGCCTTTCGAGGCCGTCCGGGCCCGGATTCGGGTAGCCCTTGCCGAATCCGGCCCGCTCCACCAGCCAGCCGGCGGCCAGCTTGACGCCGTCGGGCGCGGGGTAGTTCGGCACCGGCCCGCCGACGGCGGCGGCCAACCGCTCGTAGGCGTCCGGGGCGATCACCGGGTTGGTGAAGAACGAGCCCACGCTCCAGGTGTCGTGGTCGGCCGCGTCGAGCACCATGCCCTTGCGCGCCCGCAGCGACAGCACCGCGTCGCGGACGGCCCGCGGGTCGGCGCGCTCGCCGCCGGCCACGTTCAACTCGGCGGCCAGCTCGCCGTAGCGCAGCGGCGCGCTGCGCCCGGACGCGTCCAGCGCGAACTCCACTTCCAGTACGACGGAAGGCATTTCGAGTGCAGTGCCGGCGCGTTTGAACACACTGGTGCGGTAGCCGAAGCCCAGCTCGCTGCCCGGCACCCAGCGCACCTGCCCGCTGGCGCGATCGAGCACCCGAACGCGGGTGATGGTGTCGGAGACCTCGGCGCCATATGCGCCGACGTTCTGAACCGGGGTGGCCCCGGCCGAGCCGGGGATGCCGGACAGGCATTCCAGCCCGCCGAGGCCGTGCTCGATCGCGGTGACCACGACGTCGTCCCACACAGCGCCCGCCTGCGCACGGACCAGGTTGCCCTCGACGGTGATGCCGTCATTAGCCAGCCGCACCGCGGTCAGGTCGGTCAGGCCGTCGGAGATCACCAGGTTGGAGCCGCCGGCGAAGACCAGCACCGGGTCGCGTTGCCCGCCGGCGGTTTCGGCGTCCAGCTGCCGCAACGTGGCGACCACCTGCTCGCTGGTGGTGCAGGTGATCAGGCGGCGCGCGGTCGGTCCGACCCGCAGGGTGGTCAGTGGGGCCAGTGGCACCGCGTCGGCCACCGCCGCGCCGGCGAACTCCGCGCCGGCACCGCTGGATTTCATGGCCCGTAACGGTAGCCTGACCTGCTATGCCGCGTTCATTCGACTTGTCGGCCGATTACGACGGCACTGTTGACGAGGTGCATCGCGCCTTCACCGATGAAAATTATTGGCGGGCCCGGCTGGCCGGGTCCGGCGTCGACGTGGCCACGCTGGAGTCGATCCGCGTCGGTGACGAGGACACCGTCGAGGTCGTCACCCTGCAGGTGATCCGCAGCGACAAGCTGCCGGGGATGGTCACCCAATTGCACAGCGGGGACCTGCGCATCCGCCGCGAGGAGGCGTGGGGGCCGGTCGCCGGCGGCGCCGCGACGGGGTCGGTCGCCGGTTCCATCGTGGATGCGCCGGTGAACCTGGCCGGCACCGCCGTCCTGGAGCCCATCGAAGAGACCGGCGGTGCCCGGCTGACGTTCCGCGCCACCGTCCAGGTGCGCGTCCCGATCATCGGCGGCAAGTTGGAGAACATCATCGGCACCCGGCTGGCCGAACTGGTCGCCGCCGAGCAGCGATTCACCACGGAGTGGATCGCCAAAACGGCCTGAGGCTTTCGACCGTCGCCGGGCCTGAGCTGCATTGCCCAACTCCTCCGCCCGCCGCCGTAGCGGCGCGCATCGTCGCCGGGCCTAAGCTGGCGCTCATGCGAATCGCCTTGGCGCAGATCCTCAGCGGCACCGACCCGGCAGCAAACCTGCAGCTGGTGAACAAATACAGCCGCCGGGCCGCCGACGCGGGCGCGCAGCTGGTGGTGTTCCCCGAGGCGACCATGTGCCGGTTCGGAGTGCCGCTGGGGCCGATCGCCGAGCCGGTTGACGGGCCCTGGGCCGACGGGGTGCGACGCATCGCTACCGACACCGGCATCGCGGTCGTCGCCGGCATGTTCACGCCGTCCGGCGATGGGCGGGTGAAAAACACGCTGATCGCGGCCGGCGCTGACGGCCCCGACGCCCACTACGACAAGATCCACCTCTACGACGCCTTCGGCTTCACCGAATCGCGCACGGTCGCGCCGGGACACGACCCGGTGGTGATCACGGTCGACGGCGTCCAGGTCGGGCTGACCGTCTGCTACGACATTCGGTTTCCGGCGCTGTACACCGAGCTGGCCCGCCGCGGGGCCCAGGTGATCGCCGTGTGCGCGTCCTGGGGAGCGGGTCCCGGCAAACTCGACCAGTGGACGCTGCTGGCCCGCGCCCGCGCGCTCGATTCGATGAGTTACGTCGCGGCGGCCGGCCAGGCCGATCCCGGTGACGCTCACGGATCCGGTTCGGGCGCACCGACCGGCGTCGGCGGCAGCCTGGTGGTCTCCCCCTTTGGTGACGTCGTCGCCTCGGCCGGCTCGCAGCCACAGCTGGTGGTGGCCGACATCGACGTCGACCGGGTCGCCGAGGCCCGCAAAAGCATCGCGGTCCTTAGCAACCGCTCGGACTTTGCTCAGGTTGATAGGGCAGAATCGGTCGGGTGACGAACCCACAAGGACCACCGAACCCGGACCCGTCGAAGTGGGCCCGTCCCTCCAACCAAGGGCCCTTCGGCCAGCCCCCCACTGAGCGGCCGACCGAGCGGATCAGCACCGGCGGCCCGGGGCACGTGCCCCCGCCGCCGCCCGCCCCCGGTCCCCCGCCTGGGCAGACCGAGCGATTCGGCACCCCCCAGCCGAACATGCAGCAGCCCGGCTACCCGCCCCCGCCGACCCCGCCCGCCGGCCCGACCGAGCGGCTGGCCGCCCAACCAGGCGACGACGCGACACCGGGGAAGAAGAAACGCCGCTTCGGCCGTGACCCGGTCTCCGTCCTGCTGATCTTCATCATCGTGTTCGCGCTGATCATCGCCGCGCTCATCGGGGCCGAGCTCTACGTGCGCCACGTTGCGGACACCAAGGTCGCCGAGGCGGTGGCCTGTGAGGTCAAGGACCAGGCCACCGCGTCCTTCGGCGTGACGCCCCTGATGCTGTGGCAACAGGCGACGAAGCACTACACCAACATCTCGGTGCAGACGGCCGGCAACAACATCCGCGATGCCAAGGGCATGAAGCTCTCGATCAACATCAACGACGTGCGCATCAAGGACAACGGCAACTCGAAGGGCACCATCGGCGCCCTGGACGCCACCATCAGCTGGACCAGTGACGGCATCAAGCAGTCGGTACAGAACGCCATCCCGGTGCTGGGCCCGTTCGTCACCAACACCGTGACGACGCACCCCGCCGACGGCACGATCGAGTTGAAGGGCATGTTGGACAACATCACCGCCAAGCCGGTGGTGTCGGGCACCGGGTTGCAGCTGCAGATCGTCAGTTTCAACGCGCTCGGCTTCACGATGCCCAAGGAGTCCGTGCAGTCGACGCTGGACGACTTCACCTCGAACCTGACCAAGAACTACCCGCTGGGCATCCACGCCGACAGCGTGCAGGTCACGGATACCGGTGTGACGAGCCACTTTTCGACGCGCAACGCCACCATCCCCACCGGCAACGACAACGACCCCTGCTTCGCCAACCTGTGACGGCGAGCTTCTAGGCGGACGGCTCAGTCCGTCCGGCGACGATGCGCGCCGGACCGGCGGGCTGAGGAGCCGGACAAATCACTCCAGGCCGTCGAGCACCGCCCGGGTGCCCGACAGCCCCAGCCGGGTGGCGCCGGCGTCCAGCATCGCGAGCGCGTCCGCGGCGGAGCGGATGCCGCCGCTGGCCTTCACCCCGAGGCGTCCGCCGACCGTCTTCGCCATCAGGGCAACCGCGCGCACGGATGCGCCGCCGGCCGGATGAAACCCGGTCGACGTCTTGACGAAATCGGCGCCGGCCTCTTCGGCGGCGCGGCATACCCGCGCCAGCGTGGCCTCGTCGGCCAGGGCCAGCAGCGCCGCCGACTCCACGATCACCTTGAGCACGGCGCCGCCGATCGCGTCGCGCACGGCCTGGACGTCCGAGCGCACCGCGTCGATGTCGCCGGCCAGCGCCGCCCCCACGTCGATGACCATGTCGATCTCGGTGGCACCGGACGCGACGGCCAGGGCCGCCTCGTGCGCCTTAACCGCCGGCAGGTGCTTGCCCGAGGGAAAACCCGCCACACTGGCCACCCGCAACCCGGTGCCGGCCCGCACCGCGACGGGCACCATCGGGGGCGAGACGCACACCGCGTAGACGCCGAGTTCGGCCGCTTCGGCGACCAGGGCGGTCACGTCGGCGTCGGTTGCTTCGGGCTTGAGCAGCGTGTGGTCGACGAACGCCGCCAACTGCGCGCGGCTGGGTTGGGTTGCCATCAGAAGGATTCTTCCGGACCGCCGGGATTGCAGCCGGAGGCGACCATCTCGGCGTCGTCGACGACCGGTCGCCACGGCTCGAGGTTCCAGCTGATCTTGCCGGGCTGGGCGAGTTCGGCGAACTCCCAGTGGCAGAGGAATTGCGCGCGCATGCCGGCGGTGTCGGCGTCCGGGGACGCGGCGAGCACCTCTGCCCACGCCTCGTCGGCCAGGGCCATGGTTGCCGCAATTCTCGAAGCGGCCCGGCCGGCCGGCGACGGGAACACCCGCAGGCTGCTGCGGCCCTGCCACTGCGCCCACTGGGTGTGGTCGATATAGGGCGGGGACGGGTTGGGCGGATCCGCCGCACCGCCGCCGGGTTCGGGCGCGGCCGTAGCGGGCGGTATCGGGCAGGACAAGGCGACGAGCACCGCGACCGGCGCCGTCAGCAGGGCCATCATTGCGCTAGCGCGACTTACCTTGAATCTCAAGCAGTTTGGGCCGCACATCGACCAGGTACACACCGGCAGCACAGGCCGCGATCGCCATACCGAGCACGCCGAACACGAAACCCAAGATGGATGTCAGGGCGACGGCCCCTCCCAGGATCAACAACCACACCGGCTTGGTCAGCTTCTCGGCGGCGGTATAGGCGTCGGGTCGTTGCAGCGCGGCATGCACGAATGCGTAGATCGCCGTGACCAAGACGGCGATCTGCAAGACCAGCATGACGGTTCCCACGAGGTGGTTCACGCCCTAAGCGTATGCGGGCACCCGCCAAAACGTCGACTCCGAGTCACCCGAAGGCGACTCGGAGCCGAACGTCGTGAAATGCCGTGCTTACTTCTGGGTGACCTTCTTGGCGGGCGCCTTTTTGGCCGGCGCCTTCTTGGCCGGGGCCTTCTTGGCCGGGGCCTTCTTGGCCGGCGCGTTCACGGCCTTCTGCGCCTTCTTGGTGGCGGCTTCGGTCTTGCCGGGCAGCTCGATGCCGACCAGCTTGGCGGCGCGCTCGCCGACCGCGCGGGTCTGCGACGCGACGGTGCCGAGAGCTTCCTGCGTCAGCTCGACGGCCTGGTCGACGTAGCCCTCGGCACGCGCGGAGGCGTCCTCGAACGCGCTCTGGTTGCGCAGGCGCTGCAGGGCCGCCTCGCCGCGCTCGACCAGCTCGTTGTACCGGCTGGTCGCCGCCTCGAGGTAGCCCTCGGCGGCCTTGCGCAGCTCTTCGGTGGTGAATTTGTCGCGCAGCTCGGTGAACTGCTCGGGCAGGTCCTCCTGCAGCTTGGTCAGCCGGGCGCGGCGCTCTTCGACCCGGGTGCGGGTCTCGGCGCGGGTTTCCTCGGCGCGCTCCCGCAGGCCGGCGATCAGGTCGTTGACGGTGGCCAGGGCCAGGTCGGCCGCGCCCAGGGCTGCGAGCAGCGGGGCCCGCAAGTCTTCGATGTTGGTGTTTTCCGCCATGGTTTTTCCTTTCGTGCTGTGTTTTCGCTATTGGCGTTATTCGGTGTTATTGGCTGTCTGGTCGAGAAGTTAGGTGCAAACGTCTCCTTCGCAACTGGGGCCGCCAGTGCCGGGGGCGATGCGACCAGCTATTCAGCTGGAACCGCTGGGTCCTCCCCGTTGGGTAACCGCGACGGCCGGTCGTCTATACATCATCAACTCGCACCGCGATGCGCAGAGTCCGCTTTCTCGGGTAAACGCCCAGCACAGATGGCTACGGTGCCGGATCGAACGGACTGCTCACTCGCTGTCGGATTCGGTCGGACACTCCTCTGGGATCGATTCGTTTTGCTGGGTGAACGATGAATAGATGTCGAGCAGAATTTGCTTTTGGCGCTCGGTGATCGCAGTGTCGGTGACGATCGCGTCCCGCACCTGACTTTTGTCGCTGGGCTCGAGAATCCCGGCGCGCACATAGAGAACCTCGGCGGAAACCCGAAGGGCTTTCGCGATCTGGTTCAGGACATCGGCGGAGGGCTTACGCAATCCACGCTCCACCTGGCTCAAATATGGATTGCTGACCCCGGACTTTTCGGCGAGTTGGCGCACCGACACCTGCGCGAGTTCACGCTGGCTGCGGATGAAACTGCCGATGTCGGAGGCCACTTCGGAGGCAGCGTTGGACACCTTGGCGGAGAGCTTCTCCTCGGGCGTCATGGCGTGCTCCTGGTCGGCTGACTGATCGGGACGGGGATCAGACTACTACAAGTGCTTGCTATTGCAAGCACTTGTTAGCACTGCTAGAAACCCGCTAGATCAGTAGCTGCGCGACGGCATAGATCGCCAACCCCGCCAGCGACCCGACGACGGTCCCGTTGATCCGAATGAATTGAAGGTCACGGCCCACATGCAATTCGATGCGCCGACTGGCCTCCTCGGCGTCCCAGCGCTCGATCGTGTCGGTGATGATCGCGGTGATCTCCACGCCATACTGCGAGACCAGATGCTGAGCCGCCCGGACCAGCCAGTTGTCGACCTTGTCGCGCAGGTCCGCGTCGTCGCGCAGCGATTCCCCGATGCGGACAACGGTGTCGGCGATCCGGGTGCGCAGCGTGCTGGACGGGTCATCCACCCCCTCGAGCACCAGCCGCTTGAGCGTCTTCCACGCGGTCGCGGCGGCGTTGGCGATCTCGTCGCGCGCCATCAGCTGCTCTTTGATCGCATCGGCGCGCGCAATGGTGTCCGGGTCGTGCTGCAGGTCGTCGGCGAAGTCGAACAAAAAGCGGGTGGCCGACCGGCGTAGTTCGTGGTCGGGGTTACGGCGCACCTTGTCGGTGAAGTCCATCAGCTCGCGGTGGATGCGGTCGCCGACGAGATGGTCGACGAAGCGCGGCGACCAGGTCGGTGAATCACGCTCGACCACCCGCTGGATGACCTCGCCGGCCTTCAGCGACCACTGAAAGGCCCGGTCGGCCAGCAACTGGATCAGCGCCTCCTGCCGGTGCTCGGCCAGCAGCGTCGCCAGCACCCGCCCGACCGGCGGGCCCCACTGCGGCTCGGCGATGCGGCGCACGATCATCCGGTCGATCACCTGCTGGACGTCCTCGTCGCGCAGCAGTTCCACCAGCACCCGCAGCACCGTGGCCGTCTCGCTGGCCACCCGCTCGGCGTGGGCGGTCTCCGAGAGCCACTTACCGAGCCGGCCGGACACCTGGGCGTCGCGCAGCTTGGTTTCCACCACCTCCGCCGACAGGAAGTTCTCCCGCACGAAGGTGCCCAGGCCCTCGCCCAGCTGGTCCTTCTTGCGTTTGATGATCGCCGTGTGCGGGATGGGAATGCCCAGCGGATGGCGGAACAGCGCGGTCACCGCGAACCAGTCCGCCAGGGCGCCTACCATCCCGGCCTCGGCGGCCGCGCCGACGTATCCCACCCAGGCCCCCAGGCTGGCGTGCGCCTGGGCCCACCGGCAGGCCAGGAACACGCCGGTGGCACCGATCAGAAAACTCAGTGCCACCATCTTCATCCGGCGCAGCGCCACCCTGCGCTGAGCGTCGGCCTCGGGATCGGCGCCGGCGAACGATTCGGCAAAAGATGCGCGAGTCGGGCCCGCGGCGGTCAGCGGCGTCGCCGATTCTGGCCTCGCCATCGGCGGGCCGGACGCTTCGCCTCGCACCGAGGCTCGATGTGCCACCACTCCATCATCTATCTTTCCCGCGAATTGGTGTGACGACACGGTTCGCGACGCCTCATCCACGCCCGGCCAGAGCAGGAAACCGACCCCCTCACGCCGTAAGATCAGGGGCGTCTAGGGAATGGGAAATAGGCGACAGTGGCAGAGCACATTACGGCTGTGAGCGTCAAAATGGATGGGCGCAAGCGGCGCTGGCATCAACACAAAGTGGAGCGTCGTAACGAACTGGTCGACGGCACGATCGACGCGATTCGGCGACTGGGTGGCGCGCTGAGCATGGATGAGATCGCCGCCGAGATCGGGGTCTCCAAAACGGTGCTGTACCGCTATTTCGTCGACAAGAACGACCTGACGACGGCCGTGATGATGCGGTTCACCCAGACCACCCTGATTCCCAACATGGCCGCGGCGCTGACGTCCAACCTCGACGGCTTCGACCTGGCGCGCGAGATCATCCGGGTGTACGTCGAAACCGTCGCGAACGAGCCCGAGCCGTACCGATTCGTGATGGCCAACAGTTCGGCCAGCAAGAGCAAAGTCCTCGCCGACTCCGAGCGCATCATCGCCCGCATGCTCGCGGTGATGATGCGCCGCCGCATGCACCAGGCCGGGATGGACACCGGCGGCGCCGAACCTTGGGCGTACCTGATCGTCGGCGGGGTGCAGCTGGCCACCCACTCCTGGATGTCCAATCCGCGAATGAGCCGCGACGAGCTGATCGACTACCTGACCATGCTGAGCTGGAATGCCCTCAAGGGGATCGTCGAGGTCGGCGGATCGCTGGAGAAATTCCGCGAGGAGCCCCACCCGTCACCGATCGTGCCGCCCCGCGACCTCGACGACGGCTCCGGCCTCTAAAACGGCCCGGAGCTTTTTGGGATTTACCCCCGTCCCGTGTGACGCTAGGACGCGCCTTGGGAGGGCGACGTGGCCAGCCGCAGGTATTAGCATGCAGGGGAGTATCGGGGGATCAGCGGGGCTGTCGGTTGGCTGTCTACCCCTGTCCCCTGCAGTTCAGAAAGGCTCTAATCGACATGTCTGTGCAGCTCACGCCGCATTTTGGGAACGTGCAAGCCCACTACGACTTGTCCGACGACTTTTTTCGGCTGTTCCTGGATCCCACACAGACCTACAGCTGCGCGTACTTCGAGCGCGATGACATGACGCTCGAGGAGGCGCAGATCGCCAAGATCGATCTAGCGCTGGGCAAATTGAAGCTCGAACCCGGGATGACGCTGCTGGACATCGGTTGCGGCTGGGGGGCCACCCTGCGGCGGGCCATCGAGAAGTACGACGTCAACGTCATCGGCCTCACGCTGTCGGAGAACCAGGCCGAGCACGTGCAGCAGTCCTTCGATCAGATGGACACCCCCCGCAGCCGGCGGGTGCTGCTGGAGGGCTGGGAGAAGTTCCACGAGCCCGTGGACCGCATCGTGTCAATCGGCGCGTTCGAGCACTTCGGCCGGCAGCGCTACGGCCGCTTCTTCAAAATGGCCTACCAGGCGCTGCCGCCCGGCGGAGTGATGTTGCTGCACACCATCGTTCGGCCGTCGTTCAAAGACGCGCGGGCCAAGGGCCTGAAGCTGACCCACGAAATCGTGCAGTTCTCGCAGTTCATCCTGGCCGAGATCTTCCCCGGCGGCTGGCTGCCGACGCCGCAGACCGTCGGCGAGTACGGGGTGACCGCGGGCTTCGACCTGACCCGCGTCCAGTCGCTGCAGTTGCACTACGCCAGGACCTTGGACCTGTGGGCCGAGGCGCTCGAGGCCAATCGCGAGCAGGCGCTCGCCATCCAGTCCCAGGAGGTCTACGACCGGTACATGAAGTACCTGACCGGCTGCGCGAAGCTGTTCCGTGAGGGCTACACCGACGTCAATCAGTTCACGCTGGAGAAGTAACCGGCTCAGTAAAGCAATCAGCCCCGAACGGTTCGCCGTTCGGGGCTGAGGTGTCCCGCCCTACTTGACCAACGTGAATTGCCCCACATTCGTGACGCCCTTGCGGAAGAAGTTCTCGCAGCCGGTCAGATAGTGCATGTATTTGTCGTAGACCTCTTCGGACTGCAGGGCGATCGCCTTGTCCTTGTTGGCCTCCAGGTTGGCCGCCCAGATGTTGAGGGTCCGCGCGTAATGCTGCTGCAGCAACTGCACCCGCTCGATCGTGAAGCCCGCCGCCTCACCGAATTTGAAAATGTCTTCCTGCGCCGGCAACTGTCCACCCGGGAAAATTTCCTGGCCGATGAATCGCGCGAATCGGATATCGCTCATGGTGATCGAAACACCGCGCTCATGCTGTTGTTTCTGCGTGTAGGTCAAGATCGTGTGCAAAAGCATCCGGCCATCGTCGGGAAGGATCTCGTAGGCGCGCTCGAAAAATGCGGGATAGCGCTCCATCTTGAAAGCTTCGAAGGCGCCGATCGTGACGATCCGGTCGACCTTGTCCTCGAACTCTTCCCAGCCCTGCAGCCGCACCTCGATGTTGCGGCCGGTCGGGAATCCGGCGAGCTTGTTCTTGCTGTACTCAAATTGATTGCGGCTCAGCGTGATTCCGATGACGTTGACGTCGTACTTCTCGACGGCCCGCTTCAGCGCGCCGCCCCAGCCACAACCGATGTCGAGCAACGTCATCCCCGGCTCGAGGTTCAGCTTTCCCAGCGCTAGGTCGAACTTCGCAATTTGAGCTTCTTCGAGAGTCATGTCATCGCGCTCGAAGTAGGCGCACGTGTAGCCCATCGTCGCGTCTAGAAATAATGCAAAAAATTCATCTGAGACGTCGTAAATCGACTGCGATTCCTCGTAATACGGTTCCAATTTCGTCATGCCCGCTCTAAACCTTTCGTCCAATTCAACGCGAGCATACTAACCGACCGGTCAGTGAACAGCGATTCGGGCACCGGTGAGTCGTTAAAGCCGCTCAGTAGGAGTAGAAGCCGTGGCCCGTCTTCTTGCCGAGCCGGCCCGCCTCCACCATGCGCAGCAACAGTGGCGGCGGCGCGTACTGCGGTTCCTTGAACTCCTCGAACATCTTGTCCGCGATCAGTTTCAAGGTGTCCAGGCCGACCAGGTCGGACAGCCGCAGCGGGCCCATTGGGTGCGACAACCCGGCCACCACGGCCTTGTCGACGTCTTCGACGGTGGCGAAACCGGCTTCCACCATGCGGATTGCCGACAGCAGGTACGGCACCAGCAGCGCGTTCACCACGAAGCCGGACCGGTCGGAGCAGCGCACCACCTGCTTGCCCAGCACCGCGCTCGCGAACTCCTCGGTGCGCGCGGCCGCGGCGTCGTCGGTGACCAGCGTGCTGACCAACTCGACCAGCGGCAGCACCGGAACGGGGTTGAAGAAGTGCAGACCGAGCACGCGTTGCGGGTTCTTGGTGGCCGCGGCGATCTTCATGATCGGGATGCTGGAGGTGTTGGACGCCAGCACGGCGTCGGGATCGGTGATAACCCGGTCGAGCTCGGCGAACACCTGCGCCTTGACGGCGTCGTCCTCGATGATGGCCTCGATGACCAGTTGGCGGTCCGCGAGGTCCTTCAGGTCCGTGGTGAAGGTGAGCTTGCTCAGCGCGCGGTCGCGTTCGCGCTCGGTCACCTTGCCGGCGCTGACGCCGCGCTCGAGCGACTTCACGATGCGGTTGCGGCCGGCCGTGATGAGGGCGTCGGTGGTCTCGAACACCGTCACGTCGACACCGGCGCGGACCGAGACCTCGGCGATGCCCGACCCCATCTGGCCGGCCCCGACTACTCCTACGCGCTGAATCGTTGTGTCACTCACTTGATCTCTCTCCGGTTCTCTCCGGTAACCCGTATCGTCTTGCACCGCAATAGGCCCCGCCCAGGATCAGCTGGGCGGGGCCTACGCTACTTCATCTCGATGGGCGCGGCGTGCGCCGAGGGCTCAGTGGCTCAGTGAAACTGACCCTCTTCGGTGGAGCCGGTCAGCGCGGTGGTCGACGAGGTCGGGTCCACCGTGGTGGCGATGCGGTCGAAGTAACCGGCACCCACCTCGCGCTGGTGCTTGGTCGCGGTGTAGCCGCGCTCCTCGGCGGCGAACTCGCGCTCCTGCAGCTCGACGTATGCGCTCATCTGGTTGCGGGCGTAGCCGTAGGCCAGATCGAACATCGAGTAGTTCAGGGCGTGGAAGCCGGCCAGCGTGATGAACTGGAACTTGAATCCCATTGCGGCAAGCTCCTTTTGGAACTTCGCGATGGTGGAGTCGTCCAGGTGCTTGCGCCAGTTGAACGACGGCGAGCAGTTGTAGGCCAGCATCTGGTCGGGGAACTCGGCCTTGACGCCCTCGGCGAACTTGGCGGCGAGCTCGAGGTCCGGAGTACCGGTCTCCATCCAGATCAGGTCGGAGTACGGCGCGTAGGCCTTGGCCCGGGCGATGCACGGCTCGAGACCGTTGCGCACCCGGTAGAAGCCTTCCTTGGTGCGCTCACCGGTGATGAACGGCTGGTCGCGCTCGTCGACGTCGGAGGTGATCAGCGTGGCGGCCTCGGCGTCGGTGCGGGCGATGACCACGGTGGGGACGTCGCACACGTCGGCGGCCAGCCGGGCCGAGGTCAGCGTCCGGATGTGCTGCTGGGTCGGGATCAGCACCTTGCCACCCAGGTGTCCACACTTCTTCTCCGAGGCCAGCTGGTCCTCCCAGTGCGAGCCAGCCACACCGGCGGCGATCATGGCCTTCTGCAGCTCGTAGACGTTGAGCGCACCGCCGAAGCCGGCCTCACCGTCGGCGACGATCGGCGCCAGCCAGTTCTCCACCGAGGTGTCACCCTCGACCTTGGCGATCTCGTCGGCGCGCAGCAGCGCGTTGTTGATCCGGCGGACCACCTGCGGCACCGAGTTGGCCGGGTACAGGCTCTGGTCGGGGTAGGTGTGGCCGGACAGGTTCGCGTCACCGGCGACCTGCCAACCCGACAGGTAGATGGCCTTCAGGCCCGCGCGCACCTGCTGCACGGCCATGTTGCCGGTCAGGGCGCCCAGGGCGTTGATGTACTCGAGGTCGTGCAGCTGCTCCCAGAGCACCTCGGCGCCGCGGCGGGCCAGGGTGGCCTCCTCGACTACGGTGCCTTGCAGGGCGACGACGTCCTCGGCCGTGTAGGTCCGGGTGACACCCTTCCAACGCGGGTTGGTGTCCCAGTCCTTCTGGATCTGTTCGGCGCTCTTGGGGGTGCCAACGACAGACATTGGGCATGCTCCTTCACGGTCTTCACTACTGAGTTGCGGACGCCGCACCAGCGGTAGCTAGCGGCTCAACTTCGCTGGTGTGCTAACTCGAAGATGACACAGCTCGTACGGGCTGGTCCACCCGTTTCAGTTGCCAATTTAAGCAACGGGGCCGACCGATTTTGCGAAGCTTGTTAAGTCGCGAACAAACTTAACCGTTTCAGAAGCTACCCGCCGGTAACCCCAAAGCCGCAGGTCACACCGCAAATTAACCGGGACGCTTGTCCTGTTAGCGAGCAAAGATCGCGGCGACGGCTTTCGCCTCGTCGCCGACGGCATATGTGAGCGTTGTAACAGTTCGATCGGCCAGCTCGGGACCGAATTGTTCGGTGGACCCAGCGGGGTGGACGTGCGAGATGATCTCCAGCTTGTCGCCCAGCGCCACCGGCGCCTCGTGCTCGATGGTGACGCGCAGCGGGGTCCGCATCAGCTCCAGATGGGACGCCAGATAGTCCTCGATCACACTCCAGTACACGGAGTTGTTCATGTGGTCGAACAGGTCGATGTCGGTGACCCGGACCGGAAACTCGTGGATCTCGACCGCGTCGTCGCGGCTGCCCGGCTTGAGATACGACTTCCACCGCAGCCGGTCTACGGAAGTGGTCTTGTGCAGGCCGGCCAGGAAGTCGTCGGCGATGCGCGAGGGCATCTGGGTGTCGCGGTTGATGTTGATCCAGAACGCCTCGGACTCGATGAGCCCGCCCTTGCGGCCATCGATGCGGACCCGCATCTCGCACCACCGGTTCGACGTGCCCGAACACCAGCGACGCAGGCGCAGCATGTCGTTGAACTCGATCGGTCGGACCAGGTCGAGCATGGTGCGCCGGACGATCCACAGCGGATGGGTCTCCTCGAAGCCCATCTCGCGCAGCTGGTCCTGGCCGATGTCCTGGATGTGGCGCGCCGCGGCGTCCAGCCGCAACCGGCCCGTGCGGTCGATATCGCCGACCCGCAACGGCCACTGGCGGTCGAAAACGTCAGGGTGACCGTCGGGCACCGGCATCAGTTGTTTATCCAGGCTCACCGCGTCGCTCCCGTTTCCTCCTTGTGGTTACCCCAGGCTAAGGCCTATGGCCCCGCTCGAATCATGCCAACGGGGTGCGTCGAACACCAATCCCGACGCGACCGCAGGCATTGCCAAGTCTGCGAACTCCCATCTTCGCAAGGCCGGTAACCTCGGAGACGTGTCCAAAACGTTCGTCGGGTCCCGCGTTCGCCAGCTTCGCAACGAACGCGGGTTCTCCCAGGCCGCGCTGGCTCAGATGCTGGAGATCTCACCGAGCTACCTCAACCAGATCGAGCACGACGTCCGCCCGCTGACCGTGGCCGTGCTGCTGCGCATCACCGAGGTGTTCGGGGTGGATGCGACGTTCTTCTCCTCCCAGGACGACACCCGGCTGGTCGCCGAGCTGCGTGAGGTCACCATGGACCGTGACCTGGACATCGACGTCGACCCCACCGAGGTCGCCGAGATGGTCAGCGCCCATCCCGCGTTGGCCCGCGCGGTGGTCAACCTGCACCGGCGCTACCGGATCACCACGGCCCAGCTCGCGGCCGCCACCGAGGAGCGGTACTCCGACGGCAGCGGCAGCGGGTCGATCACCATGCCGCACGAGGAAGTCCGCGACTACTTCTACCAACGACAGAACTACCTGCACGAGCTGGACACCGCCGCCGAGGATCTGACCATCAAGATGCGGTTGCACCACGGGGATCTGGCGCGCGAGCTGACCCGGCGGCTCACCGAGGTGCACGGCGTGCACATCAACCGGCGGATCGATCTGGGCGACACCGTGCTGCACCGCTTCGATCCCAAAACCAAGACGCTGGAATTCAGCAACCACCTGTCGTTGGGGCAGCAGGTGTTCAAGATGGCCGCCGAACTGGCCTACCTCGAATTCGGCGATCTGATCGACACTTTGGTCGAGGAGGGCAAGTTCACCAGCGACGAGTCACACACCCTCGCCCGGCTGGGGCTGGCCAACTACTTCGCCGCGGCCACCGTGCTCCCCTACCGCCAGTTCCACGACGTCGCGGAGAATTTTCGCTACGACGTCGAGCGGCTGTCGTCGTTCTACTCGATCAGTTACGAGACCATCGCACACCGGCTTTCGACGTTGCAGCGGCCGTCGATGCGCGGCGTGCCGTTCTCGTTCGTCCGGGTCGACCGGGCCGGGAACATGTCAAAACGTCAGTCCGCCACCGGTTTCCACTTCTCCTCCAGCGGAGGCACCTGCCCGCTGTGGAATGTCTACGAGACGTTCGCCAACCCGGGCAAGATCCTGGTGCAGATCGCCCAAATGCCCGATGGCCGCAACTACATGTGGGTGGCCCGCACCGTGGAACGGCGCGCGGCCCGGTATGGTCAGCCGGGTAAGACCTTCGCGATCGGCCTGGGCTGCGAGCTTCGCCACGCGCACCGGCTGGTCTACTCGGAGGGACTCGACGTCTCGGGGGAACCAGGAACAGTGGCCACACCGATCGGCGCGGGCTGTCGGGTCTGCGAACGCGACAATTGCCCGCAGCGCGCCTTCCCCGCGCTCGGCCGCGCACTCGATCTCGACGAGCACCGCAGCACGGTGTCGCCCTACCTGGTAACGCAGCCGTGAGCGCGCCGGCGAACGGCCGCATCCCGCCGGGGCGGTTCCGCGAACTGGGGCCGATCAACTGGGTGATCGCCAAGCTGGGTGCGCGCACCGTGCGAGCCCCGCAGATGCACCTGTTCACCACCCTGGGGCAGCGCCAGTTACTGTTCTGGACCTGGCTGGCCTACGGGGGCCGGCTGCTGCGCGGCAAGCTCCCGACCATCGACACCGAACTGGTGATCCTGCGCGTCGCCCACCTGCGCGCGTGCGAATACGAGTTGCAGCACCATCGCCGGATGGCGCGCACCGCCGGGCTCGACGCCGATCTGCAGGCCGCGATCTTCGCGTGGCCGCAGCGGTTGGACCCGGTCGATGCGCGCCTGACGGTGCGTCAGCAGGCGCTGCTGTCGGCGACGGACGAGTTCGTCAAGGACCGGACCGTCACCGCCGAGACCTGGCAGGCGCTGGCCGCCCACCTGGATCGGCGGCAGCTGATCGAATTCTGTTTGCTGGCAAGCCAATACGATGGTCTGGCCGCGACCATGTCAGCGCTCGAGATTCCGCTGGACCATCCGCGCTAGCTACAGGTAGACGTCGGCGAGGATGGCCAGCGTCAATATCACGGGAAGCACCGGCAGCGCGAAGGCGAACGCCGCCCACGGCCGCTTGCCCCGCCGGCGCTGCCGCAAGCCCCACAGCGCGGCGCCGACCCCAAGCACCACCGACGCCAGCAGCACCCAAGGGCCCCAGTGGCCGGCGGTCGCGTTGTCGCCGTTCGAAATGGCCAGCAGCCACAGGACATAACCGGTCGCCAGGCCACCGACGGCACCCGCGAGGGCCTGGGGGGTGACGGTGCGCATATCTCTTACTCAGAAATTGATCATGTGCCCGGTCAGGCCGTGGAAGCATTCCTGCAGCGCCTCGGACATGGTCGGGTGGGTGTGGACGTTGCGGGCCAGCTCTGTAGCGGTCAGGTCCCACTTCTGGGCCAGAGTCAGCTCCGGAAGCAACTCGGACACATCGTGGCCGACCAGGTGTCCACCCAGCAGCTCACCGTATTTCGCGTCGGCGATCAGCTTGACGAATCCGCTGGGGTCACCCACGCCGTGGGCCTTGCCGTTGGCGGTGAACGGAAACTTCGCCACCACCACGTCGTGGCCCTCCTCGCGGGCCTGCTCCTCGGTGAGCCCGAAGCTGGCGACGTTGGGCTGGCAGAACGTCGCGCGCGGCATCATCCGGTAGTCACCGAGCGCCAAAGTCTCTGCGCCGGCGATGGTTTCGGCCGCCACCACGCCCTGAGCCTCGGCGACGTGGGCCAGCTGCAACTTTCCGGTGACATCGCCGATGGCGTAGATGTGCTCGATGTTGGTCCGCATGTAGTCGGTGATTCCGATGGCCTTGCGGTCGGTGAGCGCGACGCCGGCCGCCTCGAGACCGTAACCCTCGACGTTTGGCGCAAAACCGATGGCTTGCAACACCTTTGCGGCCTTGAGTTCCTGGGAGTTGCCGTCCTTGCTGACCACCACGGTCACCTCGGAGCCGTTGTCGGAGATCGACTCGACTTTGGTGCTGGTCATGATCTTGACGCCCAGCTTCTTGAACTGCCGCTCGACCTCCTTGGAGACATCGGCGTCCTCGTTTGGCAGGGCGCGCGGCAGGAACTCGACGACGGTCACGTCGACGCCGTAGTTCTTCAGCACGTAGCCGAATTCCATGCCGATCGCCCCGCAACCGGCGATGATGATCGACTCCGGCAGCTCGCGGGACAGGATCAGTTCCTCATAGGTGACCACGTTGGCCGACAGCGACGTGCCGGGGACCAGGCGGGTGCTGCTGCCGGTGGCGATGATGGCGTTGTCGAAAGTCACCGTCTCCGTGCCGCCTTCGTTGAGCTCGACGGCGATCGTGTTGGCGTCGGTAAAGCGGCCGTAGCCATGGATTTCGGTGATCTTGTTCTTCTTCATCAGGAAGTGCACCCCGGCGACGCGGCCCTCGGCCACCTTGCGGCTGCGGTCGAACGCGACTCCGTAGTCGAAGGTCGCCTCGCCGCTGATGCCGAACGTCTTGGCCTCTTTGGTGAAGATGTGGGCGAGTTCGGCGTTGCGCAGCAGGGCCTTGGAGGGGATGCACCCGACGTTGAGGCAGACGCCACCCCAGTACTTCGGTTCGACCACCGCGGTGCTCAGCCCCAGCTGTGCGGCACGTATGGCTGCGACATATCCGCCGGGACCGGCCCCGAGGACGACGACGTCATAGTGAGAAGTCACGAGCCCACCCTAGTTGGCCGCGGGGTCTGGCGGCCGCCCGGGCGAGCCGTCAATAGGGAATGACACCGACCAGACAGTGCCCCACTCGCTCGCAGTGGTAGTAGCCGTACAGGGGTGCCGCGGCGACCAGCGACGCGAACGGCCCGGACATCAGCGCCACCGCGAGCGCCGAGATCAGCGGCCGGCCTTCGGTCATCGCCAGCATCACCGCGCCGACGATGCACACCACCAGGTAGGCCAGGACGACGAACAGCGCCGTCGTCTTATCGGACGAGTGATACCACCAAGAGAACAGTCCCAGCCCGATCACCGCCGCCGCGGACCACGCACCCAGCAGCACCAGGGCCAGCTTCCACCACCGAAGATAGAGATACCGGCCGGGCACGTTGATCGGTTGGACGGGGCCGACGGGATCGGGCGACTTCTGCTCGCTACCCTCCGGCGTCAGCGTCGCGTCCGCCGTTGGTCCGGCAGCGGCCTCCGGC
Organism: Mycobacterium colombiense; assembly: GCF_003284975.1. Taxonomy (GTDB): domain Bacteria; phylum Actinomycetota; class Actinomycetes; order Mycobacteriales; family Mycobacteriaceae; genus Mycobacterium; species Mycobacterium europaeum_A. The sequence continues at coordinate 41,803 of NZ_QMEU01000018.1, forward strand.
TCGGCCACCGCGGGGTGCTCGCCGGTGTCGTCATCGAAATCGGGCACCCAGGACTGGGTGCCGGTGTGCTCGGAGTCGTCTTCGTCATCCGAGAAGTCCGGTACGAACGCCTCGGTGCCGGGGCTCGAGGCGTCCTTGTCGTCAGCCACCGGCGGTCACCCGCAGCGCGACGAGCACACCGAACCAGCCCGGCGCCACCGACAGCAGGAACGCCCCGAGCATGGTGACCCACCGGCGCCCGGAGAACAGGATCGTCGCCAGCCCCACGACGCTGGGGATGCCGGCCACCGCGGCGATGGCGACGCCCGGGCGAACGCTGGAGTGAATCGCCAGGGTGCACGCCACGCCCGCCAAAAGTCCGACCGCACTGCCGATCAGCATGGCGCTGGCCAACAGCCAGGGACGCGGAAGGGGGATCACTTTCTCGACTGTACTGCGGCTACCGGCGCGGGGGGCACGTTGACGACGCCGCGTCGGCCACCACCGGACCCCGCGCCGGGGGGCGTTCACCGCGTTGGTAATCCGCACCGGTGATCACCGCCGCGGCGGCCAGGGCGGCCCGTTCGTCGTCGGTGAAGACGCGGCCGCGGGACAGGAACCGCACCCCGTCGGGTGCCTCCAGGCTGAACCCGCCCCCGCGGCCCGGCACGACGTCGATGACCAGTTGGGTGTGCTTGTCGCGATAGTGGGCGGTGTACTGCGGACCCGAAATCCATACCGGCACACCGTCTGTCCCGACGTCGAGGACGCCGAGCAAGACGTCGCGATCGCCGATCAGGAAATCTCCGAGCGGATAACACATCGGCGACGACCCATCGCAGCAGCCACCGGACTGGTGGAACATCACCGGGCCGTGGGCGGCCTGCAGCCGCGCCAGCACCTCGGCGGCCGGGGCGGTGATGACCACCCCTGGGGGCGGAACCATCAGAAGAAACCCTGCGCCTTCTCGGAATACGACACCAGCAGGTTCTTGGTCTGCTGGTAGTGGTCCAGCATCATCTTGTGGTTCTCCCGGCCGATGCCGGACTGCTTGTAGCCGCCGAACGCGGCGTGGGCCGGATAGACGTGGTAGCAGTTCACCCACACCCGGCCGGCCTGGATGTCGCGCCCGGCCCGGTATGCGGTGTTGCCGTCGCGGCTCCACACCCCGGCCCCCAGGCCATAGAGGGTGTCGTTGGCGATCGAGATCGCGTCGTCGTAATCGGCGAACGACGTCACCGTGACCACCGGCCCGAAGATCTCCTCCTGGAAGACCCGCATCTTGTTGTTGCCGCTGAAGATGGTGGGCTGCATGTAGAAGCCGCCGGACAGGTCGCCGCCGAGCTCGGCGCGTTCGCCGCCGGTGATCACCTTGGCGCCCTCGTCCTTGCCGATCTCGATGTAGGACAACACCTTTTCCAGCTGGTCGTTGGACGCCTGCGACCCCAGCATGGTCTCGCTGTCCAGCGGATCACCCTGCCGGACCGCCTTGGTGCGGATCGCGGCCAGCTCGAGGAACTCGTCGTAGATGTCGGCCTGGACCAGGCTGCGCGACGGGCACGTGCACACCTCGCCCTGGTTGAGGGCGAACATGGTGAAGCCCTCCAGCGCCTTGTCCTGGTAGTCGTCGGCCTTGGCCAGCACGTCGGAGAAGAAGATGTTGGGGCTCTTGCCGCCGAGCTCCAGCGTGACCGGGATGAGGTTCTGGGACGCGTACTGCATGATCAGCCGCCCGGTGGTGGTCTCGCCGGTGAACGCGATCTTGGCGATCCGGTTGCTCGACGCCAGCGGCTTGCCGGCCTCGGCGCCGAACCCGTTGACGACGTTGACCACGCCCGGCGGGAGCAGGTCGCCGATGAGCGACATCAGGTAAAGCACCGAAACCGGTGTCTGCTCAGCGGGTTTGAGCACCACCGCGTTGCCGGCCGCCAGCGCGGGCGCCAGTTTCCAGGCACCCATCAGGATGGGGAAGTTCCACGGGATGATCTGCCCGACCACACCGAGCGGCTCGTGGAAGTGGTAGGCGACGGTGTCGTCGTCGATCTGGCTCAGCGCGCCCTCCTGCGCGCGCAGCGCCGCGGCGAAGTAGCGGAAGTGGTCGGCGGCCAACGGAATGTCGGCGGCCAGCGCCTCGCGGATCGGCTTGCCGTTGTCCCAGACCTCGGCCACCGCCAGCGCCGTGGTGTGTTCCTCGATGCGGTCGGCGATCTTGTTCAGGATGGCCGCGCGCTCCGCGGGTGCCGTCTTGCCCCACGCCGGGGCGGCGGCGTGCGCGGCGTCGAGCGCCTTGTCGATGTCGGCGTCATCGGAGCGGGCCACCTCGCAGAACGGCTGCCCGGTGACCGGGGTCGGGTTCTCGAAGTACCGACCCTTGGCCGGCGCCACCCACTCGCCCCCGATGAAGTTCTCGTACCGGGATTCGTACGACATCAGCGCCCCGGCGGAACCCGGACGTGCGAAAACAGTCATTGCCCGTCTCCTCGCTTCTCCTCTTGTAACACACCTCACACTACCGCCGCGCCCGGCCGTAGAGTGGGCGCCGAACCCACAGCATGAGGTGTTGAGCGATGCCCGAAGCCAATTCGGCGGCAGACGCCTTGCGTCAATGGAATTCGGTCGCCCCGGGCTGGGACCGGTATCGGGACCGCCTCTTCTCCGATGTGCTCGCGGTGTCGGAGTGGTTGGTCGAGCAGGTCGATCCGCAGCCCGGCCAGACCGTCCTGGAGCTGGCGGCCGGCCCCGGCGAGACCGGTTTCCTCGCCGCCGCCCGGCTCGGACCGACCGGACGCCTCATCTGCAGCGACTTCGCGCCCGCGATGGTCGCGGCGGCGAGCCGCGGCGCCGCCGAGTGGGGTGTAGCCAACGTCGAATGCCGCGTCCTCGACGCACAACAGATCGACCTGCCCGACGCCAGCGTCGACGGGGTCCTCATGCGGTTCGGGCTGATGCTGGTGCCCGAGCAGGGCCGCGCGATCGCCGAGATCCGGCGGGTGCTGCGGCAAGGCGGCCGGTGCGCCTACGCGACGTGGGGTCCGCCGCAGGACAACCCGTGGATCTTCCAGCTCGTGGCGGCGCTGCTGCAAAACGGCGTCCCACCACCCGGTGACGCCTTCGCGCCGGGGGGCCTGTTCTCCCTGTCCACCCCCGAAACCAACCGCGCGTTGGCGGCCGCCAACGGCTTCGACGACGTCACGGTCGAACAGCTCAGCGGCGTCATGCGGTTCGACGGCCTCGACGACTACTGGGACCACGTCACGGCGGTCGCCGGACCCGTGGCGGAACTGGTCGGCTCGCTGCCCACCGGGCAAATCGAAGCCGTCCGCGCGACGCTGGCGCCGGCGGTGGCGCCGTACCAACGCGACGGCGCGCTCGAACTGCCCTGGCTGGCCACCGTCACGAGCCTCGCCTGACGGTCCGCCACAATGGCGGTCATGGCTGACGACCCATACCTGTGGCTCGAGGACATCACCAGCGACGAGGCGCTGGACTGGGTGCGGTCGCGTAACGAGCCGACACTGGCACGCTTTCGGGACGAGAATTTCGAGCGGATGCGCATCGAGGCGCTCGAGGTGCTCGACACCGACGCGCGCATCCCCTACGTGGTCCGCCGCGGCGAGTACCTCTACAACTTCTGGCGCGATGCGGCCAACCCCCGCGGGCTGTGGCGGCGCACTACCCTGGACAGCTATCGCACCGACTCCCCGGAGTGGGACGTGCTGATCGACGTCGACGAGCTGGGTCGGGCCGACGGCGAGAAGTGGGTGTGGGCCGGCGCGGGCGTCATCTACCCGGAATACACCCGCGCGTTGGTCAGCCTCTCCCGCGGCGGCTCCGACGCCTCCATCGTGCGCGAATTCGACATCGAGACAAGGAAATTCGTCGACGACGGGTTCGCGCTACCCGAAGCCAAGTCGCAGGTCAGCTGGGCCGATCCGGACACCGTGCTGGTCGGCACCGATTTCGGCGAGGATTCGCTGACCGACTCCGGCTATCCACGAGTGGTCAAACGGTGGCGCCGCGGCACCCCCCTCGCCGACGCCGAGACGGTCTTCGAGGGATCTCGCTCCGACGTCAACGTGGTGGCCAGCGTCAGCCGGATCCCCGGGTTCGAGCGCACCCTGATCGGCCGCGCCTTGGACTTCTGGAACGAAGAGGTCTACGAGCTGCGCGGGTCGGAAATGATCCGCATCGACGCGCCCACCGACGCCAGCGTGAGCCTGCACCGCGAGTGGCTGTTGATCGAGCTGCGCAGCGACTGGTCGTTGGGTGAGGACACCTACACCGCCGGGTCGCTGCTGGCCGCGAATTACGAGGAATTCCTTTCCGGCACAGCGCAATTGCAGGCGGTGTTCGAACCCGACGAGCACACCGCGCTCAACCACTACGCGTGGACCAAAGACCGGCTGCTGATTGTCACACTCGCCGACGTCGCCAGCCGCGTGGCGATCGTCACGCCGCCATCGCGTGACGATCTCCTGCGCCCGGCTCCGCCACGCTTGCGATCGTCACTAGGCGACTGGCGACGCGAGCCGGTGGCCGGGATTCCCGCCGCGACCAATACCGTCGTCGTCTCCGCCGACGACACCGGCGACGAATTCTTCTTGGATTCCAGCGGATTCGACTCGCCGTCGCGGCTGATGCGCGGAACCGACGACGGCCGGCTCGAGCAGATCAAGTCCGCGCCGGCCTTCTTCGACGCCGAAAACATCTCGGTGACACAGAACTTCGTCGCGTCGCAGGACGGCACGTCGATCCCCTATTTTGTGGTGCGCGGTCCGCAGCCCGCCGACGGGCCGGCGCCCACCCTGCTCTACGGCTACGGCGGCTTCGAATCGTCGAACACGCCGGGCTACAGCGGGGTGCTGGGCCGGTTGTGGCTGGCCCGCGGCGGCACCTACGTCCTGGCCAACATTCGCGGCGGGGGCGAATACGGTCCCGGCTGGCACACCCAGGCGATGCGGGAGGGCCGGCACAAGGTGGCCGAGGACTTCGCCGCCGTCGCAGCCGATTTGGTGGATCGCGGCATCACCACGGTCGAGCAGCTCGGGGCGCAGGGCGGCAGCAACGGGGGCCTGCTGATGGGCATCATGTTGACGCAGTACCCAGAGCGGTTCGGCGCGCTGGTGTGCAGCGTGCCCCTGCTGGACATGAAGCGATACCACCTGCTGCTGGCCGGCGCCTCCTGGGTCGCCGAATACGGCGACCCCGACAACCCCGATGACTGGGCATTCATCTCCGAATACTCGCCGTATCAAAACATTTCGGCGACGCGCCGTTACCCGCCGGTGCTGATGACCACCTCCACCCGCGATGACCGGGTGCACCCGGGGCATGCCCGCAAGATGACGGCAGCACTCGAGGCCGCCAGTCATCAGGTCTTCTACTACGAGAACATCGAGGGCGGGCACGCCGGCGCCGCGGACAACGAGCAGGTGGCGTTCAAGTCCGCGCTGACCTATTCGTTCCTATGGCAGACGCTCGCCCGGCCATAGGATCGTCGACGTGTCCGCGATCCAACGCATCGAACTCACCCTGCTGGCGACGGGATTGATCTTCATCCTGGCCTCGGCGGCACAGGCGCGCTATCGCTTCGTCAAGCACCGTCGCGCCGGCCGGCGATTCTACTGGGCGACCGCGGCCATCGGCATTGTCTGCTTTGCGGTCGGGACCGGGCAACTCTGGCCGAACGGCGTGCTCGCGGCGGCGGTGTTTTCCGCCATCGTCGCCTTCTCGGCCTACCTCACCACGCCGTACCTGAAGATCGGCGGGCGAATCTACGCGTCCTCGCCGGAGAACCGTCAGCCCGACCCATAAGGACGCCATGCCGATCCGTGACTTCGAGACGCTGCTGTACAGGACGGCCGGCCCGGTGGCCACCATCACGCTGAACCGCCCGGACCAGCTCAACACGATCGTGCCGCCGATGCCCGACGAGATCGAGGCCGCGATCGGGCTGGCCGAGCGCGACCAAGGCATCAAGGTCATCGTGCTGCGCGGTGCGGGCCGGGCGTTCTCCGGCGGCTACGACTTCGGCGGCGGCTTCCAGCACTGGGGCGAGGCCATGATGACCGACGGGAAATGGGATCCGGGCAAGGATTTCGCGATGGTCAGCGCCCGCGAGACCGGCCCGACTCAGAAGTTCATGGCCATCTGGCGGGCGTCCAAGCCGGTGATCGCCCAGGTGCACGGCTGGTGCGTGGGCGGGGCCAGCGACTACGCGCTGTGCGCCGACCTCGTCATCGCCAGCGAGGACGCGGTGATCGGCACACCCTACAGCCGGATGTGGGGGGCGTATCTGACCGGGATGTGGCTCTACCGGCTCAGCCTGGCCAAGGCCAAGTGGCACTCGCTGACCGGCCGGCCGCTCACCGGCGTGCAGGCCGCGGAGATCGAGTTGATCAACGAGGCGGTGCCGTTCGAGCGGCTGGAGGCCCGCGTCGCCGAGATCGCCGCCGAGCTTTCGCAGATCCCGTTGTCGCAGCTGCAGGCCCAGAAGCTGATCGTCAACCAGGCCTACGAGAACATGGGGCTGGCGTCCACCCAGACGCTCGGCGGCATTCTCGACGGCCTGATGCGCAACACCCCCGACGCGCTGGCCTTCATCAAGACCGCCGAGGCCGACGGCGTGCGCGCGGCGATCGAGCGCCGCGACGGCCCGTTCGGCGACTACAGCCAGGCCCCGCCGGAGCTGCGGCCCGATCCAGAGCACGTCATCGTCCCTGATCGCGACTGATACTGAGATGCACTAGCCAAATCCTGGCAGTGAGCTGGGAAATGTTCCGGACGGGCCAAAAAGTGCTACCGTAACAGCTATGTCTCGGCTGAGTGCTGGCCTGCGTGCAGGCGCCGCGTTCCTTGCTCTGGGTATTACCGCTGCGATCTTTCCGTCGACCGCGGTAGCCGATTCCACGGAGGACTTCCCGGTCCCCCGCCGGATGATCAACACGACGTGTGACGCCGAGCAGATTCTGGCGGCCGCCCGCGACACCAGCCCGGTGTACTACCAGCGGTACATGATCGACTTCGATAACCACCCGAACGTCCAGCAGGCGACCATCGACAAGGCGCACTGGTTCTACTCGCTGTCACCGCAGGACCGCCGCAACTACTCCGAGAACTTCTATGCGCCGGTGTCCGACCCGCTGTGGGTGGCCTGGCCCAACCACATGAAGATCTTCTGGAACAACAAGGGCGTGGTGGCCAAGGCCACCGACATCTGCAACCAGTACCCGCCCGGCGACATGTCGGTCTGGGACTGGGCCGAGCCCACTGGTCCGCCTGGGTGGCCCGGGCCCGTCAAGGGTCGGGTCGACCCCCCACAAGGCTAGGGTCGGTCGAGTAAACCGGTGACGGCGCCCGGAACGGATCGTCGTCCGGCGCGTCGTCTCTTTGAGGCCTGTATCAGCACGGCCTCGACGTTGTTCGTCCCCCGATCGGGGGACATGACAATCACCCGTTGACCGGATGGTGCGTTGCGCGCCGCCGCGGGATAGTCGTGCCATGCACAGCACAGACGCTCAGCCACCCCGGGGCGGGTCCCATCGCGACGACGTCGCCGACATCCTGGCGCAGCTCGATTGGCACGACCTCACCTGTCAGGCCGACGGCGGCTGCACCAGCCGCGCCACCCACGTCGTGCACCGCCACGCCGTGGACGGCTGCAACCGGCCCGGCGCGGACCCGCTCGGCAACATCGTCGGCATCGTGTGCACCTGCTGCCTGCGCGACCTGCAGATCGAGGTGCTGCGGCAGGTGGACCAGATCAGGTCCAGCCCGCACGCCTACTGCCTGACCTGCGGCGTACCGGTACGCCAGCTCAGTCACGCCTTGCGCGTGACCCAGCTCCGTCAGTAGCGCGGTCGTCGCGAGACCGGTCGGTGTGCGCGCGTGAAGATCAGCGCGGTTGGACCACTCCGCCCGGTGGGTGCTCGTCGACGTCGTTGAGGATCAACTCGCGCACGGCGGGACGCGGTCCGTACGGTCGCAGCATGGTGCTGGCCGGCCGCGGACGCACGTGCTGCGGCCACCAGAACCAGCGCCCGAGCAGGGTGGCCAGCGACGGGGTCATGAACGACCGCACGATCAAGGTGTCGAAGAGCAGACCCAGCGCGATCGTCGTACCCACCTGGGCCATCACCAGCAGCGGGCTGAACATGAACGTGGCCATGGTCGCGGCGAAGACCAGACCGGCGGAGGTCACCACCGAGCCCGAACCGGCCATTGCGCGGATCGTCCCCGTCTTGAGCCCGGCGTGGATTTCCTCTTTGAACCGCGATATCAGCAGCAGGTTGTAGTCCGAGCCGACCGCCAGCAGCAGGATGACCGCCATCGCCAGCACCATCCAGTGCAACTTCATGCCCAGGATGTACTGCCACAAGAGCACGGAGAGTCCGAATGAGGCGCCCAGCGACAGCAACACGGTACCGACGATCACGAAGGCCGCCACGACGCTTCGGGTGATCACCAGCATGATGATGAAAATCAAAGTGGCCGCGGCGATTCCGGCGATCATCAGGTCGATGTTGGAGCCGTCGTGCATGTCCTTGTACGTCGCGGCGGTGCCGCCGAGGTAGACCTTGGCGCCTTCCCAGGGAGTGCCCTTGATCGCCTCGTGCACGGCCTGCTTGATCGGTTCGATGTGGTTGATGCCTTCAGGAGTCGCCGGGTCGCCTTCATGGGAGATGATCAGCCGGACGGCGTGCCCGTTCGGCGAGATGAACTGTTTGAGACCTCGCGCGAAATCCGGGCTCTTGAACGCCTCCGGCGGGAGGTAGAACGTATCGTCGTTTTTCGCTTTGTCGAAGGCGTCGCCCTGCGCGGTGGCGTTGTCGGACTGCGCTCTCGCCTGTTCGTTAAGGCCCTGCGTGATCGCATAGTTCGACATGATGGTGTCGAGGTTGCGCTGCTGGCTCTCGATCTGCGGCGGTATCAGCGCGACCAGTTTCGGCTGAATCTTGTCCAGCTTGTCCAGGTTCGCGCTGAGGTTCACGATGTTCTCAGCCACCTGGTCGATGCCGTCGAGCGCGTTGAAGACCGACCGGAGTGCCCAGCAGACCGGGATGTCGTAACAGTGCTTCTCCCAGTAGAAGTAGCTACGTATCGGCCGGAGGAAGTCGTCGAAGTTGGCGATGTCGTCGCGCAACCTCTCGGTGATCTGCACGGTTTCCTTGGTGAGCCTGGTGGTTTCGTGCGTCGTGTTGCTGAGATCCTGGGTCACCTGCATCTGCTCATGCAGTGTTGCCATCGTCTTGTGCAGCTCGTCGGCTTGCTTGAGCAGGTTTGCCGCCTGCTCGTCCTGATAGTGCTGGGTCTGGATTCGCCCTGCGGCCTGCGCACCCATCTGGAAACCGAGGGTGCTGTGGTCGAGTGGCGTGCCCAACGGCCGGGTGATGGTCTGCACCCGACCGATACCGGGGATGTGGAAGACCGCCTTGGCGACCTTGTCCAGGACGATGAAGTCGGCCGGATTACGCAGGTCGTGATCGGTCTCGATCATCAACAGCTCAGGATTGAGCCGAGCCTGGTCGAAGTGCCGGTCCGCGGCGGCATAACCGACATTGGCCGGGGTGTCCGCCGGCAGGAAGTGGCGGTTGTCGTAGTCGGTCTTGTAACCGGGCAGGGCGAGCAGTCCAACCAGCGCGATCGCGACGGTCACCGCGAGAACCGGTGCGGGCCAGCGGACTACCGCGGTGCCCATGCGACGCCAGCCCCGGGTCTGCAGCGTGCGCTTCGGATCCATGAGCTTGAAGAACGACGCAACCGTCAGTATTGCCGGAGCCAGCGTCAAAGCCGCCAACACGGCGACCAACATGCCGACCGCGCAAGGAACCCCCAGCGACTGGAAGTACGGCAGCCGGCAAAAGCTCAGGCAGTACATCGCGCCGGCGATGGTCAGGCCCGATCCCAGCACGACATGCGCGGTGCTGTGGAACATGGTGTAGAACGCTTGTTCGCGGGTCTCGCCCAGCCCGCGGGCCTCGTGATAGCGGCCGACCACGAAGATCGCGTAGTCCGTCCCGGCGGCGATCGCCATCAGCACCAGCATGTTGTTGGCGAACGTCGACAGCCCCATGACGCCGTAGTTACCGAGCGTCGCGACGACACCGCGGGCCGCTGCCAGCTCGATGAACACCATGGCCAGCATGATCAGGACGATGCTGATCGACCGGTAGACGAACAGCAGCATCACGATGATCACCAGGAAGGTGACGAGCGTGACCTTCGCGACGCCCTTCTCACCCGCGTGGGACTGATCGGCGAACAGCGGGCCCGCGCCGGTGACGTAGGCCTTGATTCCCGGCGGCGCGGGCACCGAGTCCACGATCTTGCGGACGGCCGCGGCGGACTCGTTCGCCAGCCCGCCCCCCATGTTGCCGGCGAGGTAAACCTGGACGTACGCGGCCTTTTGATCGTGGCTCTGGGAACCCGCCGCCGTCAGCGGATCACTCCAGAAATCCTGGACGTGCTGAACGTGCTTCTTGTCCTGCTCGACGCGCCTGACGATCTCGTCGTAGTAGCGGTGCGCTTCGGCCCCGAGTGGCTTGTCGCCCTCCAGCAAGATCATGGCCGAGTTGTCGGAGTTGAACTCTTTGAACGTCGATCCGACCTTCATCATCGACTGAAAGGACGCCGCGTCGGTGGGACTCATCGACACCGAGTGGGTTTTGGCGACGACCTCCAGCTGCGGGGCCACGGTGTTGGTGACGAACACGATGCCCAACCACACCAGGACGATCGGCAGCGCCAGCCGGTGGATCATCCGCGGCAGGAACGGCGGGATCAGCGGCTGGTCGACGCGCGGCGGAACCTCGGCTGGTTCGCTCATGCTGACTTGTCCAGGCAATAGACGAAGGCGTTGACGGTTTGGTTGGGATCTGAGCGATTCGGAGTCTTGATGACGTCACCACTCCCGTCGTGCTTGTTCACCACGAATTGGCAGGCGATCCAACTGCCGTCTCCTTGCGCCACCAGGTTTGCCGGGATACCGGGCTTCGTTGAACTCAATACTTTGCTCCAGGGCAACGGCACGTTGAGGGCCTGCTGTGGGTGGGAGTTTTCGTCGAGGTAGTTGATGGTTGCCGTGCTGCCCGGTGGGCCCCAGACCTGGAGCGTGATCGTCTTGGCGTTGAACTCGTCGAGCACCTCGCCCGAGGTGCCGCCACCGAACGAACCGCGGTGGACGCCGAAGACGCCGTGCAATCGGTACACGACGAATCCCGACAGCGCGACGACAGCCGCGATCGTGAGCACCAGCCAGAAACGCGCCAAAAACCCCTTTTTCCTAGGGCGCTGCGGAGCGGCCATTTCGCCCTCCCTGTCGGCGGAGCCCTGCTTCTTCAGCGGCTCGGTCCTTGGCTCAGTCGTCGTCATGGACGCTCCAAGTCCTTCCCGTTCACCGGTTGTAGTTCGCCAAGCCACAGCCCCCCGGCCTCCTCTCTGCGTTCATTGCGATCCCGAGATGAGCCCGACGCACGTAGCCGTCAGCAGGCGGGTCAGCGCGGACGCGAAGTCCAGATTCCATTCGGGGGGAACCACTTCCGGCTCCTCGGCGTAGGCGTCGGTGAGCCGTTCCGGCGGGTTCGCGACCTGCCACAGCGTGGCCGCCAACGAGTACGCGGCCAGCAGGATGTCGAGCGACCCCGATCGCCCGAGTTCGGGCAGCGCGCTCTCGATGGAATCGGCGAGCGAGAGCGTGGCGGCGGTACTGATGCGCTTGACCTCGATGACCCGTTCGGCGTCCACCTCGTGTTCGAGGTGCAGGTGCAGGTTGGCCAGCAGGTCACAGAACAGCGGGTCGTCGGCCAGGGCTTCGGCCAGCGTCTCGGCGATGCGCGAGGGCGACTTCGCGCCCGGCTCGGCCAGCTTCTCGGACACGATGTTCGACCATCGCACCCAACCCTCGGCGGACAGGTGCAGCAGAACTTCTTTGTGCGAGGTGAAGTAGCGGCGCACCGCCGAATAGTGAATTCCGGCACGGCTGGCGACCGCGGTCAGGGTGACCGACGCGACGCCCGTTTCCATCGCCAGCGAGCGTGCGGCTTCCACGAGGGCCTCCGCACGTTGGCGCTTCTTTTCCTCCGTGCGGGCGCGCTGGAATGTTAGTTGCGCCACCGGCTGAGCGTAACGCACGTTGTGTGATTTGCATAACGCACGTCATGTGATTTGTAGCGCGGTCACAGCCGGGCGCCGAAACAGGTAAAGGTGTAGCCATGCTCATCACCCGGCGTCCCGAATAAGCACGTGCAGACCATCGCCCTGATCGGGTTCCTCGGCGGCCTGATCACCGGTATCTCGCCGTGCATCCTGCCGGTCCTTCCGGTGGTGCTCTTGTCCGGCATGGACAGCGGACGCGCCCGCGGCGTGAGTTCCGCCGCGCGGCCGTACCTGGTGATCGCGGGCCTGGTATGCAGCTTCAGCCTGGCCACGTTGATCGGTTCCGCGCTGCTGACGGCGCTGCACCTGCCGCAGGACGCGATCCGGTGGGCCGCCTTGGTGGTGCTGGTGCTGATCGGCGTGGGGCTGATCTTCCCGCCGGTGCAGCACCTGCTCGAGCGCCCGTTCGTATACTTTCCGCAACGCCAAATCGGCTCTGGCGCAGACGGTTTCGGGTTGGGCCTGACGCTGGGCGCGCTGTATGTACCGTGCGCGGGCCCGGTGCTGGCCGCCATTGTGGTGGCCGGCGGCACCTCGTCGATCGGTCCCGGTGCGCTGGTGCTGACGGCGACCTTCGCCATCGGCACCGCGTTGCCGTTACTGGCCTTCGCACTGGCCGGGCGGCGCGTCGCCGAACGCGTGGCCGCGTTCCGCCGTCGGCAGCGCGCGATTCAGGTCGCCGGCGGGATAGCGATGATCGTGCTGGCGGTGGCGCTGGTGTTCAACCTGCCGGCGATGCTGCAGCGCGCCGTGCCCGACTACACGACGGCCATGCAGAACAGGTTGGGCGCCAACGACATCGAGCGCAGCCTGGGCCCTGCCCCCGCGCAGCGGTCGACTCAGGGCGGGCTGCAGCTGAGCCGGCCCGGCACCACCATCGACGGCGCGCTGAGCGACTGCTCGAGCGGCTCCGCCGACCTACAGCAGTGCGGACCGGCCCCCGCGCTCACCGGCCTCACCGGGTGGCTCAACACCCCGGACGGCAAGCCGCTGGACCCCGCATCGGTGCGCGGCAAGGTGATCCTGATCGACTTCTGGGCCTACTCGTGCATCAACTGCCAGCGCGCCATCCCGCATGTGATCGATTGGTACAACCGGTATCGCGACAACGGACTCCTCGTCATCGGGGTGCACACCCCCGAGTACGCCTTCGAGCGGGTGCCCGCCAATGTGGCCAGCGGCGCCGCCGACCTGCACATCACCTATCCCATCGCGCTGGACAACGACTACGCGACGTGGAACAACTTCGGAAACCTGTACTGGCCCGCCGAGTATCTGATCGACGCGAACGGGCAAGTGCGGCATACCAAATTCGGCGAGGGTGACTACAACGGCACCGAAAAGCTGATCCGCACGCTACTGGTCGACGCCCATCCCGGCGCCCGGTTGCCCGCACCGTCCAGTTCCGCCGACAAGACTCCGCAGACCAGGCTCACACCCGAGACCTACCTCGGTGTCGGTAAGTCCGGAAACTACGGCGGCACCGGGGATTACAGGCAGGGCGCCGCAACGCTGAACTACCCGCCGAACCTGGCCGACGACAAGTTCGCCCTGCGCGGCCGGTGGACGCTGGACGACCAGGGGGCCACCGCCTACGGCGACGACTCGGCCGTCCGACTGAACTACTCCGCGAAGGACGTCTACGCCGTCGTCGGCGGGACCGGCACCCTCACCGTGACCCGGGACGGCAAGACCACCACGACACCGATCGGCGGAGCGCCCACGTTGCACCGGATCGTCGCCGACGACGCCGCGCATCGCGATCAGCTGGACATGCACGTCAGCAAGGGCCTGCAGGTGTTTTCGTTCACGTTCGGCTAGCCGGCGCGCTCACGACTTCCTGGCGAGGCCGCCCAGCATGGCAACGATCACGCCGAGCGCGACCAGGGCGGCGCCGGCGAGCAGCGTGACGTTGAGCCATTGGTGCATTCCGGCTTCGGCGTGCCCGGCCATCACCTCGGCTACCACCCGGACGTTGCCGGTGGTGTGGTTGAGCGCGCCGTTGAGGTAACCGCCGGCAACCTCGATGCCGGCCCACCCGGCCGCGCCGACGAGCAGCGCCGAGACGCCCAGACTGCTCAGCGCCTTGCCGCGGCGGCGCGCGGTGGCCAGCGTGAGCACCGCGCAGACACCGCACAGCGCCGCCGCACCGACGCTCACCCACGGGCCCCAGGTGGCCAGCGGACTCAGCCGTCCCTGCCGCATCGACTTCGGTACCGAAACAGTAAGTGGGACAGTCAGTTTCGCGGGGACCGTCACGTTGTGGCGGCGCAGCAGCGGCTGGATCGAGGGGTCCTTGAGCATCGGCGCCACGTCGACCGCCCACTGGTTGCCGTTCTCGGCGACCGCCGGGTCGCTGAACAGCCAGCCGTGCACCGAACGGTTCGCCTGGGCGAACAGCGGCGGGAATGCCGGGCCGGCGGTGAAGTCGCCGGCCGCCTGGCGCACCTCGGAAGTATCGAGCGGGTAGCGGCCCCCACCATGCTCGGCGGCCAGAGTCGTTGCCCGAGCGGTTAATTCGTCCGCCATGGCGGACTGCAGAGCCGGGTCGGTCGCCGCGCGCTGCGCCAGCGCGGCGTAGCCGTCGGCGTCAACGACGTGCAGCTGCGTCCACGCCGCGGGGATCGCCATTGCCAACGTGAGCGTGGTGATGAGCCACAACAACACGGTCGCCGCGAATCGCACGCCTGCGAATCTACGCAATCCCCCGCACGTAGGCGGCCTGCCCCAGGTGCTGGGCGCAGTCGTCGATGATGCTCACCAACCGCGCGCTGGCGGTGACCGGCGGATCCCAGTTGGTGTCCACGACGCGGGCCAGCTCCTGCGCGCTCACCCCGGCGACGTACTCGAGGGTGAACTTGTGCACCGCGTGGTAGTAGCCGGAAAGCAGGTCCGCGGGCGCCTTCACCTTGGCCACGTCGTCGGGCCCGTGCCCGTAGCCGGTGTCGTTGCGCGGCAGGTCCAGTCCGAACCGGTCCACCCAGCCGTCGCGGAACCACACCTGCTCCACGCCGGCGACGTCGGCGAGCTGGAGGTCCTGAATGCGCGCGCTGTGCCACAACAGCCACGCGATGCTGTTGGCGCCCGGGGCCGGCCGGTAACCGGACACCTCGTCAGTCAGCGCCTCGGTGATCTCGTCGACGTGTTCGATCAGCCGAGTGAACGCGTCGCGCAGGAGCTCTTGCAAAACGGCGGCATCGTCGGTGCGGGCCATGTTCGCGACACTACGGGAGGATCCCGTGAAAGACCGCTTCGACGTTGTTGCCGTCGGGATCGCGCACGAAGGCCCCGAAGTATCCGGGGTGGTATTCCGGCCAGAGCCGGGGCGCGTGCAGCGGCTCGGCGCCCAACTCGACGGCCACCTCGTAGAAGGCGCGCACGGCGTGCTCGTCGGCCGCCTCGAAAGCGAGGTGGACTTCCCGATTCGGTCCGGCGAGCTCGCCCGAGATCCAGAACGCCGGCTTGCCCGCCCGCCCGTACCCGATGGCGCGACCGACATCCAGCTGCCGGGAGTACCCCAGCGTCCCCAGCACCGCGTCGTAGAACCGCTGAGATTTGGCGTAGTCGGCGCAGTTGATTCCCACGTGATCGATCACGGGGACGATCCTGGCACGAGCCACCGCAACGGTCGTAGATTGTTTGGATGACTTACGACCTCATCATCCGCAACGGCACCATCGTCGACGGGCTGGGCGGTGAGCCGTACGTCGGCGACGTGGCGGTGCGCGACGGCGTCATCGCGGCCGTCGGCAACGTCAACGGCGAGGCCGCGGCGCGCGAGATCGACGCCACCGGCCTGCTAATCACGCCCGGCTTCGTCGACCTGCACACCCACTACGACGGCCAGTCCATCTGGTCGGAACGCCTGACCCCGTCGTCCGCGCACGGCGTGACGACGGTGGTGATGGGCAACTGTGGGGTGGGCTTCGCGCCCTGCCGCCAGTCCGACCACGACGTGCTCGTCGACGTGATGGCCGGTGTGGAAGACATTCCCGGCGTCGTCATGACCGACGGCCTGCCGTGGACGTGGGAGACGTTCCCCGAATACCTGGACGCGCTCGAGTCGGGCAGGCGGGACATCGACGTGGCGGCGTATCTGCCGCACTCGCCGCTGCGGGTGTACGTGATGGGCCAGCGCGGGGCCGACCGCGAGCCGGCCACCGCAGACGACCTGGCCAGGATGCGGGAGCTGGCCAAGGAGGCGATCGAGGTCGGCGCGCTGGGCTTCGCGTCGTCGCGGCTGACCATCCACAAGACCGAAAGCGGTTCGCCCATACCGAGTTACGAGGCCGCCCGCGAGGAGATCGAGGAGATCGCCCGCGGTGTCGTGGACGGCGGCGGCGGGCTGCTGCAGTTCGTCCCGGACATCCCGTCGGGCGGCTATCAGCCGGTCTTGCAGACGGTGTTCGACGTCGCCGAGGACGTCGGGCTGCCGGTCACCTTCACCCTCGTCGTCGCCAACTCCGGCGACCCGTCCTGGCCGGATGCCATCACGATGATCGAGAAGGCCAATGCTGCCGGCGGTGACGTCACGGCGCAGCTGCTGCCCCGCCCGATCGGCTTGATCATCGGCCTGCAGCTGACGGCCAACCCGTTCGTGCTCTACCCCAGCTACCGCGAGATCGCGCACCTGCCGCTGGCCGAGCGGGTCGCCGAGATGCGCAAGCCCGAGGTCCGTGCCCGCATCCTGGCCGACAAGCCCGGCCAGGGACACCCGATCCTGTACGTGGCCCAGATGTGGGACTGGATCTTCCCGTTGGGCGACACCCCCGACTACGAGCCCGACCCGTCCACCAGCATCGGCGCCCGCGCCCGCGCCCGCGGTGTGGACCCGATGGAGGAGGCCTACGACCGGCTGCTCGACGACGACGGCCGGGCCATGCTGTTGGTCGCGACCAGCAACCTGCAGAACAACTCGCTGGACACGGTCGGCGAACTGCTGCACCGCGACGACGTGGTGCTCGGTCTCGGCGACGGCGGGGCGCACTACGGGATGATCTGCGACGCCAGTTACTCCACCTACTTCCTGACGCACTGGGCACGCGACCGCAAGGCCGGACGGTTCACGGTGCCTGAGGCGGTCCGCGAGCTCACGTCAGTGCCGGCCCGCGTCGCCGGCCTGGGTGATCGCGGCCGAATCGCGGTGGGCTACAAGGCCGATCTCAACGTCATCGACCACGCCGCCCTGCGGCTGCACAAGCCGGTAATCAGCTACGACCTGCCCGCCGGGGGGCGGCGCCTGGACCAGACCGCCGAGGGGTATGTCGCCACGATCGTGACCGGGCAAGTGATCGCCGAAAACGGCGTTCCCACCGACGCCCGCCCAGGCAAGTTGGTCCGTGGGCGCCAGCCCGTCCCCGTAGCCTCGCGATAACGCCACCAAAAGTGGCATATACCAGCTAAGTTGGGTTCCGTGACGAACCCGCATTTTGCGTGGTTGCCGCCAGAAGTCAACTCGGCACTAATTTTCTCCGGTCCAGGTCCCGGGCCGCTGCTTGCTGCCGCGGCGGCGTGGGACGGGCTGGCCGGGGAGTTGGCATCGTCGGCATCGTCATTTTCTTCGGTGACGTCAGATCTCGCCAGCGGGTCGTGGCAGGGCGCGTCGTCGACGGCCATGATGTCGGTCGCCAGCCAATACGTGAGCTGGCTGTCCGCGGCGGCCGCGCAGGCCGAAGAGGTGTCACACCAGGCCTCGGCCATCGCGACCGCGTTCGAGGTGGCGCTGGCGGCCACCGTGCAACCGGCCGTCGTCGCGGCCAACCGCGCCCTGGTGCGCGCGCTGGCGGCAAACAACCACCTGGGTCAGAACACCGCGGCCATCGCCGACATCGAGGCCGCCTACGAGCAGATGTGGGCCTCCGACGTCGCGGCGATGTTCGGCTACCACGCCGACGCGTCGGCGGCCGTGGCCAAGCTGCCGCCCTGGAATCAGGTGTTGCAGAACCTCGGCTTCTCCAACACCAGCACCGCCGTCACGCGCCCGGCCAGCTCCGGTGCCGTTGCCCGCGGCTACACCTCGCGCATCGCCGGATTCCTGCGGCCCTCGGCGCCGCAGTAGCGCGGCACCTCGCGCCTATCCTGGAAGGTCATGCGCACCAAGAAGAAGGTCGACCTCAAGGCGCTGGCCGATGCGCTGGTCGACTACCCCTACGCGTACCTGATCACGGTCGACGACGACTACCGCGTGCACACCGTGACGGTCGAGCCGCGGCTCGATGGGGCCAATCTCGACGTCGGACTCATCGGCGGCCGGACCCGCAACAACCTCGCCCAGCGCGCCGACGTCACCTTGTTGTGGCCGCCCGGCGAGCCGGGCGGCTACTCGCTGATCGTCGATGGCAGCGCCGAGGTGACCGACGCCAGCGCGGAGACCGCCCGCCTGACCGTGGTTCCCACCCGCGCGCTGCTGCACCGCGACGCCGAGTCGGCGGACGCGGCCAAGGGCTGCCTGCACGACTGCGTGGTGTTCTCGCTGCCATCGACCTAGCGGCCGTACAGTCGCATCGTGAGCCGCGTCGCACCGCTCGCTCCGCCGTGGAGCGAAGAAGATGCCACTGGCATCAACAGCTGGGGTCACCCCGACCGCACCTACGAGCCGCTGCTTTTGGTGCGTTGCCTGCAGCGCCATCCGACGCTGGCCGCCCGGCTGCGCAAGCTCGGCGAATCCCTTTATGTCGCAGCACTTTTGCCGGGTCGCACGCGGACCATCGCCATTTTGCGGATCTGCGCGCTGGTCGGCTGCGCATACGAGTGGGGCGGGCAGGCGGCGTTCTGGGGCCCGATCGCCGGTGTCAGCGACGACGAGTGTGACGCACTGGTCACCGGCGGCCCGGACGACCCGCGGTGGAGCGTTGCGGAGCGCACGCTGATCGAGGCGGTGGACGAACTCGAGCGCACCGGCTCGTGGTCGGAGGAGACGTGGACCGCGCTGGGCCGCGAACTCGACGACGAGCAACGCATCGAATTGCTCACGGCCGTCGGCTGGTATCGCACGATCTGCACGCTTTGCAACGCGCTCGCGCTGCCGGTGGAGGGCTGGATGCGGCCCTGGCCCTGAGTCCGATTGCGGCGACCCGGCTTCCCCGCGCGCGATCGCCGCTAGCTCGCAGAGCCGTCCCTACGCAGGCTGGGATGTTGGTTCTTCAATAGCGGCAACAACACCCGCCGCGGCATGAACTGGAACAGGCGGGTGCTGATCTGGCTTGGCAAGCCCGGGATCACCGTTCCGCGGTCGTGGTCGAGCGCGTCGACTCCGGCGCGCGCCACCTCACGCGACGGTTTCCACATGAACTTCGGGAAGGCATCGGCGAAGTCTTGCTCGTCCATGCCGGCGCTCTTGACGAACTCGGTGCGCACCGGCCCCGGGCACAGCAGCGCGACGGTGACGCCGGTGCCGGCGAGTTCACCGCGCAGCCCCTGGGTGTAGTTGTTGACGAACGCCTTGGTGGCCGCGTAGCCGACCTGCCCCGGAAACGGTTGGTAGCCGGCGGTGGATCCGATGTTGAGGATGGCGCCGCGACCACGCGGCACCATCTGCTGGACCGCGCGGGTGCTCAGGTCGATGACGGCCTCGACGTTGACCCGCACCTGGGCGATCTCGGCGTCAACGGGCGTCTTGGTCACCGACCCCATGGTGCCGATGCCGGCGTTGTTGACCAGGATGTCGACGGTCAGGCCGCGGCGGCCGACCTCGTCGAGAAGGCCGCCGCGGGCGGCGGAATCGGCGACGTCGCAGGCGATCACCTCGACGCGCACCGCGCCGGCGAGCTCGTCGGCCAGCTCGCGCAGCCGGTCCTCCCGGCGGGCGACCAGCGTCACGCCGTGCCCGCGGTCGGCCAGTTCGCGCGCGATGTCGGCGCCGATGCCCGACGATGCCCCGGTCACGACGGCGGTGCTCTCGGGGGAGGGAGTCGGTAGGGCCACGCGTTCACCTTAAGCCGCCGAACGTCACGCTGGCGTGACGGTCGGTGTCGAGCGTCACGCTGGCTTGACACTCGGCGAAGGTCGGCCTCACGACGCACACGAAAAAGCCCGGCCCCTTGTGGGGGCCGGGCTTTCCCGTGCTTGAGTCGTCGGACTTAGAAGTCCATGCCGCCCATGCCACCGGTCGGGTCGCCCGCGGGTGCGGCCGCCTTCTCCGGCTTGTCGGCGACGACGGCCTCGGTGGTGAGGAACAGGCCCGCGATGGACGCCGCGTTCTGCAGCGCCGAACGGGTTACCTTCACCGGGTCGGCGACGCCGGCCTTGAGCAGGTCCTCGTACTCACCGGTCGCGGCGTTCAGGCCGGTACCGGCGGGCGAGTTGCGGACCTTCTCGGCCACAACGCCGGGCTCCAGACCACCGTTGAAGGCGATCTGCTTCAGCGGAGCCTCGAGCGCCACGCGGACGATGTTGGCGCCGGTCGCCTCGTCACCGGTGAGCTTCAGCTCGTCCAGCGACGGGGTCGCGTGCAGCAGGGCCACGCCACCACCGGCGACGATGCCCTCCTCGACGGCGGCCTTGGCGTTGCGGACCGCGTCCTCGATGCGGTGCTTGCGCTCCTTGAGCTCGACCTCGGTCGCGGCTCCGGCCTTGATCACTGCAACACCGCCGGCCAGCTTGGCCAGGCGCTCCTGCAGCTTCTCGCGGTCGTAGTCCGAGTCGCTGTTCTCGATCTCGCTGCGGATCTGGGCCACCCGGCCGGCGATGGCGTCGGAGTCACCGGCGCCCTCGACGATGGTGGTCTCGTCCTTGGTGACGACGACCTTGCGGGCCTTACCCAGCAGGGCGACGTCGGCGCTCTCCAGCGACAGGCCGACCTCTTCGCTGATGACCTGACCACCGGTGAGGATGGCCATGTCCTGCAGCATCGCCTTGCGGCGGTCACCGAAGCCGGGAGCCTTGACGGCCACCGACTTGAAGGTGCCGCGGATCTTGTTGACGACCAGGGTGCTCAGCGCCTCGCCCTCGACGTCCTCGGCGATGATCAGCAGCGGCTTGCCGGCCTGGATGACCTTCTCCAGCAGGGGCAGCAGGTCCTTGACGGTCGAAACCTTGGAGCTGACCAGCAGGATGAAGGGGTCCTCGAGGACGGCTTCCTGACGCTCGGCGTCGGTGACGAAGTAGCCCGAGATGTAGCCCTTGTCGAACCGCATGCCCTCGGTGAGCTCGAGCTGCAGGCCGAAGGTGTTGGACTCCTCGACGGTGATGACGCCCTCGTTGCCGACCTTGTCCATCGCCTCGGCGATCAGGTCGCCGATCGACTGGTCGCCCGCGGAGATGGCCGCGGTGGCAGCGATCTGGTCCTTGGTCTCGACCTCTTTGGCCGACTTGAGCAGGGTCTCGGTGACCTTCTCGACGGCCTTCTCGATGCCCCGCTTCAGACCCAGCGGGTTGGCGCCGGCCGCGACGTTGCGCAGGCCCTCGCGGACCAACGCCTGGGCCAGCACCGTGGCCGTCGTCGTGCCGTCACCGGCGACGTCGTCGGTCTTCTTGGCGACTTCCTTGACCAGCTCGGCGCCGATCTTCTCGTAGGGGTCCTCCAGCTCGATCTCCTTGGCGATGGACACACCATCGTTGGTGATCGTGGGGGCGCCCCACTTCTTCTCCAGGACGACGTTGCGGCCCTTGGGACCCAACGTCACCTTTACCGCGTCGGCGAGGGCGTTCAGCCCACGCTCGAGGCCGCGACGGGCCTCCTCGTCGTACGCAATTGTCTTGGCCATTGCGAAGTGATTCCTCCGAAACTATGGGGTGACACTCAGGGCGACCGCTTGTCGGGTCGCCCCATCAACGCTGTGGCCGGGTGCAGTGCCCGCGACGGACGGCTAGGTGTCTTCCGCTTGTAGCGGCCCTGGCCTCACCGTCCCGACCTAGCACTCGCTGGTCGCGAGTGCCAACGTCATTCTTAGCACTCGCCCATGTCGAGTGCAAGAAGTGGTCAGTGCTATCGCCCAGCGCGTAAACCGTCGACGACGACGCCGGTAACCCGCTCGGCCAACGCCGAGTTGTATGCCTCCATCGCCTGGCACCCGACCATGATCGTCTTCACTTCGCGGACCCCGATGTCCTGGCGCGCGGTGCCCGCGCGCTGAGCGGCCCGCAGCAGCTCGTCGAGCATGGCCAAAAAGGCGTCCTCGGCGGCGGGGGCGGCGGTGGCGACGTCGATGCCGAGCCCGGCCAGCGCGTCGGCCAGACCGCGGTCGGTCGCCCCCCACTGCAACACCATCGAGCGCACGAAGGCGAAGAGCGCCTCCCCGGGCCCTTCGGAATGCAACAGGGCGCGCCCGTCGTCGACCAGGCGCTGCATCCGGTCCGCGATGACCGCCTGAAACAGCGCTTCCTTGGTCGGGAAGTGGCGGTAGACGGTGCCGGCCCCGACGCCCGCCCGCCGCGCGATCTCGTCGATGGGCACCGAAAGGCCCTCGGCCGCGAAGGTGTCGTAGGCGACTTCCAGCACGCGGGCGCGGTTGCGCGCCGCATCGGCGCGCAACCGGCGTCCGGGCTGTGCCATCTGTTCACCATCGATCGGTTGACAAAACGGGGCGTGCGTTCCGTATAGTCGGATCCAACCGGAGCGCTCGCCCCGCTTACTCTACAAGTTCAAGGAGCCTCTCATGGCCAAGTGGACCACCACGGACATTCCCGACCAGACCGGACGGGTCGCCGTCATCACCGGGGCCAACACCGGCCTGGGCTACGAAACCGCCCTGGCACTGGCCGACCGGGGCGCCCACGTGGTGCTGGCGGTGCGCAACCTGGACAAGGGCAAGGACGCGGCCGGCCGCATCACCGCCGCGAGCCCGCATGCCGACGTCGCACTCCAGGAGCTCGACCTGACGTCGCTGCAGTCCGTCCGGGCCGCGGCCGAGCAGTTGCGAGCCGCGCACGACCGCATCGACCTGCTGATCAACAACGCGGGCGTGATGTACACGCCGAAGTCGACCACCAAGGACGGCTTCGAGCTGCAGTTCGGCACCAACCACCTGGGCCACTTCGCCTTCACCGGCCTGCTGCTGGACCGGCTGCTGCCGGTGGCCGGCTCCCGGATCGTCACGGTCAGCAGCGTGGGCCACCGCATCCTCGCCGACATCCACTTCGACGATCTGCAGTGGGAGCGCCGCTACAACCGGGTCGCCGCCTACGGGCAGGCCAAGCTCGCCAACCTACTCTTCACCTACGAACTGCAGCGACGGCTCGCCCCGCACGGCACGACGATCGCCGCCGCCGCCCACCCCGGCATGTCGGACACCGAGTTGATGCGCAACATGCCCGGCCCGCTGGTCGTCGCCTTCGAGCGGATCGCCCCGCTGGTAGCCCAGAACCCGGCCATGGGTGCGCTGCCCACCTTGCGCGCGGCCACCGACCCGGCGGTGCTCGGTGGCCAGTACTACGGGCCCGACGGCCTCGGCCAGACCCGCGGCTATCCCACGATCGTCAGCTCCAGCGCCAAGTCGCACGACGCCGAGCGGCAGCGCCGGCTGTGGGCGGTGTCCGAGGAGCTCACCGGGGTGGTCTATCCCCTGGACTAGGGCTGCCGGCCAACTAGCCCAGATCGAGCAGCTGCTCGTAAAAGCCGCCGAAACCGCGCTGGCGATCGACGAGGTGGATCTCGAGGATCCAGTGACAGAGGCGCCCGCGCGGATCGGTGCGGCGCATCGGCTTGTTCGATCCGGGCATGACGTACCACTGGACACCCCGACCGGCGATCTTCTTGTGCGGGAATTCGCCGATCAGATGGCCCGCGATGTGGCTGCCCCACTCGAAGCCCTCGGCGCGGGCCACGCCGACTACGTAGTCGAACAGCTCGGCGCCGGTGATCTCGGGGTTGCTCGCGAAGTGGTCGCGGCCGGCCCGCCACACCCGCGGCAGGGCGTCGCGTACGGCGATCTTAAGCGGGTCGTCGCCGAGCACGAACGTCCGCCCGAAATCGGCCTCCCACTCCTCGAAGATCGGCCCCAGGTCCAGGAAGACGATGTCGTCGTCGACGATCACCCGGTCCGGCGGGCGTTCGTGGAACGGCTGCAGCGTGTTCTCCCCGGCCCGCACGATCCGCCGGTGCCAGTGCCGGGTGACCCCGAACATCTCCCCGGCGAGGTCGTGGATCTGGTCGGAGAGTTCCTTTTCGGCCAGCCCGGGACGGATCATGGCCCGCCGCTCGATCTCGTCGAACAGTTGCCCGGCCTTGTCTTCGGCGTCCAGCAGCCGTTGCACGCGAACATCTTCGGCGCTCGATCCCTTCACACCGGCGATGCTATGCGCACACTGGAGCCATGTCCCCCGTCGTGCCGCCGTATCCGCCAGCCCGCTACACCAAGGACGAACCGGAGGTCAGCGCCTGGCTCAAGCGGGCCGATCAGCCGCCCGACTACGAGACCTCCGGCGTCAAGTACCACTATTTGGCCAACCAGCAGGACACCGCCGGCGATTACGGGCTCTACCGGGTCGACATCGCCCCGGCCGGCGGCGGCCCGCCGGCGCATTTCCACCGCGCCATGTCCGAGGCGTTCTTCGTCCTGTCCGGGACGATGAAGCTCTACGACGGCACCGAGTGGACGGACGGCCACCAAGGCGACTTCCTCTACGTGCCACCCGGGGGCGTCCACGGTTTTCGCAACGAGGCGGACGAACCGGCCTCGATTCTGATGTTGTTCGCCCCCGGCGCGCCGCGCGAGGCGTACTTCGAAGGCTTTGCGGCTTTGGCGGATATGACCGACGACGAGCGCCGGGAATGGTTCATCCGGCACGATAATTTCTGGGTGCAGTAAACCCTTGTGTTAACGCGAAATTTGTTCTCCCGTAAGGTTTCTGATGGCGGCGCGGGCCACGGGACCGATGGGCGTAGGGTGTGGCCGTGCGAACAGGGAAGCCGTCGAAGCGGGCCGCGGCCTGGATGCGGCAACGGATCGATTGGTCGATGAGCGCGCCGGTGATGATCAGCCTGCGGGTCAAACGCCCAAAACCCCGCAGCACACCGGACTTTCGGCCGCGCCCACCAGCGCCTGTCGCCGTGCTGACACGCGGCGCCCGGGTCAGCGGTTATCAACGGGGCGGGCGAGGTTTGCGTGATCGCGCCCGGGCGCGCCTGTCGCTCGCACCGCCCGTGATGACTCGGCGGCCCCGCGTACCGCGCACGCCGGGCCGGCGCTACGTCGCGCCCGTCAGGTCGCCGTCGACGTAGCGCTGCAGGTTGGGCGTGATCGCCGCGAGCATTTCCTCGTTCGTCATCGACGCGAGCGGCTCGATCTTCCAGACGTAGCGCATCAGCGCCAGGCCGATCGTCTGCGACGCGATCAGGCCGCTGCGGACAAGGCGCTCGTCTTCGTCGACGCCAAGCTGTGCGACGCCCATCAGGCTGCCGGCGACGACGCGTCGTAGCTTTTCGCGGGTGGTCGGTTCGTGCGCCGCGGTCTGCAGGATGGCGTGCAACGTCGGCCCGATCTCCTCGTCGTCCCAGCTGGCCAGCATCAGCTCGAGCACGGCGGCGCCAAGTTGTTCGACCGGCGTGGCCCAGACCTTGGCGACGTCGTCGAGCCACTTCTGCGGCGGGTTCGTCGCCGCGTCGAGCAACTTCTCCTTGGACCCGAAGTAGTGGTAGACCAGCGCGGGATCGACGTCCGCGGCCCGGGCGATCGCGCGGATGGTGGTGCCGGCCCAGCCGTGTTCGGCGAACTCGACGCGGGCCGCGGCCACGATCCGCGCGGCCAGCACGCCGCGCTCATCGCGCGGGCCGGGCGTGGTCGACCTTTTCGGCATGAGTTTCATCGTAGCGTGAATTTCCCCTTGCGTTGAGACTAGTTTCACCGTAGCGTGAGACTAGTCTCAACGGGCCGTGAAAATGAGGAGCTGGCCACCATGTACACCTACGGCATCGACGCGTCGGCCATGTTCGACGACCGCACCGATCAGTTCGCGAAGTTCGGGATCCCGCGCAAAGACATCGAGCGGGTCCGGGCGGCCGTCGACGACATGTGGGCCGATGCGCCCGGCGGCTGGGTCTATGAATGGTCGCTGCTGGCAAGCGAATACGCCGAGCGGGGGGAACACCGGATGGCGTCGCTGGTCTACGGGTGCGCAAAGTTTCCCTGCCTCACCGACGCGGCGCGGGCTAAAGCGATGCAGCACCAGCTCGAGCAATTCCAGTTGGCGACCGGCGATTTCCCGGTGCACTTCGAACGGCGCATCCTCACCGTTGCCTGCCGCGACGGGTCCGTCGAGGTGCCGGTGCACCTGTATTCGGCCGACGGCGACTACGCCATCCGTCCGGTGCTGATCGCCAGCGGCGGCGTGGACACCTGGAAGATGGACATCCACCCGTGGTGGGTCGCATTCACCCAGGGCGCGGGCGTGACCACCATGGCCTTCGACCATCCCGGGACGGGCGAAACCGCGATCCCGCTCGACCAACACGCCGACGAAGTGATCCGCGGGCTCGCCGGCCACGCCCGGACGCTGGGCGACGGCCGGGTCGCGCACTTCGGCGCGTCGTTCGGTGGCAACTTCGCCGCGATGTCGGGGCTCTCCGGAATCGTCGATGCCGCAATCGATCTCGGCGGTCCCGTGGTCGCCGCATTC
Source organism: Mycobacterium colombiense (assembly GCF_003284975.1). Lineage (GTDB taxonomy): Bacteria > Actinomycetota > Actinomycetes > Mycobacteriales > Mycobacteriaceae > Mycobacterium > Mycobacterium europaeum_A. Next base: position 68,488 of record NZ_QMEU01000018.1, read on the forward strand.
GGTCCCGACAATCTCGCGAAGCTGCCCTACGGCATGCACGACATCCTGGGCAACGCGATGCACTGGGACCACTCCCCCACCCTCGATCAGCTCAGTGCCGGAATGGAACGCCTGAATCGCGCGGATCTGCTTGCCCAGCAAACTAATTCGGCGATGTTGGTGATCAACGGCGCCGACGACTATTTCGTCCCGCAGTCCGACACCCTGGACTTCCGGGGCCGCCGCGACACCGAGGTGCACCTGGTCGAGGGCACCGGCCACGTCGCGATGAGCAAGGCGCCCGAGGTGGTGCCGAAGATCGTCGCCTGGCTGCGCCGCCAGATGGGATCGGCCCCGACGGCCTGACAAACCCGCGCGACTTGGGAATCCGACGGAAATCGCTGTCGGTATAACGGTTTTTCATCGCAGGCCCGCGGCCATAACCGTCGAATGCCCGTCGCCCGACACGACGCCGTCGACCGTCGATGAGTATGTTTTGGGCCATGGCTTCCAACGACAAAGAGAACCGCAACTGGTCGGAGGGCGACGTCCCGGATCAAAGCGGCCGCGTCGTCGTCGTCACCGGCGCCAACACCGGCATCGGGTATGAGGCGGCCGCCGTGCTGGCCTATCGCGGCGCCCACGTCGTGCTGGCGGTGCGCAACCTCGAGAAGGGCAACGCGGCGCTGTCGCGCATCGTCGCCGCCAGCCCGCGCGCAGACGTCACGCTGCAACAGCTGGACCTGACCTCGCTGGACGCGATCCGGTCGGCCGCCGACGCGCTGCGTGCGGCCTACCCCCGCATCGACCTGCTGATCAACAACGCGGGCGTGATGTGGACGCCCAAGCAGGTCACCCAGGACGGTTTCGAATTGCAATTCGGCACCAACCATCTGGGCCATTTCGCGTTGACCGGGTTGTTGCTGGAAAACCTGCTGGGGGTGCGGGATTCGCGGGTGGTGACGGTCAGCAGCCTCGGGCACCGGCTGCGGGCGGCGATCCACTTCGACGACCTGCAGTGGGAACACCGCTACGACCGGATCGGCGCGTACGGGCAGTCCAAGCTGGCCAATCTGCTGTTCACCTACGAGTTGCAGCGCCGACTGGCGACCAGCCCCGACGCGAAGACCGTCGCCGTCGCCGCGCATCCCGGCGGCTCCAACACCGAGCTGGCCCGCAACCTGCCGGGCGTCTTCCGGCCGGTGAAGGCCGTGCTGGGGCCGCTGCTGTTCCAGAGCCCGGCCATGGGCGCGTTGCCGACGTTGCGAGCCGCCACCGATCCGGCCGTTCAGGGCGGCCAGTACTACGGGCCGTCGGGATTCCTCGAGCAGCGGGGCCGGCCGAAACTGGTCGAGTCCAGCGCCCAGTCCCACGACGAGGAGCTGCAGCGCCGGCTGTGGGCCGTCTCCGAAGAACTCACCGGCGTCAGCTTCCCCGTCTGACCCGGGAGATAATGGCTCCGATGCGCTCAGTCGCCGAACATCAGCGGGTTGTCAGCGAATTGATTCGTGCCCGGCCGCCGGTCGCCGTCCCCCTCACCGAGGCCCAGGGCCTGGCGCTGGCCGAGGACGTGGTGGCGCAGCTCGCGCTGCCGGTCTTCGACAACTCCGCGATGGACGGCTACGCGGTGCACGCCGATGACACGTCGACGGCCACGCCCGAACACCCCGTGGTGCTGCCCGTCGCCGAGGACATTCCGGCCGGGCGCACCGACGAGCTGACGCTGCAGCCCGGCACGGCCCACCGGATCATGACGGGCGCGCCGCTGCCGGCCGGGGCGACGGCCGTCGTGCCGGTGGAGGACACCGACGGCGGCGTGGACGTCGTGTCGATCCGCGCGCCCCGCGAGGCGGGCAGGCACATCCGGCGCGCGGGCGAGGACGTCTCCCCCGGCACCACCGTCTTGCGCCAGGGCCAGCTCGTGACGCCGGCGGTGCTCGGCTTGGCGGCGGCGCTGGGCATCGCCGAGTTGCGGGTGATTCCGCGCCAGCGGGTGCTGGTGATCTCGACCGGATCGGAGTTGGTGACGCCCGGCACCGCGCTGCGGCCCGGGCAGATCTACGAGTCCAACTCGATCATGCTGGCCGGCGCCGTTCGGGATGCGGGCGCCGAGCTGGTCGCCGTGGCGACCGCGGAAGACGAAGTGGCCCAGTTCAGTTCGATCATCGACCGATACGCCGGTGACGCCGACCTGATCATCACCAGCGGCGGCGTCAGCGCCGGTGCCTACGAGGTGGTCAAGGACGCGTTCGGACGCGAGGGCGACCAGGGCGTGGAATTCGTCAAGGTCGCCATGCAGCCGGGCATGCCGCAAGGCGTGGGACGGGTGGCGGGCGCGACGATCGTCACGCTGCCCGGCAACCCGGTCAGCGCGCTGGTGTCCTTCGAGGTGTTCATCCGTCCGGCGCTGCGCAGGGCCATGGGCCTGCCGGATCCGGACCGTCCGCATCGCACCGCGGTGCTCGCCGAGGCGCTGACCTCGCCGCGCGGCAAGCGCCAATTCCGCCGCGCGGTGCTGGCCGACGACGCCGGCACGGTCACCAGCTACGGGCCGCCCGCCTCGCATCACCTGCGGTGGCTGGCGTCGGCGAACGGGCTGCTCGACATCCCCGAGGACGTCGTCGAGGTGCCCGAGGGGACCGAGCTGCAGGTCTGGGATCTGCGCTAGCGAGGTCAGGTCGCGGGTGTGGCCACGTGCCGATGGAACTCGTCGGCCTTGTCGAAAGCCGGGGTGCAGCGGATGGCGATGCCGACGATCGCCATCATCACCGGAATGGTGACCAGCGCCACCGACAGCCCCACCCGGCCGGACAGGTGCCCGATCAGCGGCGGCCCGAGCAGATATCCCAGCCACCCGGTGGCGGCCACGATGGCGATCGCCGATCCGGCGCCGCCCGCGCCGTAGGCCGCGCTGAACGCGGTCGGCACCAGCAGCGCAACGCCGGCGCCCAACGTCGCGAAACCGAGCACGCCGACCCAGGCGTTGGCGGTCGCCAGCGTCACGCTCATGCCCACGACGGCCACCAGCGCCAGCCCCGGCAGCAGCCGGCGACTGGGCACCCGCGCGTGCAGCCGCGGTGCGCCGAACCGGGTGGCGACCATCGCACAGGTGTAGCCGGCGTAGCTCACCGCGGCGACGCTCGGGCCGGCGCCGATGACGTTGCGCAGGTAGTTGGCCGACCAGTCGGTGGCGGCGCCTTCGCACAGGAACGAGGCGAACGACACGGCGGCCAGGATCGCCACGGTCGGCGTCATCCAGGCCCGGTCGCCTTCCGCATGGCCCGTCGGCGCCGCCGTCTCGGTCGCGTCGGGGATCAGGCGACGGGTCAGAGTTTCCACCACGATCAGCACCGCCAGCCCGAGCGCCGTCAGCTGGACGGTCAGGCCGACGCCCGCGCTGACGCAGACCGCGCCGATCACCGCCCCCGCCAGCGCCCCGACGCTCCACATGCCGTGGAAGCGCGCCATGATCGGGGCCCTGGCGAGCCGCTCGACCGTGCCGGCCTGGGTGTTCATCGCGACGTCCAGCGCCCCCTGGAACAGCCCCCACAGCGCCAGCGCCACGAACAGCGCGGCCGCGGACCGCGCCAGGCCCACGGTCGTGCCGGCCGCGGCGTAGCCGGCCACCGTGACCGGGATCAGCCGGTGGCTGCCCCAGCGGGGCAGCGCCCAGTGGCTGACCGCCGTGGCCACCACCGAGCCCAGCGGCGCGCCGAACAACGCCGTTCCGAGCGCAGCGTCGGACAGGCCGAGGCCAGCCTTGACGTGCGGAATGTGGGCGGCCCAGGACGAGAAGACCACGCCGTGTGCGATGAAGACGGCGGTGACCGCGACTTTCGCCCGGCGCACTCGTAGTGCCGTTCGATCGGCGCTGTGCGATTGCATGTCGAAGGTGGGCGTTCCCCCTGCGGGCGTCCACGAATCAGTCACGGGCTCCGTAAGATGGCCGCGTGGCACGCCGCCCCCGCACTGTCGGCCCCTCTGCTCAAGACCCGGGCTTCAGCCCCCAGCACGCGCTGGAACTGGTGCGTTCCGCGGTCCCACCGGTGCATCCGGCG
>NZ_QMEU01000190.1 GCF_003284975.1 Mycobacterium colombiense
ACCGCGGCCCGGGCCAGGTTGGCCGGCGTCGCATTGGACCCCCGCAGCCCGTGCAGCGCCCCGGTCGCGTTGGGCCGGTTGGGGGTTCGTTCGCCCTCCAGATAGGGGACCAGTACCAGCCCCGCGCTGCCCGGCGGCGCCGACAGCGCGAGGCGGGACAGCTCGTCGTGGTCGACCCGCAGCATGGCGGCGGCCGCGTCCAGCACCCGCGCGCCGTTGAGGGTGCACACCAGCGGGAGGTAGCGTCCGGTGCCGTCGGCGAATCCGGCGACGAATCCCGTGTCGTCGCGGACGGGATCCGCGGTGACGGCGGCCACCACGCCCGATGTCCCGATCGAGACCGTCACGTCGCCCTCTTCGGTACCCAGGCCCAGCGCGGCGGCGGCGTTGTCGCCCAGGCCGGCGCCGAATATCGTTGTGCCGCTGACGGTTCGGCTCGCCGGACCGAGCACGCTCGGCAGCCCGGGGCGCCGGCCACGCAAGCCCAGTTCCAGCAGATCGAACCGGTAAGCGCCGGTGGCCGCGTCGTAATAGCCGGTGCCGCTGGCGTCGCTGCGGTCGGTGCTCAGGGCCGCGACGTCGGCGTCGCCGCGCAGGCGCCACGTCAACCAGTCGTGCGGCAGGCAGACCGCCGCGGTGCGGTCGGCGTGGTCGGGCTCGTGGTCGGCCAACCAGCGCAGCTTGGCCACCGTGATCGCGGCCAGCGGCACGACGCCGACGGCCCGCGCCCACGCCCGCGCGCCACCCAACTCGTCGACGAGTGCGCGCGCGGCGTCGGCCGAGCGCACGTCGTTCCACAGCAGCGCGGGGCGCACCACCCGTCCGGTCGCGTCCAGGCACACCATGCCGTGCTGCTGCGCGCCGACGGCGACCGCGTCGACGCCGTCCAGGCCGCCCGCGGCCGCGATGGCCGCGCGGGCGGCGGATTCCCAAGCCGCAGGGTCGATTTCGGTGCCGCGCGGATGGCCGGCGTGACCCTCGCGGACCACCTGGCCGGTGGCGGCGTCGCACACCAGCACCTTGCAGGACTGGGTGGAGGAGTCGACGCCCGCGACCAGGGTCACGGTGCGTCGGCCCCGATCAACGCCCGCAGGGTGGCGCGTGCGCCGTGCCGGTACAGCGAGTCCAACGCCCACACGTAGGCCTCGCGAAAACGCTCCTGGTCGACGAGGTCGCCGAAGACCGAACGGTTGGCCAGGAATGCGACGGGGTCGTCGCGTTGCGAGCGGGCGAGCGGGACGAGGGTGTCGGCCAGGCGGTCCACCACCTCGATCGGCTCGCCCTGTTCGTCGACGCCCTCGGCGTAGCGCGCCCAGCTCGCGACGATCGCCGCGGACAGCCGCACCGCCCCGCCGGTGCGCAGGTTGTCGCGCACCACCGGCAACAACCACTTCGGGATGCGGTCCGAGGATTCGGCGCACAGCCTGGCGACGGTGTCGCGGATGTAGGGGTTGGCGAAGCGCGGCAGCAGCCCGACCCGGAACTCGTCGAGCCCCGGAATGCGCTGCAGCGTCGGCATGGCCTCCGAATTCATATAGCGGGCAAGGAATTCCGCGATCGCCGGATCCTGGGCGGCGTCGTGCACCAGCCGGTATCCGGCGAGGTAGGCGAAATAGCACAGTCCCTGATGCCCGGCGTTGAGCAGCCGCAACTTCATCGCCTCGTACGGCGCCACGTCCCCGACGAGTTGCACCCCGGCTTGATCCAGCGGTGGTCGGCCGTCGGCGAAGTGATCCTCGACGACCCACATGGCGAACGGTTCGGCGATGACGGGCCAGGCGTCGGCCACCCCGAATTCGGACTCCAGTCGCTCGAGCACGTCGGGTGTGGTCACCGGGGTGATCCGGTCGACCATCGAGTTGGGAAAGGTGGTCTTCTCGCGCATCCATTGCGCGAGTTCGGGATCGACCCGCTCGGCGTAGGAGGTGAACACGCGTCGGGCCACGTCTCCGTTGCCGGCGATGTTGTCGCACGAGACGATCGTGGGGGAGGGCAGTCCGCGCTGCCGGCGCCGGTTGCACGCCTCGGCCACCAAGCCGAACACCGCGCTCAGGGGTGGCTGGTAGCCGCCCTCGGTGATGGTGAGCGAGATGATCCGGGTGGCGGGCGCGGCCAGCAGCTCGATCACCGACTCGGGATCGTCGGGCGCATAACGGTAGTCGACGATCGAGCCGATGACCCGCGGTTCCCGCGTGCCGTCGGGGTGCTCGAGGATCAGCGTGTAGAGGTGGTCCTGGCCGCGCAGCGCGTCGCGCATGCGCTCGTCGCCCGGCAGCACGCCGACCCCGCAGATGCCGAAGTCGCGGGCGAGGCCGTCACCGAGCAAGCGGTCGATGTACATGGCCTGATGCGACCGATGGAACCCGCCGACGCCGAAATGCGCTATGCCGACGCCGATCTGGCTGCGGTCATAGGTCGGGACCGGGATCTTCAGGCCGGCCAGGCTCCGTGCGCTCAGCTTCACTCGAGTGTCACCTTAGCGCGGACCGGCCTGCCGGCCACTAGTTCGCCGTCAGGCGGTGGGGCACAGGTCGCGCAGGGCGAAGATGACGACATCGGCGGCCTGGCGGCCGTTGATCCCGCCGGTGCCCTGGTCGGCGTCGGAGCGTTGCAGCGCCAAGCCCTCCAACTGTTGCGGAGCGGCGCCCCAGGACAGCTGCTGGCACAGGTCGGCGCCCATCTGTAAGAGCTCCGGGTCGCCGCCGTTGACGGCGTGGATGCCGGCGTTGTGCAGGTCGTTGATGAAGGCGGCCCCATCGGCCCGCGCCGGCCCGGCGCACAGCACCCCGGCCAGCAAAAGTGGGCCACTGGCCAGCGCCGCGCTCACCAACCGGCCATATCGCCTGCGTGCCGCCATCCAACCTTCTCCTTTTATGTCTGTGCCCGATGCGGATGATGCACTTTTACACAAAAGTGCGACGACCCGCCGCGCAAAGAATTCGGGAGAGTGAATAGTCGGCGAAGAACGACTGGCCGCTAGGCCGCCGAAGTGTGGTGGGTCGGGGTGGGGTCTAGCTGGGGCACAGGTCGCGCATGGCGTAGACGACCACGTCGTTGGCCTGTTGAGCGCTGAGCCCGCCGGAGCCCTGCTGGTCGTCGGAGCGCTGCAGCGCCAGGCCTTCGAGTTGCGCCGGAGGAGCGCCCCAGGATATTTGCTGGCACACGTTCAGGCCGGCTTGCAGCAGGGCGGCGTCGCCGCCCGTGACGGCGTGGACCCCGTCGCGGTGCATGTCATTGAGGAACCCGGCCGCGTCGGCCTGCGCTGGGCTGGCCCAGACGAGACCGGCGAGAAGCGGGGCGCCGAACAGGGCTGAACCGATGAACCCGGTGGCGAGACGACGTGGTGACATAGCCCCTTCTCCTCTTTTCGTCAACAGTTCTAATCTCGATGTTAACTTCTCCGTAACCTCGGAAACGATAACTGTTCACCAACAGTTTCCTGTGAAGGACCTGCGCAAAAATAAAGTCCGTGAGATTTGAAGTCGTCCGGCCGCGCATCCGGGCGGCTCGCGTCGAGGCGAAAACGACACGCCGCTCAGGTGCGCGGCCGAGGGCACGAATCGCTGACGACGGCTGCAGCGCAGGCGTGTTCGCGCAGGTCGATCGGTGTATGCCGGGCCTGTTCCGATTCGTGACGCCGTTGTGACGTCACCATTTGGAAACGGCGCGGTGCGGCGTGGCGCGCGTCGCGCGTCGCCTGCTGACAATTGGCGCGGTCGTGAAAAGCGGCCTCGGTACGGCTAGGCGGGCCTGCTGCACCAAGTGATTGCGGAAATAGCTGAGCGTGAATAAAGGAGAGTTGACGCTGATGGCGATCGTCGATCGGTTCAACATCAAAGTAGTTGCCGGCGCTGGGTTGTGCGGAGCTGCTATCGCGTTGAGCCCCGACGCGGCGGCCGCCCCGCTGATTACGGGCGGCCACGCGTGCATTGAGGGGCAGTCGGGCGAGGTGGCGCCGGCCGCCGGTGGCCCCGTCGCGGGCATGTAG
>NZ_QMEU01000191.1 GCF_003284975.1 Mycobacterium colombiense
CGCCAGCGTCCGCACGTCCGTGGCGCTGCGGCCGGCTTTGACGACGATGCTGAAGGCGATGTCCAGCGTGGTCTCGGCGAACACCTGCAGGGGTGAGCCAATGGCCAGGCTGTCCAGGGTCGGTGTCACCGAGCCGTCGATCGAGTTCTCGATCGGGACGCAGGCGTAGTCGGCGGTGCCGTCGCGCACGGCGTCCAGCGCCGCGGAGGTGCTTTCGACGGGCGCGGGTTGCACCCCGGCCGGGCCTTCGTCGGGGATGTGTCCCGCCGCGCTGATCTGTCGCAGCGCCGCCTCGGTGAACGTCCCCTCCGGACCGAGGTATGCGATGCGGGCCACGTCCCAACCCTAGCGGCGCGCGAGCCAGAAAAGTCTTGCGACGCCACCCTGGGTAAGTTAACTTAGGCTTACCTAATCAAAGGATGAGAATGGTGTTACCGCTGAGCTGCCCCGCCCCGACGACCGCCGAACGGATCCGCAGCGCCTGTGTCCGCGCCAGCGGCGCGTTGCTGGCCATCGAGCACGACGACCCGGTCCCCACCCCCCTACACCACCTGATGGACGACGGATCGGTTGCGCTGGCGCTGCCCGTCGAGCGGGAACGGGAATTGGTGCGCCCCATCTCGGGGTCCCAGGCGCTGCTGGAGCTGACCGACTACGCGCCCCTGCCGCTGCGCGAACCGGTCCGCTCGCTGGTGTGGGTGCGCGGTCGCCTCCAAGAGGTACACCCGACGGAGATCCTCGACATGCTCGACCTGATCGCCGCCGAGTGCCCGAATCCCGCCCTGCTGGGCATCGACACCCCACGCTGCACGCCCGGCGAGGGCGTCGAGCCGCGCTACACCCTGTTGCGGCTCGAGATCGCCTCGGTGGTGGTCACCGACGCCACCGGTGCCGAGCCGGTCAGCGTGGCCGACCTGCTGGACGCCCGCCCGGATCCCTTCTGCGCGCTCGAGTCCAGCCTGCTGTGGCACCTGGACACCGCCCACAGCGACGTCCTCGCGCGGCTGGTGTCCCGGCTGCCGGCGCCGCTGCGGCGCGGGCATGTCAGGCCCCTGGGCCTGGACCGCTACGGTGTCCGGTTCCGCGTCGAGGGCGACGACCGCGATCACGACGTCCGGCTGCCGTTCCATAAACCGGTCGACGACATGACCGGCCTGAGCCAGGCGATCCGGGTGCTGATGGGCTGCCCCTTCATCAACGGGCTTCGGGCGCGCGGCTAGCTATCTCATCATCGCTGTTCCGCAGCATCGCGACGCCGTCATCTCGGTGTTCATCGACTCTGGCTGCCAAAAGCATTTGGGCGGTATTCCGCCCGGATCATGACTGCGATCCAGGCCTGGTCGGCGAGACCGCCAGATGCGCCTGCGGCTGTTTCGAAGTGGCGGCGCATAACCTGCACGACACGAAGGTCGCACGGCGCACTATCTCAGAACGGCTTCATCATTTATGACTGCTGTCAGCTCGAAGCACTGCGCGATTGCGGACTCATTTGAGAATGCATCAACCGCGGGATCGTCGTCACCGCCGGCGTAATTAACCGTCGAAAGTCCAACCGCAGCTTCGAAATGCCCACTGCCACTGTCCTTTCCGACCCGGCGATGGCTTTGCCCCCGCTGCAGTCCGCCGCCTAACCGATCAACACCGTCAAATGCATCAATCATTTCGCCACGCTGCGTCGGGGATCGAGCGTGATAGTGGACAGGGAATCTTGCGAGCTTAGTCCCAGTAGATCGAAGACGACAAAAAGAGTCCCCAGATGAATCGCGCGCCGTAGCGCTCTCCCTTCCACCCGAATTCGTACTCCTCGTAGGCAGGGAGGAACTCATCGAACAGCGGCCACTTACCACGAAGGGTTAGGCTTCCGAAATGTGTTTGGAACTCGTTGACGTCCACACTCCAAATGGGCAACTCAGTCGGGGAATCGACAGTAGATGAACTACGCCGAGTATGCCGATACCCCGCAGTCTTAAGCAGTCCGCTTTCGCTAGCTGTGGCCTTGAAGTCAAACCCCGGCCACAAGACACTTGTATACCCCAGTGATGTCGCCTCGGAGCCCGCAATTCCCAGCACTTGCTGCATGCTCTGAAAACGAGAGGCATCGTCGCTGAGCGCTTCGCCCACCCGCTTGTGGATCTGGCTCGCCTGGTCGAGGGTAAGCCCGTGTTCCGCCAATTTAGTCTCTAGTTGGGATTGCATACCCGCCATGGCCATTCGAATTTTCATGGTCATCAGCAGATAGACTTCAAATTCAATTACCGCAGGAATCGATGTTGTCTGCACCACTTATCCATTCACCTGCCTATATAGCGCAAGAATTGAGTAAGGTCACCACGAAACACGGTGACCGATCCGTCAGGATGTATCGTCATTGCGATCCCCCGCGTTATGTCCGCGGGTAGTACCACCTTCGTTCCATCAGGCACATTAACGATTCCTCCGGTTTCACCGAAAGCGGCCTTTGCGGCTATATCGGTTGCTTCCGCAGCCTGTGCCTGACCGAGGTGGAGGTTAGTCACGCTGCCAGCCAAGGTATCTGCTCTGGTTCCCGGAGGAAGACTGGAGATGTCCCTACCAATTCCGGCGGCTTGCTCGGCAATACTCGGCCCGAGGGCGTACCACCCGGTGGTTGTCCTTCAGGCGCACGTGGCTGCGCCGGTGGTTCCGGGCCTGCTTTCGGTGGTTCCGCGGCACCCGGGCGGGCACCGCCGGGGGTTCCGCCGCCGGCCCCTCGGCCGGGACTGCCGCCACCGCCGAAGCCTCCGCCGCCCATGCCTGCGCCGCCGCCGCTGACTTCACCAACACCGTTTGCTCCCTCGCCGGTGCCGGTAGGGTCTCGCATCTCGGTCAGCGGTACGGCGCGCACACCATCACCAGTGAACCCCTGAGGTGGCTGGATAAAGGCGGAGTTTCGCGGGAACGTATCACCGATGCCTGCCATGGCGGTGGTGATTTTGCCGGCGACTTGGGCGTCCAGGCCCACCAGGTGAGCGGCGCGTTGGCGGATGTCGGCGGCGAACGCTTGTGCTGCGGCTTGCCTGGCCGCCCGTTGGGCGGCAGAACCGCCAGTCATGGAGTCGGTGACCGACAGATCTTCGCCCACCTCGAACCCCGCTGCCTGAATGTCCTCCACGGCGTAGCGCACTCGGGAGCGGGCTGCATGCAGATCCGAGACTCCACTACGGGCGACCCGGGCGGCGGCTTGTAACTGGTCGACTGCCGCGCTGGTGGTTTGCAGGTCTGCGTGCGTTGCGGCGCGCAACGCCTGGGCGGCTTCACCGTGCCAATCGACAGACGCGGCGTCTCGCCAGACTCGATGGGCCAACCCATAGCTGTTCTCGCTCACGGCGTCCCAATGAGAGGCGGCCTCGGTGAGATGGTCAGTGGGCCATGCCAACAGCGCCGACAGACTGGGAGCCCCCGCGGCCGCCGCCATCGCTACACGCTGGTCACCGACGAAGCCAACGCGGCAAGCGCGGTGGCCGATTCAGCTTCGTTGGTGAGGTAGTCCGTGTCGGCTTGTGCGACGCCGCTGGCATGTGCGCCTACCCGGGCCGCCAGGCCCTCGGTGAACGCTGTGACATCGACGTGAGCTGCGCCGACCGCCGCCGTGCTGAGCTGGCACGACAATCCCATCGCTGCAGGCGCCACCGTTTTGGTTAGTTCGTCTACCGCGACACCCCAATGGCCAGCCATCACCTGCACACCAACGGTATCGACGCGCAACTTCTGCTGCATGGGCCAAAGTTTAGGCAGCACCTCGGGTGCCAGCCACTCACCGCGAACGGCCACCCCGACCACACCCCCCGTGCGATACCACCTGGCCCAGCGTGGCGTTCCTAGGCAGCCGCACTTCACTTGAGGTTCTTCATGTCACCACGCCACGCCGTCACCAACGTCCGTGACGGCCACGTACGTTTACTCAGGTGAACGGCGAGCGCCCACTCCAGCGTCGGCAACCGCTCGGGCCGCCCGGGCAG
>NZ_QMEU01000192.1 GCF_003284975.1 Mycobacterium colombiense
CAGCCCGCGCCACAGATCTACCGATCACCGTCGACGCACGCCGCACCCCCGACCACCGCGCAGCCGGCGGCGCCCCCGACGGGCCGCATCGGCGGCGACTCGTCGATCCTCGCGACGTCGATGATGAAAATCCTGCGGCCGGGCAGGGCCGGGCCCGACGTGCCGGGCGCGATCAAGATCGGACGCGCGAACGACAACGACATCGTCATCCCCGAGGTCCTGGCCTCGCGCCACCACGCCACCCTGATCCCGACGCCTTCCGGCACCGAGATCCAGGACAACCGCAGCATCAACGGCACCTTCGTCAACGGTGTCCGGGTCGATTCGGCCACGCTGCGCGACGGCGACGTGGTGACGATCGGCAACATCGACCTGGTCTTTCACGGCGGCAACCTGGCCCGCCGCGACCAGGCCGCCACCGCGACGCGCGGCGGCGGCCTCGACGTGCGCGGCGTGACCTGGACGATCGAGAACAACAAGACGCTGCTCGACAACATCTCGCTGACCGCCCTTCCCGGCACGCTGACGGCGATCATCGGGCCGTCCGGCGCCGGCAAGTCGACCTTCGCCCGCTTGGTCGCCGGATACACGCACCCGACGACCGGAACTGTGTCGTTCGAGGGCCACAACATCCACGCCGAGTACGCCTCGTTGCGCAGCAGGATCGGGATGGTGCCCCAGGACGACGTGGTGCACGGGCAGCTGACCGTGCAGCAGGCGCTGATGTACGCCGCCGAACTGCGGCTGCCGCCGGACACCACCAAGGACGACCGCGCCCAGGTGGTGGCCCGCGTGCTCGAAGAACTCGAGATGACCCAGCACCTGCACACCCGGGTGGACAAGCTGTCCGGAGGACAGCGCAAGCGCGCGTCGGTGGCGTTGGAGTTGCTCACCGGACCCTCGCTGCTGATCCTCGACGAGCCGACCTCCGGCCTGGACCCGGCGCTGGACCGGCAGGTGATGACCATGCTGCGGCAGCTGGCCGACGCCGGGCGCGTCGTACTGGTGGTCACCCACTCCCTGACCTACCTGGACGTCTGCGATCAGGTGCTGTTGCTGGCCCCCGGCGGCAAGACGGCGTTCTGCGGGCCGCCCAGCCAGATCGGTCCCGCCATGGGCACCACCAACTGGGCCGACATCTTCAGCACCGTCGCCAGCGACCCCGACGGCTCCCGCGCGCGCTATCTGGCCCGCACGGGCCCGCCACCGGCCCCACCGCCCGCGGAGAAACCGGCCGAACTGGGCGATCCCGCGCACACCAGCCTGGTCCGGCAGTTCTCCACCATCGCCCGGCGCCAGATGCGGCTGATCGTCTCCGACCGCGGGTATTTCGTCTTCCTCGCGCTGCTGCCGTTCATCATGGGGTCGTTGTCCATGTCGGTGCCCGGCGATGTCGGGTTCGGCATCCCGAACCCGATGGGGGCCGCCCCCAACGAGCCCGGTCAGATCCTGGTGCTGCTCAACGTCGGCGCGGTGTTCATGGGGACCGCCCTGACCATCCGCGACCTCATCGGTGAACGCGCCATCTTCCTGCGCGAACAGGCGGTCGGGCTGTCCACGTCGGCGTACCTGTTGGCCAAGGTCTGCGTGTACACCGTCTTCGCGATCGTCCAGTCGGCGATCGTCAGCATCATCGCGGTGCTCGGCAAGGGCGCCCCGACGCAGGGCGCCGTGGCGCTGGGCAAGCCGGGCCTCGAGCTGTTCGCCGACGTCGCGCTGACGTGCGTCGCGTCGGCGATGCTGGGGCTGGCCCTGTCGGCCGTGGCCAAGTCCAACGAGCAGATCATGCCGCTGCTGGTGGTGGCGGTCATGTCGCAGCTGGTGTTCTCCGGCGGGATGATTCCGGTGACCGCGCGCGTCGGGCTGGACCAGATGTCGTGGGCCACGCCGGCGCGGTGGGGCTTTGCGGCGTCGGCGTCGACCGCCGACCTGACCAAACTGGTGCCCGGCCCGCTGACCCCCAAGGATTCGCATTGGCGGCACACCCCGGCGACGTGGTGGTTCGACGTCGGCATGCTGTTCGCGATCAGCGCCGTGTACCTGGGGTTCGTCCGCTGGAAGATCCGCCTGCGCGGCGGCTGAGCGCGCCTGTTCAGGCGCCCTTGCGGACCATCTGGTCGGCGGCGGCTCGCATGCGGTCGGACAGTTGCAGCAGACCGTGCTCGCCCACGCCCATCGGCAGCGTGTATGCGAGCTGCCGCAATTCGACGGCGTAGTTGCGCAGGTCTTCGCGGAGGCGCATCTCAACAGTGGGCATGACTTCTCCCTCAGGCCGGAACTGGGCGGCGTGCCTGGTCCGCGTCGACCAGTCGATCCGAAAATCTTCGCAGCCCGCCCGCGTATCCGCGAGAGCGCCGATGTGTTTTAACGGGAGCTTGACAGCGTGTTTACAGCGGGCCCGTCGACCCGGCGGGGTCGCCGAGCGTAACGCTACGGCGAAATCCCGGGCGCATTCTCGCCGTGGCGTTACGCTGGCGCTGCTTGGTGTAAGGCTGGCAGAAGGGCACAGGCGCCGGAATGGATTTCGACCTCGACGCGGGGCAGCGCGCCTGGCTCACCGAGATTCGCGAATTCCTGCGCGAGAACGTCACCGCGCAATTGCGGGCCGAGCTCGCCGAGCACGATCTGGAATATCCCCGGGGCGAGGTCGCCCGGTTCCGGCGCAAGATCGGCGAGCGGGGCTGGTTCGGGCTGAACTGGCCGCGCGAGTACGGCGGACTGGGGCTGGGCGCAATGCACCTGCACCTGCTGATGAGCGAATTCGAATATTGGGGCGTGCCCGGCCCGGACCTGACGGTGACGTCGGTGGCGCCGATGATCATGCGGCACGGCACCGAGCGCAACAAAACCGAATGGCTGCCCCCGATCGCCCGCGGCGAAATGATTTGCGCCGTCGGCTATTCCGAGCCCGAGGCGGGGACCGACCTGGCGGCCCTGCGGACCAGCGCGACCCGTGACGGCGACGAATGGGTGATCAACGGCACCAAGATCTGGAACAGCGGCGCCCAGCGCGCGACACACGAATGGCTCTGTGTCCGCACCGATCCCGGCGCCGCCCGGCATCGGGGTATCTCGGTCATCATCGTGCCGATCGACAGCCCGGGCGTCGAAATTCGCCCGCTCTACGCCTGGTCGGGATACCGCACCAACGAGGTGGGATTTCATGACGTGCGAGTGCCGGCCACCAATCTGATCGGCGAGGTCAATCACGGCTGGACCTACATCACCGGCGCGCTCGATCTCGAACGCGGCGCGCTGACCAACGCCGGCGACCTGCGTCGCGCCGTCGAGGAGTTGCGCGAGCTGGCGGGCCGCCCGCGCCGCGACGGCACCGTGCCCGCCGACGATCCGTCGCTGCGCCGCCGCCTGGCGCAGGCGGAGGCCGACGTCACGGTGGCCACCCTGATGGGCTACGAGGCGGCGTCCATCCTCGACAGCGGCGTCGTCCCCACCGTCGAAGTGAGCGTCGAGAAGGTGTTCACCAGCGAGCTGCGCCAGCGCATCGCCGACCTGGCGCTCGACCTCCTCGGCCCGGACGGCCTATTGGCGCATCGCAGCCAACAGGCCCCGCTGGCCGGCAAATTCGAGCGGCTATACCGGGCCGCCCCGCTGATGCGCTTCGGCGGCGGCACCAACGAGGTGCTGCGCGACATCATCGCCCAGCGCGGGCACGCGATGCCGTCCTACGGACGCTGACTTCGGGCCTCGCACAGCACCGATGAAGACGATCCCCACCGCCGAGCAGCGCGAATTCGCCGCGGCGCTGCGCGCGATGCTGGCCGCCGAAAACCCGATCAGCCTGGTGCGCGCGCTCGGTCAACCCGGTGCCGACCGCAGCACCCCGGCGTTGTGGAAGGCGCTGGCCGACGCGGGCGTCTTCGGCCTCGCCATCGGCGAGGAGTACGGCGGGGCCGGCGGCTCCCTCGACGACCTGGCCGTCTTCGCCACCGAGGCCGGCCGCGCCCTGTGCC
>NZ_QMEU01000193.1 GCF_003284975.1 Mycobacterium colombiense
GCGCCGAATACGAGAACATGCAGGCGCCCGTCGTCGGTGGCGTGCGGTTGCCGCACGGCAACGGCGAGACGATCCGGCTGGCGCGCGGCGCGTCGCTCTCCGACTTCGCCGACAAGATCAACGCCAACCCGGCCTCGCTGGTGCAGGCACTGTTCAACCTCGGCGAGATGGTCACGGCCACCCAGTCGGTCGGCGACGAGACGCTCGAGCTGCTGGGCAGCGAGATGAACTATGTCGTGCAGGTCGTCAGCCCCGAGGACGAGGACCGCGAACTGCTGGAGTCCTTCGACCTCAGCTACGGCGAGGACGAGGGCGGCGAGGAAGACCTGCAGACCCGGCCGCCGGTGGTGACCGTCATGGGTCACGTCGACCACGGTAAGACCCGCCTGCTGGACACCATCCGCAACGCCAGCGTCCGCGAGGCCGAGGCCGGCGGCATCACCCAGCACATCGGTGCCTACCAGGTGACCGTGGAGCACGACGGTGTCGAGCGGCCGATCACCTTCATCGACACCCCGGGTCACGAGGCGTTCACCGCCATGCGTGCCCGCGGCGCCAAGGCCACCGACATCGCCATTCTGGTGGTGGCGGCCGACGACGGCGTCATGCCGCAGACGGTGGAGGCCATCAACCACGCCCAGGCGGCCGACGTGCCGATCGTGGTGGCGGTCAACAAGATTGACGTCGAGGGCGCCGACCCGGCCAAGATCCGCGGCCAGCTCACCGAATACGGTTTGGTGGCAGAGGATTTCGGTGGCGACACCATGTTCGTCGACATCTCTGCCAAGCAGGGCACCAACATCGAGGCGCTGCTCGAGGCGGTGCTGCTGACCGCCGACGCCGCCCTGGACCTGCGGGCCAACCCCGACATGGAGGCCCAGGGTGTGGCGATCGAGGCGCACCTGGACCGCGGTCGCGGACCGGTCGCCACGGTGCTGGTGCAGCGCGGCACGCTGCGGGTCGGCGACTCGGTGGTCGCCGGCGACGCCTACGGTCGCGTCCGCCGCATGGTCGACGAGCACGGCGACGACGTCGAAGAGGCGCTGCCGTCGCGGCCGGTGCAGGTCATCGGGTTCACCTCGGTGCCCGGCGCGGGAGACAACCTGCTGGTCGTCGACGAGGACCGCATCGCCCGCCAGATCGCCGACAAGCGCAGCGCCCGCAAGCGCAATGCGCTGGCGGCGCGTTCCCGCAAGCGGATCAGCCTGGAGGACCTGGACTCGGCGCTGAAGGAAACCAGCCAGCTGAACCTGATCCTCAAGGGCGACAACGCCGGTACCGTCGAGGCGCTGGAAGAGGCCCTGATGGGCATCGAGATCGACGACGAGGTGGCGCTGCGCGTGATCGACCGCGGTGTCGGTGGCATCACCGAAACCAACGTCAACCTGGCGTCGGCCTCGGATGCGGTGATCATCGGGTTCAACGTGCGCGCCGAGGGCAAGGCCACCGAGCTGGCCAACCGGGAGGGCGTGGAGATCCGCTACTACTCGGTGATCTACCAGGCGATCGACGAGATCGAGAAGGCCCTGCGCGGCATGCTCAAGCCGATCTACGAGGAGAACACGCTGGGCCGCGCCGAGATCCGGGCGATCTTCCGGTCGTCCAAGGTCGGCATCATCGCCGGCTGCATGATCAGCAGCGGCATAGTGCGCCGCAACGCCAAGGCGCGGTTGCTGCGGGACAACATCGTGGTCACCGACAACCTTTCGATCACCTCGCTGCGACGCGAGAAGGACGACGTCACCGAGGTCCGCGAGGGCTTCGAGTGCGGTATGACGCTGGGGTACAACGACCTCAAAGAAGGCGACATCATCGAGTCCTACGAGTTGGTCCAGAAGGAACGCACCTGACCCCACCGCCGACGACGCAGAACGACGATCAGAACGACGACGCAGCACGGCGATGCAGAACGACGTGACGACGAGAAGGTGGTGAATCCGAATGCCTGATCCAGCCAGGGCGCGCCGGCTGGCCAAGCGAATCAACACCATCGTCGCCTCGGCGATCGAGTTCGAGATCAAGGATCCCGGGCTCGAGGGGGTCACCATCGTCGACGCGAAGGTGACCGCCGACCTGCACGACGCGACGGTCTTCTACACGGTGATGGGACGCACGCTGGACGACGAGCCGGACTACGCGGCCGCCGCGGCGGCCCTGGAACGCGCCAAGGGTGCGCTGCGCACCATGGTCGGGGCCGGCACCGGCGTGCGGTTCACGCCCACCCTCACCTTCACCCGCGACACCACGTCGGACAACGTGGCGCGGATGGAGGAATTGCTGGCGCGCGCCCGCGCCGCGGACGCTGATCTGGCGCGGGTTCGTTCGGGCGCCAAGCCGGCCGGGGAGGCCGATCCATACCGGGATAGCGGATCGGGTGGGGAGCCCGGCCTCGACGGGAGCATCGGTGACGACGACCAACACCAATACTGAGCTGGGCGGCCCCCGGGTGGGGGTGCGCGTCGACGCCGCGGGTGCGGTCGAGTTGCTGTCGGACGCCGACACCGTCGCGGTGATCGCACACGTGCACCCCGACGCCGACACCATCGGCGCCGGCCTGGCGCTCGGGCTGGTGCTGGACAGGTGCGGCAAGCGGGTCGAGGTCAGTTTCGCCGAGCCGGCCGGGCTGCCCGAGTCGCTGGCGTCGCTGCCCGGCTGCCGACTGCTGGTCGATCCCGGTGTGATGCGCCGCGACGTCGATCTGGTTGTCACCGTTGACGTTCCGAGCGTCAAGCGGCTGGGTGCCTTGAGCGACTTGGCCCTCGAGGGCGACGAGGTGCTGGTCATCGACCATCACGCCTCCAATGATGTGTTCGGCACTGCCAATTTCGTTGACGTCCAAGCTGATTCGACCACGATGATGATCGCCGACATCCTCGACGCGTGGGACAAGCCCATCGATGCCGACGTCGCGCACTGCATCTACGCCGGCCTGACGACCGACACCGGGTCGTTCCGCTGGGCCAGTGCGCGCGCCCTGCGGCTGGCGGCCCGGCTGGTCGACGGCGGCGTGGACAACGCCGCGATCAGCCGAACCCTGTTGGACAGCCATCCGTTCGGATGGCTGCCACTGCTGTCGCGGGTGCTGGCCTCGGCCCAGCTGCTGCCGGACGCCGCGGGCGGCCGGGGCCTGGTGTATGCCGTTGTCGGCAACCAGGATTGGGTGACCTCACGCCCGGAGGAAGTCGAAAGCATCGTCGACATCGTGCGGACCACGCAGCAGGCCGAGGTGGCCGCGGTGTTCAAGGAGATCGCGCCGCAGCAGTGGTCGGTGTCCATGCGGGCCAAGTCCGCCGTAGATCTGGCGGCGGTGGCGTCCGGGTTCGGCGGCGGCGGGCACCGGCTGGCGGCCGGCTATTCGACCACCGGCTCGATCGACGACGCGGTGGCGTCGCTGCGCACGGCCCTGGACTAGAACGCCCAGCTACCCGAGCGCTGCACGACGAAGCCGTGGTCGCCGCTGGTGGTGTCCAGGCAGGCGACCAGGTTGTCGGCCCCCACCGCGCAGGTGACGTTGAGATAGGTCAACTTCTGGCCCGCCCCCAGCGGTTTGCCGCCGGCCGGTAGCGGGGCAGGGTTGCCGTCGCATCCGGCGTAGGACATGCGACTCAACTGGTAGCCGGGTCCTTTGAAGTCCACCGAACCCACGACGCAGTCGCCGGGTCGCGGGCGGCCGCCGGGGAAGGGAACGTCGTCCATCCCCGACATGTCGCCCTTGCACTTGATGTCCTGCGATGGTTGCGGCACGGGCGGCTGCCCGCCGTAGAAGTCACACACCAGGGCGGAGCCGGCGGAGAAACTGAGCCGCGGCGAGCTTCCCGGCGCGCCGGCGGCGATGTAGCCGTCGGCGGGCACCGGGGT
>NZ_QMEU01000194.1 GCF_003284975.1 Mycobacterium colombiense
GCCGTCGGCGGGGACCGCGGGCGGGGCTTCGGTGCGCGCCGGCGCTTGCTGGGGCACGACGAGCGCCGTCGTCTCGTCGTCCCGTCCGTCGGTCAGGCCGTCAGTCACGGCTCAAGGATAGGTCGGTTCCTGTGGTGCACCGGTCGAGCCGCCCGCTGACGATGCGGCCTGCGTAGCGGGGTGCTGAGGAAGCGGGCCACCTAGCCTAGGGCTGGCCTGGGAGTAACTGCACCATCAGGCCGTTGGCCTCGGCCAGTAGCGCGCCGTCGGCGTCGACCAGTTCCGCGGCCACGAACGCCTTGCGCCCCTCGGTGCCGGTGACCCGTCCGCGGACCACCAGCGGCGCATCGATCGGGGTGATCTTGCGGTAGTCCACATGCAGGAACGCCGTGCGGCTGATGGGGCGGTTCGAGGCGTGCGAGACCATCCCGAACATGTGGTCGAACAGCAGCGGCAGGACGCCGCCGTGCACCGCGTAGTTCCCACCGACGTGAAACCGGGTGAAGCGGCCCTGCATCTCGCAGCCGTCGGGCTCGTATCGCGTCAGCGTCCAAGGCGGCAACAACAGGCTGCCCATGCCGGGCAGGTCGGGGGTGCGCCCCGCGGGCGCCTGGCCCTCCGCGGCGGCCTGGAACGGACCGAGCAGTTCGGTCAGGGCCGTGACACGGTCGGCTGCGTCGTCCCACACGTCGTCGTCGGGGTCGGCCGACACCGCGAGGTCCTGCAAGCGCCGCATGGCCGCCACGAACCGCCCGAAACCCGGGCCCGGGCTGGCCACCCCGTATTCCGGGAAGCCGCCGTGGTGTTCGTATTCGGGGTCGAGGTCTTTGGGATCCTGGGCGGCATCCGTCACGGGCGGGCTGCCAGCACGTCGCGGCGCACGATGGTCTGTTCGCGCCCGGGGCCCACGCCGATGCACGAAATATGCGCTCCGGCAAGCTCTTCCAGCCGCAGCACGTAGTCACGCGCCTTGGCCGGCAGGTCGTCGAATTCCCGCGCGTGCGAGATGTCCTCCCACCAGCCGGGCAGCTCCTCGTAGATGGGTTCGGCGCGCGCCAAATCGCTTTGCGTCATCGGCATCTCGTGGATGCGTGCCCCGTCGATCCGGTAGCCCACACACACCGGAACCGTCTCGAGGCTGGATAACACGTCGAGCTTGGTCAGGAAGAAGTCGGTGATGCCGTTGACCCGGGTGGCGTAGCGGGCGATGACGGCGTCGAACCAGCCGCAGCGCCGGCGCCGTCCGGTGGTGACGCCGAATTCACCGCCCGTCTTCGACAGGTACTCGCCGTACTCGTCGAACAGCTCGGTGGGGAACGGGCCCGAGCCCACCCGGGTGGTGTAGGCCTTGAGGATGCCCAGCACGGCGGTGATCCGGGTGGGCCCGATGCCCGACCCCACGGCGGCGCCGCCCGCCGTCGGATTCGACGACGTCACATAGGGATAGGTGCCGTGGTCGACGTCGAGCAGGGTGCCCTGCGAGCCTTCCAGCAGGACCGCTTCGCCGGCCTCCAGCGCGGTGTTGAGCAACAGCCGGGTGTCGGCGATGCGGTGCTTGAAGCCCTCGGCCTGCTCCAGCAGGGCTTCGACCACCTGGTGCGGGTCGAGCGCCTTGCGGTTGTAGATCTTGACCAGAATCTGATTTTTCAGCTCCAGCGCGGCTTCGACCTTGTGCGTCAGCACCTCCCGGTCGAGCACGTCGGCGACCCGGATGCCGATGCGGGCGATCTTGTCCTGATAACAGGGACCGATGCCGCGGCCGGTGGTGCCGATCTTCTTGTTGCCCATGTAGCGCTCGGTGACCTTGTCGATGGCCACGTGGTAGGGCAGCAGCAGGTGCGCGTCGGCGGAGATGAGCAGTTTGGAGGTGTCGACGCCGCGGTCCTCGAGGCCCTTGAGCTCGTCCAGCAGGACGCCGGGGTCGACCACCACCCCGTTGCCGATGACGTTGGTGACGCCGGGCGTGAGCACCCCCGACGGGATCAGGTGCAGCGCGAAATTCTCGCCGGTGGGCAAGACGACGGTGTGTCCGGCGTTGTTACCGCCCTGGTAGCGCACCACCCACTGCACTCGCCCACCGAGCAAATCGGTGGCCTTCCCTTTGCCCTCGTCGCCCCATTGGGCGCCGATGAGGACGATTGCCGGCATGACACGCTCCCACCTGATCTCGCCTGCGTATTGTGGTCCAGCCGGTGACCCACCCTAGCCTGGCGACCGCGCGGGCCGCCGGTGGCCGACTGAGCCGGGCAAATCAGCTTAAGCCAGGAGACGTCGCGACCGGCGCACTTGCCGTCGCGGGCGGTTTGGTCGCGCATACGCCGGTCCTGGTCGACGGGTCCAACATCAGGCACAGGCCGTTGGCGCCGCGAGCGTTCTTGGTGCCCGACCAACCCGGGTGCACCGGTTTCCCGTTCCAGCTGATCAGCGTCCAGCCATCGTGGGGGCTGCCCTGGATCACGACGATGCCCGTGTTGGGCAGCGGATCGAAAAGCAGGAGCAGCGGATCGGGGTTTCTGACGGTCATCATCGTCCCGACGCCGATGGCGAATTCGCTGGAGAACGCCACCTCGGTGATCCTGCCGTTCGCGGCGCGGACCGGGTTGGCGACCGCACTGGCATACATCGTCTGGAGCACGTCGTTGAAGCCGCCCGCGTTGGTCGCGGCATTGCCGTAGACGGTTTGCAGCGCGCCGTTGAAACGCCTGCGGAACTCGTACCCGTTGGCGTCGGTGGATCCGGGGGCGAGCATCGGCACGATCCGCAGCCCGAGCATCCACGCGACCGGTGCCAGCAGGTAGGCCAGCCCGCCGAGGCTGACCTGCGGCTGGCCGTTGAAGGCGCCGGCGTCGATCTCGTTGAGCCCCGGCAACGCCTGGACATTCATCCCCAACGCGGCGGCCAACGGCGCCGCGGTCTGCTGCGTCCTGATCAACTGCGACGCGAAGATCGCGGCGACCGGGCCCTTCGCCGCGAGCACGCCGGCGACGGCCTGAGCCTGTTGCTGACCAAGCGCGGTGAGCGACGCTCCGGGCGGCGCCGTGTCGATCAGGGCCGCCGCGTTGGCCGTCGACTGCCCATGCCGCACCAGGTCTATCACGATCGATTCGTCGGCCGAGGCCGTCGCAGATCCGTTGCACAGCAGGGCAATCGAAAGCCCCACGGCGCCGACGCGGCGGAGCTGTCTCGTCAGCAACGGAGGCGGGTGGGGCCGGCACCCGACGCGACCAATGCGGTTCGCGCGGTTGACAAGACGACGGTAAATCGGCGAATGGTAGTTCTCCGTTCCCTTAACCACTCGTGGCGGGATTCCGCGCAACGTCGGCCCTGTGGCAGGAGTAAAGTATCCGGTTGTTTACCGGCAGGGTTGCAACAACTTTCGTAGTCGACACCATGTTGTGACTGTGTCGTTATGGCAAACACTTCCGGCGTCGCAGCGCGCATCTGGCCAGAGGCGTTGGAAGTCAATGACATTGGCTGCTGCCCGATTGGATACACTGTGACGCAAGGAGATCGAGGCGCCGCGGTCCTTGTGTTCGGCCGACGACCCCTCTACCGATCGCTGCGAGACATGCACACCCAACGGGTCACCGGCGAAACCGACGTCGACGCCGCCATCGGCCCGTATCGGCGGCTGGTCGTGCTGGGCGGCGACGCCGAGCTGGCCGGTGTGCTGACCCGGCTGCTGCGTGCCGAGCGCCTCGACATCGAGGTGGCCT
>NZ_QMEU01000195.1 GCF_003284975.1 Mycobacterium colombiense
GCCCAGCACCTCGGCGTGACGGATCAGGTTCTCCTCGGCCAGCACCCGCAGCACCGCGAGCGCGGCCGCCGCGCAGATCGGGTTGCCGCCGAAGGTGCTGCCGTGCAGGCCCGGCGTCATCAGGTCGGCGGCCGGCCCGACGGCCAGGCAGGCGCCGATCGGCAGGCCGCCGCCGAGCCCCTTGGCCAGCGTCACCACGTCCGGGGTGATGCCGTCGTGCTGGTGGGCGAAAAACGTTCCGGTGCGGCCCATCCCGGTTTGCACCTCGTCGAGCACCAGCAGCGCCCCGCGCCGCGCGGTGATGTCGCGGGCGGCGGCGAGGTATCCCGCGGGCGGCACGACGACGCCGCTCTCCCCCATGATCGGTTCCAGGAACACCGCGGCGGTGGCGTCGTCGACGGCGTCGGCCAGCGCGTCGGTGTCACCGTAGGGCACGTGCGTGACGTCGCCGGGCAGCGGCGCGAACGGCGCCTGCTTGCTGGGCTGACCGGTCAGCGCCAGCGATCCCATGGTGCGGCCGTGGAAAGCGTCTTGCGCCGCAACCAGTTTGGTACGCCCGGTGAGCCGCGACAGCTTGAACGCCACCTCGTTGGCCTCGGTTCCGGAGTTGCAGAAGAACACCCGCGCCGGGGAATCGGTGCCGAGCAGGCTTACCAGTTCTTCGGCCAGCGCCAGACCCGGTCCGGTGGCATACAGGTTGGAGGTGTGGCCCAGCGTGGCCATCTGGTGGGTGACGGCCTCGATGATCGCGGGGTGGCGATGCCCCAGCACGTTGACCGCGATGCCGCCGAGCAGGTCGAGGTAGGTCTTCCCGTCCACGTCGGTGACCACGGCGCCGTCGCCGCTGGCCAGGGCCATCGCCGGGGTGCCGTAGTTGTTCATCATCACGGCTTCCCAGCGCCGCTGGACCGTGGCGGTGTTACTCATGGGCGCACCACCTTGGTGCCGGTGCCCGCGTCGGTGAAAAGCTCCACCAGCACACAGTGTTCGACCCGCCCGTCGATGACGTGCGCGCTGGGCACGCCCGCGGTGACGGCGCGCAGGCACGCCTCGACTTTGGGAATCATGCCCGCCTCCAGCGTGGGTAGGAGTTGTGACAATGTGGCCGTGTCGATTTCGCTGACCAGCGAACCGCGGTCCGGCCAGCTGGTGTACAGGCCTTCGACATCGGTGAGCATCAGCAGCTTCTCGGCGCGCAGCGCCTCGGCCAGCGCCGCCGCGGCGGTGTCGGCGTTGATGTTGTGCACCACGCCCTCGGCGTCCGGGGCCAGCGTCGACACCACCGGAATGCGCCGCGCCGCAATGAGATCCAGCACGGCGGCGGTGTTGACCGTCTCGACGTCGCCCACCAGGCCGATGTCGGTGGCCACGCCGTCGACGGTGACGCTGCGCCGCACGGCGGTGAACAACTGGGCGTCCTCGCCGGTGATGCCGACGGCGTACGGTCCGTGCGCGTTGATCAGGTTGACCAGTTCGCGGCCGACCTGGCCGAACAACACCATCCGCGCCACGTCGAGCACTTCCGGTGTGGTGACCCGGAATCCGCCCTTGAAGTCCCCGGGGATGCCCAGCCGGCGCAGCATCGAGGTGATCTGCGGGCCGCCGCCGTGCACGACGACGGGATGAACGCCGCAGTTACGCAGGAACGCCATGTCGGCGGCGAAGGCGTGCCGCAGCGTGTCGTCGGTCATGGCGTTGCCGCCGTACTTGATGACCACGATCTTGCCGTGCAGTTGCTTGAGCCAGGGCAGGGCTTCGGCGAGCACCTGCGCCTTGACCACGGTCGACAACGCTTCTGTCGAGCTCATGAGCTGTACGCCGAATTCTCTTCGACGTACCCGTGCGACAGGTCGGTGGTCCGGATGGTGGCCCGGTGCTCGCCGAGCCGCAGATCGACCGTGATGTCGATGTCGGCTTCCGACAGGTCCACCTCGCGGGCGCCCGGCACCGGAACCCCGTCGGCGAAGACCGCAAAGCCGTTGAACGCCACCGTGATCCGGTCGGGGTCCAGATCGATGGGCGCCATCCCGACGGCCGCCAGCACCCGGCCCCAGTTGGGGTCCGACCCGAACACCGCCGTCTTGACCAGGCTGTCGCGGGCGATCGTGCGGGCGGCGGCCAGGGCGTCGTCCTCGGAGGCCGCCCCCGCCACGGTGATGTTGACCCGCTTGGTGACGCCCTCGGCGTCGGCTTGCAGCTGCGCGCACAGGTCGTCGCACGCCCGCAGCACGGCGTCGTCGAGTTCGGCCTGGCTGGGCGCGATCCCGCTGGCTCCCGACGTCAGCAGCAGCACCGTGTCGTTGGTCGAGCACGCGCCGTCGATGTCGAGTCGGTCGAAGGTGGCCGCGCTGGCGTGGCGCAGCGCGCGGTCCAGGGCCGCCGCGTCGACGGCCGCGTCGGTGGTGAGCACGCAGAGCATCGTCGCCAGCGACGGCGCGAGCATGCCGGCGCCCTTGGCCATCCCGCCGACCGTCCAGTTGTCCGGGTGATGCAGCGCAACCTGTTTGGGCACGGTGTCGGTGGTCATGATCGCCTGCGCGGCCTCGTCACCGCCGGACAGGCCGCCGGCCATGTCCTGCACGATCGTGCGCACGCCGGCGAGCACCTTGTCCATCGGCAACCGGTCACCGATCAGCCCGGTGGAGCACACCGCGACCTCGATGGCCCCGGTCTGGGTCCCGCAGCCCGACAGCGCGGCCGCGACGGCCTCGGCGGTGGCGTGGGTGTCC
Source organism: Mycobacterium colombiense (assembly GCF_003284975.1). Taxonomy (GTDB): domain Bacteria; phylum Actinomycetota; class Actinomycetes; order Mycobacteriales; family Mycobacteriaceae; genus Mycobacterium; species Mycobacterium europaeum_A. The sequence goes on from NZ_QMEU01000195.1 coordinate 2,730, forward strand.
TGAAATCCGCCGGGTCCGGTGCAGGCGTTGGCCCCGCCGGAGTTGAGGATCACCGCGCGCAGCGCGCCGGTGCTGAGCACCTGCTGGCTCCACAGCACCGGTGCCGCTTTGACCTTGTTGCGGGTGAACACCCCGGCGGCGGCGTAGTCCGGGCCTTCGTTGAACACCAGGGCCAGATCCCGGTTGCCCGAGGCCTTGATGCCGGCGGCGATGCCGGCGGCCCGGAATCCGGCCGGCGCGGTGACGCCCTGTTCGCGCAGCAGCCGCGCTTGCGTCGCTACGACAGATGGCGCCGCTCCTGCGACCCCGGCTACGCCGGCGTCATCGTCGCCGGCGCGAGTCACGGCGCCACCCCGATCACCGAAAGTCCTTCGGTCTCCGGCCAACCCAGGGCCAGGTTCATCGACTGCACGGCGGCGCCGGCGGTTCCCTTGACCAGGTTGTCGATCGCGGCGATCGCGACAAAGGTCTGCGCCGCCTCGTCCACCGCGACCGCGATGTGCGCCGCGTTGCTGCCGATCACCGCTCCGGTGCGGGGCAGTTGCCCCTCGGGCATCAGGTAGATGAAAGGCTCCGCGTGGTAAGCCTTTTCGTAGGCTTCGCGCAGCTGTGCCAGCGGCGCGCGGGTGCGCGCGGTGCAGGTGGCCAGGATGCCGCGGGAGGTCGGGATGAGCACCGGGGTGAACGACACCGTGACGTCGCGGCCGGTGACCGCCCCGAGCCCCTGGGCGATCTCCGGGGTGTGCCGGTGCGCCCCGCCGATGTTGTAGGCCCGCGCCGACCCGATGACCTCCGCGCCCAGCAGGTCGGTCTTGGCGGCGCGACCGGCCCCGGACGTGCCGCTGACCGCCACCACGGTGAC
>NZ_QMEU01000196.1 GCF_003284975.1 Mycobacterium colombiense
TCTCACGGGTGCCGCGGGTGCCGGCCATGCTGGAATGGCTGCACACCGCGCGGACGTCGATGGTCATGGACACCACCAAGGCCAAGACCCAACTGGGCTGGCGTCCGCTGCACTCTTCGGCGGAGACGCTGGACGCGCTGGCCTCGGGGGCGTGAGAGCGTTGTGCTTCTCGGCGCCCGGCCGCCGGCCAAGGTAGTTTGATCCGATGGGTCTCGAGCGTTCGGTCGCTTCTCGCGACGTCGCCGCCGGCGGTGAAATCGCCTAGTGGGGCACGTCACGTCGCGCCGGCGGGTGACGCATCTGACCGCCGGTGAAGCGATCACCCGACCGGAAACCCTGGTCGTCGAGGAGCCGTTGGAGATCCGGGTCGACGGCGCGGCGGTCACCGTGACGATGCGCACCCCGGGATCGGATTTCGAACTCGCCCAAGGCTTTCTGCTCACCGAGGGCGTCATCGCGGGCCGCGACGACGTGCACAGCATCCGCTACTGCGCCGGACGCGGCGACGACGGTGCGAACACGTACAACGTGCTGGACGTGACCCTGACTCCCGGCGTACCGAAGCCCGTTCTCGACGTCACCCGCAACTTCTACACCACCTCGTCGTGCGGCGTGTGCGGCAAGGCCTCGCTGGACGCGGTGCGGCTGCTCAGCCGGTTCTCGCCCGGCACCGATCACGCGACCGTGGCCGCGGCCACCCTCGAGGCGATGCCCGGTCAATTACGTTCCGCGCAAAAGGTTTTTGACAGCACCGGGGGCCTGCACGCGGCGGCGTTGTTCGGCGCGGACGGCGCGATGCTGGTGGTGCGCGAGGACGTCGGCAGGCACAACGCGGTCGACAAGGTGATCGGCTGGGCGACCGAGCACCGGCGGTTACCGTTGCAGGCCACCGTGTTGCTGGTCAGCGGGCGGGCGTCGTTCGAGTTGACGCAGAAGGCCGTGATGGCCGGGATTCCGGTGCTGGCGGCCGTGTCCGCGCCGTCGTCGCTGGCGGTCTCGCTGGCCGAGGAGTCCGGCATCACGCTGGTGGCCTTCCTGCGGGAGGACTCGATGAACATCTACACCAGGGCGGATCGGATCACCTAGATCGATGGCGGCGACCCGCTGCGCCCGGCTACGCCGCGCTTGCGATCGCCGCGAGCGGTTCTCCGCTAGCTGTGCATCGACGCCGCACTGGGGATAACCGGGTGTCGCGGGCCGCCTCGGGTGGGGTCGACGGCCCGTCCCGTCGGGGTCACCGGGCACCGTGGCCCGCATGACAACCGAAACGACCATGACCCGGATCCAGCTGGGAGCGATGGGTGAGGCGCTCGCCGTGGATCATCTGACCCGGATGGGATTGCACATCGTGCAGCGCAATTGGCGCTGCCGCTACGGCGAACTGGACATCATCGCCCGCGACGACGCCACCTCGACGGTGGTGTTCGTCGAGGTGAAGACGCGCACCGGCGACGGCTACGGCGGGCTGGCGCACGCCGTCACCCCGCGCAAGGTGCGGCGGTTGCGCAGGCTGGCCGGGCTGTGGCTGGCTAGCCAGCACCAGCGCTGGGCCGCGATCCGCATCGACGTGATCGGCGTGCGGGTCGGGCGCCGCCGCACCCCCGAGATCACCCACCTGCAAGGGATCGGCTGATGGCGTTGGGACGCGCGTTCTCCGTCGCGGTGCACGGCGTGGACGGGCAGACCGTGGAGATCGAAGCCGACATCACCTCCGGACTGCCGGGCGTGCACCTGGTGGGCCTGCCCGACGCCGCCCTGCAGGAGTCTCGCGACCGCGTCCGGGCCGCCGTCACCAACTGCGGCAACTCCTGGCCCCAGGCGCGGCTCACCCTGGCGCTGTCGCCGGCGACCCTGCCCAAGATGGGGTCGGTCTACGACATCGCCCTGGCTGCCGCGGTGCTTTCGGCGCAGCGCAAATACCCCTGGGAACGGCTGGAGAAGACGGTGCTGCTCGGCGAGCTGTCCCTGGACGGCCGGGTCCGGCCGGTGCGCGGCGTGCTGCCCGCGGTCCTGGCCGCCAAGCGCGACGGCTGGCCGGCCGTGGTGGTTCCCGTGGACAACCTCGCCGAGGCCAGCCTGGTCGACGGCATCGACGTGTGGGGTGTGCGGACCCTGAAGCAGCTACACAAGTGGCTCAGCGGCACCGGCGCGCTGGACGGCCGGATCGACGTCAAACCCACGGACGGCGAGCCCACGGCGGACCTGGTCGATGTGGTCGGGCAGACGCAGGCGCGGTTCGCGGTGGAGGTGGCCGCTGCCGGGGCGCACCACCTGATGCTCACCGGCCCGCCGGGCGTCGGCAAAACGATGCTCGCGCAACGCCTTCCGGGGCTGCTGCCGCCGCTGACGGACGACGAGTCCCTGGAAGTGACCGCGATTCACTCGGTGGCCGGACTGTTGTCGGGCGACACCCCGTTGATCACCAGGCCGCCGTTCGTGGCGCCCCATCACAGTTCCAGCGTCGCCGCGCTGGTCGGCGGTGGGTCCGGGATGGCGCGCCCGGGCGCGGTCAGCCGCGCACATCGCGGGGTGCTGTTCCTCGACGAGTGCGCCGAGATTCGGGTCAGCGCGCTGGAGGCCCTGCGAACACCGTTGGAGGACGGCGAGATTCGCCTGGCCCGCCGCGACGGCGTGGCGTGTTATCCCGCCCGGTTCCAGCTGGTGCTGGCCGCTAACCTGTGCCCGTGCGCGCCGGCCGACCCGCAGGACTGCATCTGCGCGGCGGCCGCCAAGCGCCGTTACCTGGGCAAGCTCTCGGGTCCGCTGCTGGACCGGGTGGACCTGCGCGTGCAGATGCATCAGGTGAAGGCCGGGGCGTTCGCGGGTGGGGACGCCGAATCGACCGCGCAGGTTCGCCGCCGGGTCGCGCAGGCCCGCGCGGCCGCCGCGCAGCGCTGGCTACCGCACGGGTTTCACACCAACGGCGAAGTCAGCGGGACGCTGCTGCGCCGGAGGTTCCGTCCCAGCCACGCGGCCATGGAACCGCTGCAACGCGCGCTGGACCGCGGGCTGCTCAGCATCCGTGGCCTCGACCGCACGTTGCGGGTCGCGTGGAGCCTGGCCGACCTGGCGGGCCGCACGTCACCCGGGACCGACGAAGTCGCCGCCGCACTGAGCTTCCGTCAACCCGGGGCGCAGCGATGAGCGCGGCGCCGCGGCGGCCGGGAGCGCTACCAGCGCGCCATGCTCAGCCAATCGGTGTGCCCACCCCGCACCGCTATCGCGACACTCACCAGAATCGCGAACGCACGGGCGAATTGGGCCATGGCACGGCCACTTTCGCCCCGGTGTTCCATCTCGCGCAGCCCGATGCAGGCCAGTCCGATGCTGATCACGGGGATGGGAAAACCGATCCAGCTGACCAGGCTGAGCACGAACGCCGCGACGGCCCAGGGGTTCTTTGGGCGCTCAGACACGCTGTACACCATCGGCAGGTCGAGGATCATGGGTCGTTCCGTTCGTTGCGGGCCGGCGTGCGGCGGGCGGCTGATGACATCACACTCGCGCGTCGGGCTCAAAGGATCCTTGGCGCGTTCTTGGCCCGGGGGGCGCGGCGATGACGACGGCGCTCGACGACC
>NZ_QMEU01000197.1 GCF_003284975.1 Mycobacterium colombiense
ATTGGGATAGCGGGCCTGAAACCCGCTCAGCCCCACCACTTCCAGTAGGTGATCGACCTTTTCGGCGATCTCGGCCTTGGGCCGCTTGCGGATCTTGAGCCCGTAGGCCACGTTGTCGCGCACGGTCAGGTGCTTGAACGCCGCGTAGTGCTGAAACACGAACCCGATGCCGCGGCGCTGCGGCGGCACCCGGGTCACGTCGCGGCCGTCGATCATGACAGTCCCGGCGTCCGGCTGGTCGAGCCCGGCGATGGTGCGCAGCAGGGTCGACTTGCCCGAGCCGCTCGGTCCGAGCAACGCGGTCAGCGACCCGGTCGGCACCACGAAGTTGACGTGGTCCAGCGCGACGAAGTCGCCGTAGCGCTTGTAGGCGCCGCGCACCGTGATCGCATAGGCGCTCGGGTCGAGGGAGTTCTCGGACATTCGGGTCCTTTCGGTCTCAGGCCAGGGCCTTGGCGCGTGCCCGGCGCACGAGCAGGATTGTCTTGGCGATCAGGAACGCAACGGCAACGCCCATCAGCAAGGTGGACAACGCGTAGGCGCCGTATTCCGCCCCGCGGTTGTAGCGATCGTTGACCAGCAGGGTGAGCGTTTGTGATTCACCGGCCAGGTTGGACGACACCATGATGACAGCACCGAATTCGCCCAGGGTGCGGGCAGTGGTCAACACGATGCCGTAGGTCAGACCCCACCGGATCGACGGCAGCGTGATCCGCCAAAAGGTCTGCCACGCCGTCGAACCCAGCGTGGCCGCCGCCTGCTCCTGCTCGGTGCCCAGCTCGACCAGCACGGGTTGGACCTCGCGCACCACGAACGGCATAGTGACGAAGATGCTGGCCAGCACGATGCCCGGGATGCCGAAGATGATCCTGAACCCGAGCTTGTTCTCGACGAAGCCCAGCGCGCCCGCCGATCCCCACAGCACGATCAGCGCGACGCCCACGATGATGGGCGAGACCGCGAACGGCAGGTCCACGATCGCCTGCAGGACACCCTTACCGCGAAATCGGTTGCGCGCCAGTAGCAATGACGTGAAGACGCCGAAGACCACGTTGAGCGGCAATACGATGGCCACCACCAGCAGCGACAGATCCAGCGCCGATATCGCCGCCGGAGTGGTGATCCAATCGAAGAACTGCCCCACGCCGGGCCGGAAGGTCCGCCACAGGATCACCGATACCGGCGCGATCAGCATCACCGTGATGTAGGCCGCCACCGCGTAGCGGATGAGGTAGCGCACCCAGGGCGACGACGTCATGCGGCCTTCTCCTCACGTTTGGCCGCGCGCCCCCCGACGATCCGCAAGAGGACCAGCATGCTGAATGAAATAACAAGCAGCACAATGGAAATCGCCGCCGCGCCGGTGCGGTCATCGTTTTCGATCAGGGCGCGAATCCACTGTGACGACACCTCGGTGCTGCCCGGAACCGCACCGCCGATCGTCACCACCGAACCGAATTCACCGATGCACCGCGAGAATGCCAGGCCCGCGCCGGTCAGCAGCGCCGGGGTCAGCGACGGCAGCACGATGGAGGTGAAAACCTTCGCCCCGCCGGCGCCCAGCGATGCCGCCGCCTCCTCGACGTCCCGATCGATTTCGAGCAGCACCGGCTGCACCGCACGCACCACCAGCGGCAGGGTGACGAACGCCAGGGCCATCGCCACTCCGGGCGGCGTGTGCTGCAGGTGAATGCCGACCGGACTGTTCTTTCCGTACAGGGCCAGCATCACCAGGCTGGTCACGATGGTCGGCAGCGCAAACGGCAGGTCGATCACCGCGTCGATCAGCCCCTTGCCGACGAAGTCGTCGCGTACCAGTACCCATGCGGTCAGCAGGCCGAAGACGACGTTGAACACCGTCACCGCAACGGAAATGGTGAGCGTCACCCGGAACGACTCCACCGCGGCGTGGGAGGTGACCGCCAGCCAGAAAGCCTGCCATCCGCCCCCACCCGCCTGCCAGGCGATGGCGGCCAGCGGCAGCAACACGATGACCGAAAGCCACAGCATCGTCACGCCGACCCGCAGCGGCGTACCGCCGGCCCGGCCGGTCACGGGTATCGGCGGCGGGGCCTGCCCGAGCGCACTGCCCGGCTGGGCGAGTTCGGGCCGGATCGCCTCCGGATAGGCGGTTTCGGCGGAAAACGATCGAGTCATCCGGTGGCCTGCTTGTAGATCGTGGTGATACTGCCGGTGTTCTTGTCGAACAACTGCGAATCGGCCGCGGCCCAACCACCGAGGTCGTCGATCGTCCACAGCTTCACCGGAACGGGATAGTCGTTGCGAAACCGCGCCGCCACGGCCGGATCGACCGGCCGGAAACCGGCCTGGGCCCACAGCTTCTGCGCCGCGGCGGTGTATTGAAAGTTCTTGAACGCCGTGGCCGCATCCAGATGCGGGCTGGTGCTCACCACCGCGAGGGGGTTCTCGATCTTGAAAGTCTGTGCGGGAATGACATGTTCGACGGACTTGCCTTGCCGCTCGGCTGCGATGGCCTCGTTCTCGTAGCTGATCAGCACGTCACCGCTGCCCTCGATGAAGACGTCGGTTGCTATCCGTCCCGAACCGGGCCGCAGTTTCACGTGCTCGTGTACCAGCCTGTCGATGAACTCCGTACCCGCCCGGCTGTCGGCACCGCCGCCGCTCTTCGCCGCGTACGGGGCGAGCAGATTCCATTTGGCCGAGCCCGAACTGAGCGGGTTGGGCGTGACGACCTCGACGCCCGGGCGCAGTAGGTCGTCCCAGTCCTTGATGTTCTTGGGATTGCCCTTGCGCACCACCAAGGTGACCAGCGACCCGAACGGAATCCCCTTGGTGGCGTCCTTGTCCCAGTCGGCAGAAACCTTGCCCGCGTTGACCAGTCGGGTGATGTCCGGTTCGACGGAGAAGTTCACGATGTCGGCGGGCTTGCCCTCGACGACGCCACGCGACTGGTCGGCCGAGGCCGCATAGGAGGTGATCACCTGGACCGCCCTGCCCTCCGCCGAGGCGTTGAACGCCGGAATCACCTTGCTCCATCCCGGCTCCGGGACCGAATAGGCGACCAGCGTGATCTTGGTGTTGGCATTCGTCAGTCCGCCGCCCCCGACGGCGTCGCTGGCCCCACCACCACACGCGGCGACCACCCCGGCCACCAGGGCCAACACGGCGCCCTGACGCCAGCCGGGTGAGCCGGCGGGGAGGTCGAACATGGATGGCCTTCCGGTGCGGGACTTCGCTTCGTCGGATCCCGTTGCTGCGGAGAGGCGCTAGGGCATCGAGAGGATGCACCACCCCCGTAGCGGCTACACGGGCTCAAGGGTCAGGGGCGACAACAGTGCACGGGCCGGGAGCAAACACCTGATGTCACGTGCATGGCGCGAAGCGTAACAGCGCGGGGGCGCCGCCGCGCGGCGGCCGCGCAAGTCACCATGGACGCCACCAACGCTATGCGAGGGGCGGTTTCGGGCGGGCAAGGACCGCGGTAGCACCGCGCGATCCCGGTGCCGGTCGGGTGCG
>NZ_QMEU01000198.1 GCF_003284975.1 Mycobacterium colombiense
AGGTCTTCGGCTCCTACAGCCGCGGCAACCGGATCCATGCCATCGCCTGCCGCGTCGAACAGGTCAGCGCGGCGGGAAGCACCCGGTGGATGGTGGTGGCCCTGCACATCGGCTGACGGATGGGCTAACCGGAGGGGCCGACCGGGCCGGGGTCAGGCCGGTGCTGCGCCGGCCGGCCGCGGGCCCCCGACGTAGCGGGTGAGCACCGGCCCCACGATCGCCATGATGAACACGTAGGACGTCGCCAGCGCGGCGACCGCTGGCAGCGACTTGCCGGCCAAACCGATGATGATCAGCGAGAATTCGCCCCGGGCGATCAGCGCGGTGCCCGCGCGCAGCTGCCCGCGCCGCGCCACCCCGTCGTGCCGGGCCGCGAACACCCCGGTGGCCACCTTGGTCGCCGCGCTCACCACGGCCAGGATCAGCGCCGCCGGAAGCATCGGAACCAACTCGTGCGGGTCCACCGAGAACCCGATGGCAAGGAAGAAGATGGCGGCGAACAGATCCCGGAGCGGGCCCAGCACCTGGCGGGCCCGCTCGGCCGTCTCGCCGGTCAGGGTCAGGCCCACCAAAAACGCGCCGACGGCGGCCGAGGCGTGCAGGGACTCGGCCACGGCCGCCACGATCAGGGTGATGCCCAGCACCCGCAGCATGAGCTGTTCGGAGTCCGGGTGCTCCACCAGCCGGTCGACGTGGTGACCCCACCGGTAGGACGCGGCGAACGCGGCCACCAGGGCGCCCACCGCCACGACCATGCCGCCGACGGCGTGCAGCCACCCGCCGCCGGATGCCAGGACCGCGAACAGCGGAAGGTAGGCGGCCATCGCGAAATCCTCGAGCACCAGCACCGACAGCACGGCCGGCGTCTCCCGGTTGCCGAGCCGGTGCAGGTCCTCGAGCAGCCGCGCGATGACGCCCGACGAGGAGATGTAGGTGACGCCGGCCAGGCACAGAATCGCCACGCCGTCGAGCCCCAGCAGCCAGCCGGCGATCGCGCCGGGCGCGGCGTTGAGGACGATGTCGACGGCCGCCGACGGCAGATGGTGGCGCATGCTGGCAGAGAATTCGGCCGCCGAAAACTCGCAGCCCAGGGTCAGCAGCAGCAACACGACGCCGATGGGCGCGCTGGTCGTGATGAACTGCCCGCCGGCGGCCACCGGCAGGATGCCGCCGTTGCCCAGCGCCAGGCCGGCCAGCAGGTACACCGGGATGGGCGACAACGCGAATCGGCGTGCGGCGGCGCCCAATACGGCCAGGGTGGCCAGGAGGGCGCCGAGTTGGAGCAGCAGCGTCCCCGAAATCTGCACCGGCTCAGCCTTTGTCGATAATCTTCTCGACGCCCGCGATTCCGTCTTCGGTGCCGATGACTATCAGAACGTCTTGGACGTGCAGCATTTCGGAGGGCCCGGGTGAGGCGAGCACCTCCTCGTTGCGCACGATCGCCACGATGGATGCCCCGGTGCGGGTGCGGGCCCGGGTGTCGCCCAGCGGGTGATCGACGAACGGGCTGTCGGCCAGGATGTGGACCTGGCCCGTCTCGAGCCCGGGGATCTCGCGGGCCAGCTCGGTGAAACGTTCGGCGATCCGCGGCGCCCCCAGGATCTGGGCCACGGCTTCGGCCTCCTGGTCGCTGAGGTGCAGCAGCGGCCTGGCTTCGTCCGGGTCGTCGCGGGCATACACGACGACGTCGAAATCGCCGCTGCGCCGCGCGATGATGCCGATGCGGTCACCGTTGCGATCGGTGAACTCGTAGCGAAGACCGACCCCGGGGAGCAGCACCTCCTTGACGTCCATACCGTCAATCCTGACAGGTCGCGCGCCGCCGGTGTCGCCGGGCGCGGATCTTTTTGCCGCCCGAAAGTTAGTGCAGCTCGGCCGGTTGGGTGGGGCCACCGCGCGACCGGCGCCCCAGCGGCAGCAGCATTGGCACCTGTCGGCGGTAGTCGCGGTAGTCATCGCCCAGCGCGGCCACCAGGTCGCGCTCTTCGAATTGCGTGGCGATCAGGATGTAGCCCGTCATCACGATGGAGAAGAGCAGATGCCCGGCCGTCATGGTGGGCACCGCCCAGAACGCGATGACGAAGCCGAGCATCAGCGGGTGGCGCACCAGGCGGTAGAAGAACCGGACGCGGAAATCGAGATTGGTGTAAGGCTTTGCGCGCCACGCCAAATAGACCTGCCGGAGCCCGAACAGGTCGAAGTGGTTGATCATGAACGTCGACGCCAGTGCGATGGCCCAGCCGAGCCAGAACAGCGTCCACAGCGCCAGGCGCCCGGCTGGCAGCTCCACCTTCCAGATGACGGCCGGCATCGTCCGCCATTGCCAATACAGCAGCACCAGCACGACGTTGGACAGCATCACGTAGGTGCTGCGCTCTATCGACGGCGGCACCAGCCGCGTCCACCTCGTCTTGAAACCCGGCCGCGCCATGACGCTGTGCTGGAGGCCGAACACACCGAGCAGGATCATGTTGACCAACACCGCCTGGCCGACGGGCGCGGCGAGCCCGTGATCGACCGTCCGCGGCACCCAGAAGTTGCCCAGGAACGCGACGAGATAGAGAAATACGGCGAGAAAGAGCAGATAAGCGGCGGCGCCGTAGCCGACCGTCAGGTAGCGCTTCATTAGCTGATTGTGCGCCTCATCGGCCCGGAAGAACATGGGGCGATTGCCTCATGTTCCCGTGTGCACCAGCCCGTGCTGCAGGGCGTACATGCTGGCGCCGATGCGGTTGGACACGCCGATCTTGGCGTAGGTGCGCTCGACATGGTTGCGGGCGGTCTTCTCGCTGATCACCAGCGACGCCGCGATCTGCTTGTTCGACGCGCCGCGCGCGACCAGGCACAGGACTTCGATCTCGCGTGGGGTCAGCCCGTCCGGTCGCGGGGCCGGCCGTTGCGAGGGTTGTCCCGCCGCCTGCAGCACGGCCTCGACGGCGACCGGGTCGAGCGCGCCTGCCTGTGCCCGGCCCCGCAACCGGCGGGCGGCCGCGGCCGGCGATAGCTGTTCGCGATACGGCCTTGGCTCGCAGGCGGACTGGTAACAGACCGCGGCGGCCAGGATGCGGTCCGGCAGGCCAAGCGCGGTGGCGGCCAGGCCGCGCGGGTAGCCCGACCCGTCCAGGCATTCGTGGTGATTGCCGGCGACCTCCGCCAGCCGGGTGAGGCCGGGCACCTGGTTGAGGATGCGCACCGTCAGGTACGGATGCAGCCGCACCCGCTCGAACTCCGAGGCGCTCAACGGTCCCGGCCGCGACCAGATCTGGTTCGACACCCCGATGCGGCCCAGGTCGTGGACGTGGCCTGCGCGCCGGGTCAGCGCAACCGCGTCGCGGTCGAGGCCGGCGGCCTGCGCGGCCTGTCCGGCAAGCCGGGCCACGGCGCGCGAATGGCCAAGTGTGAATGGGCATTTCAGGTCGACGAAGTCGCCCAGCGCG
>NZ_QMEU01000199.1 GCF_003284975.1 Mycobacterium colombiense
ACCCACTTCATGGTCGACGGCCCGTCACTGCACGGCGACACCGCGCTGGGCCGGCCCGTCGGCGGCACCGACGTGGTGGCGTTCGGGCGCGACCTGCAGGTCAGCTACCGCGTGTGGTCACCGAAGTCCGGCTATCCGGGGCACGCCGCGTACCGCGATTTCCACACCTATGACCACCTCACCGGCCTCAAGCCGGCCCGGGTGACGGGCCGCAACGTGCCCTCGCAGGACAAGGCTCCCTACGACCCCGAGCGCGCCGACCACGCGGTCGACACGCACGTCGCCGACTTCGTCGAGGTCGTCCGCAACCGGTTGCTCGCCGAGTCCGAGCGGATCGGGCGACCCGCCCATGTGATCGCCGCCTTCGACACCGAGCTGTTCGGCCACTGGTGGTACGAGGGCCCGACCTGGCTGGAGCGGGTGCTGCGGGCCTTGCCCGAGGCGGGCGTTCGGGTGGGCACGCTGTCCGACGCCCTCGCCGACGGCTTCGTCGGGAACCCGGTCGCCCTGCCGCCCAGCTCGTGGGGATCGGGCAAGGACTGGCAGGTGTGGGCGGGCGAGCAGGTCGCCGATCTGGTGGCGCTCAACAGCGAAGTCGTCGACATGGCGCTGAGCACCGTCGACAAGGCGCTGTCCCAGACGGCGTCGCTGGACGGGCCCATCCCCCGCGACCACGTCGCCGATCAGATCCTGCGCGAAACGCTGCTCACCGTCTCCAGCGACTGGCCGTTCATGGTGAGCAAGGATTCGGCCGCCGACTACGCCCGCTACCGCGCCCATCTGCACGCGCACGCCACCCGCGAGATCGCCGACGCGCTGGCGTCCGGCCGGCGCGACACCGCGCAGCGGCTGGCGGAGGGATGGAACCGCGCCGACGGGCTGTTCGGCGCCCTCGATGCCCGCAGGCTGCCCCGATGAGGCGGGCGAGGTTGGTTTTGGCGTGAAAATCCTGATGGTGTCGTGGGAATACCCGCCGGTGGTGATCGGCGGGCTCGGCCGGCACGTGCATCACCTGTCGACCGCGCTGGCCGCCGCGGGTCACGACGTCGTCGTGCTGTCGCGGCGGCCCACCGGAACCGATCCCCGCAGCCATCCCTCGTCGGATCACATCAGCGAGGGCGTCCGGGTGATCGCGGCCGCCCAGGATCCGCACGAATTCAGCTTCGGCACCGACATGATGGCCTGGACGCTGGCCATGGGCCACGCCATGATCCGCGCCGGGCTGCTGCTGACCACACCGGGCACCAACCGCGCCTGGCGGCCCGACGTCGTGCACGCACACGACTGGCTGGTGGCCCACCCGGCGATCGCGCTCGCCCAATTCTACGATGCCCCAATGGTTTCCACGATTCACGCCACCGAAGCCGGCCGGCACTCCGGCTGGGTCAGCGGTGCGATCAGCCGTCAGGTGCACGCGCTCGAGTCGTGGCTGGTGCGCGAATCCGACTCGCTGATCACGTGTTCGGCCTCGATGGCCGACGAGATCAGCGAACTGTTCGGTCCGGGTCTGGCCGAGATCACGGTGATCTGCAACGGCATCGAGACTTCGCGGTGGCCGTTCGCCGAACGCCGGCCGCGCAGCGGGCCGGCCGAACTGCTGTACCTGGGCCGGCTGGAATACGAGAAGGGTGTGCACGACGTCATCGCCGCGCTGCCGCGGATCAGGCGCAGCCACCCCGGCACCACCCTGACCATCGCCGGCGAGGGCACTCAGCAGGCCTGGCTCGTCGAGCAGGCCCGTAAACATCGGGTGCTCAAGGCAATCCGGTTCGTCGGGCACCTCGAACACGCCGAGCTGCTGGCAGTCCTGCATCGCGCCGATGTCGCGGTGCTGCCCAGTCACTACGAGCCGTTCGGGATCGTGGCCCTCGAGGCGGCCGCGGCCGGCACTCCCCTGGTGACGTCCGACATCGGCGGGCTGGGCGAGGCGGTGATCAACGGCCAAACCGGTGTCTCGTGCCCACCACGCGACGTGGCCCGGCTGGCCGCGGCGGTGCGCACCGTGCTTGACGACCCGCAGGCCGCGCAGCAGCGCGCCCGCGCCGCCCGCGAACGACTCACCTCCGATTTCGACTGGCACACGGTGGCCGATAGGACCGCGCAGGTCTATCTGTCGGCCAAGCGGGGGGTGCGCCAGCCGCACGCGCGGCTGCCCATCGTGGAACACGCCTTGCCGAACCGGTAGCGCGGTTCCTAACGTTTCAGGGATGGGGCTGGACTATTCGAGCGTCGTCGACGCTCCGATCACCGACGTATTCGACTGGTATGCCAGGCCGGGCGCGTTCGCCCGGCTCTCGCCGCCGTGGCAACCGATGCGCCTGGTCACCGAGGCCGCCTCGCTCGAGGACGGACGCGCCACCCTGGCGCTGCCCGGCGGCCTGCGCTGGGTCGCCGTGCATCAGCCGGACGGCTACGACCCGCCGCGACGATTCGTCGACACCATCGGCGGCGACGGTCTGGCGACCCTTCCGGCGCGAATCGCCATGCGCTGGAATCACATTCATGAATTCGAGGACCTCGGCGGCAACCGCACCAGGGTGATCGACCGGGTCGAGACGCCGGTGCCGGGGTCGCTGCTGCGGCCCATGTTCGACTACCGACACCGGCAGCTGGCCGACGACTTGGCCGCGCACCGGTTGGCCGCCGAGAACGGGTTGCGGCCGACGACGATCGCGATCACCGGATCGTCGGGGCTGGTCGGTTCGGCGTTGACCGCATTCCTGCGCACCGGCGGGCATCGGGTCGTCCGGCTGGTCCGGCACGCCGCCCGCGGCGTCGACGAGCGGCAATGGAATCCCGACGATCCCGACCCACGGCTGTTCGACGGTATTGACACGGTGATCCATCTGGCGGGAGCCTCGATCGCAGGCCGGTTCACCGAGCAACATCGGAAAGCCATCCGGGACAGCAGGATTGAGCCGACCAGGCGGCTGGCCGAGCTGATGGATCGCACCGAGCCCCGGCCGGGCTCCCTGATCTCGGCGTCGGCGATCGGCTACTACGGGTACGACCGCGGCGACGATACCCTCACCGAGGACAGCGGTCGCGGCGACGGGTTTCTGGCGGATGTGGTGTCCGACTGGGAGCAGGCGACCGCGCCGGCGCAACAGGCCGGGGTGCGGGTGGTGCAGGTGCGCACCGGCATCGTGCAATCGCCCGCCGGCGGCACGCTGAAGCTGATGCGCCCGCTGTTCGGAGCCGGGCTGGGTGGCCGGCTGGGCGACGGTCGCCAATGGCTGTCCTGGATCGGCATCGACGACCTGGTGGACGTCTATCACCGCGCGCTCTGGGATACCACGTTGTCGGGACCGGTGAATGCCGTTGCACCCCAACCGGTCCGCAACCGCGAGTACACCGCTACGCTGGCGTCGGTGTTACACCGGCCGGCGGTGCTGCCGGTGCCGTCGCTGGGC
>NZ_QMEU01000019.1 GCF_003284975.1 Mycobacterium colombiense
GCCCGGGCCTCCTCGAGGGTGCGGCGGACCAGATCGATACCACTCAGGGCATTCGACGGGGCACGGGGTCTCTCATCGGCACCGGTCATGAGTGCATCTCCGACACCCGGCCCGAGTCGCCGTCACGCAAATCGACGTGCACCTGGCGGGCGTCCCAGCCCGCCGGGATGTCTTCCAGCACCGCCGCGGTGACCAGCACCTGTTCGGCGGATTCGGCGACCGTGGCCAGCGCGCGGCGCCGGGCGGCGTCGAGCTCGGCGAAGACGTCGTCGAGCAACAACACGGGTTCGCTTTCTTCGCCCCTCAGTAATTCGTATGCGGCCAGCCGCAACGACAACGCCAAGGACCAGGATTCGCCATGGCTGGCAAAACCTTTCGCGGGCTGATCCCCGAGCGACAGTTCGAGATCGTCGCGGTGCGGGCCGACAAGACACACGCCGCGTTCGAGCTCCGCGTCGCGGCGCGCCGACAACGCCGCGAGCAGGGCGGCTTCCAAGAACTCCCGGTCGGCGCCGGCGATGTCCGTCCCGGCCTGGGCACCCAGGCTGGAGCGATAGCCGATGGATGCGGTGCGCGATCCCGGGGCCAGCAGCTGGTAGGCCTTTTCAACCTCTGGCGTCAACTGGTTCACCAAATCGATACGGGCGGCCATCAATTGGGCACCGTATTCAGCCAGGCGACTGTCCCACACGTCGAGCGTGTCCAGTGCGCTCTGGTCGCCCCGGTAGCGCGCCCCGGACAGAGATTTCAACAGCGCGGTGCGCTGCCGCAGCACCTTTTCGTAGTCGGCGCGCACCGCGGCCACCGCCGGGCGGCGCACCGTCGCCAGATCGTCGAGGTAGCGGCGCCGGTCGGATGGATCGCCGCGCACCAGCGACAGGTCTTCGGGGGCGAACAGCACCGCGCGCAGCACCCCAATCACCTCGCGCGTACTGCGCACCGGGGAACGATTCAGCCGCGCCTTATTCGCCCGGCCCGCCGCGATCTCCAGATCGACCGCGCATTCCCTGCCTTCGTTGACCACGATCGTGGAAACCACCGCGCGCTCGGCCCCGGCGCGGATCAACGGCGCGTCCGTGCCCACCCGGTGCGAGCCCATGGTGCTCGAATACCACAGCGCCTCAAGGAGATTCGTCTTCCCGAAGCCGTTGGATCCAATGAAGACCGTCCGACCAGGCTGCAATTCGAGGTCGGCGTGTGCCCAGGACCGGAAATCGCGCAGTCCCAAATGCCGGACGTACACCTAGCCAGGCAACCGGACAGGCATCAACAAGTAGACGTAATCGGTCGGCAGGGCGCTGTACGGGCCCGGGCCGGTCGGGTGGCTGTCATCACTCACGGCCGGCCGCAACAGCGCCGGCTTGCCTGGCGTCGTGAAGCCGAACGACACCAGCTCCGAATGGACCGATCCCAAGCCGTCGGTCAGATACGTGGGGTTGAACGCGATCGTCAACGGCTCGCCGACGAAATCGACCGCGAGGTCTTCTTCGGCCCGGCCAACATCGTCGGCGCCGGCCGACAAGCGCAGCGATCCCTCGCTGAATTCCATCCGCACCTGGGCGCCCCGGTCGGCGACCAACGCCACCAGCTTGATCGCCTCGGTCAATTCGGCCACGTTGATGGTGGCGACGGCCGTGTGCTCGGCCGGCAGCAGTTGGCGGAACTTCGGGAATTCCGCATCCAGCAGACGGGTGGTGGAACGCTTGCCGTTACCGCTGATGCCGAGCAATCCGTCTTTCCCGACGCCCGAACCCGCACCCAGTGCCAACCGGACCTCGGAGCCGTCGGCCCCGGTCCGGGCGGCTTCGGCCAATGTCTTGGCCGGCACCAGGACCGCGGCTTCGATGTCCGGCGAGGCCGCCGACCAGGTCAGCTCGCGAACCGCCAGGCGGAATCGGTCGGTGGCCGCCAAAACCACCGTGTCACCCGAAATCTCAACCCGGATCCCGGTCAACATCGGCAACGTGTCGTCGCGGCCGGCCGCGATGGCCACCTGGCTGATCGCCTCGGCGAACAGGTCGGCGGGCAGCGTCCCGGTCTCTTCGGGCAGCGCGGGCAGCGTCGGGTAGTCCTCGACGGCCATCGTCGGCAACGAGAACCTGGCGTTTCCGCAGTGCAATGCCACCCGGTTGCCGTCGACGTAGAAGTCGATGGGCTTGTTGGGCAGCGCCCGCACGATGTCCGACAACAGCCGACCGGACACCAAAACGCTTCCCGGAGAAGCTATTTCGGCTGCAACCTGCGCCTCGGCGGAAACCTCGTAATCGAATCCGGAGATCGTCAGGCCCTCATCGGTGCCGGACAGCAGCACACCGGAGAGCACCGGCACCGCGGGTCTGGACGGCAGGTTCTTCGCCACCCACGACACCGCGTCGGCGAAAGACTCCCGCACCAGACGAAATTTCAAGTCGCTGAGGCCAGCCGTTGTCGTCGCCGCGTCCATAGCGTCCCTTCACCTACTCAGCGTTTCGAATCCATTGGCTAGCCTCCCCCGCTAGCACGGGGCTCCGCCACGAACGCCGGTGACATGTGATGAGCCAACGGCGACCGCAACGGCAGTCGAAGAACAACCGTAGATCCTTCGACGCCATCTTGAAAGCTAATCGCAAACCCCGACAACCCGAGCTGACCGAGCCTCAGACGACGAGTGTGCACCGAGCGTCCCCAAGCCTGTATTTCAAAGAAGAACCGATGAAGAGATCTCAGTACCAGTATTAAGGCCTGTGCAATCTGGGGACAGCGGCGTCTCGGGCCAGCTAGCGCCGCGATCGGGTTGTGCATCGCCGCGTGAACACCTGTGGGCGACGTGTTGGGCGGGTGGGGACGAATGACGACTGTGCACCCAAGCCGTGTTACTGCACCGGCGTTTAATTGCGTTGTGCACAGTCCTACCCACATCCCCTGGCTGTGGCGGGTGTGACGGACGGGTGTGAAGTTTCTCGAAAAAAATTACGAGCACGCGCAGCGAAAGCCCGGAATCAGGGCCGGGAGCGCCGGGGAGAGAAGAGATTTCAGCGCTTGGAGCGCTGACGGATGCGAGTGGTGAGCTCCTTGACGTGATCAAAAACCTCACGCCGCTCGGCCATCTCGGACAAGATCTTGCGCTGCGCGTACATGACCGTGGTGTGGTCGCGGCCGAATGCCTGCCCGATCTTGGGCAGGGACAGATCGGTGAGCTCGCGGCACAGATACATCGCGATCTGGCGCGATTGGGCCAGCGCTCGGGTCTTGCCGGGGCCGCGGAGCTCTTCGACCGTGGTGTCGAAGTATTCGGCGGTGGCCGCCATGATGGTGGCCGCGCTGATCTGCATGGTGCTGGCGTCGGCGATCAGGTCGCGAAGCACAATCTCGGCCAGCGCCTTGTCGATCGGCGTCTTGTTCAGCGAGGCGAACGCCGTGACGCGGATCAGGGCGCCTTCGAGCTCACGGATGTTGCGCTCGATGCTGCTGGCGATCAGCTCGAGCACATCGTCGGGCACCGCCAGCCGCTCCATCTGTGCCTTCTTGCGCAGAATGGCGATCCGGGTTTCCAGTTCGGGGGGCTGGACGTCGGTGATTAAGCCCCACTCGAACCGCGTCCGCAGCCGATCTTCCAGCGTGGCCAGCTGTTTGGGTGGGCGGTCCGAGGAGATGACGATCTGTTTGTTGGCGTTGTGCAGGGTGTTGAAGGTGTGGAAGAACTCTTCCTGGATGCCTTCCTTGCCCTCGATGAACTGAATGTCATCGACCAGCAGCACGTCGACGTCGCGATAGCTGCGCTTGAAGGCGACCTTGCGGTCGTCGCGCAGCGAGTTGATGAAGTCGTTGGTGAATTCCTCGGTGGAGACGTACTTGACTCGCATGCCAGGGAACAGCCGCTGCGCGTAATTGCCGGCGGCGTGCAACAAGTGGGTCTTGCCGAGACCGGACTCGCCCCAGATGAACAAGGGGTTGTAGGCCCGCGCCGGCGCTTCGGCGATCGCCAGGGCGGCAGCGTGGGCGAACCGGTTGGAGGCACCGATGACGAATGTGTCGAAGGTGTAGCGGCGGTTGAGGCTCGTCCCGGCGGCGACGGCCGGATCGATCGCGTGCGGCCGCTCGGTGAAGTAGTTCGGCCACCCCGGCTGGTTGCCGGTGACCGTCTCGCCGTTGTCGAACGCTTCGTCGTTGTCGATGGCCGCACCGTCGGCGGGGAAGGCAGGTTCGGCTCCGGGGAACGGTTCGGCCGGCGGGATGAGCGCGTCCTCGACATCGTCGGGCGGGGGAGCGATGCGAACACCCAGTTGAATCTGCTGGCCGAGCCGCCGACTGAGCGCATCGGTGATGGGTGCCCGCAGATGTCGTTCGATCTCGTTTTGCACGAAGCTGCTCGGCACCGACAGCAGCGCGAATCCCTCGACGATGGTCAGCGGGCGGACAAGATTGAGCCAGGCACGTTGTTGGGGAGTGAGGGGAGTGACCAGGGTCGTGCGGTTGGCCGTCATGCCGTCCGCAGGGGGCTCCCCATTGAGCTCGGAAACGACCGCATTCCACACTGCCGTGAAACTGGAACCGGGGTCATCGGTCAACGACGCATCTCCCTGGTTCTCGAACGTCCCGACCCGAGTCACACACGCTTGGCGACAAAGCAACTGTCCACATAGTTATACACAGGTGTGGACAGGATGATCGTAGGCGAGCCACAACCTACCGGCGACGGCTCGCGATCTCCGCGCTGGAAGAGAACCCCGGAAGGTTGTCTAGGCAGCTAGTCGATCCACCATCCTCGCTTCGTTGTCGAGCGCTGCTTTAGTCTAAATCGACTTCGCAGAAGCTAACAGTTTTCCGTTCGGCTGCCAACCGTTCTGCTGCATTCCAATCGGGTCATTTAGGGTACGTAGGGCTTGCTTCGGCTCGTTATGGTAGCCACGTCCGCGGCGAGTGTGACCGAAACGGAAAATCTTTCCGGCAGGCGTGCGCGGCTTCGTTGCGGCAGGCCAGGTTTGACCAGGCGAAGCCTCGTCAGTACCCTCAAACAGTCGCCCGAAAGTCGGCGATACGGCTGCGACCCGAACCACCTGGGGACCGCGCCGGCCAGTAGCACCAAGACCACCTCCGGTCGAACCGCAGACGAGCCCGATGCGAAACGTCTGAGCGGCCGGATGGCAACACAACGAGGAGAACGTCGTGGCCAAGGGCAAGCGGACCTTTCAGCCGAATAACCGGCGCCGAGCCCGCGTGCATGGCTTCCGCCTGCGGATGCGCACTCGTGCCGGACGCGCGATCGTGTCCGGTCGGCGCCGCAAGGGTCGCCGCGCGCTCTCTGCCTGATCGCAACGTCAGGTCCTTCGGCGGTGCTTCCCGCACGCAACCGCATGACGCGGTCAATTGACTTTGACGCGACGGTGAAGCACGGGATTCGGATGGCACAGTCCGATCTCGTCGTGCACTTTCACCGGGGCGAAGATGGTGACGAAATTCGCGCGCCGCGCGTCGGACTGGTGGTCGGCAAGCCCGTCGGGTCCGCCGTCGAACGCCACCGGGTCGCTCGTCGGCTGCGGCATGTCGCCCGAACGCTGCTGGGCGAGCTCGGCCAATCCGATCGGTTGGTGATCCGCGCGTTGCCCAGCAGCCGGACCACCTCCTCGGCCCGGCTCGAGCAGGAACTGCGCCGGTGTTTGCGACGCGTGCCGGCGGCGGGAAGCAAGCCGTGACGATCTCGACCCGGCTGCGCGCATTGGTTGGCAACGCCGGACGAGCGACCGCCCGCGGAGTGATTTTCCTGATTCAGCTGTATCGGCATATGGTGTCGCCGCTACGTCCGGCGACGTGTCGCTTCGTCCCGACCTGCAGCCAGTACGCGGTCGATGCGCTCAACGAGTACGGCCTGATTCGGGGGAGCTGGTTGGCTGCGGCGAGACTCGCCAAATGCGGACCATGGCATGAAGGCGGCTGGGACCCGATCCCGGACCGCCCCGGATGCCACGTGAATTGCCAAGATGCCAGCGCCGCCCGGGTCCCCGGAGCGGCGCGAGGGGAGAGTGAATCTTTTGTTTGATTTCTTCAGTCTGGACTTCGTCTACTACCCGGTGTCGTGGATCATGTGGGTCTGGTACAAGTTGTTCGCCGCCATGCTGGGGCCGTCGAACTTCTTCGCCTGGGCACTGTCAGTGATGTTCTTGGTCTTCTCCCTGCGGGCGTTGCTCTACAAGCCGTTCGTCCGGCAGATCCGTACCACGCGCCAGATGCAGGAGCTGCAGCCCCAGATCAAGGCGCTGCAGAAGAAGTACGGCAAGGATCGGCAGCGGATGGCGCTCGAGATGCAGAAGCTGCAGCGCGAACACGGGTTCAACCCCATCTTGGGCTGCCTGCCGATGCTGGCGCAGATCCCGGTGTTCATCGGTCTGTATCACGTCTTGCGTTCGTTCAACCGCACCACAGGCGGGTTCGGGCAGCCGCACCTGTCGGTGGCGCAGAACCGGCTCACCGGAAACTACGTCTTCACCCCGACCGACGTCGGCCACTTCCTGGACGCGAACTTGTTCGGCGCACCGATTGGCGCCTTCATGACCCAGCGCACCGGGTTGGACGCGTTCACCTTCTTCAGTCGGCCGGCCGTGATCGCGGTGGGGTTGCCGGTGATGATCCTGGCCGGCGTCGCGACCTACTTCAACAGCCGGGCCTCGGTGGCGCGGCAGAGCCCGGAGGCGGCGGCCAACCCGCAGACCGCGATGATGAACAAACTCGCGTTGTACGTGTTCCCGCTCGGCGTCGTCGTCGGTGGCCCGTTCCTTCCGCTGGCCATCATCCTGTACTGGTTCGCCAACAACATCTGGACCTTCGGGCAGCAGCACTACGTCTTCGGGATGATCGAGAAAGAGGACGAAGCCAAAAAGCAGGAAGCGATCCAGCGTCGCGCGGCGAACGCCCCGGCGCCGGGTGCGAAGCCGAAGCGGAATCCCAAGGCGGCATCGTCGGGTGGCAACGGCTCGTCGACACCTGACGCCGAGACGGGTGCGTCCGGTTCGGGGAGCGCGGATTTCGATGGGGCCGACGCGGCAGCCACCGAGGAGAGCGACGGCCCGACCAACCGCACACCACGGCCCGGGGCGCGGCCGAAAAAACGCAAACGCTGATACGGGCGGAATGACTAACGGGGCCGCCGGGACAGGGCGACCCGAGTTGGGCTGGGGCCCATTGATTGAGGGAGAGAAGACATGACAGACGCCGAGACCACCGAGCGCGACGCCGATACCGAACTCGACACGCGATCGGCCGCCGAGGATGCCGCCGAGGCGGGCTCGGAAGAGATCGATGATCTGGAGGAGCGCTTGGTCGCCGAGGGCGAGATAGCCGGCGACTACCTCGAAGAGTTGTTGGACCTGTTGGACTTTGACGGCGATATCGATCTGGATGTCGAAGGCAGCCGCGCCGTCGTGAGCATCGACGGCAGCGACGATCTGAACAAGTTGGTGGGCCGCGGGGGTGAGGTGCTTGACGCGCTACAGGAGCTCACCCGGCTGGCGGTGCACCAGAAGACGGGCGTGCGAAGCCGGCTGATGCTCGACATCGCGAGCTGGCGTCGGCGGCGCCGGGAGGAGCTGGCGGCGCTGGGCGACAAGGTCGCCCGGCGGGTGCTCGAATCCGGCGAACGTGAAGAGCTCTCCCCGATGACGCCGTTCGAACGAAAGATCGTGCACGACGCCGTCGCCGCGGTCGCCGGGGTGCACAGCGAGAGCGAGGGCGTCGAGCCGTCGCGCCGCGTGGTCGTTCTGCACGACTGACCTCGCCAAGTTACAGCCATGTAGTTCCGGCCCGTCGAACTCCGAAGGTCGACAGTGCGCGTTCCAACTAGAGGATGTTTCACGTGAAACATGTCGGTTCCGCCGATTCGGCGGGCTCGGCGGAGGAGGGCGCCGACCAGGGCTCGTCGCCGGACGTGGCTGCCGCGGTCTTCGGTGAGCGGCTGGGCATCGCCCGCCGGTACGCGGAGATTTTGGCCACCGCCGGCGTGGAGCGAGGGCTGCTCGGGCCGCGGGAGGTCGACCGCATCTGGGATCGCCACATTCTGAATAGCGCGGCCCTCGCCGAGCTCCTCCATCCAGGCGAGCGCATCATCGACATCGGGAGTGGGGCGGGCTTGCCCGGGATACCGCTGGCGGTCGCGCGACCGGATCTCGACGTCGTCCTGCTCGAACCACTGCTGCGCCGCAGCGAATTTCTCAACGAGGTCATCCACGAACTAGGGTTAGCCGTCGTGGTCGTCCGTGGCCGTGCGGAGGAGCCGGGCGTGCGCAACCGGTTCGGGGAGAGGGATGCTGCGGTGTCGCGAGCGGTTGCATCGTTGGACAAGCTGACGAAGTGGAGCTTGCCGCTGCTTCGGCCCGACGGCCGAATGCTCGCCGTCAAGGGGGAGCGGGCGTTCGACGAAGTTGAACAGTACCGGCGTGTGATGGCTGCATCGGGCGCCGCTGATGTCAGGGTGGTGACATGTGGCGCGAATTATTTGCGTCCCCCCGCAACCGTAGTGTCAGCGCGCCGCGGAAAGCCGCCACACCACAAGCCGGCACGGACCGGGAAGGCCCGAACCCGATGACTTCTCCAGAAGATTGGCCGGTGGCTCACCACGCACCGGAGGACGTTCGCGAGACGGCGGCGCCCGCGCCGGCGGCCAATGTTTCACGTGAAACAACGGCCGAATTCGACACCCCGATCGGGGCGGCCGCCGAACGCGCGATGCGCGTGCTGCACACCACCTACCCGCCGCTCCGCCGGCCATCGCATCGCCGCGTTTTCACCGTCGCCAACCAAAAGGGCGGCGTGGGCAAGACGACCACCGCGGTCAACCTCGCGGCAGCGCTCGCGGTGCAGGGGCTCAAAACCCTCGTCATCGATCTCGACCCCCAGGGCAACGCGAGCACGGCGCTCGGTATTACCGACCGGCAGTCGGGAACGCCGTCGTCGTACGAGGTCTTGCTCGGCGAGGTCTCGGTGCACGATGCGCTGCGGCAGAGCCCGCACAACGAGCGCCTGTTCTGCATCCCGGCCACGATCGATCTGGCCGGCGCCGAAATCGAATTGGTCAGCATGGTCGCGCGTGAGAACCGCCTGCGCACCGCATTGGCCGATCTCGACAACCTGGACTTCGATTGCGTCTTTATCGACTGCCCGCCGTCGCTCGGCCTGCTGACCATCAACGCGCTGGTCGCCGCGCCGGAAGTCATGATCCCGATCCAATGCGAGTACTACGCGCTGGAGGGCGTCTCGCAGCTGATGCGCAACATCGAGATGGTGAAGGCCCACCTCAATCCCAAGCTCGAGGTGACCACCGTGGTGCTGACCATGTATGACGGTCGCACCAAACTCGCGGACCAGGTCGCAGAAGAGGTGCGCCGATATTTTGGTAGCAAGGTTTTGCGGACGGTGATTCCGCGCAGCGTCAAGGTTTCCGAGGCACCGGGCTACAGCATGACCATCATCGACTACGACCCCGGTTCTCGCGGGGCGATGAGCTATCTCGATGCGAGCCGCGAACTCGCCGAGCGCGATTGACCACCATCCGCGAAGGGACGACCATGACGCAGCCGTTACGCAAGAAGGGTGGCCTCGGCCGGGGCCTGGCTTCGCTTATTCCGACCGGCCCCGCGGAGGGCGACTCGGGGCCGGCAACGCTCGGGCCGCGGATGGGCGACGCCGCCGCCGACGTGTTGATCGGGGGACCGCCGCCGCAGGACGCGTCGTCGATGGGCGCGGTCTACCGCGAGATCGCGCCGGCCGACATCGAGCGCAACCCGCGTCAGCCACGGCAGGTCTTCGACGAGGAAGCGCTGTCGGAACTGGTGCACTCCATCCGCGAGTTTGGCCTCTTGCAGCCGATCGTGGTGCGGGCCGTCAAGGATTCCGCGAGCGGCGCGCGTTATCAGATCGTGATGGGGGAGCGGCGCTGGCGCGCGGCTCAAGAGGCCGGGTTGGCGACCATCCCGGCGATCGTGCGCGAGACCGGTGACGACGATCTGCTGCGCGACGCCCTGTTGGAAAACATCCACCGGGTGCAGCTGAACCCGTTGGAAGAGGCGGCCGCCTACCAGCAGCTGCTCGACGAGTTCGGGGTCACCCACGACGAACTGGCGGCGCGCATCGGCCGGTCGCGGCCGCTGATCACCAACATGATCCGGTTGCTCAAGCTGCCGATCGCGGTGCAGCGCCGGGTGGCCGCTGGGGTGCTGTCCGCGGGTCACGCGCGCGCGTTGCTGTCGCTGGAGGCCGGGGCGGAGGCACAGGAGGAGTTGGCCACCCGGATCGTCGCCGAGGGGCTGTCGGTGCGGGCGACCGAGGAGGCGGTCACGGTGGCCAACCGGAGCGGTCCGGCCACGCCGACGGCGCCGCGGCGCAAGCCGATTCAAATGCCGGGCCTGCAGGACGTCGCCGATCGACTCTCGACCGCCTTCGACACGCGGGTGACCGTCAGCCTGGGCAAGCGCAAGGGCAAGATCGTCGTCGAATTCGGCTCGGTGGACGATCTGCAGCGGATCATCGACGTCATGTCCCCGCCCAAGGCATGAACTAGGACATCGTGTAATTACGTCACTGTGACACGGGGGCCGCTTTCGCGGGCGGGCCGCCTACCCCCGGCGTCGTAGATCAGCGAAACAGCATGCGCATCAACAACTTTCGATAATCGACGTGCCACGGCCGCAGAAGGCCGGCGGTCCGGGTGCGTCAACCCCGGTGGCCAGGCCAAAGCTGGCCCGATCACGACCACCTCTCCTATCCTGGAGGGGTTGCCGGTGCAGATGGCTGCAGTACCGCACAGGAGCCAGGAGGCTAGTGTCCGCTCGAATCACGCCGCTACGGCTCGAGGCATTCGAGCAGCTTCCCAAGCACGCACGTCGGTGCGTCTTCTGGGAAGTCGATCCAGCGACCCTCGGTAATCAGGACCACCTCGCCGACCCCGAGTTCGAAAAAGAAGCGTGGTTGTCGATGGTGATGCTGGAGTGGGGCTCGTGCGGACAGGTCGCGACCGCGGTCCCGGACGAGCGAAGCCAGTCCGAGCCGCCGTGCCTGGGCTACGTGTTCTACGCCCCGCCGCGGGCGGTGCCGCGGGCGCAGCGGTTCCCGACCGGTCCGGTCTCCGCGGACGCCGTGCTGTTGACGTCGATGGGCATCGAACCCGGGCCGGCGGCCGACGATCTACCGAACGGGTTGATCGCGCGGGTGATCGACGAGCTGGTGCGCCGCGGCGTGCGGGCGCTCGAGGCGTTCGGCCGCACCCCGGCGGCGTCGGAACTGCAGGATCCGCGGCTGGTCGGTCCCGACGTGCGGCCGGTGCTGGAAGCGGTGGGCGACTGTTCGGTGGACCACTGCGTCATGGACGCGGAGTTCTTGAAAGACGCGGGTTTCGTTGTGGTAGCACCACATACGTATTTCCCAAGACTGCGGCTCGAGCTCGACAAGGGTCTGGGCTGGAAGGCCGAAGTGGAGGCGGCGCTGGAACGGCTGCTGGAGAGCGCACACCTGGAGCAGCCGGTCGGCGCCGGGTCTACGGCGGCAAATGCGCTGAAAACGTTGAAAACCACGGCGGGTGGTTAACGGCTAAGATCCGCCCAGCTGGCTGGTGCGTTCCACCGACAATTCGTGGGCCAGCAACTCGGCGAAAGTGAAAGTGCCAGTGGGCCGGTCGTTTTTGCCCAGCAGATACAGCCGCTTGACCGCGGCCAGGATTCCTTCGGCGATGGCATCACGGGTCTGCGTTGATACCAGCATCGAGCGATCGCGCGGGTTGGTGATGTAGCCGACGTCAACCTGCACCGTGGGCATCCGGGTCAAGCGCAGCAGGTCCCACGTCCGGCCGTGCGTGCGGCAGTCTCGTAATCCGGTGCGGGCCACCACTTCCCGCTGGATGAAGTCGGCGAGATTCCGCCCGATGGTGGAGACCGAACCGTGTGAGTTCCCGAAATGAAACGACGCCACCCCGTTGGCGGCGGCGCTGACCTGACTCTCGCAGCGCAGGCTGATCATCAGATCGGCGCCGACGTTGTTGGCGGTGGCGGCGCGCTCGGCATCCAACGGGCTGCGATTGACCGGTCGCGACAGGAAGGTCTCCATGCCGATCGCGGCCATCCGTCCCTCGAGCCGGCTGGCCAAGTCCCACAACACATCTGCTTCACTGATCGGTCCGGACGGCCCCTGCATGATGGCGCCGTGGTCCGCGCCGCCGCGGCCCGGATCGATGATGATCCGCTTGCCGGACAGCTTGGGGCCCGATGAGCGAACGAGCTCTTCTTCGCGGAGCGCGTGTGGCGATCCGCCGCTGACCCGTGAACTCAGGAAGTGAAAGGAGCGCAACGTTTCCGGACCGCAGATCCCGTCGGCGGAAAGCCCGTACTCGCGCTGATACGACATCAACGCGTTGTGCGTCTGCAACCCGAAGTATCCGTCGACCAGGCCGGTGTAGAAACCCAGATCCTGGAGACGGGCCTGCAGCGTGGCCACGTCATCGCCGAACAGCGGAGCACCGAATTGGTGGTACAACGTGCGGGCGCCCAACCGGTACGACGCCTCTTTGAGCGCCCGGTAGGTGGCCTCACCGACGATGCCGTCCACCAGCAGGCCGCGATGTTGTTGGAAAGCGCGCACCGCCTGGTCGAGTTCGGCGTCGAACAGTTCGAGGGTCACCTGCTGGCCGGTGTTGAGATCGTCGTCGGAGCCATCGAGCAGGCCCAGCGAGGCCAGCGTCGCCCGAATCTCGGTCACAGCAGCGCCGCGGTCACCGCAGCGCAGCGCGTCGCCGTATTCGCGGCGCGGACTCGACATACAGGGGGCCCTCCGGGACTAACTGACGAGCTCAAAAATGGGCAACAGCTAACCGTATTGTCGCAGACGCTTCGTCAATTCGGGAAAACCCCAGGCTATGCGCGGGGCGTGGTGCGACGAGTCAAATGAAGATCAGCTGAGGTTGGGAACCGCGTCCGAGAGCTCGCGCAGCAATGCGGCCTTGCCCTTGGCGCCGACGATCCGCTTCACCGGCTGCCCGTCTTTGAACAGGATCAGGGTGGGAATGGAGACCACCTGGAAGCTTTGTGCGGTTTCCGGGTTGGCGTCCACGTCGAGCTTGGCGACGGTGAGCTGTTCGCCCCGCTCGCTGGCGATCTCTTCGAGGACCGGCGCCACCATCTTGCAGGGGCCGCACCACGTGGCCCAAAAGTCAACCAGCACAGGCTTATTGCTAGACAAGACGTCGGTGGAAAACGACGCGTCAGAGACTTCTATTGTGGCCCCGGCTTTTTCGGCGTCGGTCATTGTGGTGCTCCAATCAATGTGTCGGTACTGCCAGGAAATTCGGTGGCGTCGCCTTGGGCGGCGGCGCTGGACTCTTCGTGGTCGGCGAGCCAGCGTTCGGCGTCGATGGCGGCCGAGCAGCCGCTGCCGGCGGCGGTGATGGCCTGGCGGTAGGTGCGATCCACCAGGTCCCCGGCGGCGAACACCCCCTCAATCGAGGTACTCGTGGTGCGGCCTTGGACCAGCACATACCCGTCGGGATCGGTCTGCAGCACCTCGCGCACCAACTCCGAACGCGGGTCATGACCGATGGCCACGAACACCCCGGTCACCGGCAACGTCGACACCTCACCGCTGCGCGTGTCACGCACCCGCAAACCCGTCACCGTGGACTCACCCTCGACCGCCTCGACCGCCTTGTTCGTCAGGATGGTGATCTTGTCGTTGGCCTTGGCCCGCTCGAGCATGATCCGCGACGCCCGAAACTCCTCGCGCCGGTGCACCAACGTCACGCTACGGGCAAAGCGGGTCAAAAAGGTGGCCTCCTCCATCGCCGAGTCCCCACCCCCGATCACCGCAATGTCTTGATCCTTGAAAAAGAAACCATCACAGGTCGCACACGACGACACCCCGCGACCCAACAACTCCTGCTCCCCGGGCACCCCCAAATACCGGGCCGCCGCACCCATGGCCAAGATCACCGCCCGCGCCGACACCGTCTCACCCTCGCTGGTGGTGACCGACTTGACCGCACCCTGCAGCGAGACGGATTCGACGTCTTCCATCCGCAGATCCGCCCCAAACCGCAGCGCCTGCTCACGCATCTGATCCATCAACTCCGGACCGGTGATCCCGTCCCGAAAACCCGGGAAATTCTCCACCTCGGTCGTCGTCATCAACGCCCCACCAAACGACGTCCCCTCAAACACCACCGGCGCCAACTGCGCCCGCGCCGCATACAACGCCGCGGTATACCCAGCAGGACCCGAACCAATGATGATCACGTCATGGACGTCGGAGGTGCTCATAAGCGGCCACCCTACTGCGCATCCGGCACACACCGGCCCAATCCCGCTGGCCGCCAAGGCATAGACGTGAAGCAGCGCACACAACGGACGGTTGTGCCTTCACAACACATGACCTCTACTGACGCCGCCGTAACTGGTGCACCATGGAAATCGCGACCCGTGGGTCCAACGACGAACTTGCGGGTACCTACAGACCCAACATCATCGCGATGCCGCGGCCCGACAGCCCACCCTGAGGCCGCATAACCGCCCTCAACGCGCCGCCGCGAGGAATGAGAACGCCATGACCACCGCACGTCCCGTCAAGACTCGCAACGACGGTCAGTGGGCGCTGGGCGATCGCGAACCGCTCAACCACGCCGAGCAGTTCAAGTCCGACGACGCGCCGCTCAACGTGCGCGACCGCATCATCAACGTCTACGCCACGCAGGGCTTCGACAGCATCGCCAAGGACGACCTGCGCGGGCGGTTCCGCTGGATGGGCCTCTACACCCAGCGTGAGCAGGGCTACGACGGCAGCTGGACCGGCGACGAGAACACCGACAAGATCGAAGCCAAGTACTTCATGATGCGGGTCCGCTCCGACGGCAAGGCGATGACCGCGCACACCATGCGCACCCTGGGCCAGATATCCACCGAATTCGCCCGCGACACCGCCGACATCAGCGACCGGGAAAACCTGCAGCTGCACTGGGTCCGCATCGAGGACGTCCCCGAGATCTGGCGCCGGCTCGAATCCGTGGGGCTGCAGACCACCGAGGCCTGCGGCGACTGCCCGCGTGGCATCCACGGGTCGCCACTGGCCGGTGACTCGCTCGACGAGATCCTCGACCCCTCGCCCGCGATCGACGAGATCGTCCGCCGCTCGCTGAACAACCCCGAGTACGCCAACCTGCCGCGCAAGTACAAGACCGCGGTCTCCGGCTTGCAGGACGTCTCCCATGAGACCCACGACGTCGCGTTCGTCGGCGTCAACCACCCCGAACACGGCCCCGGCCTGGACCTGTGGGTGGGCGGCGGCCTGTCGACCAACCCGATGCTGGCCCAGCGCCTCGGCGCGTGGGTGCCGCTGGACGAGGTCGCCGACGTCTGGGAGGGCGTCACCCAGCTGTTCCGCGACTACGGCTACCGGCGGCTGCGCGCCAAGGCCCGGCTGAAGTTCCTGGTCAAGGACTGGGGCGTGGAGAAGTTCCGTGAAGTTCTCGAACAGGAATACCTCAACCGCCGGCTGATCGACGGGCCGGCGCCCACGCCGGTCAAACACACCATCGACCACGTCGGGGTGCAGCGAATCAAGAACGGGCTCAACGCCGTCGGCGTCGCGCCGATCGTCGGGCGGGTGACCGGAAGCACCCTGTCGGCGGTGGCCGACCTGATGGAGAAGGCCGGCTCCGACCGGGCGCGCTGGACCCCCTTCCAGAAGCTGGTCATCCTCGACGTCGCCGACGACAAGGTCGACGAACTGGTCGCCGGCCTGGACGCGCTGGGCCTGCCGTCACGGCCGTCGTCCTGGCGCAAGAACACCATGGCGTGCACCGGAATCGAATACTGCAAGCTGTCGTTCGCCGAAACCCGGGTGCGCGCACAGACTTTGGTGCCCGAGCTGGAACAGCGCCTGGCCGACATCGATTCCAGGCTCAACCTGCCGATCAGCGTGCACCTCAACGGATGCCCCAACTCGTGCGCCCGAATCCAGGTGGCCGACATCGGATTCAAGGGCCAGTGGATCGACGACGGCGACGGCAACTCGGTCGAGGGCTTCCAGGTGCACCTCGGCGGCCGCCTGGGCGAGCAGAGCGGCTTCGGCCGAAAGTTGCGCCAGCACAAGGTCACCAGCGCCGAACTGGGCGACTACATCGACCGGGTCACCCGCAAGTACCTCGACGGACGCGAGGACGGCGAGACGTTCGCCTCCTGGGCGCTGCACGCCGACGAGGAAGAGCTCCGCTGAGGATCCGATGAACACGCTCGTACTCGCCGCACACGGCAGCCGCGACCCCCGGTCGGGCGCGAACGCCGAAGCCGTGGCCGATCGCCTCTCGCGGATGCGGCCCGACCTCGACGTGCGGCTGGCGTTCCTCGAGCTCAACACCCCGAACTTCGTCGACGTGCTGGCCGGGTTGCCGGACAGCCGCCGCGCGGTGGTCACGCCGTTCCTGCTGGCCAGCGCCTATCACGCGCGTTTGGACATCCCCCAGCAGATCGCCGACGCCGGAGCGCGCGGCATCCAGCAGGCCGACGTGCTCGGCGAGGACGATCGGCTGGTTTCGGTGCTGCGCGAGCGCCTGGCCGAGGTCGGGGTGTCGCCACACGATGACGCTCTCGGGGTGATGGTGGTCGCGATCGGCTCGTCGAACCTCGCCGCCAACGCGCGCACCGCGAAGGTGGCGCCCCGCCTGGCCGCCGGCACCCACTGGGCGGCGGCCACAACGGCTTTCGCCACCCGGCCCGAGGCGTCGGTGGCCCGCGCCGCCGAGCAGTTGCGCCGTCGCGGCGCGCGCCGGCTGGTCATCGCGCCGTGGTTCTTGGCGCCCGGCTTCATCACCGACGGCGTGTCAAAGTTCGCCCGCGACAACGACATTCCGATGGCGGCGCCGCTGGGGTCGCACCGGCTGGTGGCCGAGACGGTGCTGGACCGCTATGACCAGGCTCTGGCCGACGACGCCGCGGCCTAAGCTTTCGCAGCCGCGGTGCGGCTGGTGATGTGGCTGAGCAGGTCGCGGATCGCCCCCGGCGGCGGTGTGCGTCCGCCGATCCAGATGGCCCGAAACTTGCGACGTAGATCCAACTCCGGGATGTTGACGGCGTATAGCCGGCCGTCCGCCAGGTCGTCGACCACCGCCAGCCGGCTCATGGTGGCCGGGCCGGCGCCGGCGAGCACGGCGGCGCGCATGGCCGCCGCGGAGGTCAGTTCCAGTACGGGCGTGGCCTGCTGCATGTCCTCGCCGAGCACCTTGCGCAACGCCGCCGTCAGCGAATCGCGGATGCCCGAATGGGGTTCCCGGGCCACCAACGGTGTCTGCGCGAGTTCGCGCGCGGTGACCACCCGCGACCGCCGCGCCCACTTGTGATTGGGTGGGACCACGATTACCAGCTCGTCCTCCCCCACCACGCAGCTGCCCAAACCCTTTGGCGTGCCGGGGTTTTCGACAAATCCCAGGTCGGCGCTGCCGTCGCGGACGGAGGCGATGGCGTGCTCGCTGTTGGTGGCGGTCAGGAGCACCTGAGGCGCAGTGTCGCCGCGCCGGGCCGCCTCGGCCTGCAGGGACAGCAGCCAGTGCGGCATGAGTTGTTCGGAGATGGTCTGGCTGGCCGCCACCCGGATGCGTTCGCGGCCCTCCTTGCGCAGCGAACCCAGACCCGCGTCGACCTCGTTGGCGACTTCGAGCAGGCGGGTCGCCCAGTCCGCGACGATCAGGCCGGCGGGCGTCAGTTGCGAGCCGCGCGTCGTGCGGACGGCCAGCGTGACGCCGATCTGGGCCTCCATGGTGGCGAGCCGGCGGGAAATGGCCTGCTGGGTCAACCCGAGTTGGCGGGCGGCCCGCCCGAGGCTGCCGGTCTCGGCGATCGCCAGAAACGCCTCGAACGACGCGAGTTCGGGCAGCCGGGGGCTGAGGGGCATGGGCGGCGGCTCACAATCAAATCGTGTGACACAACTATAGCTTGTGACACCACAACGCCGCACCTCTACTCACGCCCGGCACGAGCCGCTAAATTAGCCAGCCTGACCGTGTTTTGACGGCCGCACCCGGCTGACCCCGCTAGCCAGAAGGAAGGACAACCCCCGTGGCCTACGTGATCGCCGAACCCTGTGTGGACATCAAGGACAAGGCGTGCATCGAGGAATGCCCCGTCGACTGCATCTACGAGGGCGCGCGGATGCTCTACATTCACCCCGACGAGTGCGTCGACTGCGGTGCCTGCGAGCCGGTGTGCCCGGTCGAGTCCATCTTCTACGAGGACGACCTGCCCGACGAGCACAGCCAATACCTTCAGATCAACGCCGATTTCTTTACCGAGCTCGGCTCGCCCGGCGGCGCGGCGAAGGTCGGGCTGACCGAGAACGACCCCGCCCCGGTCAAGGAGCTGGAAAGCAGGGCGGAAGCGTCCTAGCTGTCGCGGGCCGCTAGTCCCAGCCGGAGAGCCCGAACGTGTCGCTGGGCCGCCGACCCGAAAGCTTCTGCACCACCCACTGGTTCATCGAGACCCGCTGTTCGGCGGCCTCGACAGCGAGGTGGCTGTGCAGCTCCAAGGATGTCCTGATCACGATCGTGCCGCTGTAGCGGCGGTCCGCCATGGCGGTCGGGACCGTTTCGCCGGTCGACAACATGATTTCGACGTGCCGGTCGACGGCCGTCTCGATTTCGCCGATGGCCTCTTGCGCGGTCGGCGCTTCGCGCCGCATGAATGGCAACTCGAGACAGGTGCCGACGTAGTGGCCGTGGTACGGCGACCACGCGACGCGGTAGGTGTAGTGGTTCACGCCGGGTTGGTAGCACGGGCGCTAGCGGTTTCGCGAGTCACTCATCCCCACCCGGAGAGGTGCGCGGCGTGTTGGGGCGAGGCGGCGGGCTGTTGGGTGCGGCACGGCGGGCTAGCGGGTGCGGCACGGCGGGCTGGCGAGGCCGGCACCTCTCCAAGACGACAAAGCCCTTCCCACATCCGCTAGCGCATGCGCTAGCGAATCCGAGAGTCAGCTACTCGTAAGGTGAGGCCATGCGGACAGCGAGAATCCTCCACGTCATCCGGCACATAGGGGCGGCCGCGGTCACCACCGTCACCGCGGCGTCCACCGTCAACGCCTACCGCCCCTTGGCGCGCGGCGGATTCCCGTCGCTGTACTCCTGGATGTTCGGGCTCGTCGTCACCGAATTACCGCTGCAGACGCTGCTGAGCCAGCTCGCTGGGCTGGCGCTGACCGGCCGTCGTCTCAACCCACCGCTGCGCATCATCGCGTGGGTCGTCGCCGCCCTCTCGGCCCTCGGCCTGCTCAACCTCAGCCGGGCGGGACATCGGGCCAACGTTCCGCTGACCGAGGCGTTGGACGACGGGCTGGGGCCCGATCGGCTCACCGAGACGAGGGGTCTGTGGCGCCGGCCGGCCGGCGCCGGCACCGCCAAGGCGCCGGGGCTGCTGAGGATGTTGCGGATCTACCGGGACTACGCCCACGACTCCGACATCAGCTACGGCGAATACGGCAGCGCCAACCACCTCGACATCTGGCGCCGTCCAGACCTCGACCCGGCCGGCAAGGCGCCGGTGCTCTTCCAGATCCCCGGCGGCGCTTGGACGACGGGAAACAAACGGGGACAAGCGCATCCGTTGATGAGCCACCTCGCCGAGCTGGGCTGGGTCTGCGTGGCCATCAATTACCGGCACAGCCCGCGCAACACCTGGCCCGACCACATCGTCGACGTCAAGCGCGCCCTCGCCTGGGTCAAAGAGCACATCGCCGAATACGGCGGCGACCCCGACTTCGTCGTCATCACCGGGGGCTCGGCCGGCGGTCACCTGTCGGCGCTGGCCGCCCTGACGCCGAACGACCCGCAGTTCCAGCCGGGGTTCGAAGACGCCGACACCCGGGTGCAGGCGGCGGTGCCGTTCTACGGCATCTACGACTTCACCCGATTCGACAAAACGCTGCACCCGATGATGCCGGGGCTGCTGATCAAGTCGATCATCAAGCAGAAGCCCGACACGCACCGGCAGACGTTCGAAGCCGCGTCGCCGGTGAATCACGTCAACTGCGACGCTCCTCCGTTTTTCGTCCTGCACGGGCGCAACGACTCGCTGGCCTACGTCGAGCAGGCCCGCACGTTCGTCGAGCAGCTGCGGAAAACCAGTGCCCAACCGGTGGTCTACGCCGAATTGCCGTTCACCCAGCACGCTTTCGACATCTTCGGCTCGGTCCGCGCCGCGCACACCGCGGTCGCCATCGAGCAGTTCCTCGCCGAGGTCTACGCGGCGCACCTGCGCGCCGATGTGCTTGCGGCGCCGGAGGTTTCGTAGGGGTCAGGCCTTGGGACGCACGCCGGCCGCCCGGTACACGAACACCGGGTCCACCGGCACCCGCAGCGCCGTCCGGGGCAGGGCTTCGAGCACCTCGTCGGGGATCTTCTTCTTGTAGTTGAGCCGCATCGAGCCGCTGAAGGCAGGGTCGACGCCGTGCAGATCGATCTCGATCCCGAGGCCCTTGCCGGTGATGGTGGCCCGGGCCGGACCCTTGTCGGTGTCCCAGGGGCAGTCGAGGGAGCGCAGGTTGGCGTCGCCGCGGGCCGGGAAGGTGGCGACGATCCGGGCGGCGCTGAACGCGAACCCGCCCTTATAACGGGACACCCCGGAGGCCGAATACACCCCGGGCACATGGCCACTGAAGTGGCGGACCACCCCGACCCGTCCCGCGCTGAAGGTGAGCCCCTCGGCTTCGAGTTCCTCGCGCAACGGCGCGGGCAGCTGGCCGATCCGGGTCAGGTTGCGAAGAAATCCGAACACGACCGAACCGTAGCCCGACAGACGATGAGCCCGCAGCCTTATTGCACGGTGACGGTCAGCGTGTAGGTGCATGCGGGTTTGGTGTCCTTACCCACGAAGCTGGTGTAGGCCGTGCTGACGGTGGTGGTCCCCGGTCTCAGCGCGGCGAAGGTCCACACCTCGGTGCCTGGCGCCCCCAAAGCATCCGAAGCCGGCTGCTCGAACTCGTGATTGAGCTGTTTGATGACCGACGAGTCGCCGATCTTGGTGTCGGGGTTCCACCGGTAGGGCGTGGTGTAGTTCGAGCCCAACTGCACGATCAGGGTGTTGCCGACGGCGAGGGTGACGGTCTGGCTGATCTCGCTCTGGGTCAGCACGTCGGTCATGGGGACGTGGAGCGTTTTGGTCGACGGCGGGTTCCTGGAGGCGAAGTGGCAGCCCACCACCGTCGACAACATGAGCGCGGCGACTGTCACCAGCAGCCTGACCTTCACCAAATCCCCCTTCGGTGTCGCTCCGGAGCCTAATAGGTCTGATCCAGACCGAAGATAGGCGACGAGCTCCGCCGTCGCTCCCTCGCCAGGACACAGGGCTTACTCGATTGCCGTGCTAGGGGATTCGCGGCCGACCCGACCGCGATCTGCGGCCTGCTGATCGAGGCTCCAGCTCGCGAGAATCTTCAGCGCCTGCTCGGACTGCGAATTCGGGTCCGCGGTATAGCCGACCAACGACAGGCCCGGCGCCGCCGTGACTGCGAAAACGTTGTAGGTAAAGGTCAACTCGCCGAACTCCGCATGGCGAAAAACTTTCACGCCGTGCCGATGCGCGGTGACGTTGTGGGCGGCCCAGCGGCCGCGAAAGTCGTCACTGCGGGTCGCCAGCTCGCCGACGATCCGGGTGATCTCGGGCGAGTGAGGCGAGCGGGCGGCCTCGGCCTGCAACATGGCGACGACCTCGTCGGCTGACCTATTCCATTCGGGAAACACCTGGTCGGCATAGGCGTCGAAGAAGATGAACCGAGCGAAGTTCGGGACACCGGTCGCCCGGTCGAACATGGGGGCATACAACGCTCGGCCAAGCCGATTAGCTGCGAGGATGTCCAGGCTTCCGTTCATGACGATCGCGGGCGAGGTGGCCATGCCGTCAATCAGAGCCTGGATCCCATCGGGAATCGTCTGCCCGGCTTCCCGCCTCGGGCGGCCACCCGTCCGCGTGCCGATCGCCGCGCGCACCAGGTCGAAGAAGTGGGCCGTCTCGTCGTCAGTGAGCCGGAGCGCACACGCCACGGCATGCAGCACGTCGTCCGACACGCCCGCAACGCTGCCACGCTCGATCTGTGTGTAGTACTCGGTGCTGACCGCGGCCAGTTGCGCGACTTCCTCGCGCCGCAAACCGGGCACTCGCCGTCGCCGGCCGGACGGCAACCCCACTTGCTCTGGACTGATTCTCGCCCGCCGGGTCATCAAGAACTCCTTGATGTCCTTGGCGATGTCCATATTCGCCACAGTAGGCAAACACCGGCCGCGCCAGGCAGGGGCTGCTGATACCCCCGATAATTGATGGCTCCCTGCTCGCCCTCCGCGTGCGTAGCGTCGCAGAAAAGGAGGTCATCACATGGCAAGCGACAATCAGACGCAGGCAGCATTCGACAATTTTGTTCAGTTGTGGACCACTGGCACGACGGCAGGACGCCGCGCCCCGGTTCTGCGACGTCCCGACGAGGTCGGTCTCGATTACGAAAACGTCTTCTTTCCGTCGATGGACGGAGTGCCGCTGGAGGGCTGGTTCATCCCGGCCGACTCCGACAGGCTGATCATTCACAACCACTTCCTGCCCGGCAATCGCTACGGCTACCCGGGTCACCTTCCCGAATTCGGTGGCTTAGGCGGATTCGAAGTCAACTTCCTGCCCGAATACAGGGCGTTGCACGACGCGGGATACAACGTGCTCGCCTACGACATCCGCAACCACGGGATGAGCGGGCAGGGTAACGGCGGCATTGCCGGCATCGGCTTGACCGAATACCGCGACGTCATCGGCTCGCTGCGCTACGCGGCGGCCCGTCCGGACACCAAGACCATGAAGAAGGCTTTGCTGTCCGTCTGCCTGGGGGCAGACTCGACCGCCGTCGCCTGGTCCAAGCACCCGGACGAGTTCTCCGAAATTCGGGCAATGGTGATGCTGCAGCCGGTCTCCGGGCGCTACATCGTGGAGGAGTTCGTCAAGAGCATCGGCATAGAAGACGGCTACCAGAAGTTCGACAAGGCGGTGCACGAGCGCACCGGCTTCCATCTGTCCGAGCAGTCACCGCTCGAGCACATGAAGGCCGTCACCGTGCCCACTCTGGTGGCCCAGGTGCACGACGACACGATGACGCGACCCCAAGACGTGCAAGACATCTACGACGCGATCCCCGTCGAGCAGAAGCGCCTCTACTGGATCGAGGGCACCGACCGCCGCTTCGACGGCTACAACTTCTTCGGTGCGCACCCCGAGCTTCCGATCGAGTGGTTCGACAAGCACATCAGCTGACAACCCTGACCCGCCCAAACCCGAAGCCGCGCAAACTTAGCGGGTCCGGCAGGATGGGCTGGTGTTTGGCCTCGAACTGATCGTTGCCCTGGTGTCCACCGTCATCGTGGGGACGGTCATCGGACGGCGCTACCGCGTCGGCCCCCCGGTGCTACTCATCTTCCTGGGCGTCCTGGTGGGCCTGATCCCCCATTTCGCGCACATTCATGTCAACGGCGAGATTGTGTTGTTGCTGTTCCTTCCCGCGATCCTGTACTGGGAGGGCCTCAACACCAGCTTCCGCGAGATCCGGGCCAACGCGCGCATCATCGTCTTTCTCAGCGTCGTCCTGGTGATCGCCACCGCGGTCGCGGTGTCGTGGACGGCACGGGCGCTGGGCATGAATCCACACGCGGCCGGCGTCCTGGGCGCGGTCTTGTCGCCCACCGACGCGGCCGCGGTGGCCGGTCTGGCGAAGAAGCTGCCACGGCGCTCGTTGACCGTGCTGAAGGCCGAGAGTCTGATCAACGACGGCACCGCCCTGGTCCTGTTCGCCGTCAGCGTCAACGTCGCGATCGGCGGGGCCTCGATCACCCCGCCCGAGGTGACCGTCCGGTTCATCGTGTCCTACCTCGGCGGCATCGCCGCCGGGCTGCTGGTCGGTGGCGCGGTGACGCTCCTGCGCAAACGAATCGACGCGCCCCAGGAGGAAGGGGCTTTGAGCCTGGTGACGCCGTTCGCCGCCTTCCTGCTGGCTCAGTCGTTGGAATGCAGCGGCGTGGTCGCGGTGATGGTGGCGGCCCTGGTCCTCGCCTACGCCAGCCCGCTGGTGATCCGGGCCCGCTCCAGGCTGCAGTCCTTCGCCTTCTGGGACATCGCGACCTTCCTGCTCAACGGGTCGTTGTGGGTGTTCGTCGGCGTCCAGATCCCGGGTGCGCTGCGCGGCATCGTGGGCGTCGACGGCGGAGTTCGCCACGCCGTGTTCGTGGCGTTGGTGATCACCGGCGTGGTCATCGTGTCGCGCATCTTCTGGGGAGAAATCACCACGCTGCTGATCCGGCTCATCGACCGCCGCGAGGTGCAACGCGAACGTCGGGTCACCTGGCGGCAGCGCTTCGTCACCGTCTGGGCGGGATTTCGAGGCGCCGTCTCGCTGGCCGCGGCGGTGGCCGTGCCGATGACGACGCTGAGCGGCGCGCCGTTCCCCGACCGCAGCTTGCTGATCTTCATCGTCACCGTCGTCATCCTTGTGACCGTGTTGGTGCAGGGCAGCACGCTGCCCGCCGTCGTCCGATGGGCGAACATGCCCGAGGACGCCACCCACGCCGAGGAGCTGCAACTGGCTCGTTGTCGGGGCACGCAGGCCGCCCTGGCCGCACTGCCCACGGTCGCCGACGAAGTCGGCCTCAGCGACGAGCTGAGGCGCCGGCTGCAGAAGGAGTACGAGGAAAAGGCGGCGCTGGTGCTGGCCACCGAGGACGGTTCGCCGGACACCCGCATCCTCAAGGGCCGCGAGAAGGTCCGGCGGGTGCGCCTGGGCGTGCTCGAACACAAGCGCCGCGAGATCACCGCGCTGCGCAACCAGAACCTGATCGACGACATCGTGCTGCGCGAGTTGCAGAACGAGATGGATCTCGAGGAAGTGCAGCTGCTCGCCGCCGCGATCGACGACGGCGACGAGGAGGAGTAAGGCCCGTCGGTGCCCGACCGTACAGTCGGCCAAATGCTGCACACCGTCGCGATCCGCGGCTATCGCTCGCTGCGCGAGGTGATCCTGCCG
The DNA here is from genome assembly GCF_003284975.1 of Mycobacterium colombiense. Lineage (GTDB taxonomy): Bacteria > Actinomycetota > Actinomycetes > Mycobacteriales > Mycobacteriaceae > Mycobacterium > Mycobacterium europaeum_A. The sequence goes on from NZ_QMEU01000019.1 coordinate 25,027, forward strand.
CTGGGCCGGCTGTCGGTGATCACCGGCGCCAACGGCGCCGGCAAGTCGTCGCTGTATCGCGCGCTGCGGCTGCTGGCCGATTGCGGCCGCGGTGAGGTGATCGGGTCGCTGGCCCGCGAGGGCGGGCTGCAGTCGGTGCTGTGGGCGGGCCCCGAGCAGCCGGCCGGCGCGCGACGCTCCGGGAAAACCGAGGGCACCGTGCGCACCCGGCCCGTGTCCCTCGAAATGGGCTTCGCCGCAGACGATTTCGGTTACCTGGTGGACTTGGGCCTGCCGCAGTCGGCCGGCAAGTCCGTGTTCGCCCGCGATCCGGAGATCAAACGCGAGGTGCTGTTCGCCGGTCCGGTGCTGCGGCCCAGCACGACGCTGGTGCGACGGTCGCGGGTCTTCGCCGAGGCCAGCGCGGATTCCGGCAGCGGTTTCGACGAATTGTCCCGAGCCCTGCCGTCGTATCACAGCGTGCTCGCCGAGTACGCCCACCCGCACGCGCTTCCCGAACTGGCCGCCGTGCGAGAACGATTGCGCGGCTGGCGGTTCTACGACGGCTTCCGCGTCGACGCCGGAGCGCCCGCGCGCCACCCGCAGGTGGGCACCCGCACCCCGGTGCTCTCCGACGACGGCAGCGACCTCGCCGCCGCGATCCAGACGATCCTCGAATCGGGGTTCGACGACCTGACCCGGGCGGTCGCCGAGGCGTTCGACGGGGCCACCGTCTCGGTGGCCATCCATGATGGGCTGTTCGACCTCCAGCTGCGCCAGCGCGGCATGCTGCGCGCACTGCGCTCGGCCGAGTTATCCGATGGCACACTGCGTTTCCTGCTATGGGCCGCCGCGCTGTTGAGCTCGCAACCGCCGTCGCTGATGGTGCTGAACGAGCCCGAGACCTCGCTGCACCCCGACCTGGTGGCCCCGCTGGCCTCACTGATCCGCACCACCGCCGCCAAGACTCAGGTCCTCGTGGTCACCCACTCCCGCTCGCTGCTGGAATTTCTGGGCACAAATCCGCTGGGCGAGGGCTCCGACGGCGAGGCCGTCGAAATCGAGCTGTACAAGGACTGGGGCGAAACACGCATCAGCGGCCAGACCCTGATCACCACGCCCCGGTGGGACTGGGGCACGCGCTAGCCGAAAATTGCCCACTAGGCAATCTTGCCCACCGGGCAAAATTGACGTACGTTGGGCGCTATGACCGGGCTCCGCGAGCGCAAGAAGGCCGACACCCGGCGCGCGCTCAGTGATGCCGCGTTGCGGCTGGCTTTCGAGCGCGGCCTGGAAAACGTGACACGCGAGGACGTCGCCAACATGGCGGGCGTCTCGCTGCGCACGTTCAACAACTACTTCAGCGGCAAATACGAGGCGCTGGCCTACCGGCAAGCAGAACGCGTGCGTCGCAGCGTCGACGCGCTGCGACGGCGGCCCGCCGACGAACCGCTCTGGACCGCCCTTACCCATGCCGTGCTGGAACCCCTGGAGGCCGACTTCGGCGATGTGCACGGTGACGAGAACCGCGTCCCCAGCCGCCAGGAGCTCGTCGAGGTCCGTAAGCTCGTCATGCATCCGCAAGTGCGGAATTCGGTGCCGCACAACCTCTTCGACGAACTTCTCCACGTCATCGCCGAACGCACCGGGACCGACCCCGACCACGACCTTTACCCCCGGCTGGTGATGGCCGTGGTACGCGCCGTCGGCGACGCCGCCGCCGACGCCTACGTGCGGGCCGATCCGCCGGTGGCCATCACCGCCCTGATCCGCGAGGGCTTCGCCACCGTCAGCGCGGGGCTACCCGAACCCACCAGAAAGAAGGCACGCCATGCCTGACGAACACGCCGACGTCGTGATCGCCGGAGCCGGGCCCAACGGGCTGCTGGTGGCCTGTGAATTGGCGCTGGCCGGCATCAGGCCCGTCGTGTTGGACGCCCTGCCCGGTCCAAGCTCCGAGCCGAAGGCGAACGGCCTTGTCGGCCAAGTGGTTCGGATGCTCGACGTGCGCGGTCTGTACCGGGAGTTCACCGGTGACCCTAATCCCCCGCAACCGGTCTACGGGTGGATTTTCGCGGCCATGACGCTGAACTTCTCCGAAGTGCCCGACAACCCAATGTACGCATTGCCCATTCAACAGCCCCGGGTGGTACGGCTACTGGAGAAGCGGGCGCGGGACCTCGGAGTGGACATCCGCTGGGCGCACCAACTCACCGGCCTGCGGCAGGAAGCGAATTCCGTTGCGGTGACTGTGTCGTCGCCGGAGCGCGAGTATCGCATCGACGCCGGTTATCTGGTGGGCGCCGACGGCGGACGCAGCCTGGTCCGCAAGACCGTGGGCATCGGCTTTCCCGGGCACACATCGCAGACAGTCGGGCGGCTGGCCCACGTGCATATTCCCGACGGACTCCGCCGCGCCGACGGCGGCATCGAAGTCCCCGGGTTCGGCCGGATTGCGTTCGGTCACACGCGGTTGGATTGCGGCGGCCTGATCTATGCCGAGTTCGAACCCGGCCGCTCGCTCTTCGGCACGATCGAGTTCGGGCCGCCGGTGGAGGACAAACCGATGAGCCTGGCAGAACTGCGCGAGAGCGCCCGTCGCGTCCTCGGTGTGGATCTGCCGTTCGAGGCACCGAAAGGCCCAGGGCCCCACGCCCTGCGCCGGATCAACGGGCAGAACACACGCCACGCGGAGCGCTACCGCGACCGACGGGTTCTGCTGCTCGGAGACGCCGCCCATGTGCACAGCGCCATGGGCGGGCCGGGCCTGAACCTGGGCCTGCAGGACGCGATGAACCTGGGCTGGAAGCTCGCGGCCGAAATCAACGGCACCGCGCCGCCCGGATTGCTCGACACCTACCAGTCCGAGCGCCACCCCGTGGGCGAGCGCGTCATGATGCACTCAATGTCGCAGACCGCCCTCATGGCGCCGGGGCCCGAAGTCGCTGCGCTACGAACGCTCGTGGGCGAACTGTTCGCCGTTCCCGACGTCGCCCGGCACATGGCGAAACTGCTCGCCGGCAACGATGTTCGGTACGACGTGGGTGACGACCATCCGTTGTCGGGTTGGCTGGTGCCGGACCTGACGCTCGATGACAGTCGGCGCGTCGCCGAGCTGCTGCACGACGCCCGCCCGGTGCTGCTCGACCTCGACGGCGCCGTCGCGGACACGGCACGCGGCTGGACCGATCGTGTCGACACCGTCACCGCGAGCATCGCCGAGCGGCCCGCCGCAGCGCTGCTGATCCGGCCGGACGGCTATGTCACGTGGGCGGCCGACGAATTCGGGCCGGCCGACGAGGCGGCCCTGCGCGCGGCGCTGCAGCGCTGGTTCGGGCCGCCGACGAGCGCATAGCGGCGCCAGCGGCCAGACTGGGCAACATGGCGTCCACAGACCAGGCTGAGCCCGTGCGCAGCGCCCAGAAGATCGTCGACGTCTTATCAGCGCAGGGCGTGCAGTACGTATTCGGTGTGCCCGGCGCCAAGATCGACGCCGTGTACGACGCCCTAGTGGACGGTGGACCCCAGCTCGTGGTGTGCCGCCATGAACAAAACGCGGCGTTCATGGCCGCAGCGACCGGGCGGCTCACCGGCGTCCCTGGTGTCGTGCTGGTGACGTCCGGGCCCGGCACCGCCAACTTGGCCACCGGGTTGCTGACCGCCAACACCGAACAGGACTCGGTGGTCGCGCTATGCGGCGCGGTGCGCCGGGAGGACCGGCTCAAGCGGACGCATCAGTCGATGGACGCCGCCGCATTGCTCAAGACGGTGACGAAGTTCACCGGAGAGGTCAACGACCCCAACGATGTCGCCGAGGCCACCGTCACCGCCTTTCGCGCCGCGGTCGCCGAGCCGCGCGGAGCGGCCGCCGTCGTGCTGCCCGCCGACGTATTGGCCGCACCCACCACAGCGGGCATCACCCGTCGCCTGCCGATCCCCGAGTTGGCGGCGGCCCCGGCGTCCGCGATCCACAGGGCCACCGAGGTGATCCGGGCCGCGCGCCGCCCCGCGCTGCTGGTCGGTAGCCGCGGCGCCGATCCGGACAGCTGCCTGGCGCTGCGCGCCCTGATCGCCACCACGGGTATGCCGGTGGTGGAGACGTTTCAGGCCGCCGGAGTGGTGTCACGATCGCTGGAAGACAACTTCTTGGGCCGGGTCGGCCTGTTCCGCAACCAGCCCGGCGATGTCATCGTCGGTCAAGCCGACGTCCTGGTCACTGTCGGCTACGACGCCGTCGAATATGACCCGGGACTGTGGAACAGCGACGTCGACCGCACCGTGGTGCACATCGACTCGATTCCGGCCGGGATCGACAACAACTATCAGCCGACGAACGAGTTGCTGGGCGACATCGCTGCCACTCTCACCGCCTTGACCGACACCCTCGCCGACCTCACCCTCGCGAACGAATACCAAGACGAGATCGACGTGCTGCGAAAACGCTTGTCGCACATCGATATCACTGCGGGCTCTCGAAAGCCGGAGGGCGCCGGCCTCAATCCGGTCGCCGTTGTGCTGCGGCTGCGCGAAGAACTGGGCGACGACGCCACCATCGCCTGCGACATCGGCTCGGTCTACATTTACATGGCCCGCCACTTCCGCGTGTACGAACCGCGCCGACTGCTGTTCTCCAATGGGCAGCAGACACTTGGGGTTGCGCTGCCCTGGGCGATGGCCGCGTGCCTGGCGCGGCCCGGTACGCCGGTCGTGTCCGTCTCCGGGGACGGTGGGTTTCTGTATTCCAGCCAGGAGCTCGAGACCGCAACCCGCCTGGGTTTGTCGTTCACTCACATCGTCTTTCGCGACAATACCTACGACATGGTGGGCTTTCAGGAAGCCCTCAAATACGGCCGCAAATCCGGGATCCAGCTCGGCGACTACGACATCGTTTCCTACGCAGCGGCTTTCGGCGCCAACGGGTACCGGGTGACCGGTCTAGACGAGTTCAGCGCCACGTTACGTCAGGCGCTGGCCGAGAACGGACCATCGCTGATAGACGTTCCGGTGGATTACAGCCACAACGTCGACCTGGCCGAACAATTACACGACGACCCGTTCGAGTAGGGATCATGGACAAGCATTCCGGCGCATACGAGCGATTCCGCAACTGGGCGACAGGGCTTCTCGCTCATCAAGGCGCCGACAACGAGGTCTATCAGTTCTCCACGATCAGCGCATTGCTGGAGGGTGTCTACGATGGCGACGTCACCGTGGCCGATCTGCTGCGGCACGGTGACTTCGGTCTGGGCACCTTCAACCACCTCGACGGCGAGATGGTGGTGCTGGACGGGGTGTGCTATCGGCTGCGTGCGGATGGATCCGCGAGCCGGGCGGCGGCGACCGACCGCACACCGTTCGCGGCCATCACCAGATTTCACACCGACTTCGAGATCACGATCCAAACCCTAACCCGCCGAACGGAGTTGACAAGCGCGATCGACCGCCAGCTCGAAAGCCCCAACCTGATCTACGCCATCCGGGTCGACGGAAAGTTCCGCATACTGCACACGCGCACCGTGATGGCGCAGCAGCCGCCCTATCCCCCGTTGACCCAGGCCACCGAAGAGCAGTCCGAGACCGTCTTCACCGACGTGTCGGGCACCGTGGTCGGATTCCGCACTCCCGACTTCGAACGGGGCATCTCCGTGGCCGGCTACCACCTGCACTTCCTCAACAACGAACGCAGCGCCGGCGGCCACATCCTCGACTTCATTCTCGATCGCGGCAACGTGGCGATCAGCGGGGCATCACAGCTGCACCTGAGCCTGCCCCGGTCCGGTGCGTTCCTCGACGCACGACTATCGGGTGCCGACCTCGCCGAGCGGATCAGCAAAGCCGAAGGCCCTAAAGGCGACTGACCCGAACGCGGCCGTCAGCATGCCGATTGCGGACGACGCGGACAACCGTGCAAGCGAAGTTCACGCAGTGTTCAGGCACCCGTCGGTTCAGCATTGATGAGTGCACACGCGCACCGCGTGTCCTCACGTTATGCGCTTCGTACAGGTCGCCAATTTCTATGGCCCTCGCTCCGGCGGCCTCCGCACCGCGATCGACCGGTTGGGCGCGGAATATTGCGCCAGTGGCCACGAGGTCTTCTTGGTCGTTCCCGGCCAACGCGTCGAGCGCGCCCAGCTGTACACCGGCGTGGTGCGAATCACGTTGCCGGCCCGCCTGATTCCCTTCACCGGCGGCTATCGGGCGGTGCTGCCGGGACCGGTGAAGGCGCTGCTGGCAGCGCTGCGACCCGACGCATTGGAGGTATCAGACCGCCTCACCCTGCGGTCGCTGGGCCGTTGGGGACGCGATCACGGCGCCACGACGGTGATGATCTCCCATGAACGCTTGGATCGCCTTGTCGGACAAGTTCTTCCGCGGAGGGCCGCGCAGAAGTTCGCCGACATCGCCAACGCGCGCACCGCGGCGAACTACGACACCGTGGTGTGCACCACCGGTTTCGCCCGCGAGGAATTCGACCGGATCGGCGCCGACAACACCGTCACCGTCCCGCTCGGTGTGGACCTGCAGACGTTTCATCCGCGCCGCCACTCCTATCTGGTGCGCGAACGGTGGGCCGCGCCGACGCAGCTGCTGCTGGTGCACTGCGGGCGGCTGTCGGTGGAAAAGCGGGTCGACCGCAGCATCGACGCACTCGGTGCGCTGCGCCACGCCGGTATCGACGCGCGGCTGGTGGTCGTCGGCGAGGGTCCGTTGCGCTCCAGGCTGGAGCGACAGGCCGCGCGCCTGCCGATCGACTTCATCGGCTTCGTCTCCGATCGCAGGGCGGTGGCGCAGTTACTGGCCTCGGCCGATGTGACACTGGCACCGGGGCCGCACGAGACGTTCGGGCTGGCCGCGTTGGAATCGCTGGCGTGCGGAACGCCCGCCGTGGTTTCGCGAACGTCGGCGCTAACGGAGATCATCACGCCGGACAGCGGGGCGTCGGCCGACAATGACCCGGCCTCCATCGCAAAAGCGGTCAGCGCCATAGCCAGTCGGCCCGAGCGGGAGCGACGTATCTGCGCGCGACGCCGCGCCGAGGACTTCACCTGGCACCGCGCCGCGGCCGGCATGCTGGCGTCGCTCGGGGCGCCGGCCTTCGACGACCCGACCGGTCATTCCGAACAGACTGCGTAGCGTTTCAGAAGTCCGACGCCGCCCACGTCCCCGGCGGGTACGGCGGGACCTGTCCGGCGAAGGCGCCATCGGTGAGCGTGCACAGGGTGTCGGAGATCGTGCCGGCGTTCGCCACCACCTTCGGCTCGCCGCCAGCGCGACTCGGGCGATCACCGTCTGCCAGCGGTAACCGATGCCGCCGTGTTCGTACCAGGGGAACCAGTCGGCGCCGTGATTGCCCGCGCGGATCAGGCGCCGGAATGGCAACGTCGGATCGCCGCCCGAATCGGTCGCGTTGAACTGCGCCTCGATGTCGGCCATCGGTCGCCGCTCCCTTCAACCGGGCGGCGATTGCCCGGGGCGCTGGCTAGGCTCGCTGGAGACCGACGAGGAGGATCCGGTGGGAGCACGCACTCAGGTATTGATCACCGCCGCCGAGGTGGCGGACATCATCTCGGCCGGTGACCCGGTGACCATCCTGGACGTGCGCTGGCGGGTCGACGCTCCCGACGGGCGCGCGGCCTATCTGGACGGGCACATTCCGGGCGCGGTGTACGTCTCGCTCGACGACGACCTCAGCGACCACACGCAGTCCGGCCGAGGCCGCCACCCGTTGCCGTCGGGTCGTGCCCTGGAGACCGCCGCGCGCCGCTGGGGGATTCGGCAGGGCGGCCCGGTGGTGGTGTACGACGACTGGAATCGCGCCGGTTCCGCGCGGGCCTGGTGGGTGCTGACCGCGGCCGGCATCGACAACGTCCGCATTCTGGACGGCGGCTTGGCCGCGTGGCGCTCGGCCGGGCAAAGCCTCGAGACCGGACCGGTCGATCCGGCGCCCGGGAATGTGACTGTGCCCCAAGATGATTTGTATGCGGGAGGCCGCCCCACGCTGACGGCCGAGCGGGTCGCCGAGGGCACCGTGACGCTGCTTGATGCGCGGGCACCGGAGCGCTACCGCGGCGACGTGGAGCCCCTCGATCCGGTCGCCGGGCACATTCCCGGCGCGAAGAATCTGCCCAGCACCTCGGTCCTGGCGGCCGACGGCACCTTCCTCGACGACCACGCACTCGCACAACTGTTGTCCGAGCACGCGATCGAACGTCATGACGCGGTCGCCGCCTACTGCGGCTCGGGCGTCACCGCCACGGTCACCATCGCCGCGCTCGCCGCGGCGGGTCGGCAGGCCGCGTTGTATCCGGGGTCGTGGTCGGAGTGGAGCTCGGATCCCGGCCACCCGGTGGAACGCGGCGGCGCGTAGTCGCCGTTGGTCGTGCGGCGACCGACCAGAGGGCAGTTCCAAAAAGCGCTAGCAGGGGCGCTACCCGATTTGAGAAACACTTAGTGGTCGAAGTACTCGTTCACCCGAGCGGCCTCAGCTCTGACGGACGCTGCGGGCGTGGATCTTTGGTAACCTGTGCTCGATAGCGCCTAGGGTTCCGACTTTCGAGTGCCTGGTCCGAGCGGCGCCACCGCGCCTGCCGATGGGACGCGGTCATCTGAACGGACAAAAGCCTGGAGGACCCCGGCCGGCGCGCCGCGCGCCGCCGAGAAGGTCCTTTCATGCTGGCTCTTTGCGTTCTCTTCGTCATCGCCCTGGCCGCCGGCGCGCTCGGTGGACTGGTAGGCACCGGATCGTCGCTGGTGCTGCTGCCCGCGCTGGTCATGATGTATGGGCCACGAATCGCAGTGCCCGTCATGGGGATTGCGGCCGTCATGGCCAATGTCGCCCGAGTCGCCGCCTGGTGGCGACAGATTCGGTGGCGACCGGTGCTCGCCTATGCGCTGCCCGGAACTCCCGCCGCCGTGCTCGGCGCCAACACCTTGTTGAGCATCCCGCAAGCGGTGGTCGACGGGCTGCTCGGAGTGTTTTTCCTCGCGATGATTCCGGTGCGCAGGGTCGCGGCGGCTCGGCAGTGGCGGGTGCGCCTGCGCCACCTGGCCATCGCCGGTGCCATCGTCGGCTTCCTCACCGGTATGGTCCTGTCCACGGGGCCGCTGAGCGTTCCCATCTTCACCGGGTACGGGCTCACCGGCGGCGCCTTTCTCGGGTCCGAGGCCGCCAGCGCCCTGGTGCTCTACGCCGGCAAGATCAGCACCTTCGGTCAGTTGGGCGCGCTCAACCTCGCCGTCGTGGCTCGTGGGCTGGTCATCGGCGCCGCCTTGATGATCGGGCCCTTCGTGACGCGTTCCATCGTGCGCCGCGCCCATCCCCGTAACTACGCGATGCTGATCGACCTGGTGCTCGTCGTCGCCGCCGTCGGCATGTTCATCGCAACGGCGACCTGCTGAATCACGTGGGCGCTAGAATCTGCCCCGGCATGAATCCGCTTGGTAAGTCCTCGCAATGACCGGCCGGCTCGACGGCAAGGTCGCGATCGTCACTGGCGCCAGCACCGGCCTGGGCCCGGTGCTGGGCTCGCTGTTCGTCCGTGAAGGCGCCAAGGTGTTGCTGGCCGCCCGACGTGAAGAGCTTGTCAACGCCGCCGCCCGCGCGGCCGGCCCCGGTGCCATCGCCATGCGCGCCGACGTCACCGATGAGAATGACGTCGCGGCCATGGTGGCGCGGGCGGTCGACGAGTTCGGCCACGTCGACATCCTGTGCAACAACGCCGCCGCGCCCGGCCAGGACCGCTGGATCTGGGAGCAGACGCTGGCCAACTGGAACGCCACCTTCGCCATCGACGTCACCGCCGCGATGCTGTGTACCCGTGAGGTCCTCAACCGCTCGATGCTGCAGCGCCGCACCGGCGCGATCCTGAACTTCTCGTCCACGGTCAGTTATTCCGGCATGGTCCGCAAAACGCACTACGTCACCGCCAAGGCGTCCCTGCGGGCGTTCACCAAGGCCGTCGCGCTCGAGGTCGGCCCGCACGGCATCCGGTGCAACTGCATCGTTCCAGGGGCCATCGACACCGAGCTGTGGCGCAACTGGTTGCAACGCACCGCGACCCAGCAAGGCGTCGACGTCGACACGGTTCGCGCGAGGCAACTCAAAGGCGTTGCCTTGCAGGACATCTCCTCGCCCGACGACGTCGCCAACCTGGCGTTGTTCCTCGCCAGTGACGACAGCCGCACCATCACGGGCCAATCGATCCCCGTCGATGCCGGAGGGTACATGCAGGGATGAGCGGGCCTGTGAAACCGTCGGTCGCCATGCATCCGCCCGCCGGATGCTCCACGTGATGCGGGTCAGGGCAGGCATATTCAGCCTCACCGCCCCGGCACCGGCCGACGACGACGGCAGCTACTTGCGTTGGCACCTGCTGGATCACATGCCCGAGCAATACCAGCTGCCCGGCATCGTGCACGGGCTCCGCTGGATCGCCGACGGCGACTACCCCGACCACCGCCTCGCGTCCGAGGGAGACCTGGGCGAGATCGGCAACGCCGTGCAGTATCTCGTCACCGACCCCGTCGAGGAGACCTTCGACGACTTCGTCACCCTCGGACGCACCCTGCGCGACAACGGCCGATTCCCCGTCGTCAGGCCATCCCTGCAAGTGGCCGGGTTGCGGCTGCTGCAGTGGCGATCCTCGCCACACGCGCTCGTTTCACCCGAGGTGGTGCCGTTTCGCCCGCACCGCGGCGTCGTGCTGATCGTTGAAGAACCCACCGACGGTCGGCCGGACGACTGGCTGCAGTGGTTGCATGCCGAGCACTATCCGGCACTCCTGGCGACGCCGGGCACCGCCGGCGCGTGGACGTTCGGTTCCAGCGCCGGCTGGAGCCACCTGCCCCGGGGCTGGCGAACCGACCACCAGTACATCACCGTGGTCTACCTCGATAAGGATCCGCTGGCCACGACCGGTGCGTTGGCCCCGATCATCGAAGAGCGTTGGCATTCAACGGCGGTGCGGCCGGTGTTCGCCGGGCCGCTGCGCAGCATGATCAGCTGGGACGCCTGGCCGTAGGCGACATTCGCCGCCTACGAGGCGCAGCAGGCGGACTCCGATTGGTCGCCGGGCCCGAACGTCTCGGAATGGGCCTTCACCGTGTAGATCTCCCAACGTTCACCGCCCGGACCGCTCACCCAGACTTTGTCCTGGGTGGCGAAGCAACACGTCGTGTCGAGCTCTTCGTCGGCCAGCAAGCCCACCCCGGCGAGCCGTCGGCTTTCGTTGTGCACGGTGTCGCTGGAGGCGACCTCAACGCCGAGGTGGTTGAGACTGCCGCCGTGACCGGGGTTCTCCAACAACACCAATTTCAGTGGCGGCTCATCGACGGCGAAGTTGGCGTAGCCGGGCTTGATCTTGGCCGGCTCGACATTGAAAAGCTTGGTGTAGAACGCGATTGCCTCGTCGAGATTGTCGACGTTGAGGGCCATTTGAACACGCGACATGTTAACTTCCTTTCCCGGTGGGCATCTCGATCGTCATCGTTGTCCCCGGCAGTTCTTCGATGAGCGCACGGACACGCTCGGCGATGTCGTCGCGAATGGCCCGCACCGCCTCGACCGGCTGGCCGGCGGGATCGCGCAGGCGCCAATCACGGTACGAGACGCCCGGGAAATACGGGCAGGTATCGCCGCAGCCCATCGTGATAACGACGTCGCTGCTCTGCACCGCGTCGGCGGTGAGAACTTTCGGGACGTCGGTGATATCGATGCCCCATTCGGCCATCACCGCCACCGCGGCCGGATTGATCTGGTCGGCGGGCTCCGTTCCGGCGGAGCGTACTTCGATGCGGTCGCCGGCCAAATGCCTCAGCAGCGCGGCGGCCATCTGCGAGCGGCCGGCGTTGTGCACGCAGACGAAGAGAACACTGGGTCTCTCCGCGCCAGCCGAGGCAGGGTCACCAAAGAGCCGCGGACGCAGGGCCAACGAAACGTAAACCAGCGCGACCAGGATCGGCACTTCGATCAGCGGTCCGACCACACCGGCCAGTGCCTGACCGGACGCGGCGCCGTAGGTGGCGATCGCCACCGCGATTGCGAGTTCAAAGTTGTTGCCCGCGGCGGTGAAGGCCAGGGTGGTGGTGCGGGCGTAGCCGAGTCGCAGCAGGACTCCCAGGCCATATCCGCCGGCCCACATGATCGCGAAATACGCCAGCAGCGGCAGCGCGATTCGCGCGACGTCCCAAGGGCGCGAGGTGATCTGGTGACCTTGCAGCGCGAAGAGGATGACGATGGTGAACAGCAATCCGTACAACGCCCACGGCCCGATCATGGGCAGGAAACGACCCTCGTACCAGCCGCGGCCTCTGGTGCGCTCACCGAGGCGCCGCGACAGGTATCCGGCCAGCAGCGGGATGCCCAGGAAGATGAGTACGGATTTCGCGATATGCCAGGCGGATACGTCGATGCCGGTCGTGCTCAGCCCCAGCCACCCGGGCAACACCGACAGATAGAACCAGCCCAGGGCGGCGAACATGACGACCTGGAACATCGAATTCAGCGCGACCAGAACCGCGGCGGCTTCGCGGTCGCCGCACGCGAGGTCGTTCCAGATGATGACCATGGCGATGCAGCGCGCCAAACCCACGATGATCAGCCCGGTGCGGTAGTCCGGCAGATCCGGCAGCATCAGCCAGGCCAGGGCGAACATCACGGCGGGTCCGATCAGCCAGTTCAGCACCACCGACGCCACCATGAGCTTGCGGTCGCCGGTGACGCCGCCGAGCTGGTCGTAGCGCACCTTGGCCAGCACCGGGTACATCATCACCAGCAGGCCGATCGCGATGGGCAACGAGATGCCGTCGACCTCAACGGCGCTGACTGCCCGCCCCAGGCCGGGGACCAAGCGGCCGAGCAGCAGCCCCGCGACCATGGCGATCGCGATCCATCCCGGCAGGAACCGATCCAACGTCGAAAGCCGGGCGCCCACCGCCGTGTCGATCGAGTTCATGACCCACATTCCGCGGTCACGCGTGCATCGACGCTCAACACCGACGAAAGTTGTTGCAATGCAGCGGGAACCACCCAGTAGTAGACCCATGTGCCGCGTCGTTCACAATCCAACAGCCCGGCCGACCGCAGCGTCTTGAGGTGATGGGAGATCGTCGGCTGTGACACGTCGAACGTCTGGGAGATCTCGCAGACGCAGGCTTGGCCGCCAGGATGGCTGGCGACCAGGCTCAACAGTCGCAGCCGCACCGGATCGCTGAGCGCCTTGAACATCGCCGCCAGCTCAGCGGCCTGCGGCTCGGCCAACGCCGCCGCTCCCAGTGCCGGGCAACACTCCGTCAACAGCTGCTTCGACATACATCTATATAAACACATATCGAATCAACTCGCTAGCGGTGGAGTTTTTCCCGCGCTCCGGTTTTAGTCGGGCAGGGGAAACGAACGGGACCTATAGTCCTCGTGACGACCTAGACCAAGGGGGGTGCCATGACCAATTCCGGCAATCGCCGCGGCCAGCGGTGGGTCGTCCGCGCGGCCGCCGCACTCGGCCTGGTGGCGTTGGTGGCCGGCCTGCCGGCCTGTTCATCCAAGCACCCCGCCGCCCCGAGTTCGGGCCCGCCATTGGCAAGCACGACCGTCATGATCGACGGGAACAAGCACACGATGATCGCCGCGGTGGACTGCACCCGCTCGGCGGCGCAGCCGAGCGCGTCTCCCCCGGAATCGGGTGACCTGACCACCCGGATCAGCGTGCACGACGATGCCGCATCGGTGTCGCTGGCGGTATCCGACGAGCAACCGCCCACCGTCGACGGCTTCGCCATTTCGCTCAAGCTGGACAACGGCCAATACCAATTGCCTTACCAAGGAACGAAATCGCCGACTCAAGTGCAAGCGACCAAGGACGGCAAGAGTTATACGGTGACCGGGACGGGCCAGGCGACCACACCCGGCCAAAGTGGTTTGCGCGACGTCACGTTCGGCATTCACGTGACGTGCCCGTAGGCGGATAGTTGTCTGCCGCGGCGGCCTCTGCGATGCTGACAGCTTGGACATCTTTGCGCAGTGGCAAGACGGCGGCACCGAGCTGCGATGGCGCTCGACGACCGCGGCCAACGACGGCGCAGAGGTCGCGGTGTTCACCCGCCGGTGCGGCACTGCCGGCGCGCCCGCATTGGTGTTGGTGCACGGCTTTCCGACCAGCAGCATCGACTATTTCGCGTTGGCGGGTGAACTGAGCGCGGAGTTCGATATCTACCTGCTGGACTTTCCCGGCTACGGACTCTCCGACAAACCACCCGAGCCCTACAGGTACTCGCTCTACGACGACGCGCGCCTGCTCGTCCATGCGATCACGCAGGTGTGGAGGCTCACCGAATACCGCATGCTGACCCATGACCGGGGTAGCAGCGTCGGCATGATCGCGGTGGGCATGCTGGCCGCCCTGGACCCGCCGGCCGCACCCGTCGACCTGATCCTGACCAACGCCAACATCTACCTTCCGCTAGCCAACCTCACCGCATTCCAGACCGCGCTGCTCGACCCCGCCACCGCGCGGGCCACCGCGGCGGCCACCACGCCCGAGATGCTGGCGGCCGGCATGGGCGCGAGCACGTTCATGCCGCGACGCACACTGGATGACCCGGAGATCGCCGCCCTGGCGAAAAGCTTCGCGCACAATGACGGAATCCGGGTGCTGCCCGACACCATCCAATATCTGCACGAGCGCGCGGCCGACGAAACCGGTTGGCTGGAAGCTCTTTCCACCAGCGACGTCAACACGACGGTGATCTGGGGCGTCCACGACAACGTGGCACCGTTGCGCGTCCCCAACCACGTCTGGCAGACGTATCTGAGGAACAAGCCGGGCCGCAATCACTACTGGGTGATTCCCGGCGCCGACCATTACCTGCAGTGTGACGCCCCGGGGCAACTAGCCCAGATCGTGCGCCTCACCGCCCGGGGCGACGATATTCCGTTGCAGACCTTGGGAAACCAGCCCGACGGCGCGGTCTTGGTGGACCAGAGCGGCTCCTAGCTCGCCGAATGTGAAACAAACCTCACGCTCGTCGCCGAGGGTGAAACTAACTTCACACTCGGCGACCAAAAAGTCCGAGCCCCAAGCCTATGGCGTGACCACGGGCAGGCGCGCCCAACCGCGCACGCTCGCGGTGTGCGCCCGCTGGGCGTTCGCGTAGTCGACTTCCCAGTCTGGCCAACGCTTCAGCACTTCCTCGAAGGCCACCCGCGCTTCCAGCCGGGCCAGCGCCGAACCCAGGCAGAAATGCAGGCCCTGCCCGAAGCTGAGATGGCTTCCGCGGCGGTGGATGTCGTAGCGATCCGCATCCGGGAAGTGGCCTTCGTCGCGGTTGGCCGACGCGTTCAACAGCAGCATGAACGATCCCTCCGGAACCACGCACCCATAGTGCTCGGCATCCCGCGCGACGTAGCGGGCCTGCACTGGTGACGGCGGCTCGTACCGCAGCGTCTCCTCGATCGCCCCAGGAATCAGCGACGGGTCGGCGACGAGTTCGCGGCGTTGATCCGGGTGATCCGACAACAGTTGGCCCATGAAACCGATGAGACGGGCCGTGGTTTCGTTGCCGGCACCGGCGATCATCGCGGTGTAGGACAGCACCTCCGTCCGCGTCAACGGGCGCCGCGTCCCGTCCGGCTCGTCGATCTCGGCCCGCAGCAACTCCGTCATCAGGTCGTCGGAGGGATGATCGGCCCGCCATTCGATGTACTCGGCAAACAGGGCAATGGAATTCGCGAACACATTGGCATCGACCGCCGCTGGGTCGCTGTCCCTGGACAGTTCGATGTTGGCGACGCTGCGGTCCCGGATCTTTTCCTGATCGGCCTCGGGAATGCCCAACAGATACCCGATGGTCCGCATCGGCATCATCGCGCCGAGGTCGGCGATGAAATCGAAGCCGCCCTGTCCGATCAGCGGGTCGAGTTCGCGGACACAGAACCCACGCACCAGATCCTCGACGGCCAGCATGCGCCGGGGCGTGAAGACGCGGGACAGCAGTTTGCGGTGCAGATCGTGCAGCGGCGGATCCTCGAACAGCAGAATGCCCGGCGGCACTTCGATGTTCGCGAACAAGATGTCGGCGGTCGTGCCGCGCCCGGATCGGTAAGTCTCCCAGTTCGGCAACTCCCGCACCACGTCGTCGTACCGACTCAGCGCATAGAAGTTGTACTTCTCGTTGTAGTACAGCGGCGCTTCTTCGCGCATCCGCTTCCACACCGGGTACGGGTTGTCGTCGATCTCGACATCGAACGGGTCGTAGTACAGCTCGACGGCGCTGGGGCTGGTCATTGTCGGATCCCTATCTCAGTCGTTGCGGTGCAAGAAGCCGTGTAAGAGTGCTTGGACGAGTTCCTCAACGATCACCTCCCGCGGCGGTGGATTGTTTCCGAAGTAGGTCGACCGCAGCGCGGCCATGCCGGCGATCATCGACACGGTCGAGTGGGCCGGCAGGTCAGGGTGATCGGACCGCAACCCCCGCAATTGCATGCCCTCAACGCTGATCTGGCCCAGCACCGTGACCGCCCGGCGGATCTCGGCGATGCCGGCGTCGACCTTCTCGTCGTCGCTGAGACTGTCGGCGGCCATCAGTGTCAACAGCAGACCCTGATGTTCGACGAACACGTCGTAGAGCTTCGAGACGAACAGCCGGGTCAGTTCCTGCTCGTCGGTCTCCTCGGGAACCACCGACTGCCAGGTCTGGCCGAATTCGTCGACGAAGGTCACGAAGGGGACGACGAGCGCCTCGCGGAACAACGCGGCCTTCGACCCGAAGTTGCGAAACAGCAGGTGTTCGGTGACGCCCGCGGCTTGGGCGATTTCGCGCGTCGTGGTGCTGCGATAGTCCTGGCCGGCGAAGAGCTCCCGGGCGGCATCGAGCAGTAGCCGGCGCGGCTCGCCACGGGGGCGACGCGCCACCGTGGCCGGCGTGGGCTGCTTAATTGCTCGCTGGGGCACCGGTGTCCACTCCTCGAACGGCCTTCGGGATAGTATCCACTATCTCAATAGGATAGTATCCACTACCTTAAGGCGAAACCATCGGAAGGGTGACACCATGGGCGCTGTAATCATGCTCGGCACGCTGTTCGGACTGATCGTTCTGATATTCGGCCTGGTGCTGCGCTTCGACCCCGAGGCGCGGCGCGCACCGAGCGACGAGGGTCGCCGGTGAACACCCAGATGACGCCGGCGATGGCCGGGGCTCAGTACTTTTCCTACGTCGCGAGCATCGCGTTTTTGATCGCGGGGATCTACCTGAGCTACCGGCGTCGCCGCATCCGCCCGCTGTTGCTTCTCGGCATCTCGGCGATCTCGTTCTCCTGGATCGAGTCCCCCTACGACTGGGCGATGTATGCACAGTTTCCGCCCGCGCTGCCTCGCATGCCGTCCTGGTGGCCGTTGAACGTGACGTGGGGCGGGTTGCCGTTAGCGGTGCCGATCGGTTACGTCTCCTACTTCATCATCCCCGCGGTGACCGGGGCCGCCCTCGGACGGTGGCTGAGCGCAAAGTTCAACTGGCGCATGCCGATTACCCTGCTGGTGGTCGGCCTCGTCGTCGGCATCTGCTGGGCATTGTTTTTCAACGCCTTCACCGGCGCCCAACTCGGCAACTTCTATTACGGGTACGTGATTCCCGGCCTCGCGATCTTCGAGGGGACCAAGCACCAGTACCCGCTGTACGACTCGCTGGCCATGGGCATCCAGATGATGCTGTTCACGTATCTGCTCGGGCGCACCGATGCGCAAGGACGAAACGTCATCGACATGTGGGCGGACAGGAGGGCGAAGAGCCGCGGCCAGTCTGCGGTGCTCTCCATCGTGGCCGTCATCGTCGTCGGACACCTGGTCTACGGCGCGGTGTTCGCGCCGCACCTTATTACGAAGCTGGGCGGCTACGTCACCGCGGGGCCGACCGAGCAGCTGTACCCGGGCGTCCCCAACCAACCCAAGTAAGGCAGCGATCACATGGGTTACGAGAGCACTGCGGAGCCGATCAAAATCGGTTATTTGATGGACTTCCGCCTGCCCGAGGGCTTTCCGAAGACGTACTTCGAGGACCTGATGCAACCGTTCGACCTGGTCTTCAAGAAAGGTGTCGAGCAAGGGCTGATCGATCGGCCGATCGAGATCATCTACCGCGAGGTGGAGGGCCTACCCAAGGGATCGGTCAAGGCGGTCATCGACGCCTACGGCGAGTTGTGCGACGCGGGTTGCCTGGCGATCTTCGGGCCCAATATCGGGGACAACGCGATCCCGACCCGAGAGGCCATCGAGGAGCGGTTCAAGGTCCCCTGCATCAGCGTGACCGGCTCCGACGCCGCGCTCGGCGAGTGGTTCTTCGCCTACCCGATGGGCTCGCACACCGACGAGCCGATCTTCTGGTCCGACCTGCTGGCCAAGGGTGGTCACGCCGAGGTCGGCGTGCTCGTGGAGCAGTCGCTGGTCGGCGAGGCGTATCTGAAGAACTTCCGGGATGCGTGCAAGCGCAAGGACATTCGCATCGTGGCCGAGGCGTCGATCGCCCAGACCGCCGGGGACGTGACGGCCGCGGTCCAGGCGCTGCACGACGCAAAGGCGCAGGCGATCGTGCACTGCGGGTTCGGCTTTGGGATCGTGTTCGTCAACCCGGCGCTCGAGGCGCTGGGCTGGGATCCGCCCCGGTTCTGCGGTACCGCCTTCCAGAACGCCTGGCTCAACCCCATCATGTGGAACGCCTTCATGGGCTGGACCGGTGTCGACCAGTACGACGAGGGCAACGCGGTCGGGCAGCAATTCCTAGACGAGTACAACGAGGCCTACGGCCGGCGACCGGAATGGTGTGTGCCGGTGGTCAATCGGGACGTCGCGCACACGCTGCTGCGGGCGCTCGCCGACGCCCACCCGTTGAGCCCGCGCGGGGTGAAGGAGGCGCTCGAACGCGTCAAGATGATGCCGGCCGCATCCGGCGCGCCGGGAACACGGGTGTCGTTCGGGAACTGGTCTCGGCGCGCCTGGACGGGGGCCGGCTATCTGGTGGCGCGGCGGCTCGACCCCGACGGCGTCAACTCGCACCTCGTCGATCGCTTCGGCGAGGAGTAGCGGTCAGCCGAGAGCCTCGGGCAGCACCACTTCGCCGACGCGCTTGAGGTACGGCCACGCGATCTCCGGCGGCAGCCCGCCGCACAGCGGCGACAGATTGAGCACCTGACCGGCCTTGACGCGCGAAATCGCTTCTGGCACCGAAATAATCACGTGCGACGTCGGTGTCTCGCGCAGCTCGTCGATGGTGTTGACGTGGCTGAATCCCGCGGTCGTCTCGTCCCCCGGATTCCACGCGGCGTAGGTGCGCACGTCGTGCAGCAGGTGCTCGCCGATCTCTTTCCACGCCTCGTCCACGTCGTCGGCGACGAACACCACCGAGGGCGTGTCGCGGTCGGGAAACATCGTCGGCCCGGGTTGATGCCCGTGCTCGCGGCAGGCCTCCTCGTAGGCCTCGCGCATACCCGGCGCGTTGGCGTTGCCCAGCATGCCGAGTCCGTATCTGCCGGCCCGGCGGGCCGCCGCGACCGTGCCGCCGCCCCACATCAGTCCCGGCCCGCCGGGCGTCAGCGGCCGAGGCGTCACGGTGATCGACCGCCCGTCCTCGACGACGGTTTCACCGGCGAGCAGTCGCCGCAGCAGCGCGAGTTTCTCGTCGCAGAGGCGGCCGCGCTTCTTGATCGGCACGCCGAAGTGCTCGAATTCCTCGGGCCGGTAGCCCAGGGCCAGGATGTACGACGCCCGCCCGTTGCTGATGATGTCGAGCACCGCCATGTCCTCGGCGAGGCGGACCGTTTCGTAGAACGGGAGGATCAGGATGAGGCTCAGCGCCAGGCGCTGGGTTCGCGCCGCCACCGCCGAGGCCAGCAGGAACGGTGACGGCAGGTAGCCGTCCTCGGACCCGTGGTGCTCACACAGGACGGCCGCCAGGCCACCGTGCTCCTCGGCCCACGCGGACATTTCGGGAGCCGCGGCGTACAAATCGGTTGGGGGCGCAGCCCATTCGGGATCGCGCATGTCGAAGCGCAGTGTGTACACGGCAGACTCCTAGGTGGGCTAATCTTGGTGATGCACGTTACACCTTCAGTCGAAGGCGTAAAGCGGCAGCGCCATGGGAATGTCCAGCGAGCTCAGCAGCCCCGGGGGCGCCTCGACGACATACGGGATCGCGTTGACCACGCGCATCGCCGTGGCCGCCATGGCGGCCCGCCCGGCCCCGTGTCCTTCGGTATCGCCCAGCGTCAGCTCGCAGTGGATGTCCGGATCTCCCTCGATGTCGACCCGATAGGTGGCGTCGCAGGCCGACGCCGGCCAGTCCAGGGCGACGTCGCGGGCCATCCGGATGACGTGCTCGATCACGATGGCCTTGCGGCCGTTGACCACTCCCGCCGCCCGGGTCCGCACCGCGCCGCAGGTGCCCGCTTTTATCGTGCCGAACGCAACCTCGATGTCCCGGTCGGTGAGCTCACGGTCGAGCGAACCGCGTATCTCCTCCACCTCGACACCGAGTCCCGCCGCCATCAGGTAAATCGGTGCCTTCCAAGCCAATTCGATGAAGCCGGGTGTCTTCAGCATCGGCTCGAACTCGAGCGGCCGGCCAAAGCCCATCCCGTCCATCATCACGTCGGCGACCGGGTAGTGGTCGTTGAGCGCGACCTCGCTGGCCGTGATCCGGCGGATGCTCTTGGACTGGGTCGTCATGAGTAGCGCGAGCTGGTCGGAGGCGAACCCGGGGAAGATGCCCGACGCGTAGAACGACGCCCGACCCGCTTTGGCCGCGCCGTCCAGTTCGTCGCGCCAGTTGGGCGCGAAGTAGGACGGCGGGTACACCAGACTCGTCGACGACGTCGACACCACATTGATGCCCGCCGCCAGCAGACGCACATAGTCGGGCACCGCCGCGCTATCGCGGTCGGGACCGCTGGCCGCATACACCACGCAGTCGGGGGTCAGCGCGATCAGCGCGTCGGCATTATTGGTGGCCGTGACGCCCATGGGCTCCCCGCCGGCCAGCTCGCCGGCGTCCTTGCCGGCCTTGTCGGGTGAATGTACCCACACGCCAACAAGTTCCAGGTCCGGCCGTCGCCGGATGGCATCAATCGCGTTCGAGCCGACGCCCCCGGTCGACCACACGACAACCCGCATCAGCAGCTCTCCTCACTTGTCGTGCGCCCGCGCGGCGGCGATCGCGGACCGCTCGAGATAAAGCCAGGCCACCTCCGGTGCGACGCCGCCGCACAGCGGATGCAACGAACAACAGTCGCCCGCCGCGCATGTAGTCGATCGCCTCGTCGGGTATGAAAAGCGGTACGGGCCGCCGTCCACTCGAAGCTCCGCCACATTTCCGGTGCCGAAGTGCTCGTATTCCTCCCGCCGATGCCCCACCCCGAACGCGTAGGACACCCGTCCACCACTGATCAGGTCCAGCACGCTGATCTCCTCGGCGAGCCGGACCGGATCCCACAGCGCAATCGGCACCGCGGCGAGCAGGATCGCCAGCGTGCGCGTCCTGGCCGCTATCGCCGACGCCAAGGTGAGCGGCACCGGCAGATGACCGTCATGAGCGCCGTGGTGCTCGGAGAGCACGGCCAGCGCGGCACCGCGCGTTTCGGCCCACTCGCACATGTCGATGGCCGCGGCGTACAGATCTGTGGCCGGTGCTCCCCCAACCGGGGCGCGCATGTCGAACCTGAGCGTGAACATCAGCGCCCGCCGCCCCGAATTTTCGCTCGGAGGCGGGCAACACGCTGGTGGGCCGTCACAGCAGCACCCTAACCTAAAATTTGTTCGCTAAGATAGTGCCCACTTTCTTAAATCCTTGACCGGGCGGATTCGCGGCGGTAGTTTCCAAGTCGACCGTCGGTCACACCGGCCGCTGCCGTCCGCGTAAAAGCAACGGCCGCCCCGGCTTTCGTCGTGTTGCGCGACGCGCACGCCCCTGAGGAGGAACAAGATGACGGCTCATCGCGTGGTGGTGTGGGCGACGGGTGGCATCGGATCGATTGCCATCCGCGCGATCCAGCGACGCCCTAATCTGAACCTGGTCGGCGTGTGGGTCCACTCGTACGCCAAGGTCGGCAAGGACGCGGGCGAGCTGGCCGGCGGTGAGCCGATCGGCCTGAACGCCACCAACGACGCCGACGCGCTGATCGCGCTCAAGCCCGATTGCGTCATCTATGCGGCCAGCGGCCCGGAGCGCGACGCGCTGGCCATCCCGGATTACGTCAAGCTGCTCGAAGCCGGGATCAACGTCGTGACCACCAGCACCACGCGATTGGTCAACCCGCACGCCTACGAGCCCGCGGAGTGGCGCGACCAGCTTGTCGCCGCGGCCAAGCAGGGCCAGGTGTCGCTGTACGCCTCCGGCATCGAGCCGGGCTTCGCCGCCGACTATCTGCCGCTGGTGCTGTCCACCCAGTCATCGTCGATCGACAAGATCCACTCGTTCGAGATCGGCCTGTACGACGACTACGGGGTTCCCGACATCATGAGCGACGCGCTGGGCTTCGGCCGTCCGCTGGACTACCAGCCGTGGATCAGCTACCCCGGCGCCATCGCCGGGGAATGGCAAGGGCAGATCCGGTTGATCGCCGACGCGTTGGGGGTCGAAGTCCAGGAAGTGCGCGAGGGTTTCGACCGCGCCGTCACCAACCAGACGCTCGAGGTCGCGATGGGCACCGTCGAGGCGGGAACCTGCGGCGCCCTGCGCATGCAGGCGATCGGCGTGGTCGACGGCCGGGAAGCGATCGTCATCGAGCACGTGACCCGGCTGGCGCACGACGTCGCCCTCGAGTGGCCCAAAGGGATTGGCGATCTGTCCTACCGCGTGATGATTTCCGGCGATCCGGACATCGACTGCACGCTGGCGGCGACGCTGAAAGATCCCGCCAAGGCGGGCATCGGCGGGATGACGTCCGGGGCGGGCGCCATGGTCGCCACCGCGATGCGCGTCGTCAACGCCGTGCCGTATGTCGTTGCCGCCCAACCGGGATTGCTCAGTTCGGTGGACCTGCCGTTGACGATCCCGCAAAAAGTATTTGTCGGCGGGTAGGCTACGCCGGTTACTCTGCGGGCGTGACGGTTAATCCGCTCGAGGAACTCACCCTGGCCCAGCTGCAGCTGCGCACCAGCATGAAATGGCGCGCGCATCCCGCCGATGTCCTGCCGCTGTGGGTCGCCGAGATGGACGTGAACCTGGCGCCGACGGTGGCGCAGGCGCTACGCGAGGCCATCGACGGCGGCGACACCGGATACCCCTGCGGCACCGCGCTGGCGGAAGCGGTCAGCCAATTCGCGGCGCAGCACTGGCAGTGGCACGACCTGGAAGTGGGCCGCACCGCGCTGGTTCCCGACGTCATGCTCGGTGTCGTCGAGGTGCTGCGCCTGCTGACCGATCACGGTGACGCCGTCGTCGTCAACCCGCCGGTCTACGCCCCGTTCTACGCATTCGTCGCCCACGACGGCCGTCAGGTGATCGAGGCGCCGCTACGCGATGGGCGAATTGATTTGGGCACCTTGGAGAATGCCTTCGTCCGGGCCCGTGCGGGGGCTTCCAGGGACGCGAAGGTCGCCTATTTGTTGTGCAATCCCCACAACCCGACCGGATCGGTGCACACCGCCGACGAACTGCGCGGGGTCGCCGAGCTCGCCCGGCGGTTCGGCGTGCGGGTGGTGTCCGACGAGATCCACGCGCCCGTCATCCTGCCCGGATCGCGCTTCACGCCCTTTCTCACCGTCCCCGGCGCCGAGAACGCCTTCGCCCTGACCTCGGCGTCGAAGGCTTGGAATCTGTCCGGTTTGAAAGCGGCCCTGGCCATCGCCGGGCCGGAAGCGGTCGCCGACCTGAACAGGATGCCCGAGGAGGTCAGCCACGGGCCCAGCCATCTCGGTGTCATCGCCCACGCCGAGGCATTTCGCAGCGGCGGCGACTGGCTGGACGCGACCCTGCGGGGCCTGGACGAGAACCGGACTTTGCTGGGCGACCTGGTCGCCGAACACCTTCCCGGCGTGAAATATCAATGGCCGCAAGGCACTTACCTTGCGTGGCTGGATTGCCGGGAACTCGGTTTCGTCGAGGATGCCCCCGACGGCCTTGCGGTGGTTGCGGACCTGTCGGGGCCCGCCCGCTGGTTCCTCGACCACGCGCGGGTGGCACTCAGCTCCGGCCACGTGTTCGGAACCGGCGGAACCGGACACGTGCGATTGAACTTCGCCACCTCGCGAGCCATTCTCGGCGAGGCCCTGTCGCGCATGGGCCGGGCCTTGGCCAGCGCACGCTAGCAATAACGCCGAACCACAACGGTTTTCGGCTATGCAGAGATCTCCTCGGCCCCTCGGCCCAAGTTGCGGAATCCTTGCGCGGGCTCCTTCATGCCGAGCGTGAAGGGCAGGCTGTCGATCTCGAGTTTCGCCGTCGCACCGAACCTGCGTAAAAAGCTGCGCCGCGGTGCCACCGCGGGAACCTGCAATGACGCGAGGTCGATGTAGTGCGTCGGCGTTTCGCCGATGCCATCGAAGACATGCACCAACGGCAGGCACAGTTCACGCATCTGCTCGTCGAGGCATGCGGCGACGGGATCGGTCATTAGCACGTATTCGGCAACCGGCACCATGTTTTTCAGCATCCGGTGCACCAGGATGACATCGAAGCCGGCCAGCTCGGTATGGCGCTTCACCTTCTGATCCGCCACCTCGCCCACGTGCACGACGAACTTGAGCGACAAGTTGTCCAGCTGTTCACAACTCGCGCACTGGCAGGCGATGTCGTTTTTCATCTGCTCGCGCCGCTGCAGGAACGCCGCGCGCATCCGTGACAGCCGGTCGCACACCACCACTTTGGCGTGGCTGTCCGGTGCCCAGAAGAACGCGGCGTCGCCCTCGAGTTTCGCCAGCTTCAAACCCTTGCCCGCGTTGATGACCGACTCCAGCAGGCCCGCAACGGTCAGCTGGGCATGGGCAAGATGCGTCCGGTTCCACTGCATGTACTGCGTGTAGCCGCCGATGTCGGCGATGAGTAGAACCGCGCGCCAAATTGCCATGAATGAACCATTTTAGTAGCCCGTTGGGCCCAGCTCAATGAATCTGCTACTAGACGAACTGGCCCCGGCGAGAGAGGCTAGCAGAGGTGCCGGTTCACCGGAGGAGCTGAATATGCATGTGCTGCGAACCCCGGACTCCCGATTCGAAAACCTGGAGGGCTACCCGTTCGTTGGGCACTACCTTGACGTAACCGCAAGCGACACCCGCCCGCTGCGCATGCACTACCTCGACGAGGGCACGATCGAAGGGCCGCCGATCGTGCTATTGCATGGCGAACCCACGTGGAGCTACCTCTACCGCACGATGATCCCGCCCCTGACCGACGCCGGGAACCGTGTGCTGGCGCCCGATCTGATCGGTTTCGGCCGTTCGGACAAGCCCAGCCGGGTCGAGGACTACACCTACCAGCGGCACGTCGAATGGGTGACCTCCTGGTTCGAGCACCTCAACCTCAGGGACGTCACGCTGTTCGTGCAGGACTGGGGATCGTTGATCGGGCTGCGCATCGCCGCCGAGCAGTCCGACCGCATCGGGCGGCTGGTGGTGGCCAACGGTTTCCTGCCCACGGCGCAACGGCGCACCCCGCCCGCCTTCTACGCCTGGCGTGCCTTCGCCCGCTACTCCCCCGTGCTGCCCGCGGGCCGCATCGTCAGCGCCGGGACCGTTCGCCGGGTGCCGTCGAAAGTCCGCGCCGGGTACGACGCGCCCTTCCCCGACAAGTCGTATCAAGCCGGGGCGCGGGCGTTCCCTCAGCTGGTCCCCACCTCTCCCACCGATCCGGCGATCCCGGCCAACAGGAAGGCCTGGGACGCCCTCGGCCGCTGGGAAAAGCCCTTCCTCGCCATCTTCGGGGCCCGCGATCCGATCCTCGGGCGGGCGGACAGCGCACTGATCAAGCACATTCCCGGGGCCGCGGGCCAGCCACACGCCCGCATCAACGCCAGCCACTTCATCCAAGAGGACCGCGGGCCCGAACTAGCCGAACGCATCCAGTCCTGGCAGCAGGCCTGGCGGTGAAGCCGCCTCCAGACCATGACCTTCGACAACCCACGGGTCGGATGACGCGCGACGTATCCGATCATGTCCATCTCAACCACTTCAAGTCTCGTCGCGCAACAACAAACCGCCCGGGCGCTTCGATCATGGTTGGAAGGACACCATCGATGCTGCACCGGCTGAGCGGCGGAAGTGATCGTGCGGTTCACCCACTATCGCGGAACGTATCTGGTCCAATGCCACACCTCCAGCACGAGGACATGGCGATGATTGCCGAGTTCGTCACGGTCTGAGTGAGCCCCGGGCAGGCAGATCGTGTCAGCTCCCAAACCGCCGACGCATCAATGCGATTCCCTCGCTGTAGACCGAGCGCACGGCCGCTGCGGCATCGGATTCGCTGGCACCGACGGGGATGAAGGAGCCCGCCCAACTCAGCGCGCACCTGCTCTCGCCGAGCGGCTGCAACGTGATGGTTGCCCGGTAATCGGCCACGGGAAACGGTCCGGTGACGATCATGGAGTAACGGGTTCGCCATTGCTCCTCGTCGATCTCGTCGAGCCGTTCGATCATGCACTCGCCATCGACCGTGACGGTCCGAAGCATCCCGATACCGGCCCCGCGGGTCCTGACCGTGCCGTCACGCGAGGCGACGAGCATCTCGACGAATCCTCCGAAATCGGCGACTAGCCTCCACACCTGCTGCGCCGACGCACCCAGTTCGCCGCATTCGTGGACTTGCGTCATGATCGCGTTCCGCGAGCCGTCGCGATTGGGGCGCGGCCCTGGGAAAGGCCGTCATGCAGAATCTCGTCGAGCGCAGTCGGGGTCAGGCCGAACGTGTGCGCGGTCTCCGAGGAATCCATCACGAACGGCTTTTGGAGCTGATACTGCATCTCGGGTAACTCGCGGACCACTTTGGAGCCCAACGCCGCCACAGCCAGCAACCAGCCCGGCATGCGGCGGAGCTTGGGAGCGCCGACTCGAGCGCAGTCGGCCAACACCGTCGCCAACTGGCGGGGCGACACCGCGGGGTTGGTCGGAACGTGCCACGGTCGTCCCCAACTACGCTCGTCGGCGCCCGCAACGACCAGAGCGCGCGCTGCATCGACTGTTCCGGTCCAGCTGTGCGGCGCATCGAGATTGGCAGGAAATAATGCTGTTTTGCCGGCAAGCACCTTGGGCGCGACCATGATCGTGAACACCGACATGGCGCCACGGCCGATGAAATCGCTGGCGCGGACCTCGGTTACGCGGACCCGGCCCGCGTCGTGTGCGGCCTTTGCCTGCATCCATACTTCTGCGCGCAGTTCACCTTTTATCGAGTTCGGTTTCAGCGGCGAGTGTTCGGTGATCGAGCCGGCCACGGGTCCGTAGCCGTACAGATTGCCCAACATCACGTAATCCGCCCCAGCCACGATCGCGGCGTTGAGCATGCCCGAAGCGAGGGCGGGAAGGCGGGTGCGCCACAGGTGATACGGCGGCGCGGCGCAGTTATAGAGGGTACTCGCCCCCTTGAGCGCACCCACCAAGTCGTCGGTTTTCGACGCATCAACCGCGATCCGCCGGATCCGCGGATGGCTCGGACCACTGCCGCGCCGGGTGATCAGCCGTACCTCATGGCCAGAGTCGGCGAGCAGCTCAGCGGTCGCTACACCCGCACCACCCGCTCCGACAACAACTTTCACGGACATGTTTCTCCTTCAGGGCCTTGAAGTCCCACTATTCGTGCGACCGGCTACACTGCGCCAGTGGCATAAATGCCATACCAAGGGAGGTTCTAGCCATTCACCACGTTGCGGTGGTCGCCGTCCCGCCGGTCGGTGCGTTCGAGCTATCGATCCCCGACCTGCTGTTCGGCGGCGTGCAGATCGATGGCCGCGAAGCCTACGCAGTCCGCACCTGCACACCGGTGCCCGGACCGTTGGCCACGCGAGGTGGGTTCGACGTAATCGTTACCGGCTCTCTGGAGGTCATCGGCGGCGCCGATACCGTTCTCGTTACCGGTACCGGCGCCCGCGACAAGGTCGCACCCGAACTGGTTTCGGTGTTGCAGGAGGCCGCAAGTCGCGGGGCGCGAATCGCGTCGATCTGTACCGGCGCGTTCGTCCTGGCGGCCGCGGGCTTGCTGGACGGGCGGTGCGCAACGACGCACTGGCGTTACGCCGCCGAGTTGGCGCAACGCTATCCACATGTGCAGGTCCGGCCCGAAGTGCTGTTCGTTGAAGACGGGCCGGTCGTCACGTCGGCCGGATTGGCCGCCGGAATCGACCTATGCCTGCACCTCATCCGCACCGACCACGGTGCGGCAGTGGCAAATACGATCGCACGCCTGGCCGTGGTCGCCCCTGTGCGCCCCGGCGGGCAAGCGCAGTTCGTCGCCGCGGCCGTCCCTACGGCGGCCCCTACCAGCTTGAGTCAGACGCGTGCCTGGGCCCTGACCAGAATTCAGGACAAGCTCACACTCGCCGATTTGGCCGATCACGCAAAGGTCAGTATTCGCACGCTTAATCGACGCTTCCGGGATGAAACCGGACTCAGCCCACTGCAATGGCTGCTGCAACTGCGGATCGACCGCGCACGTGAACTCTTGGAGACTACCGATCTGCCGGTCGGGGTCATCGCCCACCGCAGCGGGCTCGGTTCCATTGACTCACTACGCGACCATTTCATTCGCAAGACCGGTCTGACCCCGAGCGCCTATCGTGCTGCGTTCACCCACTCCCCCAAGCAAACAGATAGCGTCACGTCGCCAAAGTGACAGACTGAGCGCATTTTTAACGTCGACAGTCAGCGGGTAACCGCGAGCACCGCTTCCGCCAGTTCGGGACGGCAGACCACCAGATCCGGCAACCTCGGATCGGGTTGGTTATAGGCCAGGGCGGAGCCGTCGATGCGAGAGGTATGCAATCCGGCGGCCCGTGCCACCGCCACCGGCGCGGCGGAGTCCCATTCGAACTGGCCGCCGGCGTGCACGTACACATCGGAGAGCCCTTGGACGATCGACGCGACTTTGGCTCCCGCGGAGCCCATTTCCACCAGCACCCCGTCCAGGGCATCCTTCACGTTCAGGGCGATGGCGGGTGGGCGGGTGCGCGACACCACGATGCGCGGCTTGCCCGGTACGGCGGGAGGCGACGCGACGTCGGGAGTCGCCAGCGTGATGCCCTGCGCCGGCAGCGCCACGGCGCCGGCGACCAACTCACCGGCCTCCCAGAGCGCGACGTGGACGGCCCAGTCGTCGCGTCCGAGCTCGGAGAATTCCCGGGTGCCGTCCAGCGGATCGACGATCCAGACCCGGTCCGAGCGCAATCGCACCGGGTCATCGGCGCCCTCTTCGGACAGCACGGCGTCACCGGGCCGCTCCGCGGTGAGCGCCTCCATCAGAAAGTCGTGGGATCGCTTGTCGCCCGCGGCTTTCCGTTCAGCGGCTTCCGCGTGCGCGAATTCGTCTCGAACGCCGAGCAACAACCGACCGGCCTCGGTGGCCAACCGTGCGGCCAGATCATGGTCTTTCATCGGCAACCCCGCGGAATCCTCAATATCTTGGCAGCGATGACCAACTTTACCCTGTCAGGCGCGAAGACGGGCAGCAGCCCACCGGCAAAGTTTCACCCGTAATCTAATGAGCGTGAGCGGCAACGCCAACGTCCCATTATCGAGGCGGTTGCGGCACACCTCGCGGGGGCGACTGATCGGGGCCGGGATTGTCGCGGCCGTGGTGTTGGTCGGGGTCCTCGCAGTGGTGGGCGTGCAGCTGAGCCGGGGCCATCAGAGCGCGACGGCGCCTAGCACCCAACCGCCGCCAGCACCGGAGAGCTTCGCCATCCCGGGCTGCTATAACCCGTCCGTTCCCCCGGTCGCGCGTCCGAAGAAGCTCAACGTTCTGGGCTGCGCCAGTGTGGCCGTTGCGCTGCAGGACATGTCGTGGATGTCCTGGGGGCCGCAGGGCGCCGACGGGACCGGCACGGCGGTGTTCAAGCTCTGCGACCCGAATTGCGCGACGGGGTCTCAGCTGACGGAACCGGTCGTCGTGCACGCATGGAATCCGCAGCCGCCGCGCCGCGAGGCGATATGCCAGTCCGGCTTGGAGATTTACGCCGACATGATCCTGGCTTTCCCCAAGGGCGTTCCACCACCGACCGTGCAGAAGATGAACACCCAGTACAACGGCGAGCCGGCCGTGCACTTCGCCAATTACTCGAGCGGCGACACGCGCGGCACCCAATTCATCGGCTACACGTTCTGCAATTAGCCGCTGAGGCTCGGATCGATGGCGGCGACGCGCATCGCCCCAGCTTCGCCGACCTCGCGATCGCCGCTAGACCTCGATGACGACCGCGCCGCCCTGGCCGCCGCCGGCGCACATCGCCGCGACGCCGATGCCGCCGCCGCGGCGGGCCAGCTCGTAGGCCAACGTGGTCACCATGCGCGCACCCGAGGCCGCGATCGGGTGGCCGAGGCTGCAGCCGCTACCGGAGAAGTTCACCTTCTCCTCGTCGAGGCCGTATTCGCGGCACGCCGCGATCGGGACGGAAGCAAACGCCTCGTTGATCTCCCACAGGGCGACGTCGCTGGGCGACAGGCCGGCCCGCTGCAACACCTTCCCGATGACCTTGACCGCACCCAGGCCGCAGTCCCGGGGCGGTACACCGGCGGCCGCCCAGGCCCGGATCGTGCCCATCACGTTGAGCTTCTCGGCCTGCGCGTAGTCGCTGTCGACCAGCGCGACGGCAGCCGCGGCGTCATTGGTGCCGCTGCTGTTGCCTGCGGTGATCGAGAAACCCTCGATCTCGGGGTGCAGCACCTTGAGGCCGGCCAGCTTCTCGATGGTGGTGTCGCGGCGTGGGTGCTCGTCCACGGCGAACTCGGTGACCGAGCCGTCGAACTGGGTGATCTTCAGCGGCAGGATCTCGTCGGCGAACTTGCCGGCGTCCTGGGCGGCAACGGCGCGCTGATGGGAGCGGGCCGCCCAGGCGTCCATCTCCTCGCGCGTGATGCCGACCGTCTGCGCGGTGTTCCAGCCGACCGTGATGGACATGTCCTTGGCGGGCGCGTCGGGCGTCTCCACATGCGTGGGAGGCATCCAGCGCTCCTCGAACTTCAGCTCGGGGCCGGGGATCCGCCAGTTGGTCAGCGGCGTCATCGACAGCGACTGCACCCCGCCGGCGATGAGCACCCGTTCCATGCCGGAGCCGATCTGCGCCGCGGCGTTGCCGATGGCGGTGAGGCTGCCCGCGCAGTGCCGGTTGACCGACTGCCCGGGAACGTAGTCCAGGCCCGTCGCGGTCGCCGCATACCGGGCGAGATCGCCACCGCCGTAATGGGATTCGGCGAAGATGATGTCGTCGATGTCAGTGGGATCGATGCCCGACCTGCGGACCACCTCGGGTAGCACGGCGGTGATCAGGGTCTCGGGCGGCGTGTTGACCAGCGTCCCCTTGAACGATCGGCCGATCGCGGTCCGGACGGCTCCGACAATGACGGGTGTTCCCATGTTCTCAACCTCGTTGTTGTGGGCGGTCAGACGCCGCGAATCGTATCAAATACTGTATAGACAATAGTAATGGTCTAAGTTCAGTAGGCCGGGCTCCTGTGACGGCGCTAACAATTAAGCGGTTCGGGTAAAAACGGAGGCCAACCGTTGAAAACCAAAGGTGCGCTGGTCTGGGAACTGAACGAGCCATGGTCGGTCGAGGAGATCGAAATCGGCGAACCCCGCCGCGGCGAGGTGACGGTGCAATTGGAGACGGCCGGCCTGTGCCACTCCGACCACCATCTGATGACGGGCGACTTCCCCATCCCGAGCTATCCGGTGCTGGGCGGCCACGAGGGCGCCGGCGTCATCACCGAGATCGGCAAGGGTGTCGAGAATCTAGCCGTCGGCGACCATGTCGTCATGTCCTTCATCCCGTCCTGCGGCACCTGCACGCCGTGCCAGACGGGTCTGCGCAACCTGTGCGACCTGGGCATGGGCCTGCTGTCGGGCCAATCGGTATCGGACGGATCGTTCCGGGTGACGGCCAACGGGCAAAACGTCATCCCGATGTCGTTGCTGGGCACCTTCGCGCCGTACGTGGTGGTGCACCAGACGTCGGTGGTCAAGATCGACCCGAGCATCCCGTTTGACGTGGCCTGCCTGGTCGGCTGCGGGGTGACCACCGGCTACGGCTCGGCGGTGCGCAGCGCGGCGGTCTCGCCGGGCGAGGACGTCGCGGTCATCGGAATCGGCGGGGTCGGGGTCGCCGCCCTGCAGGGCGCCAAGATCGCCGGGGCACGACGCATATTCGCCGTCGACCCGTTCGAGTGGAAGCGCGAGCAGGCGCTCAAGTTCGGCGCCACCGCGGCGTTCGCGGACGTGGGCAGCGGCGCGGCCAGTATCGCCGAGGCGACACGAGGATTCATGTGCCACAAGGTAATCGTCACCGTGGGCCACGTGGAGGGCAAAGACGTCGAATCGTGGATGGGGCTGACCGCCAAGGGCGGCGTCTGCTGCCTCACCGGCATGGCCAGCGTGCTGGCCAACGAGGTCACCCTGAACCTCGCCGGGCTCTCGCTGTTGCAGAAGAGCTTGCAGGGCAGCATCTTTGGTGGCGGAAATCCGCAGTATGACATCCCCGCGATTCTCGAGCTTTACAAACTGGGGCAGCTCAATCTCGACGACATGGTGACGCGGGAATACACCCTCGAGCAGATCAACGACGGCTATCGCGACATGCTCGAGGGCCGCAACATCCGTGGCATCATCCGCTTCACCGACGCCGACCGCGCGTAAGCCGCCGCCGCTATGGGCACAATGGCTCCATGACAACCCTCCCCCACGCCGGCCGCGACGCCACCCAGCAACTCGCTTACCGTGTCGCGGCGATGCTGCTCGGCATCGGCACCCTGCACTTCGTCGCGCCCAAACCCTTCGACTCCATCATTCCGGTCGAGCTGCCGGGTAGCCCGCGGCTCTACACCTACGCGTCGGGTGTCGCCGAGCTGGTGATCGGGGCGCTGCTGGTGCCGCGGAGCACCCGGCGGTCCGCCGCGCTGGCCGCCGCGGCGTTGTTCGTCGGGGTTTTTCCGGGCAACGTCAACATGTGCCGGCTGTGGTGGGGCAAGCCGTGGCCGATGCGCCTGGTCGCCCTGGCCCGGCTGCCGCTGCAGATTCCGATGATCACCACCGCGCTCAAGATTCGGCGCAACAGCTGACGCACCGCGTAGGCCAGCCCCGCATGCGAATCGCTTGTGCAACAAGCGGAATGGCCCGCCATAGTGGCTAGGAGACCGGCGTGAGCAAGACGGGCATCGCGGCGTTGCTCGCGATCGCGGCCGCCCTGATGGTCGGCGCCGGAGACGTCGTCCAGCAGCGCTCCGCACAGCAAGTCACCGATACACCGGTCGGCACCGTCGCCCTGTTTCGCCGGCTGTTGCGCGACAGGCAGTGGTGGACGGGCAGCCTGGTGGCCGCGGCCGGGTTCGGCTTCCAGGCAGCCGCCCTGGGCCTGGGGTCGGTGGTGCTGGTGCAGGCGCTGTTGGTGACCTCGCTGCTGTTCGCGTTGCTCATCAGCGCACGGGTGGCACACCGCCGAATCACACTGCGGCAAGGGATTTGGGCGGTTCTGCTGGCCGTCGCCGTCGCGGTGGTGGTGACGGTCGGCGACCCTCAGCAGGGCGCCCCGCGCGGGTCGGTTCACACCTGGACCGTCGTGGCTTTGGTCATGGGTCCGGCGCTGGCCCTGTGCGTAATCGGCGCGCGGATGTTCCCGGGTTCGGTCGGCGCACTGTTGCTGGGCCTGATGTCCGGCTCGCTGTGGGGGCTGTTTTCGGTGTTGACCAAGGGCGTGGTCGACCAGCTCGACCGCGGTATCCCGGCGCTGTTGCGGACACCCGAGTTGTACGTGTGGGTGGTGCTGGCGATCGCCGCGACCGCCTGGGAGCAGTCGGCTTTTCGGGCCGGCCCGCTCACCGCGTCGCTGCCTGCGGTCACCGTCGCCGAGCCGATCGTCGGATCCGCGCTGGGTGTCACCGTGCTGGGTGAGACGCTGCGCACCAACGACATCGGCTGGGTGGCCTTGGGTTTATCGGTCGCGCTGATGGGGGCAGCGACGGTCGCGCTGGCCCGCAGCCAGGCCAGCTACACCCCGTCGCCTGACGAAACGCACTCTCGCACAACAGAATCAGCCTGAGGTCAGCTCAGGGGTGAACCGACCCGGTGGGCGGTGCCGTCGGGATCGACGTAGGCGAATTCGCGCAGACCGTACGGTGTGTCCTGCGGGGCGATCAGGCGGCCGCCGAGGTTCTCCACTGCCTCCCACTGCGCGTAGAGGGCATCGGCGTCGCTGACGTAGAAGTACACGCTGGCGGCGGTGCGCAAGGGGTCGTGCTCGGCCCACTCGGTCAGGTGGATCGACACCGACCCGCGATCGGCGAATCCGTACCGGTCCGGGCCCTTGTACGCGCGGACGTCGAAACCGAGCCGGCTGTACCGGTCGAGCGCGACGTCCAGGTCTCGGACGGGGACAATTGGCGATACCGAGGTGAAGTCGACTGTGGACATTCAACGAACATAGCTTCTGACGCCCACTTCGCACGCAACGGCCGCCGCTGCCGTAAGAGCCTGCACGCCAGCGCATATGCGGCAAATCCGCCTGCGGCGGCGCCCCGCTGTCGTAGGCTCCATGCGCATGAGGAGCCAGCTGACCGCTGCAGTTGCCATTGCCGCCGCCGCAATACTGACCGCCGGGTGCGGTGGCGACAACGCCGGAGGCGCCGCTTCGTCGTCGACCACCACGACGACGGCCTCGCCGAAGACTCCCCTGGCGCAGGCCGGACTGCCCGACCTGATGCTCTCGCCGAGCGACATCGGTACCGTGCTGGGCGTCACCGGGACGACGAGCGACCCACCGGTCACCCAGTTGGTGGAAGACCCAGGGCAGCGCTCGGACTACACGTTTCCCGCCGAATGCCGATATAGCACTCACGCGGCGTTGGCGTCGGTCTACGCCGACAGCGGTAGCACCGCGGTGTACGGCTACCACGACCAGGCGCCGGCTCCAGCGGGGGCCGATCAGCTGGAAAGCCCTGACGTATACCAATTTGTGGTGTTGTTTGCGTCGCCCGAGCAGGCGAGCGCGTTCTTCACGACGTCGACTCAGCGCTGGCCCGCCTGCGCCAACCGCCAGGACACCGTTCCGGCCGCGGACGGTAAGCCTGAACTTCAGTGGAAGGTGGGCCAGGTGTCCAACGCCAATGGGGTGTTGAGCGCTCCGGTGACCATCACCATCACCTCCAACGGCAACAGCGTGACCATGCCCTGCCAGCGGGCGCTGACCGTTCGCAACAACGTCGTCATCGACGTCGACGCGTGCCGCAAGGGCGTCGGGGACTCGGGCGTCAGCATCGCCAATCAGATCGCGGGAAAAGTCGACAAGCAATAGCCGCCAGAAAAGGCCACCGAATCCCAATGGCATTCTGCTGTTTACCTATTGGCGGTAGTGGCCCGCGGTGACGAGGGCGTACGCTCTGGCGGCCGAGTCGGTCACACGATGATGCTTGCGCGCCAGTGATCCGATCTGAAGCCGTACCTGGCACCGCACTAAATGGTTCCCGAGGTAGGTTGTCCGCGGGTTAGGTCGTACCGCCTTGAGGAGGGATACGTGGGCACATCGGAAAAGGCGTCCAAGCCACGCGCCGGGCAGCCAGTCATCCACCTCTCTCAGCTGTTGCGCGCCCCGGTGCTGGCGCGCTCCGGGGAAACGGTGGGCCGGGTCGAGGACGTGATCGTGCGGCTGCGGGGAGCCGAGGAGTATCCGCTGGTGGCCGGGATTGTGGCCGGGGTCGGCGGGCGCCGCGTCTTCATCGGCGACAAATCCATCGACGCGTACTCCGCGGATCGAGTTCTGTTGACCAAGAACAAAGTTGACCTTCGCGGGTTCGAACGCCGTGAGGGTGAAGTGCTGTTGCGCACCGATGTGTTGGGCCACCGGCTGATCGACGTGGCCACCGTCGAGTTGGTGCGTGCCTACGACATCGAGCTGGAGCAGACCGGCCAGGGCTGGATGGTCACCCGCCTGGACACCCGCCGTCCGCCGCGGTTGTTCGGGCTGATCAAGCACTCGGGCGGGCACGCGTCTCGCGATTGGAAGGCGTTCGAGCCGCTGATCGGCCATGCACGCTCGGATGCCGTGCGGCGCCTGTCGGACCGGTTCGGCGACCTCAAGGCCGCCGAGATCGCCGATCTTCTCGAAGAAGCGGACAAGGCCGAGGGCGGCGAGATCCTCGACCGGGTGCACAGCGACCCGGAGCTGGAGGCCGACGTCTTCGAGGAGCTGGATCCGGAAAAGGCCAGCCGGCTGCTCGACGGCATGCCGGACAACGAGGTCGCCGCTCTGCTGGGCCGGATGCGCGCCGACGATGCCGCCGACGCGATCGCCGACCTACGCCAGTCGCGGCGCCGGCACGTGCTCGAGCTGATGCCCGCCCCGCAGCGCACCAAAGTCATCACGCTGATGGGGTTCAACCCCGAAAGCGCGGGCGGGCTGATGAATGTCGACTCGGTGACCTGTCCGGCCACCGCCACCGCGGGCGAGGCGTTGGCGTTGATCGCCGCGTCGCGCGGCATCCAACCGGAAGCGCTCATCAAGGTGCATGTGCTCGACGAGGACAAGCGGCTCGACGGTGTCGTCTCGGTCATCAACCTGCTGCAGGTCGATCCCGCCGAAACCCTTGCGGCCCTGATGGATTCCGATCCAGTGCGAGTCAACGCCGAGGCCGACCTGACCGACGTCGCGCTGCTGATGGCGGATTTCAACCTCTACTCCATCCCCGTCGTCGACGAGCAGGATCGGCTGCTCGGGGTGGTGACCGTTGACGACGTGCTGGAGGCGACCATCCCCGAAGACTGGCGCCGCCGCGAGCCCGCGCCGCGCCCGATCCGCGAGACCACCGCCGACGACCGTGACACGCCGCCGAGGGGAGGAAGCGCGCAGTGAGCTCCGGCGAACAGGACGCCGCCCGGGCCGACGCGCAGGCTGCGCAGCGCCCCGAGCCCACGCAGCCAGCGCGGCGCACCGCGGTGCTGGACAGCGCTCATCTGGGTGACATCGAGGGGGCGTTCGGGCGTATCAGCGTCGGGGAAACCGAGCATGCCCGCACCTGGAAAACGCGGCTGCTGACCCTGCTGGCTATCGTCGGGCCCGGAATCATCGTCATGGTCGGCGACAACGACGCGGGCGGGGTAGCAACCTACGCCCAGGCCGGCCAGAACTACGGCTACTCACTGCTGTGGGTATTGCTGCTGCTGATCCCGGTGCTCATCGTCAACCAGGAAATGGTGGTCCGGCTCGGCGCGGTCACCGGGGTCGGGCACGCCCGGCTGATCAACGAACGCTTCGGCCGCGGCTGGGGCTGGTTTTCGGTCGGCGACCTGTTCTTGCTCAACTTTCTGACGATCGTCACCGAGTTCATCGGCATCAGCCTGGCCGCCGAATACATCGGCATCTCCAAATACGTTGTGGTACCGATCTCGGCGGTGGCGCTCGTGGCGATCATGGCCAGCGGCAGCTTCCGTCGATGGGAGCGGGCCATGTTCATTTTCATCGCCATCACGCTGCTGCAGATCCCGATGCTGCTGATGTCACATCCGCAGTGGGGGCACGCGGCGAAGTCGTTTGTCGTGCCCGGCATTTCGGGCGGAATCAGCTCGGATGCCGTGCTGCTGATCATCGCCATCGTCGGTACCACCGTGGCGCCGTGGCAGCTGTTCTTTCAGCAGTCCAACGTCGTCGACAAGCGCATCACGCCCCGGTTCATGGGGTACGAACGCGCCGATACCGTGCTGGGCGCCTTCGTGGTGGTGGTCGGCGCCGCCGCGCTGATGATGACCGGCGAGTGGGCGGCCCGCTCCACCAACACCTTTGGCGGCTTCACCGACGCCGGTGCGACGGCACATCTGCTGGGCGGGCACCGCCCGGTCCTCGGCTCGATCTTCGCCATCGTGCTGATGGACGCCTCGATCATCGGGGCCGCCGCGGTGACCCTGGCCACCAGCTACGCCTTCGGCGACGTGTTCGGACTGAAGCACTCGCTGCACCGCGGCTTCGCCGACGCCAAACAGTTCTATCTGTCCTATACCGCGATGGTGGTCCTGGCCGCGGCCATCGTGCTGATCCCGGGTGCTCCGCTCGGGTTGATCACCACTGCCGTTCAGGCCCTCGCGGGCTTATTGCTGCCCAGCGCCAGCGTGTTTCTGCTGTTGCTGTGCAACGACCGAGAAGTGCTGGGGCCCTGGGTCAATCGCGCCTGGCTCAATTGGGTCGCGGGCTTGATCGTCGGCGTTCTGCTGCTGTTGTCCGGGATCCTGATGGCCACCACGCTGTTTCCCGGCCTCGACGTCGTCGCCGTCGCGGGTTATCTGACGCTCGGGCTGGTCATCCTCGCGGCGGCCGCGGCGCCGGTGCTGCGCTGGCTGGCCCGCCGGCAGCCCGCGCGGCCCCGGCCACAACTTCCGGGCCGCGGCGTTGATCGCAACACCTGGCGCATGCCGCCGCTGGCCCTGCTCGAACCGGTCACCTGGTCCCCCGGAACCCGGCTCGCGATGATCGCCCTGCGGGCCTATCTGGTCGTCGGGGCGTTGCTGCTGGTGGTCAAAGCGATCCAGCTCGGTCGCTGACGGCCTGTATCCGGCGGGCCACCTCGCCGTAGCGCTCGAAACGCTCCTGGTCGGCGACCGAGTTGTACATCACCAATCGCGTTGCGGTTCCGGCGTACTTCGCCGTCAATGCGTCGGCCAGCCCGTCCCAGGTCGACTCGGTGGCGAAGACCGCGATGTGATCGTCGCTGACCTGGGCCGCCATGCCGGCGAAGTCGCCGGCCTTCTGCTTTTCCCGGATCCGGGCGGTCGTGCCCTCGAAACCCGCCTCGTCCCAGATGAATGCGTAGTTGGGCGTGCTTCCGTAGAAGGCCATGCTGGCACGCACGACTTCGCGCTGCCGGTCCCGCTCCTCGTCGGTATCCCCGACGATCGTCATGACGGGCACGATGATCGCGATGTCCGACGGTGAACGGCCCGCTTTCTGCGCGCCTTCGCCGACCGTCGGCAGAACGTGGCGGGCCAGGTAACCCGGTTCGCCGATCGGGTGGACGTGAACCCCGTCGGCCACTTCGCCTGCCATCCGCAGCATCCACGGATTGACCGCTGCGATATCGACTTTGGGATCGGGAGCGTCGATGGGTCCCGGGCTCCACTGCGGGGTGATGAAGTCGAGATCGTAAAAGTCGCCGTGGTGGTCGAGCGTCCCGGAACGAAACGCCTTGAAACACGCCTTGACGGCCAGCAGGTAGTCGCGCAGCCGGGGCCCGGGCCGTTCGAAGGCGGTGCCGTAGCGCCGCACCACGTGGGTGCGCACCTGCGTCCCGAGGCCAAGCCGGAACCTTCCCTTGGTGGCTTCCTGCAGTTCCCAGGCCGCCGCGGCGGTCACGAAGGGACTGCGTGGGAAGGCCACCGCGACGCCCGTCGACAACTCCAGGTCGGGCGCGGCCTGCGACGCCACCGCGGCGTTCAGGTATGCGGTGCGGCCCGTCTCGGTGAACAACAAACCGGAGAACCCGACGGCTTGGGTCCGCCGGGCGAGCTCACCGATTTGGCCGAGCGGCTGGGGAATCGTCATCGCGTCGACGTGCATGGTGGGAGCGTACGTCGCGCGTCGGGCCGCGCCGCGCGGGCTCGTCAGCCTCGGCCACGCGGGGTCAGCGTTTCGTCGGCCGCCGGCTCACCGGGGCGGTGAAGCCTTCGGTGTCGTCAAAGAATGCCCATTGCCCGTCGTCGTTGACCTCCATGCGCCAACCCAGCTCGGTGTTGCCGCCCACGGAGCTGACGAACCAGGCGTGCGCGGCCTCCGCGTCGGCAAAGTTCTTCGTCGCGACGACCCGGCCACGTGGGTTGATGACGCGAAACTCGGGCATGGGAACTAAGTATCCCTGCCAGGCGGTTTTCAATCCCGGAAATCGCCTACTCGGCCCGGCATGCTGGGGCCGGTCGGCCCGGGGCTACAGCGTGCGGGCCAGCCGGTCGGCGAGTATCTCAGCAAACCTCGCGGGATCGTCGAGCGCCCCACCCTCGGCGAGAAGTGCTGTGCCATAGAGCAATTCCGCGGTCTCCGCCACGGAGGGGTCGTCGCTGCGGTCCTGGTGCGCTTGGCGCAGGCCGGTGACGAGGGGGTGGTTGGGATTGAGTTCGAGGATCCGCTTGCCCACCGGAATGTCCTGTCCGGACGCGCGGTAGATGCGCGCGAGCGCCGGTGTGATCCCGAAGGCGTCGGTGATCAGGCAGGCCGGCGAGTCCGTCAGTCGGTTGGACAGCCGAACTTCCTTGACGTGGTCGGACAGGGTGTCCTTGAGCCAGGTCAGCAGGTCGGCGAACTCCTTTTGCTGCTCTTCGCGCTCGGCCTCGCTCTGCTCGCCGTCGGAGCTGAGGTCCACCTCGCCCTTGGCGATCGACTGCAGCGGCTTGCCGTCGAATTCGGTCACGGTCCCCACCCAGACCTCGTCGACCGGGTCGGTGAGCAGGAGCACCTCGTAGCCCTTGGCCTTGAACGCCTCGAGGTGCGGCGACTTCAGGATCTGCTGGCGCGACTCACCCGTCGCGTAGAAGATCTGCGTCTGGCCGTCCTTCATGCGCTCCACGTACTGGGCGAGCGTGGTGGCTTCCTCTTCGCTGTGCGTCGAGGCGAATGAGGAGACCTGCAGCAGCGTCTCCTGGTTGTCGAAGTCCGACAGCAGGCCCTCCTTGATGACCCTGCCGAATTGGGTCCAGAAGGTGCGGTAGTCCTCGGGGCGCTCGGACTGCAGATCCTTGATCGTGGCGAGGACCTTCTTGGTCAGTCGGCGCCGGATGGCCTTGATCTGCCGATCCTGTTGCAGGATTTCGCGGGACACGTTCAGCGACATGTCCTGGGCGTCAACGACGCCCTTGACGAAGCGCAGGTATTCGGGCATGAGCTCGTCGCAGTCGCCCATGATGAACACCCGCTTGACGTACAGCTGGATTCCGGTCTGGCCGTCCCGATTGAACAGGTCGAACGGGGCGTGCGACGGGATGAACAGCAATGCCTGGTACTCGAAGGTGCCTTCGGCGCGCATCGCGATGACCTCGAGCGGGTCGTCCCAGGCGTGCGCGATGTGCTTGTAGAACTCCTTGTACTCCTCTTCGGAGACCTCTTCTTTGGGCCTGGCCCACAGGGCCTTCATCGAGTTGAGGGTTTCGGTCTCGATGGTGACGGTCTCCTCGCCGCCCTCCTCGCCGGCCGGTTCTCGCCGCTCGACCTGCATGCGGATGGGCCAGGCGATGAAGTCGGAGTATTTCTTGACCAGGCTCCTGATTCTGAACTCCGCGGTGTAGTCGTGCAGCTCGTCCTCGGCGTCCTCGGGCTTGAGGTGCAGGATGACGGACGTGCCCTGCGGAGCGTCGTCGACCGATTCGATGGTGTAGGTGCCCTCGCCGCTGGATTCCCATTTGGTGGCCTCGCTCTCGCCGGCTTTGCGGGTGAGCAGCTCGACCTTGTCGGCGACCATGAAGCTCGAATAGAAACCGATACCGAACTGGCCGATGAGTTCCTCCGAGGCCGCTCGGTTTTTCAGGTTCTGCGCCTCTCTTAGTTGCTTGCGCAGCTCGGCGGTGCCCGACTTGGCCAGCGTGCCGATCAGGTCCACCACTTCGGCGCGGGTCATCCCGATGCCGTTGTCACGGATGGTCAGGATGCGCGCATCCTTGTCCACGTCGATCTCGATGTGCAGGTCGGAGGTGTCGACGTCGAGGTCCTTGTTCCGGAACGCTTCAAGCCGCAGCTTGTCCAGCGCGTCGGAGGCATTGGAGATCAACTCCCGCAGGAACGAGTCCTTGTTGGAGTAGACGGAATGGACCATCAGATCCAGCAGTTGCCGAGCCTCTGCCTGAAACTCCAACTGCTCGACGCGCGCGTTCATGACTGCTCCTACAGCTCCTTTCCAAGGGACAGTGACGTCTCAAATTTACCGAGCCGCCCACCCGTGGTGTTCGGTGGACCCGTCCACTCCGGGGCAACCGCCTCTAGGCTGAACCCATGTCTGTTGCTCAACGCGAACGTGCCGCCCTCGTCGAAACCATGCGCGGCGTCGGGCCGGACGCGCCCACGCTGTGCGAGGGATGGAAGACGCGGGACCTGGCCGCACACCTGGTGATCCGTGAGTACCGCCTCGACGCCGCGCCCGGCATCCTGATTCCTTTCTTCGCCTCCCACACCGAGAAGGTGCAGAACCAGGTGGCCGAGCGGAATGAGTGGGACGAGCTGGTCGGCAAGCTCGCCGCCGGCCCGCCGGTCTACTCGCCGCTCAAACTGCTCGACCCGGTGGCCAACGTGGCCGAGATGTTCATCCACCACGAGGACGTGCGCCGCGCGCAGCCGGGCTGGCAGCCGCGCTCGCTGGAGCCCGCCCTGAGTAAGATGCTGCGGCGCACCCTGCCGTTGATGGCCCGGGTCACCCTCACCAAGGTGCCCGGCCGGGTGGCGCTGCGGACCCCGGAAGGCAAGACGGTGCTCACCGCCGGTCAGGGGCCGGCGGTGACGGTGACCGGGGCGCCCGAGGAGCTCTTGCTGTTCAGCGTGGGGCGAGCGGCCAAGGTCGACTTCGACGGCGACGCCGCGGCGGTGCAGGCCGTCCGCGATGCGCCCAAGGGGTTGTAGCGTCCTCCGCTCTCGCCGCGAGAGTAAGCCCACTGCGAAAAATACCGGCGAAAAACGCAGCGGGCTTACGCTCGCGGGACGCCTTTGGCGTGGGCGTCGCGCAACTCCTTTTTGATGACCTTGCCGAATTGATTGCGCGGCAACGTCTTGACGACCACCAGGTGTTCGGGGTGTTTGTATCTGCTGAGGCCGCGTGATTGGCAATGTCGCACAAGGGATTCCAACGTCACACCGTCGGCCGTCGCGGGCACCACGACGGCACAGACGCGTTCGCCCGTGCGCGGGTCGGGAATGCCGATGACGGCGACATCGGCGACGCCGGGATGGGTGGCGAGCGCATTCTCGATTTCGAGCGCCGAGATGTTCTCCGCGTTGCGAATGATCGCGTCCTTGGTGCGGCCCGTGACGCGGACATTGCCGTCGGCATCGATCAGGCCGAGATCGCCTGTACGCAACCAGCCGTCGTCGTCGAACGCGTCTGCGTCGAGCGCCGGGTCGGCGTAGCCGAGGAAGCACTGGGGTCCCTTGAGCAGCAACTCGCCTTCCTGACCGGCGGCCAGTTCGACGCCGCGGCTGTCGACCGCGCGGACTGCGACCCCGGGGACCGGCGGCCCGACGGTGTGGTCGAGCACCTCGGGCGCGGCGGTCAACGAGGGTGACGTCGCGCACGGAAACTCGGTCATGCCCCACGCGTTGGCGATACCGGCCAGGTCGAAGGTGTCGCGGACCTGGCGACT
Source organism: Mycobacterium colombiense (assembly GCF_003284975.1). Classification (GTDB taxonomy): domain Bacteria; phylum Actinomycetota; class Actinomycetes; order Mycobacteriales; family Mycobacteriaceae; genus Mycobacterium; species Mycobacterium europaeum_A. The sequence continues at coordinate 68,488 of NZ_QMEU01000019.1, forward strand.
GAGTTCGGCGGTGACGGGCGCTCCCCCGGCCAGGCAGCCCCGGACCGACGGAAACAGCGGCCGATCGCCTTGGGCTCGTTGGGCTTCGAGGAATGCGACGAAGAACGGGGTCGCGGTCCCCAGGAACGTCGGATTGTGCGCGGCGATGGCCCACGGCGTGGTGGCCGGGTCGAACGTCTCGAACAGGACCAACCGCATGCCGGTCAGCAACCCGGTGGCCAGCATCGCCGCCCCGCCGATGTGTGCGATCGGGAAGGCGATCGGATCCACGTCGCTACTGTTGGCGCCCACCATGCCCACCACGCCCGCCGAGCCGGCGATCACCGACGCGTCGGTGTGACGGATCCCCTTGGGCGCCGCGGTGGTTCCCGAAGAATAGTAGATCCAGCGAGGGTCATCGGCGGATCTTGGCGGCGGCGGGAGCGCTGCGGTGTCGGCGCCGGGCAGCCGCAGCCGGCCGGTGGACGGGGGTGTTGCCAGGTCGAGGGTGAAGACCTCGAAGCCCCTGTCCCTCGACAATGCCCGGGCCAGCTCACCATATTCGAAGCCGCGCCAAACCTGGGGAACCACAAGCAATTCGGTGTGCAGTTGGCCGGTGATGAAGCCGACCTCGCTTTCCCGCAGGATGGGGATGATCGGGTTCTGGACCGCACCGAGTCGGGCGAGTGCGGCCATCAGCACCATGGTTTCCAGCGTGGTGGGCAGCTGCCAGGACACGACCGTCCCGGGGCGTACCCCCCGTTCGGCCAGGGCGGCAGCGGTTGCGCACGCGGCGTCGTGCAATTGGCTCGCTGTCAGGCTGCGCCCGTATTCATCGGCGAGAAGCGGTCGGGGTGATCCGCGCTGTGCCGCATCGGCGATCAAGGCCCAGAATGTCACCGTGCCAATTCCTTTCCGACTCACCTGGGCAACGGATCGGTGGAGGGCGGGCGGAATCCCGAGTGTGCGATCGCGACGGACACCCCGGTGCCGATCGGGCCGTTGGCGTCCACCAGGACCGCCGAGCCGCTAGCCACCCCGTCGTGGCTGTGGTGCGCCAGGGAGGCGAGCCCGATATGGGCGCCCTCGGGCAGTCGGCTGAGCGTGAGCGTGTAGTCGACGTTGATGAATTGCAGGGAGTTGGTGCCCCAGTTGGCAATCGACGCCGTGATATCACCGGCCATCGCCGCGCGGGTGAAGGCGGTGAGCGGTTCGTCGTCGATCAACGGCCGTGTCTCATAGATCCAGGTGTATTTCGGACCGTCGCCTTGCGGCCAGTCCGGATCGGGGTTCTGTACGTCCGCGCCCCAGCCGTAGGTGCGCATGAACAGCGTCGAGTAGGCGTCGTCCAGCGGGATCGGTGGCATCTGCACCGGTGGTGACCAGACCTGCCCCTCAGGTTGGGCGCCTCGCCGCAAAAATAGCGCGCTCGCCTGTGCCACCGGGCCGCCATCCTGGGTGATCACGGCCTCGACCAGCCGTAATCGGCGTCGGTCGTGTTGCACCTTCGTGTGCACCTCGAGCGGCGCCAAGGCCGTGGGCCGGGGTAGGTCGACGGTCAATCGCGCCGGTTGCAGTTGCGCGTCCCGGGCCGCAACCTCGACCGCCCACGCCAAGAGCCCGCCGACGACATGTCCGCTCAGTGATGGGCCCCATCCGCCGCGCGCGATCTTGGTTGGGACGAAGTAGTTTTCGTCGCGGACAAAGTACGGCACCGGTTCCGCGCAGGAAGCTTCCTCCGGCGCGATATTGGGCTCGGCCACTGCATGACCCTTCGGGTGATGGGATTGCGGGCTCTACTGAGGACCGCAACTGTGGATGTTACAGTTGCGCTTCCAGTCGCCGGCTGCACACCGCGCCGTGACGCTCATCGGTCACCCGATTGCGGCGCCCACCAGATGACCAATCACGTAGGTGACCCCCAGCGCGATGCTGCCGCCGATGGCATTGCGCAGCACGGCTCGGCCCTTGCGGGCTCCGCCCAAGCCCGCCGAGACCGCACCGGTGATCACCAGCGCCACGAGTACGGCGGCGACGGTGACGGGGACTCGCCACGTGGTCGGCGGGACGAGGATCGCGATCAACGGCAAGAGCGCACCGATCGCAAACGAGAGCGCCGACGACGATGCCGCCTGCCACGGGTTCGTCAGCTCGTCGGGGTTGATGCCCAGTTCGACTTCGGCGTGGGCGAGCAGCGGATTGTGATCGGTGAGTTCCTCGGCCACGGTGCGAGCCGTCGCCGGCGTAAGGCCCTTCGCTTCATACAGTGCGGCGAGCTCGTCCAGCTCGGCGGCCGGGTCTTCGCGCAGTTCGCGACGCTCCTGGCTGAGCAACGCCTTCTCAGTGTCGCGCTGGGTGCTGACGGAGACATATTCGCCCAGGGCCATCGACACCGCCCCGGCGACCAGGCCGGCGCTGCCCGCGGTCAATATCGGGGCGCGTTCGGCGGTGGCGGCCGCGACCCCCACGACGATGCCCGCGGTGGAGACGATTCCGTCATTGGCACCCAGGACGCCCGCGCGCAGCCAATTCAATTTCGACGACACAGAACCGACGTGGGGTTCATGCGGATGAGACGCACTCGGCACGGCCGCAACCATATAGATGAAAACCCTTGCCGACTAGCCAACAAAGCCTTTCCAAACCGACCTACGCGCCGCGTTGGCTTGCGAACTATTCGCCGGAAAAGACCTGGTGAATGCGCTGCGCGCCTGCTGCGCTCGGGTGGATGACGCATTGAGGGCGGCATGGTGGCGGCCGCGACCAAACGTTCTGCATGGCCGGGTCACAGCCAGTCCATAGGAAGGCTATCTAACGTCGAGGATGTAACGGGGGGGTGTTCTCACGAACTTCCTTGCAAGAAATCCCTAAGTGGATAGGTGAAGCATCATGAAGTTGAAGAAACTTGTCGGAGGGGTGACCATCGCCGGAGCGCTCAGCGCTGCGGCCCTGGGAATGGGCGCCGGGTTTGCCAATGCTGCGCCCGGGGCGCCACAGCCTCCGGGTAATCACGGCGGGGCGGCGCCCGG
>NZ_QMEU01000001.1 GCF_003284975.1 Mycobacterium colombiense
CCGTCGAGCATCCCGTGATCGTGCTGGCCACCGGGGCGGTCGAGGTGCCGCCCGCGACGGATGCGCCCGCCGCCTTCTCGCCGGAGACCCGGCTGGCCACCGAGGTCGGCATCGCCGCCGCCGATTGCCTGGCCCAAGCGGTGCTGGGTGGCGTGCTGGCCGCCGAATCGATCGCCGGCATACCGAGCTATCGCGACGTGCTGCCGGGCGCTTTCGGTCGATGAGAGGCGACCGCCCGCGGCGCCGGTAGCCTTGACGATGCTGGAAACACGCTGGAAGGGCAGCCATGGGTAAGAGGACTCCCACCGGACGCCGCGGCGCGCCTGCAGCCCAGCCGAAGAAGCGGTCCACCGCGACGGCCGGCGCCGCCACCATCCTCACCTTCGTGGTGCTGCTCTACCTCGTCGAGCTGATCGACCAGCTGACCCGCCATTCGCTGGACGCCAACGGCATCCGCCCACTGGAGGCCGACGGCCTGTGGGGCATCGTCTTCGCCCCGGTGTTGCACGCGAGCTGGCAGCACCTGATGGCCAACACCGTGCCGCTGCTGGTCCTGGGATTCCTGATGACGCTGGCCGGCCTGGCCCGATTCGTCTGGGCGACCGCCATCGTGTGGATCCTGGGTGGCTTCGGCACCTGGCTCATTGGCAACGTCGGCAGCGGCTGCGGCCCCACCGACCACATCGGCGCCTCCGGCTTGATCTTCGGCTGGCTGGCCTTCTTATTGGTGTTCGGGATCTTCGTGCGCCGGATGCGCGACATCATCGTCGGGCTGGTCGTCATGTTCGCCTACGGCGGCGTTCTGCTCGGGGCCATGCCGGTGCTCGGCAGATGCGGGGGCGTGTCGTGGCAAGGCCACCTGTGCGGAGCGATCGCCGGTGTCCTGGCCGCCTATTGGTTGTCCGCCCCGGAACGTAAGGGCCGGACGGCCGGGAAAGCCGGCACCACCGTGCCGCGGCCCAAGACATGAGCTCGGCACTGGCACCCATCGGCGTCTTCGACTCCGGTGTCGGGGGACTCACCGTCGCGCGGGCGATCATCGACCAGCTGCCGGACGAAGACATCGTCTACGTCGGCGACACCGGCCACGGTCCGTACGGGTCGCTGACCATCCCCGAGGTCCGCGCGCACGCGTTGGCCATCGGGGACGACCTCGTCGGCCGCGGCGTCAAGGCGTTGGTCATCGCCTGCAACACGGCGTCGGCCGCGTGCCTGCGCGACGCCCGCGAACGCTACGACGTTCCCGTCGTCGAGGTGATCCTGCCCGCGGTGCGCCGCGCGGTCGCCACCACCCGCAACGGGCGCATCGGGGTCATCGGCACCCAGGCCACCATCAGCTCGCACGCCTATCAGGACGCGTTCGCCGCCGCCCGTGACACCGAGATCACCGCCGTCGCGTGCCCGCGCTTCGTCGACTTCGTGGAGCGCGGCGTGACCAGCGGCCGTCAGGTGCTCGGCTTGGCCGAGGGCTATCTGGAGCCGCTACAGCGCGCGCAGGTCGACACGCTGGTGCTCGGCTGCACGCACTATCCACTGCTGTCCGGGCTCATCCAATTGGCGATGGGTGACAACGTGACGCTGGTCTCCAGCGCCGAGGAGACGGCCAAGCAAGTGCTGCGCGTGCTGACCGAACGGGACCTGCTTCGCCCGCACGACGCAGCGCCCGCGACGCGGGTCTTCGAAGCCACCGGCGACCCCGAGGCATTCACCGCTTTGGCGGCGCGCTTCCTCGGTCCGGCCGTCACCGGCGTCCAGCCCGTTGCGCAGGTGCACATTGATTGACCTGCGGACGAGATTCTCGTCACACCAATGCGGCCATGTTTTCGTCACGGTCCTATCGGGCATGGCACAGTAGTGTCCGTGCGAATAACCGTGCTCGGCTGCTCGGGCAGCGTGGTGGGTCCGGACTCGCCCGCGTCGGGTTATCTGCTCCGGGCGCCGGACACTCCGCCGTTGGTCATCGACTTCGGCGGGGGCGTTCTCGGCGCGCTGCAGCGCTATGCCGATCCCGGTTCAGTGCACGTGTTGTTGTCCCATTTGCACGCCGACCATTGTCTGGATTTGCCCGGCCTTTTCGTGTGGCGGCGCTATCACCCGACGCGTCCGCTCGGCAAGGCGTTGCTCTACGGCCCGGGCGACACGTGGTCGCGGCTGGGCGCGGCGTCGTCACCCTATGGCGGTGAGATCGACGACTGCTCCGACATTTTCGACGTTCGCCATTGGGTCGACGGCGAGCCGGTGACCATCGGGGCGCTGACGGTGACGCCGCGGGTGGTGGCGCATCCGACGGAGTCCTACGGACTGAAGATCACCGACCCCTCCGGCGCCTCCTTTGTGTACAGCGGTGACACCGGCAGCTGCGATCAGCTTGTCGAGCTGGCTCGCGGCGCCGACGTTTTTCTGTGCGAGGCGTCGTGGACGCACGCGCCGGACCGGCCGCCCGCGCTGCACCTGTCGGGCACCGAGGCCGGCCGGGCCGCGGCCGAGGCCGGCGTTCACGAACTGCTGCTGACGCACATCCCACCGTGGACCTCGCGCGAGGATGTGATCAGTGAGGCCAAGGCCGAGTTCGACGGTCCCGTGCACGCGGTGGTCTGCGGCGAGACGTTCGATATCCGCCGTTCCGAGAGGGTCTGAGTCGGCGCGTTCGGGCTGGCTTAGGCTTGCCGGGTGACGAGACGAGAAGACGGCCGCCTTGACGACGAGCTTCGGTCCGTGGTCATCACCCGCGGTTTCACCGACCACCCCGCCGGTTCGGTATTGATCGAATTCGGCCACACCAAGGTCATGTGCACGGCGAGCGTGACCGAGGGCGTGCCGCGGTGGCGCAAGGGGTCAGGCCTGGGTTGGCTGACCGCCGAATACGCGATGTTGCCGTCGGCCACCCACACCCGCTCAGACCGCGAGGCGGTGAAGGGCCGCCTGTCCGGACGCACCCAGGAGATCAGCCGGCTGATCGGGCGGTCGCTGCGCGCCTGCATCGACCTGGCGGCGCTCGGCGAGAACACCATCGCCGTCGACTGCGACGTCCTGCAGGCCGACGGCGGCACCCGCACCGCGGCAATCACGGGCGCCTTCGTGGCGTTGTCCGACGCGGTGACCTATCTGGCCGCGGCGGGGAAGCTGTCGGACCCGCGGCCGCTGTCCTGCGCGATCGCGGCGGTCAGCGTCGGCGTCGTCGACGGCCGGATCCGCGTCGACCTGCCCTACGAGGAGGACTCCCGCGCCGAGGTCGACATGAACGTCGTCGCCACCGACACCGGGACCCTGGTGGAAGTTCAGGGGACCGGCGAGGGCGCGACCTTCCCGCGGTCGACGCTGGACAAGTTGCTCGACGTCGCGCTGGCCGCCTGCGACAAGCTGTTCGCCGCGCAGCGCGAGGCGCTGGCGCTGCCGTACCCCGGCGTGCTCCCCGAGGGGGCGCCGACGCCGAAGGCGTTCGGCAGCTGACGCCTGGTGGTCGTCAGCCTGCTCTTCGCCTAACCGCCCGTCGGTTTACCACCGCGGCCACGACGAGGCCCCTTGCGGTACGTCATGACTCGTCCTTGTGCAGCTCGAATATCGGGATGGTGCGGGTGGTTTTCGACTGGTAGTTCGCGAACGCGAACGCGGGTACGGCCGCGTTGATCTTGGGGATGATCGCCTGACGTTCGGACGAGTCGAGCTCGCGCGCGATGACGTCGAACGAGTCGGTGGCGACTTCAACCCGCGCCCGAGGGTCGGCCCGCAGGTTGTGCACCCACCCCGGGTTGACGTCGGCGCCACCATATCCCGCGACGATCAGCAGTCTGCCGTCGATACGGAAAGCCACCAGCGGCGCGACGCGCGGCTCACCGGACTTCGCGCCCGTCGTAGTGAGCAGCAACAGCTCGTTGCCCTCGAATCGCCCGCCGACCTTGCCGGCATTGGCGCGAAATTCGTCGGTGATGTTCCCATTGAGCGCCTTGAGCGTCTCATTGTCGGGTTTTCGGCTCATTACGGACGAAGCTGCTTCGTCGCCCTGTCTATTCCTTGCGGGGCGAGTCGCGTTGTACGCCGTGCCGGCATGGCGTACGTGCATTCCCGTCGCCAACCCATATCTCCGAGTCCGTAAGGTGGCGGGGTGCATCGGCAACGGCCCAGACGCGCGTTTAGGAATAGCTGGTGACCCGCCTGCTGGTCGCCAGCCGCAATCCCAAGAAGCTGGCCGAGTTGCGCCGGGTGCTCGACGCCGCCGGCCTGACCGGGTTGACGCTGGTGTCGCTCGACGACGTGGCGCCGTTCGACGAGGCGCCGGAGACGGGCGCGATGTTCGAGGACAACGCGTTGGCCAAGGCGCGGGATGCCTTCACCGCGAGCGGGTTGGCAAGCGTGGCTGACGATTCCGGGCTGGAGGTCGCCGCCTTGAATGGCATGCCCGGTGTGCTGTCGGCGCGGTGGTCCGGTCGGCACGGCGATGACGCGGGCAACACCGCGTTGCTGTTGGCGCAACTGCGCGACGTGCCCGACGGACGGCGCGGTGCGGCGTTCGTGTCGGCCTGCGCGCTCGTCTCGGCCGCCGGTGAGGTCGTCGTCCGCGGCGAGTGGCCCGGCAGCATCGCTCGCGAACCGCGCGGCGACGGCGGCTTCGGCTATGACCCGGTGTTCATTCCCGACGGACACGACCGCACCGCCGCAGAGCTGAGCCCGGCGGAGAAGGACGCCGTTTCACATCGCGGGCGGGCGCTGCGGTTGCTGTTGCCGGCGCTGGAAACGCTGGCCCGGTCCGGCGGCTAGGGCGCCGCCCTCGGGGCCGCGGGGCCTACAGCCCGAAACGAGCTTTGACGTCCCTGCTTTGAAAGTGCTCGACGATGATGCCGAGCAGCGGGATGGTCCCGGACAGCAGCACGCCCACCGTCTTGCCGAGCGGCCAGCGCACCTTGACCGCCAGATTGAACGCGGTCAGCACGTAGATGAAGTACACCCAGCCATGGACCACTTCGATCCACCGGATCTCGTGGCCGAAGGCGAGGTGCGAGACGATCTCGTAGCACAGCGCGATCAGCCACAATCCGGTCGTCCACGCCATGATCCGGTAGCCGAGCAGCGCGGTGCGGATCTTGTCGACGGGCACTGCGGGCACTGATGTTCCGGGCGTCTCCGGCGTGGTCATGCGGTTGTCCTCTTCTGCTTTTCGGCGTCGTGCGCGGCGAGCTCGGCCAGGTAGATGTTGTACTCCCGCAGCGCGGGATCGTCGGGCGCCTGCGGGACGGGCTTGGGCCGCTCGGGCAGCAGCCCGGCGGGGATCTCGGTCATCGCGTCGGGACCGCGCGGCTGCGGTGGCTCCTCTTCATAGCGAACGAATTTGCGGTACGCGTACACGCAGAATCCCGCGAACAGCGGCCACTGCAACGCATAGCCGAGGTTCTGAAAGGAGCCGGACACGGAATTGAACCTGGTCCACTGCCACCAGCCCAGCGCCAGGCAGCCGCACGCCGCGACGATCACCAGCGCGACGAGCGCGGGCCTGCGACGATGCGTAGTGGACACCCCTTGACCGTACCGCTCACGATTTGGGCCCGACGAATTCGTCGAGCCCGTGCCGACGGCTCGGCGCCGTCGCAAGCGATACGATCGGCAAGCCGCGGGCGTGGCGAAATTGGCAGACGCGATGGTTTTAGGTGCCATTGCTCGAAAGAGCTTGAGGGTTCGAGTCCCTCCGCCCGCACTGGTATCAGTGCAGTTCAGAGGCTGTTTTTAGACCTCTAATCGGTCGTCGTGGACACCATATGGACACACTTCACAAGACGCACCTCGGCGACAGCTAATAGCCGCTCAGCCAGGTTTCGCCTCGCCGCGCTTCTGGTCTCCGTACCGGGTGTGCAACGTCGCGGCCACCGCATCCAGATCGGTATCGAACAAATCGCTGTACACCCGCAGCGTGACGCTGGGGTCTTTGTGCCCGAGCATCCGCGCCAGCGCCAGCACGTTCACACCCGCTGAGACGGCCAGGGACGCGCAGGTGTGCCGTAGGTCGTGCGGTGTCACCGATTGCACGCCGGCGGCCCGCACAGCCCTCGTAAACCAGCCGTTAGAGCTTTTGGGGCGCGGCAGGTACCGACCGTCCGATGTCGAGAACACCAAATCACCGGAAGCTTTACCGGCGCACTGCACCGACAATTCGTTGAGCACGAATTCGGGCACCGGCACCGAGCGATCCTCGCGGCCCTTTGTGGGTCCGACGACATGTTGCACGCCGATCTGCACCGCGTTCTCTGACACTGAGATTCGCCGACGCAAGAATTGAACGTCACGGACTCGCAACCCGATTGCCTCACCCCAACGGAGCCCGCAGTAGGCCAGCGTTAATACCAGCGCCCGGTACTCGTCGGATTCGTCGGCCAACCGCGCTACGTCCTCTCCGCTCAAATACACCCGGCGCTTGCCCGACTTGCGGGGCAGGTTGTCGATGCCCTTCACCGGATTCGCCGCTAAGCGTTTGCCTTTCACCGCATCCGCCAGGATGCCCGAGAGCACGCCCGTTGCCCGAATCACTGTTGTCGCACCAGAACCTTTGCCGGTCATGCTGGTGATCCACGCTTCTACGCCAAGCACGTCGATGTCAGCCACGGCGACCGTTCCCCAACGTGGTTTGACGTGCACCCGGTACGCGGTCTCCAGTGTTCGGTAATAACTGCGCGCGGTCGATTGCCTTTTGCGGGCCAGCCAGTCGGAAGACAGCTCGTCCACGGTGACCTTGCCGAGCGCTGGCGCGATATAGTCACCGGTAAGCTTTTTAACCTCAACGTCATTGGCGAAAATCTGTGCGTCACGTTTGGTGGTGAATCCGCGTTTGCGCGTGGTCCGGTTGCCGGGAGTGCGGTAACGGACGGCGTAAAGTGTTGCTCCACAGCTAGTTTGGTATTTCTCAATCGTTGCCATCGATAAAGCCTTTCTCCCTGGCCGCTGCGATGTAGCGCAGCGCTTGACGCTCTTTGACCTGGAAAGCCCCCCTGACCGCTGCAACCCGTTCACCGGCTGGCGCGGACTGGTGCGTCTCGGCGACCTTGCGCAATAAGTCCGGCGTGAGCCTGCGCCGGGATGTGGCCCGATCAACGGCTTTCCGCGCGTCCGCGCCGGTTAACTCGTAGTCGTCGCCATCGGCGGTGAATCCGCCTACACCGGCAACGGAGTACACCTCGTGTCGAATCTGATCGAGTTTGATTGCCGCTAAGTCTTTTTGGCGGATGAACCCCTCAGCGGTGCGCAGGTTCATGCTTACGGCACCAGGTCGCCCGTCATGGACCTCGAACACAATCTCGCAGGTGCCATCGATGTAGGTCAATCGCTGGTAGGTGAAGCCGTCGCCCATCGAGACCGGGTGATCGTCGGTGATTTCGACGCTTCCGCCGCTGGGTAGGGGGAAGCGCGAACCCTTGATTTTGATTTCTTTCCAAGCCATCTGTTCTGGTCCCTCCGAGGTGCCATCAGAAATTGCCTAAGACATCTGTCCGAAGCTAAGCGCAGGTGTCACTATTTGTCAACAGACGTCGTGAAGTAGCAGACGCTAGAGAACAGACCAGGAGAACCAAATCATGAGACGAGAACGCCTGCGAGGCAGTGTCGATGACGAACTGCTAACGCCGGAAGAAACTGCCGAAAAGCTCCGCACTAATCCGATGGCGCTGGCACAGATGCGATACCGAGGCACCGGCCCCAAATTCATCAAGCGAGGCGGGAAACGCGGTGGCCGCGTGCTCTACCGCCGATCAGACATCGATGCCTACCTCGACGGTCAGACCTGCGAGCGCACCGGGGCATGACCATCATTTACCGCACTAAACCGCACTCCCTGCCTTGCGGCACGTAACCCGTTGGGCTGCACCATCTGCGGTGCGACACCGGTCAAAGCGCGCGGATGGTGCAACGGCCAACTGAGTCGCTATTACCGACACGGTTCACCGTTCGGCAAAATACAGGTCAACCGCCAACCGGAATGCATTGCACCGCAATGCACTAAGAAGCCCAACGCGCACGGCCTGTGCAGATCGCACTACATGCGTTGGGCGCGCAGCGGTGATGCCCAGATCGATAAGCCCCTGCGGCGGTACCGAAAACGCTTGATTAACAACTAGATACAACGAAGCCCCGGCAAATATCTGGTTTCGCTACCCACTTGCCGAGGCCTCGTCCTGAAAGGAGTGATGTTGAGTGTAGCAGACGAATCAGAGTCGGATGACTCAGTGCCGGTTGATGAATGGGAACTATACAAGCCTTCTGACCCAGCCCTCAAAGGCACCGACAAAGCACCACTGCCGTGGATGTTCGAGCCGGTGCCCGGTTGCGACGACTGGGACGAGAAAGGCCAAGACGAAGCTGTCAGCGACGGAATCACACTCTACGACTGGCCAGACATTCCAGCCGTGCGTAACACAACCGCGCTGCACGCGCCCGATGGAACACCGTAAAGGCCGAGCGTCAACGCTGGCGGCGGGTGATCGTCGGCAACGGATATGCGAACACCGCACTGGAAGATGAGAGCGCCATCCTGGCGCGGACCAAACCAGGTGGCCGAAACTACCGACTCAACCTGTCGGCGTTCAACCTAGGGCAGCTCGTCGGTGCTGGGATGCTCGATCAACGCGAGGTCGAAGACGCGCTAATCCAAGCCTGCAAGATCAACCGTCATTACCAGGACGACGGTGAATCGATGGTGCTCGGCAGCATCAAATCAGGGCTCGAAGCTGGTAAAGCCAAGCCCCGCACCATCAAGCGGAGGCTGAAATGACCGAATCCGACGCCGAATTCCCCGAAGACGAACCGACAACCTGGGAGCCGGTAGACCTTGGGCCGTACCTCGACGGCGAAATCGCCAAACCCACCCCATCGCTGGGCATGAGCCGATCCGATGGCGTGCAGCTCCTCTACCCAGGCCGTGAGCATGCTGTGTTGGGTGACACCGAATCCGGTAAAACGTGGTTCGCGCTCAACTGCGCGGTTGCCGAAATCATGCGCGGCGAAAACGTCGTTTACATCCACTACGAAGAACCCGACGCCACATCAACGGTTGAACGGCTCAGACTCATCGGGCTGCATCCCGATCAGATCAAAGCTCAGCTCCACTTCATCGCACCGCAAAGAGCACTGCAGAAACTCTGGCTAGAGCCGCTGATCGCGGCACGGCCAGCCTTGGTGATCCACGACGGCGTCAACCAAGCAATGCTGCTGCAAAGCAGCCAGATCAACGCTGAGGCCACGTTCACCTTCCGCCGGACACTGGTCGTACCGTTCACCGCCGCCGGTGCGGCGACGCTGGCATGTGACCACCTGCCCATGGTCAAAGACGAGTCCAGAGTCAACGCCTACGGCGATGTCCACAAAGGCAACGCACTCGACGGGGTACGAATCGCCCTGGAGAATGAACAGCCATTCGGGCGTGGCATGCGCGGGGTGTCCTGGGTCTACGTCACCAAGGACCGACCCGGCTATCTGCGCTCGCACGGTCGGGCCACCAAAATCGCGCAGAAGACCTTCATGGGGACGCTGGTGGTCGACGACTCCGAGACCGCCATGCCAAGGCCGGACATCGCGTTCTATGCGCCCAAAGACGACGCCAACGGCACGGACTCTGAAAGCCTGTCTGCCGTGATCGCCACCGGATTTGCGCTCGCAGATTTGATCTGGAACCTGATACACGCTCAACCCGACCACACGATCGGATCAGTGCGGAAACTGCAAGCGGCACTGCGTGATTCAGGAGAACAGCACCGCGACGCGAAAGTTGCCGAAGAACTTGATGATCTGGTTTACGCCGGTCGGCTGGTTGAAGTGGCGGGATTGCGCGGGGCGAAAGGCTACAGAACTACTGCGGCCCATGCCAAGGACGAATTTGATGACTGTGCTTAGAGATTCAAGCTGCACCAGCGAAAGTGGTGTTGCAGTGCTTCCGACGAGTGCGTCCGGACGTTTACGACGTCTACGGACGCATTCGATCGTAATAGCCCTGTCAAGCAACTACCAAACGTGTCGTGGCTATGAGTGCCGCCGACTGCAGCGGCAGCAGTGGGCAGCAGTGGGCAGCAGTGGGCAGCAGTCAGATTCAAGTCCTGAGTCACGCCGACTCAACCGGATTGAGAGAGGACACAGCATCAATGGCTAGATGGCTATGGGGCGCGAAATGACTGACGCCCTCAACGTCTCGAATGCCCACGTCGCTTTCGTGCGCGGGATGCCACGACTACGCGCCAACTGCGTAGGCAAAGCCGAACTGTTTGACGCGGCGATCACCGACCAAGAAGCTGCACGCGAAGCGGCTCAGGTTTGTTACCACTGCCTGGACCGGACGGTATGTGCGGACTGGCTGGTCTCGCTGCCCCGTGCGGACCGGCCTCAGGGGATATGCGGCGGCCTGGTGGTCGACAAAGCGCCAGCGCCACCAAAGACCGCTACGAGAATTCGATGGGATGCGCCAGGCAAAGCGCACCGGCTCAAACCAACACCCAGGCAGCCGGACAGCGAACCTGAAGAGACGGTCGAGGTGGACGCACCGTTGACGGTTCCTGCGTTCCTAGCGCCGTCAGAGCCGTCGAAACCGACCAAGGGTGAGCAACCACCCCAGCGGCGAAAATCGCGGGCTCAGAGGGCAGCGCAGGTCGCCAACGCCGAGCGGCGGAGGGCGCGCTACCGAGCTGCAAAGGCCGCCAGGACGGCGGCATCATGACCGACGTCGGGCGGCACGACCAACAATGGTTGACTCTCAAACGGCAATTCAGGTTCGTGTGTCAGACCGTCAACGCACCGTGCCACCTTTGCCTGCTGCGCGGTGACACCGAACATGCAGCCATCGACTACTCGGCCCCGCCGAGCGACCCGCACAGTTTCAGCGTTGACCACGCTCTACCGTGGAAGACGCATCCTCATCTCAGACTGGCGCGTTCAAACCTGCGCGCCAGTCATGCGCGATGTAACAAACAGCGCCGCGACGACCCGCTGCCTGAGCGCCCGCAAGTGTGGGTAAAGCCCGATTGGTGAGACCAATGCAACGTTCTGCGCCACAGACCATTCCAACTGCGATTAAAACGCGTCAAAGGCAACTCTGTCGGCAGCCATGGCGCGGCGTCTATACGTTCGTGACCAGTTCCCTTTCCGCACCAGTTCCCATTTCACAGACTGAAGAGGGGCTGCGGTTTTTTAGACACGGTCACCATCCCGCCTGTTTGGCATGGAAAATTTCCGCTGGATTCGTCAATCATAGGGCGGCGCAGGCGATTCCAGCAGCAAAACATCCCCATAGCCCGCCAGTCTGCTATTGAAGTCGGTTGAAGCACAGGCGAATTCAGACCAGAGGCGTGGATACGCAGGAGACCGCCAAATTTCGCGGTACGATATTCCCCATGCGTACTCACGGCACCGACTCGTGTTATCGAGGTGGATGCCGTTGTGATGCTTGCAAGAACGCTCATGCCGTCGCGGCACGTAAAACGCGAGCGAAGAACCCAGACATCCGTGCACGTCGCCGATCAACGAAGGCCAAAAGCGCTACTCACAATGTAGTGCCGCTCCATGTGGGGAAAGCTGCCACCCAACAGCCCGATCCCGCAACGCAAATCGGCGGGGTCGCGATGGGTGCGGTTGAGTCGGCTGTCCGCGCGCAGTGCCAGTCTGCGCCACGAGCGGAGCAGATGCCGGGGATTGTTGCTGCCGCAATCAGGCTGGCTCAACTGCTCGATCATCCTGACCATGGGGCCGGGGCCGCGAACAACGCTTCGAAGCTGGACGCGCTGCTGACGCGTCTGGAAGCGCCGAAGAAAAAGAGCGCTCATCGACTGGCAGCGGTCAAGGCAATGTCGGGTGGTGGTCACCCGGCGCAACGGAAGGCGGCGCAATGATTGTCACGCGTGCTGATCTGCAGCTCACTGCGGAGCTGTGTCACCGGATCATGGACGACCCGGTAACGGATGAGCCGACCCGCGAGCTGGCACGGCGCGTGAATGACAGGGTGGGTTGGTCACTCTGTTATGACGTCTTCTTGACCGATGGCGAAGTCCCCTGTGAGACGTGGGGCATGGTGTGGCCGCAGTTTTACGAGGTCGAGGTCGAGAACTTCATCGACCAACTGCCAGACCGGGCCAAGCAGCCGACCCTACTTCTGATGGCGCGCAAGGCCGCGAAGTTGGTCGATACACACGGATACTCACCAGCTTACCGGCTGGACACCTTGAAATCGCTAGAGGCGATCACCGACACGCTGCGAAGGCTGGCGTTCGAGCACGAAGAGGTGACAACGTGATTGACCCGACTGCCGCACTGGACTTCGCAACGAAACATCATGTTGTCGCGCAACGGATCTTGCGTGATTGCGACGATGCCGATCTGAGCCAGCTCGCCTTCGACCTTCTCAACTTGTATGCGGTCGTCGCGAAGCGGTTACACAGCGAAATTGGTTGGGTCACTATAGTTTCGGCGCTGCACGACGTCCGCGAATATGCCAACGACCCTAATGACCGGCACGCCGGTGCGCTGATTTTGGCACACAGCATGGCGGCGGACGCGCGAGGCGTTGACGCGGATTTACGCGAAATCGGAATGGAAGAACTTGCCAAGCGTTTTACCGTCATTAATGCAACTGATCGGACGCTTGCGACCATAACCGCGATCCCCATTGTCTGGCAACGACTTCTACCGGTGCTCACCACGCCTGCCGGTATCGATCTGCTGGAACGGTTTTCAATCGAACTGCAACGCGACGAAAGTTGAAATCCCTATGTCCATTACCGAATACGCTGGCCCGAGCCGTGACGAGCTTGCCGCGTACAACGATTTAGCGAACAAATCCGGCCGAAGCCTGCAGGCCATCGTGAGATTATTCGAGGAGAACCGCACTCGCGAGCTGTTCGATGACGACGGCAAGCTGATTCGGCTTAACGGCATACCTGGCGAGCTGGCCCTGCGCCTTATGCAACTTGAAGAGATGAGAAGGTGAGTCAATTGACTCAACACCGTTGGGCTGCTAATGGTTTCGGATGGATCGACGCGCCTGGCTCTACAGGAGATGATGATGAGATGAGAATGAAGCCGGGCCCAGTTGAGGTTCGAATGAAGGTCACAATCGCGGGTCAAGTCTATGGACGCAACGATGTTCATCGCGGCGACGTTATCGAAGTGCCGACGCGCGACGAAGCGGAGCGGTTGTATCAAGCGGGCCTCGCCCAACCTACGAATCTGAAAAAGCTAAGCAATCCATATATCCCGGTATAGAGAGACTCCCCGCCGCGCGGAGTGGTCCAACCGCATCTGCTGCCAGGTGCGGCCAGCTTTGACGGGTCCGTTTCGACCCGCCTTAGCGGGCTGCCGCGCGGCGGGGTCTTCAATTCTAGTGCAGTACACTGTGTTTGCCTGGCGCCCCGTTTTCACTCGGAGGGACGCGGTGCAGACGGGCACCGAGACCGCTCGCGGTCCATTTCCCACCGCGAGCGGTCACGGGCTAGATGACTCGATTGCCAACGTCCATAGGAATCGCAGTCACGGGAACCAGGGGTTTAAGAAATGCATCCTCAGCGGAACAGGCGCGCGTTCAGCACTTAGGCGGCATGACCTCACCACGGGCCTGCATGTCGGCAACGACATCCGCGACGAGCTGCCGGATACCGTCGAGCGCTGCCGGAGCGTCAGCGTCCAGATGCGACAGCGGCGGAAACTCGATCGCGGTGCCGACGTATTCGCGATCTTCGGACGACCATCGAACCTGGTAGGTGAATGCGTCGTGCACGAAAGTCAGCCTAGCTCGTCTTGCGTACCGCCAGCGCTGTCAACGCCAGGACGGTGGGCACCAGGACGATGCGGCCCACCACCATCGCTAGAGCGGCGATCAGTGCCAACTCCCCGAACCAAGCCAACGTCAAGAACACGACGGCCAACCCGACGATCCAAATCGCACCCTTCTGGCTGTTCGTCATCGTGCACCACCTCCATCAGGTACAACGGCAGGGGATGCCGGGTTCATGCCGCGTTGGCTGGCCGATGAGTTGGCAGACCTTCCGCCAGGTGTTGGTTCATGCCCCCATGCGACAGGCGTCGGGCCGGGACGATTTCGTCAGTGCAGCGTGTCAGGGCACAGATCGTGTTGTGCCGCGTCAACGATTTTCACGTTTGCCCATTGACCAGATTGAAATAGAAAAATCCGTCACGTTGGGCCTGCTGTATCGGCATGCCCCCACGCAGGTTGACGCAAGCATGATATCCCGCAGCGAGTTTCGCGTCGGGGACCATCATTACATTTTGTGTATCGTTCAAAAACGCTTGATCATCGGCATGCGCGAGAGGCGCTGCCATTAAAGCGATTACCGGTGCTGCCAGCAGTAGCGTACGTCTCACGATCATGGCTCAGTCAGTCTCCTTTTTGGGTGTCTATCTTCACGCTCCGCATACGGACTTGCGCGCAGCGGCCGCGTCACAGAACGGAAGCTGATCACCCAACACATGCCCTTCGCCCCCCGCCCCGACATGGGGGTCGCCGTTGATCGAGACGGTTAGTACTCGACCTGCTGCGGTGTAACCAGGAGGGCCGCCAAGGTACTTGTAATCGCTCGCATTCACCACATCAACTTCTACAGGCACGGCGACAGGGACCACACGGGTATCCGAGCTGTCCTTGACGTAGCCGAAGAACTTGCCGCTGCCGTCAGGAGTGCCGTCTGCGTTGCCGTCGTAGCCAGTTAAGCCGATGTGGATGGTGGCGGAGGGCATCTGGAAAGCAGCGCACGCTGGGCATGCTGGCTCATCGGGTATCACCAGCTCGACAGCCCCGTCAGCGGAAACGGTCAGCCCCCGCTCGTGTCCTGTCCATTTGCCCACCAGCGAGGCGTAGGGGCTAGCCGAGGCCACGGGTGCCGGTGGTGGCGCGGCAGGCATAGTTGTAGCCACAGGCGGTGACGCAATCGGCTGCGGCCGAGCGCTATTTGTAGTGTGCCTGCCGAAAAACGTTGATATCAATAGGATCAGCGCAGCCGCTATGGCGACAACAAGCACACTGAGACTGGCCCAAACGAGTCGACCATGCCGGTTAGTCGGCGCATCGTCGGTGTCGTCATCGACCGACCAAGCCAGCTCTGGCTCGTCGCGCGGCGAAGGCGGAACCTGCGTCGTCTCAGCATCGGCGCCGTGCTCTGATGCGGCGGTGTCGTCGGTGCTCATATCGGGCTGTTGACTAGCGCGCATTGCACAATCGCGCCCGCAACAGGTTGACTAAACCCGTTACCTTCCAGCCGGTTGACCTGGCTTTGGGGAGAGGCCCCGTTCTGGTGGACATTCTGGTCAATGCTGCGACCAAGCGCGACGTACCCATCAGGGGGTGTCACTGCGCCGAGATGATCAAGATGCATCGTCACACAGGTCACATAGCCTGTCGTGTCAGCGCGTGCGACGTCGGCCCCTATCAACTGCGCAGCGGCGGTCACCGCTGCCGCGATGAGCGTTCCGATACGGACAAACATGTTCCTAGCCCGATCCGCCCGTGGCGCGCCCCTGCGTGTAATAACCGCCGCTTTGCTGCGCTGGCGTGCTCGGCTGGCTTCCGGCCTGTCGGCAGGTGGGGTCGTCGTGGTTAAGGCAGTACTTGATCGCGGCGCACTCATCGTCGCTGAACAGCGAGAAAGTTCCGCACATCGGGAACTGGGGCCAGTTGCCCGGCGCCGGAGCCGCCGCTTGCGCCGCCGGTGCAGCCAGCACTGCCATCGCCCCCCGGCGAGCGCCAATAGCGCACGCGTCAGAAGCTTCTCCATGTCAATGTCCTTGCCTCTCAGAGTGTTTGAAGAGTTCGTCATCTCACCACACGACTACATCTGCATCGTTACCCCCGACGCACTCAACCGCATCCACTTTCAGGCCGTTGGTGAAGTTCGCGTTAGACGGGAAGCATGTCCTTTCGTAGTCCTGATCGGTGACGGGGCTATAAGCGATGACTACGTTCCCCGGCTGGGTGAAATAAGCCCGGCGCACATTGTCCGCAAATGGACATGATGTCACCGGCGACGCTATGCCATCGCGGCCTGACGGACACTCTATAAACATCCCATCTGCATGTGCCAAAGTCGGCATCAGGATCGAGATCGCCAGCGCGGCGATTGGTCCCAGCAACACCGCCAACGCTGGCTTGATCACCATTTCCCGTGACCTTCTACGTCAAGTGCGTTTGAACACCGTCGTGACCGTGGCATGTGCCGCCGGAGTAGGGGTGTTCACTGCACGAATAAGAGCCATCCCGACAGATTGCGGTCGGGTTTGGGCACGGTGATGAACCCTTTCTCGGAGATGGCACGCAGTCGCCGGAAGCGGCGGTGTAATACCCTGGCGGGCAATCGTTTTGCGCGACCGCTGCGGGTGCGGGACCGATCGTGGCCGCCGCAGCGGCCAGCGCCACCAAACTGGCACGGAATAGCATCTGCGCCCACTCCTTTTGAATTTAAATGTTGGGTTGACGAAGCTGCCCGGCAAAACGGCAGCATAAGCGACCGATGCATTGGACCGTACGTGATTGACAAAATTAACCAACTTGAGTGCTCAGACGGGTCGACCCGTGACGTCAGCCAGGCGGTGCCAAAAGATCGAAGACGTTTGCCGGTCAATTCGGTCCACAGTCGGAGTCCGTGTAATACGCTCTGCGACCGTGAATCGAAAAACTGCCCAATTTGCCGCTTCCGTATTCGCGGTCGTGCTGACCGTCGCTGCCTGCGGCAGCAACACGGCGAGTCCGCCTTCCACGGTTACGGTGACGAAGTCAGCTTCCAGCGTGCCGTCATGGACCGCCAGCGCCCCGCCCTCGGCAGGCGCGCCGTCAACCACGACCCCGGTTGCGTCGGGCCCGATCACTATCCCGGACCTGACAGGGCAAAATGCGAAGATTGCCGAGAACAAGCTAAAGGCGCTCGGATTAACCAACGTTGAACTTGCTTCAGCGACGTCGAAGTATCAAAACGTGTTCGTGCCAGCGAATTGGACGGTTGTCAGTATCGAGCCAGCCCCCGGTACGACGGTCGACGCTGGCGACACCGTGGTGCTCAAAGTGACCAAGCCGTAATCTTAGCCACCATCCCGATACCGACATATGAGTACTACCAACATCATTCGCCTGGTTCAGACGGTCTTGGGGACCGCCGTCGCCGCCTTCGCTATATCGGTCGTAGTAGCGGGCCACTGGTGGACGACCCCTCCACCACCGCCACCGTCGGTCAACGTTCCCTTGGTGAAGGGAGAGGTCGTCGGCCTGCTTCGCGATCAATTCAATACCGGCGACGCGTTCAAGCAGTACGGAATCACGGTGGCCGACGACTTGACGCTGATCAACACTGACCTCAATAAGTACGACGGGTTGGTAACCGTGCATACGCGCAAGGGCACCCAAAAGTACTTGGAGCTCACCGTGTGGGCTGACCCCACCGGGGCGATGTTTTACCAGATGAACCCAGGGTCGGCGTCAACCCTGATCGAAACGGCCAGTAAGGAGGAGAGGGGCCAGTAGCGAAGGCTGGTGGCGGGAAGAGTGCAAATCGCTACGAGCGCACGCCCTGCTCCGGCCAGCTCGGCGCGCACCCGGTCCAGCGCGGCCACCACGGCAGGGTCACGGGGTCGCAGCCCTCGTCACGGATCGCGGCGCGTTCAATCTCGTCCATGCCGGGCTTAGACTCGCAAGATGCGGTCTTGGTGCCGGCGTCTCTACGGGTTAAGTGTCGGCGCTACTGGATGATTAGTCGTCGTTGGCGGTGGATCAGTTAAGGAGACCGCGTGCCCGAATACGATTTTCGCACGCTTTCACCTATGGATTTTGAACTCCTAATCAGAGATCTTCTACGGGAAAAGCTCGGGATCGAGCTGAAAGCATTCGCACACGGCCCCGATGGAGGGGTCGATTTGCGATCAATGGACAACGGCGAGCGTACCGTCGTTCAGTGTAAACACTACAGTTCTTCCACTTTCAGCCAGCTAAAAAGTGCTGCAAAAGAAGAAAAAACCAAGATGGACAAGGTCCGTCCGGATAACTACTATTTTGTGACCTCGCAGAATTTAAGTTACACACAGCAACAGACTCTCGTTCAGGAACTGACACCGCATCTGGCCGACGTAGATAACATCTTCGCGATGCTGGATGTGAACAAGCTTTTAGATCAATTTCCGAACGTGGAGCGCGATCATTTTAAATTATGGATGGCTTCAGCTAGCATCATCCGTCAAATCGTACTGAGCGGCATATGGCAGCGTAGCGAAGCGCTTATGGAGGAAATCCAGGATCGCGTCCGCCTATATGTTAAAACCCCGAGCTTCACGAATGCTAATCTTATGCTGTCAAGCAGGAATGTATGTGTGATTACAGGAGCGCCGGGAGTTGGAAAAAGCATGCTTGCCGACATGTTGGCGCTATCGTATTGGCAAGACGGCTGGCAAATAGTCGAACTTGGTTCTCACGAGATCTCTAAAGCCTGGGATGCTTGGGAGTCCGACGCTCGGCAATTTTTCTACTTCGATGATGTTTTCGGTCAAACTGACATCCGGGAGCGGCTTAGTAATGATAATGGAATTACCGTCGCCCGACTGATAAACCGGGTGGGGTTGGATAAAAACAAGAAGCTGGTCATCACTACACGTACCCATGTTCTGAACGAAGCGGAAGTTCGTGATGAGCCAGTAGCGCGCGCGGGGTTACATGCACGAGAATGTGTCGTGGAGGTGACCGAATACGGAGCCGTCCATCGTGCCCGAGTTTTGTACAACCACCTCTATTTCAGTGCTTTGCCGCGCGATACCATCAAGCAGTTCGCTAATAGCAATTTCTATCGGCGCATCATAAATCATCCTAACTTCACACCTCGGCTGATCGAGCTAACGATAAGACAGCAGGGTCATGCAGGCTCCGCGCATGAACTGTTAGGACGCATGCTCCATGCGCTGGACCATCCGATTGACTTGTGGGGACCTAGCTTTACTGAAGCATTGACAGAAGTCGCCAGAACCATCCTGTTGCATCTCGTCAGTTTTCCACCTGTCGGCGCTGACCTCTACTCACTCCAAAGTGCCTCTATTCGCAACGCAACACCAGTGGAATATCAACAAGCACTTGATCAATTGAAAGGCAGTTGGATTAATGTAGTTGCAACGGGGTCAGGAAATGGTTCACTAGTCAGCTTCCATAATCCTAGCTGCAGAGATTTTGTACTGTCTTTCATTGACTCTTATCCGGCGTATGCGCTTCAAATCTTGCAGAATTCGACTGACACTCTACAGCTCGCCCGATTTTTACGTTACGGAACCACGATAGGGCGCGGTTCAGAAATAAAGTATCCCGGTTTAAAATCAGCCATAACGAAAGATGCGGCTACGATAGCCCAGATTGTCATTAATTCCTGGGAGGCTGATTCCGAAAAGATTACTCCTTTTGCGGCTGAGGTGCTTGATACTTTCCGAACCAGTAGCGACGAGTATGGATTCGGCTTACACGATTGGGTGCTCGCGCAAATATTAAAGCTTTCACACCGTATTGGCGATGAACCTGCGAGTGCTCACTCCGCGGCCGAGGGGTTGGCGTGTGCGTTAATGGAGGCTGGTTGGTTGCCTTCGGCACCAGAGGAATTCGCGAGCTGTAAGTATTTATTCTTCGAGTGGTGCGAAACTGTGGGGCCGCCCGAAGACTGGGACGGTGTGTTTGGATTTCTTGAATGGTTATTAGAAGCGGGCGACGTCCCATTCACTCCGGCAGAGGAATCGCGCCTCCATGAAGTATTCAAGGAATGGCTCCGCTCCGAATTTGATAACATCCTGTTCAATGCCGAAAATGGCGAGGACGCTCGATCCTGGGTTGACGATCTAAAGAAAGCCGAAGAAACTCATTTCGGTGGCGGCTCATTTGACGAAATCTTTGCTAAGTTTGAACAGGAAATTGTCGAGAAATATGAGGCTTATGAGCCTACCGCAGAAGAAATAGAGGACATGCGCGCCGCGGCCGCAATAGAGTCATCGACGACGTCGGTCGTATCTCTCGAATTAGGTGATGAGACAGCAGACGACGAAGACGAACAGTTCTTAGGCTTTGAACCGCCCGCATACATGACCGAAGATTCGCAGATACGCTCCCTATTCAACCAGCTGGGCTAAGTCGCCGCAGAGGCTGTCGACCGCGAGTGAACGCCGAGCCGCCCCGCGCGGGGGCCCCGCGATCGCGCTGCCGGAAGTCGGTTAGCGCGCCGTGCGTGGCTAAGGGCGGGCACGCGCGCGGGGGCACGGTACGCCAACAGGGTCAGCAAACAGGCCCGTGGACACCATATGGACACAAATTTCCCACAGTTACAGATAACTGGCGTTAAGTGGCATAGCTCGTTTACGCAGCTAGACGGCTGTTTGAGCGTCTGACCTGCATAGCTGTGGAGGGTTCGAGCGGGCGCAGCACTTTCGGCGTCACCTGCTGGTCCCGGTGACTGCTTGTGCCCAGGACCCGACCTGTGGTCATTCGCCCGGCCACGATGGGCGCTAGGCGAGGCCGCTGACCGGATTTAAAGCTTTAGGACGGTGGGGGCGGCACGACCGGTCGGCACACATTGGCTCCCGGATCCCACCAATTGCCGGGACCGCAATCCTGAGGTGGCGGTGCGCCTAACGGCTGGCAGGCGTTGGCTCCGGGGTTCCACCAGTTGCCCGGACCGCAATCTGGGGGTGGCGGTGGCCCTAAGGGCTGGCAGGCGTTGGCTCCGGGGTTCCACCAGTTACCCGGACCGCAGTCTGGGGGTTGAGCAAAGCTCGTTCCTGGCGACACGCCTGCCACGTACGCCATCGGCGCTATCGCCATCATGACGACGCCTGCCACCCGGCGAATAAGTATGCTCATCGAAGGACCTCCCATCAGCAAACCGGCAGGTCTAGAGATTGACATTCGTCCTGGGTCTTAAACTGCCGACGCAGATCCCTCGGCCCGCACCGGTCGACGCCCCGAGACGAAATCTTTCAGCTTTATAGGCATCAAACCCGTTGTGCGGAGTACCTGGAATTCACGGGACACAAGGGAGGCGCCATGCCCGCCGAAACCGAGCCGCCGTGGCCCGCGAACGCGCCGCCCGCGCGGGGCTGTCCGCGGCGCAGAGCTTCGAGGCATCCGCGGATCAAGCATGAGCGGGTCGCGGAGATCCAACATCAAACCCTCGAGAAACCCTCGAGCAGGGCGCCTCGCACGACGACCTGCATCGCCAGTCCGCAATGAAGCACCGCCAAGCGGCCGAAGAGGACCGCAGGCTCGCCGAGTTGAAGCGCAAGGAATCCGAAGCGGACCTGGCGCAGGACGTCGGCCCGTAACCGGTCACTCCGCCACGAAGCGAGCGCGTACCTCCGGGGCCGGCAGCGGGCAAGTGTCGTATTTGCCGCCGACGCGATAGCGGGTCGCGGCGAACCTGTCGTAGAGCCCGTCGAGCAGCGGAGCCGGGAGGATGCGGGCGATCGTGAACGCCCGCCACGGTCCGCCGAGGTAGTCCGCCACGCGCAGGACGGCCCTGGATCGGACGGCCACCCGTTCCGAGGGCCGGCCGGGGTCGTCGACGAAAACCACCGAATCGATGTTTCCGATCTCGGGATGCCGCTCGATGATCGCTTTGCCGAAAACGCTGTCCAGGGCCGCAAAGCGCAGGGGGCCGGTGGGATCGAAACGCAGGATCGTGCGCACCGACCGGTTGCACACCCCGCACACTCCGTCGTACAGCAGCACCGGCGCCGCTGATTCACAGCTCATGTTTTCCAAGCTACCGACGGCTGCAGACGAAGGTCGGGACCCAGGTTTGACCTATGGTAAGGCAACCCTTACTTTGTACGTACCAAGTCGTGACCGGCTGGCGGTGATCCGCGACAGGGTGCCGGCCACGCGGGTTGTGGCAGGTGTCGAACTCGAAGGGTTGCGGCCGCTAACGGCCGCATCGATCCGTGGCCTCATGGCGGTGTTCCCGCCGGGTCGTCAGATCGGCGAGGCCGTCGCGGCGCGGGGCGCCGCGAGAAAGGACCGCTCATGGCACGCGGATTCTCCGGTGTGATGCTGCGCAGCTTCGGCGCACGCGACCACACCGCCACGGTGATCGAAACCGTCCGGATCGCACCCCACTTCGTGCGGGTGCGCATGGCGTCGCCGACCCTGTTCGAGGACGTGGATGCCGAACCGGCCGCGTGGCTGCGGTTCTGGTTTCCGGACCCGGACGGATCGAAAACGGAATTCCAGCGCGCGTACACGATCTCGGAGGCCGACGTCCCCGCCGGACGCTTCGCGGTCGACATCGTGCTGCACGATCCCGCCGGCCCCGCATCGCAATGGGCGCGCACCGTGCAGCCCGGCGCCACCATCGCGGTCATGGCGCTGATGGGCTCGTCGCGATTCGACAGGCCCGACGAGCAGCCGGCCGGATATCTGCTGATCGGTGACTCGGCATCCATCCCGGGAATGAACGGCATCATCGGGGTCGTCCCCGACGACGTCCCGATCGAGATGTACCTCGAACAGCACGACGACAACGACCCGCTGATCCCGATCGCCCAGCACCCTCGGCTGCGACTGCACTGGGTGGCCCGCCAGGACGAGAAGTCGCTGGCCGCGGCCATCGAGAACCGGGATTGGTCCAACTGGTACGCGTGGGCGACGCCGGAGGCCACGACGCTCAAGCAGGTGCGAACCCGGCTGCGCGACGAGTTCGGCTTTCCCAAGTCCGAGGTGCACGCCCAGGCGTACTGGAGCGCCGGACGCGCGATGGGCACCCGGCGCGGTGACGAACCGGCGGCATCGGACAGCGTCGCACCCGCCGTCTCCGCGGAAGACGTTGCGGCGCAGTTGGAATCGGCTCCGCAGGTGTCCGACGCCCCACCCACCCCGGCGGCCCGGGGGAACTGGCGGGCCCAGGGCGCGGGCCGCCTGCTCGCGCCGTTGCGCTCCGCGCTGATCCTCTCGGGCGTATTGCAGGCGGTGATCACGCTGGTGCAACTGGCGCCGTTCGTATTGCTCGTGGAGCTGGCCCGGCTGCTCGTCTCGGGCGCGCCCGCCGCCCGACTGTGGGATATCGGCATCGCGGCGGTGTCGCTGCTGGGTTTGGGGGCGTTGCTGGGTGCCGCCCTCACGCTGTGGTTGCACGTCGTCGACGCGCGGTTCGCCCGTGATCTGCGAACGCGGCTGTTGCACAAGATGTCTCGGCTGCCCCTGGGGTGGTTCACCGCGCGCGGGTCGGGGTCGATCAAGCAGCTGCTGACCGACGACACGCTGTCCCTGCACTATCTGGTCACCCACGCCATCGGCGATGCGGTGGCCGCGGCCGTCGCGCCGGTCGCGGTGTTGGTCTACCTGTTCGCCGTCGACTGGCGGGTGGCGCTGGTGTTGTTCTTGCCGGTCCTGGTGTACCTGGTGCTGACATCGTCGCTGACGATCCAATCGGGCCCGCGCATCCCGCAGTCGCAGCGCTGGGCGGAGACGATGAGCAGCGAGGCCGGCGCATACCTGGAGGGCCAGCCGGTGATCCGCGTCTTCGGTGGCGCCGCGGCCTCCAGCTTCCGGCGCCGCCTGGACGAATACGTCGGTTTCCTGGTCGCCTGGCAGCGCCCGCTGGCCGGCAAGAAGACGTTCATGGACCTGGTCACCCGTCCCTCGACGTTCCTGTGGCTCATCGCGGTCACCGGCACGTTGCTGGTGGTCGCCGGCCGGATGAATCCGGTGAACCTGTTGCCGTTCTTGTTGCTGGGCACCACATTCGGGGCGCGGCTGCTCGGCATCGCCTACGGCCTGGGCGGCATCCGCGCCGGCATGCTGGCCGCCCGGCGCCTGCAGAACACCCTCGACGAGGCTGACCTCGCCGTGCACGACGACCACGAGACCCACGGGGATCCGGCGTCGACGGTGGTGTTCGACCACGTCGGCTTCGGCTACCGGCCCGACGTCCCGGTCATCCACGACGTCTCGCTGACGTTGCGGCCCGGGACGGTCACCGCGCTGGTCGGGTCCTCCGGGTCCGGCAAGTCGACCCTGGCCGCCCTGCTGGCCCGGTTCCACGACGTCGGGCGGGGTGCGATACGGGTTGGGGGACAAGATATTCGGTCGATGACCGCCGACCAGTTGTACGCCCAGGTCGGATTCGTGCTGCAGGAAACGCAATTGGTGCACGGGACCGTCGCGGAGAACATCGCGCTGGCCGTCCCCGACGCCACCGCGGCGCAAGTCGAACAGGCCGCGCGCGACGCGCAGATCCACGAGCGCATCATGCGGCTGCCGGACGGCTACGACACCATGCTGGGTGCCGCCAGCGGTCTGTCGGGCGGTGAGCGTCAACGGCTCACGATCGCCCGCGCGATCCTGGCCGACACCCCGGTGCTGATCCTCGACGAGGCCACCGCGTTTGCCGACCCGGAATCGGAATACCTTGTGCAGCAAGCGCTCAACCGGCTGACGCGGGATCGCACCGTGCTGGTGATCGCGCATCGATTGCACACCATCACCCGGGCCCACCAGATCGTCGTGCTCGACCACGGCCGCATCGTCGAACGCGGCACGCACGACGAGCTGCTCAACGCCGACGGCCGGTACCGACGGCTCTGGGAGGGCGGTCGCCGCGACCAGGTAACTGCGGGCACGACTGGCGAGGGGGCGCGATGATCCGCACGTGGCTGAGCCTGGTCCCGGCGGACCGCCGCAACCGGGTCACCACCTACACGGTGCTGGCACTGCTCTCCGTGCTGGTGCGCGCGGTGGCCACCGTGCTGCTGGTCCCCCTGGTCGGGGCGTTGTTCGGCGACGCCCCGCAGCGCGCGTTGGTCTGGCT
The DNA here is from genome assembly GCF_003284975.1 of Mycobacterium colombiense. Taxonomy (GTDB): domain Bacteria; phylum Actinomycetota; class Actinomycetes; order Mycobacteriales; family Mycobacteriaceae; genus Mycobacterium; species Mycobacterium europaeum_A. The sequence goes on from NZ_QMEU01000001.1 coordinate 24,768, forward strand.
GGCCTGGCTGACCGCGGCCACCGTGGCCGGCTGGGTCATCGACACCGCCACCGCGCGTATCGGTTTCAACCTGGGCTTCGCCGTGCTGGATCACAGCCAGCACGACGTCGCGGATCGGCTGCCCGGCGTGCGGCTGGATTGGTTCACCGCCGAGCACACCGCGACCGCACGGCAGGCGATCGCCGCCACCGGGCCCGAGCTGGTCGGCCTCGTCGTCAACCTGCTCACGCCGCTGATCTCCGCCGTCCTGCTGCCCGCGGCCATCGCGGTGGTCCTGCTGCCGGTCTCCTGGCAACTGGGGGCCGCCGCGCTGGGGGGCCTGCCGCTGCTGTTGGGCGCGCTGTGGGCATCGGCCCGTTTGGCGCGGCGCGCGGACTCTGCGGCGGCCGAGGCCAACACCGCGCTCACCGAGCGGATCATCGAGTTCGCCCGGACCCAACAGGCGTTGCGGGCCGCACGTCGTGTCGAGCCGGCACGCAGCCTGGTCGGCGATGCGCTGGCGGCACAACACGGCGCCACCATGCGGCTGCTCTCGATGCAGGTCCCGGGCCAGCTGCTGTTCAGCCTCGCCAGCCAGCTCGCGCTGATCCTGCTGGCCGGGGCGACCACTGTGCTGACCGTGCATGGAACGCTCACGGTGGCCGAGGCCATCGCGCTGATCGTCGTCATAGTGCGCTACCTCGAGCCGTTCACCACCATCAGCGAGCTGGCGCCGGCACTGGAGAGCACCCGCGCCACGCTCGACAACATCCGTGCCGTGCTGACCGCCCCGCTGATGACTGCCGGCGGTGCCACGCTGGCCGGCGCCGGGGCGCCGCGAATCGAGTTCGACGACGTCGTGTTCCGCTACGACGGCGCGGGCACACCGGTGCTCGACGGCGTGAGCTTCGCGTTGGATCCGGGCAGCACGACGGCGATCGTCGGGCCGTCCGGTTCGGGCAAGAGCACGATCCTGGCGCTGATCGCGGGGCTGCATGAGCCCACCGGCGGCCGGGTGCTGATCGACGGGGTGGACGCGGCGACGCTGGACGGCGAGGCCCGGCGGGCGGCGGCCAGCGTCGTTTTCCAACACCCCTACCTGTTCCACGGGTCGATCCGCGACAACGTGTTCGCTGGAGATCCGGGCGCCGGCGACGAGCGTTTCGCGCGGGCGGTGGCGCTCGCGCGCGTCGACGAGCTGGTCGGACGGCTGCCCGACGGCGCCGACACGGTCGTCGGCGAAGCCGGTTCGGCGCTGTCCGGCGGTGAGCGCCAGCGGGTCAGCATCGCCCGCGCGTTGCTCAAACCGGCGCCGATCCTGCTGGTAGACGAGGCGACCAGCGCGTTGGACACCGAGAACGAAGCCGCGGTGGTCGACGCGCTGACGGCCGACCCGCAGTCACGCACGCAGGTGATCGTCGCCCACCGCCTGGCCAGCATCCGGCACGCCGACCGCGTACTGTTCCTCGACAACGGCCGGGTGGTCGAGGACGGCGCGGTTGACGAATTGCTTGCTGCGGGCGGCCGTTTCGACGAATTCTGGCGCCAGCAGCATGAAGCCGCCGAATGGCGCATTCTGGCCGACTAGCGCACCGCGGTTGACCGCAACTCTTGCGGTATGCCTTACAGTTTGTCAGTCGGACCGTGCTGTCTGCGTTCAGGAGGAGGCGTGCTGCTTATGAGTGCTGTGCTGTCGATACCGCGTTACCCCGCCGACGTGACCCCGCAGTGGTTGTCGGCCGCGCTGTCCGGCGGCGGTGGCACGCCCGTCGAGGTCGCCGACGTGGACGTGGTCGCGATCGGCACCGGACAGACCGGGGCGACCTACCGGGTCACCGCTCGCTACGCGACGGATCCCGGGGACCTGCCGCAGACCTTCGTCATCAAACTGCCCGCCCAGGACGACACGGTGCGCGACCGGGTGGTCATCGGCTACCGCAGTGAATGTGCGTTCTATTCGTCGGTGGTGGATCGGGCGCAGGTGCCTACACCGCGGTGCTTCTATTCCGAGATCACCGACGATGCAATGGATTTCGCCCTACTGCTGGCGGATCAGGCGCCGGCGGTGCAGGGCGATCAGCTCGTCGGCTGCGGGGAAACCGAGGCGCGCCTTGCGGTTACCGCGCTGGCCGGCCTGCACGCGCCCAGCTGGTGTGATCCGGTCTGGCTCGATTTCCCGGGCATCGCGTTCGGCCGGCCGGATGAGGCCGGTGCGGGCGGCATGGGCGAGGTGGCGAAGTTGAGCGCCGACATCACGCTGGAGAAGCTGGGTGAGCGGATGAGCGCCGAGGACCGCGATACCTTCAGCGCCGCAATGGGTTTGATCGCGCCTTGGCTGCTGTCCGAGTATGACCGGTTCGCCCTGCTGCACGGCGACTATCGCCTGGACAACCTGTTGTTCGATCCGGAGCGAACCAGGGTCAGCGTGGTGGACTGGCAGACGCTGGGCGTGGGTCTGCCGGCCCGAGACCTTGCGTACTTCACCGCGACCAGCCTCAAGCCGCAACTGCGTGCGAGCATCGAGGAGGGGCTGGTCAACGACTATCACCGCGCGCTGACGGCCGGCGGGGTCAGCGACTACGACCGCGAAACCTGTTGGCGCGATTACCGGCTCGGGGTGCTGCAGGCCCCGCTGATCTCGGCGCTGGGATTCGCGTTCGCCGCCGCCACCGAGCGCGGTGACGACATGGTGCTGACCATGCTCAGCCGCGGCTGCCAGGCGATCCGCGAACTGGGCACGCTGGACCTAATCGAGCACTGATCGGCGAGCCGCTTCTTGCGCCAACTGCATGCGTGAGGTGAGCCCGAGTTTCGCGTAGACATGGGTGAGATGGGTCTGCACGGTCCGCGGCGAGATGAACAGCCGATCGCCGATGTCCTTATTGCCCAGTCCCTCGCTGACGAGGCGGACGACGTCGCGCTCGGTCGGGGTCAGTGAGTCCCAACCGCTGGGCGGACGCTTGCGTTCGCCTCGCCCGCGGCGGGCGTACGCGATCGCCTCCTCGGTGGACAGCGCTGCCCCTGCGGCCCAGGCGGCGTCGAATTCTCTGTCGCCCAATACTTGACGCATCGCATTCACAGAAGCCCCGTATTCGGCGTCGTACACCCGGAAGCGGACGATGCCGGTTCGGTCGCGGACCGCGTGCGTCGCACCGAAGAGCCGTGCAGCATCAAGGTGGCTTCCGGCGTCTCCTACCAAACGGGCAAGGCACTCAAGCAGGTCTGGGACGACCAGGTGTGCTCGTAGTTCGGCCGCACGATTCAACGCCTCGTGGACGTCACGTTCGGCCTTCCCCGGCTCGTTTTCCGCGAGCGCGACGCGCGCGCGGGTCAACAGCGCTTGCACAGTGAACCAGCCGGCAGCCGCCGCAACGTCTTCTTCGGCGAAGCGACGTGCGGACGTCAGATCGTTTCGGGCCAGCGCGACCTGCGCCCAGGGCTTCGCGGTGGTGGACGCAAGCGGCCAGGCGCCAAACCGCTCACGTGCGGCTTCGCTGGCGGCGGTGGCCGCGCTGATATCGTCGGCGGCCAGCGCCGCGAATGCTAGCGACGAGTGGACCACACCTTCCATGTACCTGCCGATCTCAGCGGCGCCGTCGAGTGCATCAAACGCGAGGGCGCGCCCCTCGTCCGGCTGTCCGGTGTGCGCCAAAACGTGGCACAGGCGCTCGCGGGCGGACACTTGCCAGATCAGGGCGTGCGCCGCGTCGGCTTCGTTCATCAATTCGCGGAGTTGCGCCGCGGCGCCGGTGACTTCCCCAAACACCCATTGCGCACCGATCAGACACCACCGGCATCCGCGCGAGTAGCCCTGGTCGCCGATCGCATCGGCGAGGTCGCGTCCCTCACTCGCTGCCGCCACGGCGGCAGCGGGGTCACCCGTGCCGACCGTCGCCGCCAGGGCCTTGCTGTAGAGGATCTGAGCGAGCCTCCAACGGTCGCCCACCGACCGCGCCAACTTCTCCGCATCCGACAAGTACGGTTCGGCCAGTTCGGCGCTCCACGCCGCGAGGCGTCCGCACGCGGTGAGAGTGCGGGCCAGCAGCACCGGATCGTCCAGCTGGCGAGCAATAGCCAGCGAACGCTGCGCCCGAGCGAGGCTTCCCGGGTCGCGCATGTTGTCGAGAAATGCCTTGTCGGCCAGCGCCCGCGCGATCGTCCGGGGCGTCACCTCGGCCGTCGGAGTCTCTGCGTCGGCCAGACCGGCGTCGAGCCAGTCCGAACCCTCCTTGAGCCCACCCCGCGTCAGCCACAGCGGCTGCAACGACGTGGCGAGGAGTAACGCGTTGTCAATGTCGAGGTTCTCGCGGCTCCAAGCGAAGGCGCCACGCAGGTTATCTATCTCGGTCTGCGCTCGGTCGAGCAGCAGTTCCAGGCTGGCTTCGCCTGGAGCGTCGAGTGCCGCTGCCATCGCGGTGTAGTGGTCCCGGTGTCGGTCGCGGACAGCGACGGCCTCAGCGGATTCGCTGAGCTTTTCCTGCGCATACTGACGGATCGTTTCGAGCACTCGGTATCGCATTGTGCCGCCGACAGATTCGGCGATCACCAGCGACTTGTCAACGAGGAGTGCCAGTACATCCAGCACCTGATGCGGTGCCAGATCCTCGTCGCATACCACCTTCCGGCAGGCGTCGAGGTCAAACCCGCCCATGAAAACGCCGAGCCTGCGGAACAACGTCCGCTCCGGTTCGGTCAACAGGGCGTGGGACCAGTCCACCGAGGCTTGCAATGTCTGCTGGCGGCGCACGGCCGTCCGCGACCCGCCGGTCAACAACCGAAACCGGTCCTGCAGGCCGGCGAGAATCTCGTTGGGAGACAACGCGCGCACCCGCGCCGCCGCCAGCTCTATCGCCAGCGGCATGCCGTCCAGCCGACGACAGATCTCGTTGACCGTGGCCGCATCATCGTCGTTGACGCTGAATCCGGGACGCGCATGGCCGGCGCGGTCGGTGAAGAGTCGCGCGGCGTCGCCATCGAAGGACAGCGACGGCACCCGCCAGATCACCTCGCCGCCCACCCCGATCGGCTCGCGACTCGTCGCCAACGCCGTCAGTCGCGAGCAGGCCGCCAGCAACGCAGTAACGAGCGTCGCGCTGGCGTCCAACAGATGTTCGCAGTTGTCAAGCACCATCAACATGTGCCGGTCCCCGACGAACTGCAGCAGGCTTTTCTGCGGGGAGCGCCCCGGGTGGTCGGGCAGGCCCAACGCCCGCGCCGCGGTGACCGGCACCAGGTCGGGGTCGGTGATCGGAGCCAAGTCGACGTAGCAGATTCCGTCGGCGTAGTCGCCCGCGACTGAGGCCGCTACTTGGACGGCCAAGCGGGTCTTGCCGACGCCACCGGCACCGGTCAGCGTCACCAACCGGTTCCGCGCGAGAATGCTTCGCACTTCGCCCATTTCGGTGTCACGGCCCACGAAGCTGGTCAACTGCGCGGGCGGACGTTGAGCGACGACGGTCTCGCGTTTGCGAAGCGGTGGGAATTCGTTACAGAGATCGGGATGGCATAGCTGCAACACCCGCTCCGGACGGGGCAGGTCCCTCAGTGCATGGGTGCCCAGGTCCGTCAACCACACGTCTTCGGCGAGCGAGTCGGCGATCAGGTCGCCGGTAGTGCCGGACAACACCGTCTGGCCGCCGTGCGCAAGCTCGCGAAGCCGAGCCGTCCGGTTGATGGCCGGCCCGACATAGTTGTTCTCGTCGCGCAACTGCACCTCGCCGGTATGCACGCCGATCCGTAGCTGTAGCGGTGCCAAGGGAGCGCGTTGCAACGCGAGCGCGCACGCTACGGCGTCGGACGCCCGGCTGAAAGCGATGACGAAGCTGTCACCCTCACCTTGCTCTACCGGACGGATTCCGCAATGGGCCCTGACCAACTCCCGAAGTGTCTGATCCAGTTTCGCGATCGCCGCGGTCATCGCCTGCGGCTGCGAGTCCCATAGCTGCGTCGAACCCTGGACGTCGGCCAGCAAGAGGGTCACCGTGCCGGTCGGCAGGGGCTCGTTCATGCCTGGTTCGCTCCAGTCCAACGGCGGCACGCCCGCCCGTGGATCGACTTCGCTCATGTTAGCCAGCATGAGCTGGCCGCACATCGCGAAACATCGGCGGATGCGCGTATATATCCCGGCTCTACAGGTCGCCGGTGAAGTCGGCGCTGAGCCAGCGGTCCGGGCGGATGGTGAACAGCACCTCCTCGACGCCTTCCATGCTGCGCACGAACGCCCGCCCACCTTCCTCGCCGAGATAGCGGATGGCGACCGCCTCGGCCACGTCGAGCGGGGCCGGCTTGGTGGTCTCGACGATCGAGCCCTCGACCACCACGTACTGATAGGGCGGCTCCTCGCGCTGCACCACCAATGTCACCGCCCCCGCCCGCTCGATGAGACGGGCCTTACGGCTCGACGCCCCGGTCATGATTCGGATGTTTCCCCCGGGGGTGTAGTCGTACCAGATCGGGACGCTGGCCGGCGGCCGGCCTTCGGTGGCGGCGACGGACAGCACGGCCACATGCTTGTCGGCGAGGAACTCCTGGCGCTCGGATTCGCTGAAGGCTTTCATGACGAGTGCCAACGCCCGGGCGGTAAAGCTATTCCCGATCCGCCCAAGGGGCGGTCAGTACTGCGTCGAGCCCTGATCCACCGGGATCTGAGCCGCGGTGACCTTGCGCGATTCGTCACTGGCGAGCCAGCACACCGTGTCCGCGATCTCCTCCGGCTCGGCGACCCAATCGGGCAGGAACGGCGTCAGGACGTGCGACAGCTGCGGGTTGGTTTCCATGGTCTTGCCCACCGCCGTGACCATGTCCCCGGAGCCCATGGCGGTGTTCACCGGACCAGGGTGCACGCTGTTGACCCGGATCGAATGCTTGCCCAGTTCGGCGGCGAAGGCCCGCGCCAGCCCGGTGACGGCATGCTTGCTGGCGGTGTAGTGAATCATGAACGGCTGCATCTTCATTCCGGCCGCGGAGCTGATCAGGATGATCGACCCGCCGCGGCCGCCCTCGATGATCTTGTCCGCGCCGGCCATCACGGTGTTCCAGGTGCCGGTCACGTTGATGTCCATGACGTCGGCGAAGTTCTCCGGCGTGATCTCATCCCACGCCTGCGGGGCAGCGACCCCGGCGTTGGCGACGATGACGTCCAGCCGGCCCAGCTCGGCCACGCCGTCGGCGACGGCCTTGCGCAGGCCGTCGAAGTCGCGGGTGTCCACGACCGAGGCGATGATCCGGCGGTTCGCCGCTTCGACCAGGCGCACGGTCTCGCTCAGATCATCGGGCGTGGCCGGGTCGTAGGGCACGCAGGCCGGCAGCTTGCCGGCGATGTCGACGGCGATGATGTCGGCGCCTTCCTGGGCCATGCGCACCGCGTGCGCCCGGCCCTGGCCGCGGGCCGCGCCGGTGATGAATGCCACCCTTCCGGCAAGCTTGCCGCTCATATTTGCTCCTCCATTGGGTTCGGCCACTCTTACCGCTGCGCCGCCTTGACGAGATTCGATCCGATGATCAACCGCTGGATCTCGCTGGTGCCCTCGTACAGGCGCAGCAGGCGCACATCGCGGTAAATGCGTTCGACGGCAACGCCTCTCATGTAGCCGGTGCCACCGTGGATCTGCACCGCGAGATCGGCGACGTTGCCGGCCATCTCGGTGCAGAAGACCTTGGCGGCCGAGGGCGCGATCCGGCGATCCTCGTCGGCGACCCACAGCCGGGCGGCCTCGCGCACCAGGGCACGGCCGGCCATCACGCCGGTCTGCTGATCGGCCAGCATGCCCTGCACCAACTGGAAGTTGCCGATCGGCGTGCCGCCCTGCGTCGCGGTGGCGGCGTACGACACGGATTCGTCGAGCGCGCGTTGCGCGGCGCCAACCGCGAGGGCGGCGATATGCACCCGACCGCGGGCCAACGAGGTCATCGCCGCTCGGTAGCCGTGGTCTTCGCTGCCGCCGACGAGCGCCTCGGGACCGACGCGGACGTCGGTGAAGTTGACGTCGGCGGTCCAGGCTCCTTCCTGGCCCATCTTGGCGTCCTTGGTGCCCACCTCGACCCCCGCGGCGTCCGCTGGCACCAAAAAGACCGCGATCCCCGGCCCCTTCTCGTCGGCCGGCCGGGTCCGCGCGAACACCACGAACAGGTCGGCGACGGGCGCGTTGGTGATGAAGCGCTTCTGCCCGGAGATCACCCAATCGTCACCGTCGCGAACGGCTTTGGTGCGCAAGCCGGCCGGGTTCGATCCGGCGCCCGGTTCGGTCAGCGCAAAGGAGGCGACGACGTCGCCGGACGCGATCGACTCCAGCCAGCGGGATTTCTGTTCGTCGGTGCCGAACCCGACCAGGACCTGTCCGGCGATGCCGTTGTTGGTGCCGAACATCGACCTCAGTGCCAGCGACGTGTAGCCCAGCTCCATCGCCAGCTCGACGTCCTGCCTCAGGTGCAGGCCGAGGCCGCCCCACTCCTGGGGGATCGCGTAGCCGAACAATCCCATCTTCTTGGCTTCGTCGCGCAGGTCGTCGGGCACGCGATCGGTGTCGAGGATCTCCTGCTCGCGCGGGACGACCACGCTGCGGACGAATTGCCTTGTCTGAGCGAGGATCTCGCGGAAGTCCTCGTCGGAGACTTCCGCGACTTCGGCGGTGGCCATGGACTCCACACTCCTCTCCGGATCCGGGGCACCCCGGTTCAGAGCAGAATCCTATATCAAATATGATATTTGCTTCAGACGTGCCCGGTGGAGGCGACGACAGCGAAGGATGGGTGATCGACAGTGGCGATGTTGACGGGGCAGACCGCGGTAATCACCGGCGGAGCGCAGGGGCTGGGGCTGGCCATCGCAGAGCGCTTCGTCGCCGAGGGCGCGCGAGTGGTGCTCGGCGACGTCAATCTCGAGGAAACCCAGGTGGTGGCCAAGCGACTGGGCGGCGACGACGTGGCGGTGGCGGTTCGGTGTGATGTCACCCAGTCGTCCGACGTGGAAACCCTGATCCAGACCGCGGTCGAGCGCTTCGGCGGTCTGGACATCATGGTCAACAACGCCGGCATCACCCGCGACGCGACGATGCGCAAGATGACCGAGGAGCAGTTCGATCAGGTCATCAACGTGCATCTGAAGGGCACCTGGAACGGCACCAGGCTGGCCGCGGCCGTCATGCGGGACAACAAGCGCGGCGCCATCATCAACATGTCGTCGGTGTCCGGCAAGGTCGGCATGATCGGCCAGACCAACTACTCGGCGGCCAAGGCCGGCATCGTCGGCATGACCAAGGCCGCCGCCAAAGAGCTGGCCTACCTCGGCGTGCGGGTGAACGCGATCGCCCCCGGCCTGATCCGCTCCGCGATGACAGAGGCTATGCCACAGCGCATCTGGGACTCCAAGGTCGCCGAGGTGCCGTTGGGCCGGGCCGGAGAGCCCAGTGAGGTCGCCAGCGTCGCGCTGTTCCTCGCTTCCGACCTGTCGTCGTACATGACCGGCACCGTCATGGAAATCACCGGCGGCCGTCACCTATGAGTGCGGTGCGCGAGGCCGTCATCTGCGAACCCGTTCGGACCCCGATCGGCCGCTACGGCGGAATGTTCAAGGCGTGCAGCGCCGTAGACCTCGGTGTCACCGCGCTCAAGGGCCTGCTGCAGCGAACCGGGCTGGCGCCCGACGCCGTGCAGGACGTGATCCTCGGCCACTGCTATCCCAACAGCGATGCGCCCGCGATCGGGCGCGTGGTGGCGCTGGATTCCGGCCTGCCGGTGACGGTTCCGGGCATGCAGGTCGACCGCCGGTGCGGCTCGGGCCTGCAGGCGGTCATCCAGGCGTGCCTGCAGGTGGGCGCGGGCGACAACGACCTCGTGGTCGCCGGGGGCTGCGAAAGCATGAGCAACGTGGCGTTCTACTCCACGGACATGCGGTGGGGCGGGGCCCGCACTGGTGTGCAGGTGCACGACGGGCTGGCCCGGGGACGCACGACCGCAGGCGGCCGCAACTACCCGGTGCCGGGCGGAATGCTGGAGACGGCCGAGAACCTGCGCCGCCAGTACGGCATTTCGCGCCAGGAGCAAGACGAGCTCGCGGTGCGATCCCACCAGCGTGCCGTCGCCGCGCAGAAAGACGGCGTCCTGGCTGAGGAGATCGTGCCGGTCGCGGTCCGCACCCGCAGTGGCGAGGAACTCATCGACACCGACGAGCACCCACGCGCCGACACCTCGGTCGAGTCGTTGGGCAAGCTCAAACCCGTTCTGGTGAAAGAGGATCCAGAGGCGACGGTCACCGCCGGCAACGCCAGCGGGCAGAACGACGCGGCCGCGATGTGCGTGGTCACCACGCCGGAGAAGGCCGAGGCATACGGCCTGAAGCCGTTGGTGCGCCTGGTGTCGTGGGGCGTGGCCGGGGTGGCGCCCCACGTCATGGGCATCGGGCCGGTGCCCGCGACCGAGGTGGCGCTGGCCAAGGCGGGCCTGCGGCTAGCCGACATCGACCTCATCGAGCTCAACGAGGCCTTCGCCGCGCAAGCGCTTGCGGTGATGCGGGAATGGAACTTCGGCACCGCCGATCATGACCGCACCAACGTGCACGGTTCGGGCATCTCGCTGGGACATCCGGTCGGCGCGACGGGCGGGCGGATGCTGGCCACCTTGGCGCGCGAACTCGATCGCCGCCAGGCGCGCTACGGTCTGGAAACCATGTGCATCGGCGGCGGCCAGGGCTTGGCTGCCGTCTTCGAGCGGGTCGCATCGACATGACCGAGCCGGGGTTGCCGCTGGACGGCCTCACCGTCGTGGAGGTGTCGAGCTTCGTCGCCGCGCCACTGTGCGGCATGACACTGAATCAGCTTGGCGCGGAGGTCATCCGAGTCGACCCGATCGGCGGCGCGTCCGACGTCCAGCGGTGGCCGCTGGCGGCGGACGGAACCTCGATCTACTGGACCGGCCTGAACAAGGGGAAGCGTTCGGCCACCATCGACCTGCGGTCCCCCAACGGCCACGAACTGGTCCAGCGGCTCATCGTCGAGGGCGACGGCGTCGTCGTGACCAACGCCGCGGGCCTGTCCTGGCTCAGCCACGACGTGCTGGCGGCCAAGCGCCCCGACGTGATCCACGTGCAATTGCTCGGGCGCGGTGACGGTTCCACCGGGGTGGACTACACGGTCAACGCCGGGCTGGGCTATCCGCTCGTCACCGGTCCGGCCGATCACGGCGGTGCGATCAATCACGTGCTACCGGCCTGGGATGTGTGCTGCGGACTGTACGCCGCGCTGGCCGTTGTCACCGCCGTCCGCCACCGCGAGCGGTCCGGGGCGGGGGCGCAAATCAGCCTGGCTTTGGAGGACGTCGCTTTGGCCACCGCGGCCAACCTGGGCTTGCTGACCGAGCCGCAAGTCACTGGGACACAACGTGAACGGCTGGGCAACGCCATTTACGGTCAGTACGGGCAGGACTTCACCAGCAGCGACGGGGCCAGGTTCATGGTGGTCGCGTTGACCGGTCGGCACTTCCGCGACCTGCTCGCGGTGACCGGCACCGGTGCCGCGGTGTCGGCGCTGGCCGAGGCGCTGGGCGCCGATTTCGGGTCCGAAGGCGATCGCTACCGCTATCGCGACGTGCTGTCGAGTCTGTTCGCCACCTGGTTCGGCGATCACACCGCCGACGAGATCACCGCCGCGCTGGCCGACACCACGGTGCTCTTCGAGCGGTACCGCACCTTCGCCGAGGTCGCCGCGGGCCCGAAAGTTACCGACAATCCGCTGTTTTCCCGATTGCACCAGCCCGGTCTCGGCGATTATTTCGCGCCCGGCCTGCCGGCGGCGTTCGACGGCAGCCATCCGCCCAGCGCGCCGGCGCCGGCGCTGGGACAAGACACCGCCGACGTCCTTGCGCGGCTGGGTTTGAGCGCCGCCGACATCGCGCGCCTGACGGACGCCAAGACCATCGCCTGCTGAGCAGCCGGAAGGGAACGCAGCACATGACCAAACTGGCCCAGACCCTCGGATTGACGGAGTTCCAGACCGAGATCATCGCCACGGTAAGGAAATTCGTCGAGAAGGAGGTCATTCCGCACGCGGCCGAGCTGGAACGCGCCGACACCTACCCGCAGGCGATCGTCGATCAGATGCGGGAGATGGGCCTGTTCGGTCTGATGATTCCGCAGGAGTATGGCGGGCTGGGGGAGTCGCTGCTGACGTACGCGCTGTGCGTCGAGGAGCTGGCGCGGGGCTGGATGAGCGTGTCCGGCGTGCTCAACACCCACTTCATCGTGGCGTATATGCTGCGCCAGCACGGCACCGACGAACAAAAGCAACGGTTCCTGCCGCGGATGGCGGTCGGCGAGACCCGCGGCGCCTTCTCGATGTCGGAGCCGGAGCTGGGTTCCGACGTGGCCGCGATTCGCACCCGCGCGCGGCGCAACGACGACGGCACCTACACCATCGACGGTCAGAAGATGTGGCTGACCAACGGCGCCACCTCCACGCTGGTGGCGGTGCTGGTACGCACCGACGAGGGCTCGGACAAGCCACACCGCAACCTCACCGCGTTCCTCGTCGAGAAGCCGGTCGGATTCGGCGAAGTCGTTGCGGGCCTGCGCATCCCGGGCAAGATCGAAAAGCTGGGCTACAAGGGCATCGAGACCACCGAGATGATCTTCGACGGCTACCGGGCCGAAGCCGACGACGTCCTCGGCGGCACCACGGGCCAAGGCTTCTTCCAGATGATGGACGGCATCGAGGTCGGCCGCGTCAACGTGTCGGCGCGGGCGTGCGGTGTCGGGATTCGCGCCTTCGAGCTCGCGGTGCGCTACGCCCAACAACGCGAGACCTTCGGCAAGCCGATCGCCGAGCATCAGGGCATCGCGTTCCAGTTGGCCGAGATGGCGACCAAGGTCGAAGCGGCCCACCTGATGATGGTCAACGCCGCGCGCCTGAAGGATTCGGGCGAGCGCAACGACGTCGCCGCCGGGATGGCCAAATACCTGTGCAGCGAATATTGCGCCGAGGTCACCCAGCAGAGCTTCCGAATCCACGGCGGCTACGGATATTCCAAGGAATACGAGATCGAGCGGCTGATGCGCGACGCGCCGTTCCTGCTGATCGGCGAGGGCACCAGCGAGATCCAGAAGAACATCATCAGCAAGCGACTGCTCGCCGAGTATCAGGTGTAGGCGGATGAGCGTTCCGGATTTCGCTGCGCGACCTCAACTTTCGGAGGACGTCGCGCGGATCATCCGCGGGCGGATCTTCGACGGCACGTACGCCGCCGGCTCGTACGTCCGGCTGGACCAACTGGCCGCGGAGTTGGGTATCAGCGTCACACCGGTGCGCGAGGCGCTGTTCGCGCTGTGCGCCGAGGGACTGATCAACCAGCAGCCCCGTCGGGGCTTCGCGGTGTTGCCGGTCACCGGGCGCGACGTCACCGACGTGGCGAACGTGCAGGCGCATGTCGGGGGCGAACTGGCCGCGCGGGCGGCGATCAACATCACCGACAGCCAACTGCGCGAGCTCAAGGAAATCCAGGCGCAGCTGGAAGACGCCTACGCCGGTGATGACCACGAGCGCACCGTCCGGCTTAACCACGAATTTCATCGCGCCATCAATGTCGCGGCGGACTCGCCCAAGCTCGCCCAGCTGATGTCACAGATCACCCGTTATGCCCCGGAGTCGGTGTTTCCGGCCATCGAGGGCTGGCCCGAGCAATCGATGCAGGACCATCGGCGGATCCTGTCCGCGCTGAAGAAGCGCGACGACAAGCTCGCCCGCGTGGCGATGTCGGAACATCTTGCGGCAGGTGCGCTTCCGTTGATCGATCACCTCGTTGCCCGCGGGGTGGTCGCCGACGAGAATGGGTTGACCTAGTCGCCGCCATCTCTTGTCGCGCAGCGGGGTTGGGCATACGCTGCCAGCAGGGTGGGCCACGGACGGAGAAACGAAGATGCCCGCAACGCTTCGCGCATCGGCCCTAGTCGTCGCGATCGTGACGGCGATCGCCGTCGCCCCGACGGTCGCAGCCGACCCCGTCGACCCGATCCCCGGCAACGGTGTCTTTGTCGTCGGCCCCGATATTGCACCCGGTCTGTACCGAACGGCCGGTTCGGCGTCGACCTTCGGGGTGTGGATCAACAATGTGCCGACTCAGGACTCGATGTGCGCGTGGTTCACCTACAGCACGCCCGACGCGAACAAGGACCATGTGGTGCAGACGAACATGTCCGTCGGTCCGATGTTTGCGAACATCAACACCACGATCAAGGCGTTCGAGTCGCAGAACTGCCAACCGTGGACGCGGGTGCCCTAGGGCTGGTCCGCGTCGGCCAACATCTTGCGCAGCCGGCGGACGTCGACCTTGCCGGTACCGCCGCGCGGCAGTTCGTCGTCGGAGTCCAGCAGTAACCACACCGTCGGAACCTTGAAGGCGCTCAACACCGTTCGTGCGGAGGCGCACAACTGCTCGGCGGTCAGTGCGCGGGACACGACCGCTGCGCCGACCCGTTCACCCGAGCCGCCCGGCACGTTGGTGACGACGGCGTTGTCGACGCCGTCGATAGTGCGCAGCGCCCGCTCGACCTCGCTGGGGTAGACGGTCGCGCCGCTGACTTTGAACATGTCGTCGGATCGCCCGTGATAGAAGAGGAATCCGTCTTCGTCGAGGTGCCCTAGGTCGCCGGTGGGGTAGAAGCCGTCGGCCGTGAAGAGGTCCTCGCGGGTGCGCCCGCAGATGCCGCGCAGCGTGTGTTGTCCGCGGATGTGGATCATTCCGGTGACGCCGGCCGCCACCGGCGCGCCGCTGTCGGTGTCGACGATGCGAACCTCGATGCCCTCGAACGGCTTTCCGCAGCTGCCCCAAGCGGACGCGGGCATGTCCGTGTCGGCGGGATAGCCGCAGTATGGCCCGAAGGCCTCGGTCATGCCGAACAGCGTCGCGCGCGCCCCGGGCTGGGCGCGTTGCCCGGGCGGTAGCAGGGCCTGCAGGCTTCCCGCTTGTAAGGTCGAGAGGTCGGCACCGGCCTTTGCGGCGTGCCGTGCCAACGTCTCGGCCTGGTCCGGCCAGCCCCGAAACAGGGTGACCCGTTCGTCTTCCAACAATCGCAGGGTGGTCTCCGGCCGCGGTATCTCCTCGGTCACCAGGGTGGCGCCGGCCAACAGCGCGGACAATATTCCGCTGCCGAAACCGCCCACCCAGAAGAAGGGCATCGGCAGATACAGGCGGGTCTCGGCGGTGATGCAGCGCGCCGCAAGGCCGGCCTGCACGGCGCCCAGCGCATTGCCGTGCGAGTGGATGACTCCCTTGGGCGCGCCGCTGCTGCCGGAGGTGAACATGATGACCAGCGGGTCGGCCGGGGTGACCGTCGCCGTCATGGCGTCGACAATGTTGCGGGCACCCGCACTCGCGGACGCGGCATCGACTTGGTCGGCCGACCAAACCTGGTGCAGCGCCGGCAGTTCCGATCGACCCGCGGCCGGAAGGTTATCGAGGTAGCGATGGCCGCGGAACTCCTCGACGCTGATCAAGAATTGCACGGAGGCAGCCCGCAGTTGCGCGGCCAGCTCCGCGGCGGTCAGCAGGGTGCTCAGCGGGACCAGGACCGCGCCGACGCGGGTAAGCGCGACGGCGACCCGTACCCACCGGGTGCTGTTGGGCATGATCAGCCCCACCCGGGTGCCCTTGACCACGCCGGCTTCGACGAACGTCGCGGCCAAATCGCGGGTGGCCACCTCGAGTTCGCGGTAGGTCAGCCGGGAGGTGGGGTCGATGACCATCGGCTTGTCGCCATCGCGGTCGGCCCGAATCCGCACCAGCCGGTCGATGGTGCTAGACATCGAACAACTCCCTGAGACGTCGCATGTCGACCTTGCCGCTGGACAGCAGCGGAACGTCGGCGTTGTGGAGGGCCACGAACCGCTTGGGGATCTTGTAGGCGGACAGTTCCGTTTTGAGCAGCGCCACCAGCGCGGCTTCGTCGAACCCCGCGGCGCCGTCCGGCCGGACAACCACCGCGGCGACGATCTGCCCGCGCCGGGAGTCGGGAAGACCGAACACGTAAGCCGGCGTTCCGTCGGTGACTGTGTTGATGGCCTTCTCCACTTCGGCCGCCGAGACATTGGCGCCCGCCGTTTTGATCATCGCGCCGAGCCGGCCGGCGAAATAGAAGAATCCGTCGGCGTCGACGCGCACCAGGTCGCCGGTGTGGAACCAGCCGTCGGCATCGAAGCATTCTTCGCGGCTTCGCTTGTAGTAGCCCTGCATCAGGTACGGCCCGCGCAGGCACAGCTCGCCGACCTCGCCGGCGACGACCTCGGCCACGGTGTCGGGATTGACGACCTTGATCTCAAAGCCGGGTGCCGGCCTGCCGAATGAGCCGCGCCGGTGCTCGGGTTGGTCGGATTCGTCGTCGCCGATCAGCACGAGGCTGCCGGCCTCGGTCATGCCCAGCATGTTGTGCCGCAGCTGCGGGTCGGCCGGGCGGGCGTCGGCAGCCATGATCGGGTACAGGTTGCCGCGCCGCATCGACGACAGATCGCGTCGTGCGAAGCTCGGGTGGTCCGCGAGGTGGGCGATCCCGGCCGCGAACCCGTTGGTCATGGTTGGCTTTTCGGCTTCCAGCAGGTCGAGCGTCTTGCCGGCATCGGCGGCGTTGGAGCACACCAAGGTGGATCCGGCCACCAGCGTCGCGAGGAGGCCGAAGGCGAGTCCACCGATCCAGAAGAACGGCGAGTTGCAGAACAGTTTGTCGTCGGGCGTCAAACCACGGATCAGGTTGAGATTCCGTTGGTGCGCCAGTAGGGCGCCGTGGGTGTGCACGACCCCCTTCGGGGCGCTGGTGGAGCCCGAGGTGTACACGATCGTCAGCGGATCGCATTCCGCGACGTCGTCCTCCAGCGCCGTCAGGAGCGCGGGGTCGACGGAATCGCCGAGCCCGCACACTTTCTCGTGGGTGACCGCGACGTGACGCAGCTGCGGTGCTGCGGCACAGAACAATCGGGAACCGAGATCGCCGCCCGAGAGGATCTCGTACAGCCGTTGCACGTAGTCATGCGAGCGAAAGCGCGCCGCGGTCAACAATATTTCCACATCGCTGTCGACGAGCTGCTCGCTCAGCTCGCGAGCGGTGACGAAGGTGGAGAACGGGATCACCACCGCACCGATGCGCGCCGCGGCCAGCATCCCGACGACGAACTCGGGTCCGTTCGGATAAAGCAGCCCCACATGCGTGCCCTTGCCGGCGCCCAGCGCGATCAGGCCGCGGGCCAGCCCCGCCGACCGGCGCTCGGCCTCGGCGTAGCCGATGCGGTCACCGTCGCACACCAGCAGGGGGTGATCGCCGCGCCGGCCGGTCTGATGCCGCAGCACCTGGGCGACCGTCAGAGGCTCACCGGGCATGGTCGCGCCGCGCCGCGAGCTCGCCGAACAGGCCCCGGATCGCGCCGAGATCGGCCTTGCCCGACGGTGTTCGGGGGATGCTGTCGACGATCGCGATTTCGGTCGGAATCTCGTAGCGCGCCAGACGTTCTCGCAGATACTCGATCAGGGTGTCGGCGTCGGCCCACGCCCCCTCGCGCAGCTCAACCACGGCGACCGGCGTCTCGCCCAGCCGCTCGTCGGGGCGGGCGATCACGGCCGCGCCGGCCACCGCGGGGTGGCTCTCCAGCGCGGCGCGGACGTCGTCGGGCATCACCTTGAAACCACCGCGGATGATCGCTTGGTCGGCACGGCCGACGATCCACAAGAACCCGTCGGCGTCGATGCGCGCCAGATCGGTGGTCCGCATCCATGGTGCGGTAGGACCCAGCTGGCCCGGTTTGACCTCCAGTAGGCCGACCTCGTCCGGGCCCAGTGGTGTTCCGTCCTCGGCGACCACCCGCAGCCGGGCGCCCGGGTTGGCCCGGCCGACGCTGCCCCGTTTGGTCTTCCAGTACCGCTGATGGTCGGAGAGGGTCCAGCCAGCCACGCCGCCGCCGAATTCGGTTGCCGCATAAGAGGTCAACACCGGGATGCCGTACTTTTCGGTGAAGGCATCGGCATCCTCGGCCGACAACGGGGCCGTGCCGCACGTAACGGCCCGCAGACTCGCCAGGTCTGCGCGTGGAATGTCGGAGTGCAATACCGTGCGCAGCGCCGCCGGCACCAGCGACGCCGCGCGGGGCCGGTGCTTGCGCACCGCCTCGGCCCAGGCGTTCAGCTCGAATCGTTCCAGCAGCACGAACGGCCTCGCCTCGGCGATGCATTGCAACACCCGGAACACCCCGCCGATGTGCACCAACGGCGAGTTCACGATCGCGACGCCGCGGCGCAGCTCGGTAGGCGAGACCGCATGTTCGGGTTCCGGACCGATCACGCTGCGCGCCAGCATGTCATAGCCCAGGTCGATTCGCTTGGGCGGGCCGGTCGTGCCGCTGGTCAGCATGCGCACGGCAACGCCGGACTGCGGGTCGGGGACACCGATGCGCGGCGCGGTGACGTGGGCGTCGTCTAACCCGCCCGAAATCGCGACCGCCGGCGTGCCCGCGGGCACCAGGGTCCTCAGATCGTCTGCCTCGCCGACGATCACGGGAAGCCGCAGGCCCGCGATGTCGGCCCTGGTGCGCTCGTCACCTCGGGAGGGGTTGATGACCACGACCGTTCCGCCGCCCAGCAGCACGCCCAGGAAGGCGGCCACGTGCCCCGGGCGGTTGCGCAACAGCATCCCGACTTCGGCTCCGCCGGTAGTCGCGGCGATACGCCGCGCCAGCGCCCCGACCCGGGTCCAGGAGATCCATTGACCGCCATACTCGATGGCGCGCGACTCCGGCTGCAGGTCGAGCACGTCGGCGATGCGTTGAGCCAGCGGGGGAGGCGACATCAGCGAATCTTCGGGGTGCGGGCCGCGCTCGGCGCCCCGGAATCGTTTCCAGCGGCCAGTTCCGCGGTGCCCAACGGGTTTCCCAGCCGGGTATAGATCAGGTTCTGCTCCATGGCCGCGCGGTACGGCTTGTCCAGCGATTCCCAGATCGCCTTTACCGTGCCGGCTGTCGCGGTCGGCGGCTTGGCGGCGATGGTCGCCGCGATCTGGTGGGCGCGGTCCCAAAGCTGGTCGGCGGCGACGACCTCGGAGACCAACCCGATCCGCAGCGCGGTGTCGGCGCCGACCCGTTCGTCGTTGCCCATCAGTGCTATTCGCAACGTTTCCCCCAGGCCGATACGGCGCATCAGGCCGATCGGCTCCAACGCGCACACCAGGCCCGCCGACACGTGAGAGTCGAAGAACGTGGCGTTCTCGGAGCAGATCACCACGTCGGATTCGTTGATGAAGTAGAACGCGCCCGCGGTGCACATGCCTTGGACCGCACATACCACGGGTTTCCACATCTTCTGCCACTTGGGGCTCAGCGCTTCGCCGGGATCCTCGTGGTTCCAGATGTTTTCGGGCTGACGGTACGGCGTCTTGATGTCCAGCCCCGCGCTGAACGCCCGGTCGCCGGCAGCGCGCAACACGACCGCATGCACCGAATCGTCGAGTTTGACGGTGCGCCAGGCGCGGGCCATCTCCTCGCACATGGTGCGGTTGAACGCGTTGAGCTGTTCGGGGCGATTCAGCGTGATGGTGGCGACGTGGTCGCGCGCGTCGACCTCGAGCAGAATGGTTTCGAACGTCATCGGCACTGCCAATTCGGCTTGCGCTTTTCGACGAAGGCCCGGGGTCCTTCGGCCGCGTCCTCGGTGCGCAGCACCCGTTCGCGGAAGGTCTCGGCGAGTATCTCCGCCTCGTGCAGGGGCACGTTGAGTCCCTTGAGGATCGCGAGCCGGGTGCCCCGGACGGCCAGTGGCGCATTGGAATTGACGATGTCGGCGATCTCGTGGGCGCGCTCCAGCAGGCGGTCGTGCTCCACGATTTCGCTGATCAACCCGAGCTCGTAGGCGCGTTGCGCGCTCATCCGCTCGTGCTTGCCCATCAGGGCCATCCGCAGCGCGATCGAGCGAGGCAACACCCGAGACACCCGCACCAATTCCCGGCCGGCCACCAACCCGATGCTGACGTGCGGATCGAAGAAGGTGGCATGCTCGGACGCGATGACGATGTCGGTCGTGGTGACCCAGTCCATGCCGGCGCCACAGCAGATCCCGTTCACGGCGGTAAGCACCGGCTTGGCCATGGTGCGAAACGGCGGGGTGCCCTCCTGCGGCGCCTCCCACTGGTCGTATGTCGACAGGTAGGGCCGCTCGTAGATCACCTTGCCGTCTTCGGGAATCTCCTTGACGTCGGCGCCGGTGCAGAACGCGCGGCCGGTGCCGGTGACGATGGTCAACCAGACAGCGTCGTCGTTTTCGGCCTCGTCGTAGGCGGCCCGCAGCTCGGTGATCATGTGCGGGCTGAGCGCATTGAGGGCATCCGGGCGGTTCAGGGTGATCGTCGCGGTGTGGCGAGCGACCTCGTACTTGATCGTGTCGAACGAATCAATGGGCATCGGTCATCCCTTCGTGTTGTGGACGTCGAGCGGGGGGCATATGGACGAATTCGAGGCAGTTCCCGTGTGTAGGGCCCACACTCGACGCCCCCGAACTAGCGTCCACGAAAATCCGGATCCCGTCGCTGCCGGAAGGCCTCCAGGCCCTCCTTGAAATCGCTCGTTCGGCAGGATAATTCCAGGTTGAACAGCTCCTGAGTCAGCGACTGGCTCAGCGTCGCCCGCTGGCCGAAGTCGAGGGCCTGTTTGGCCAGTCCGAGCGCCGCCGTCGGTCCGGCGGCCAGTCGGCCCACCAACTGTTCGGCGGCGCGGTCGAGCTCGGGGCCACTGACGGCTTGGTGAATCAATCCCCAGTCGGCCGCATCCGGCGCGCCCACCTTCTCGCCCAGCAGCAGCATTCGCCGGGCCCGCGCCAGGCCGATCAGCCGCGGCAGCAGCCAGGTGGAACCCGAATCCGGGCTGAACCCCCGGTCGATGAAGGGCTCCCAGAACACCGCGTCGTCGGCGGCCACGGTGAAGTCGGCGGCCAGCGCGAGGCTGCAGCCGAATCCCACCGCCCAGCCCCGCACGCTGCACACCACCGGCAGCTGGATAGACGCGACCAGCTCGATCACGCGGTGAGCGGCGTGGGGAATCCGCCGCACCAGATCACCGGCGCGGGGACGTGGGGCGCCGGGGTCGTTGGTGGCCACCCAGTCCGCGCCGGCGCAGAAATCACCGCCGGCTCCCCGGATGTGCACGGCCCGCAGCGAATCGTCGGAAGCGGCATCGGTCAGGGCTTCGACCAAAGTCCCGATCATCAACTGCGTCAACGAGTTACGCCGCGATGGGCGATCGAGCGTCACCAGTAACACCGCACCCTCCCGGTGCACTGTCACCGAACCCTCGGCACCGGCCTTGTCGGCCCCCTGACTCACCGTCGAATTTGGCCTTTCTCCGCCGATACGGTTACCCATACAGTAGGCAATACGATTGATACGCTGTATAAGTTAGCAAGGATACGCTGCCTGCGAAACAACCCGGGGTGAAAGAGGGAACGATGGCTGCGCCGGCGACGATGCAGAGCGCAGCGATGAGGAGGAGTGGCGCGATGACTTCGTCGGACGGGCATGCCGCGCCCGCGTCGACGGGCAACGGCGACGCCAGATTCGGCGAGGCGCCGCTGGCCCAGACCGTGGCCGCGGCCGCGGCCATGCGGCGCCTGAGTTCGTTGCTGGTGTCCCTCGAGCACCCGCACCCCGCGGTGGACGCCATGCTGGACAAATTCGCCGAGTGGGAAGGCGACCTGGCCGCCGCGGCGCCCGCGGACAACGCGCCTCGCATCGGCGAATTGCCCGACGATCCGCGCCGCGTCTACCTCAACCACGCGACCGACATCGGTGCATACAACCCGTGCTTTCCCGAGTACCGGTTCGACCGACTCGACGCCGAGAACGCCACGGGCAGTGTCGAATTCCCGCTGGTGTACGAAGGGCCGCCCGGCCTGGTGCACGGCGGCTTCCTGGGCGTCTTCTTCGACTGCGTCATCCAGCACCACAATTGCGTCACCGGCCTGTCCGGCAAGACACGATCCCTGGTCGTGACCTTCCGCCGGCCGACCCCGGTGTTGACCGAGCTGCGCTTCGACATCGTCCGCACCGCGGGCGAACGCGGCATCACGTCGACCGGGCGACTGTCGCTTCACGACGAAGTCCTCTGTACCGGCGAGGTCAACACGTTGGCGTCACGGCCGGAAAAGCTTGCCGGATCGCGGTTCGGCAGGCGCCGAAAGGAGTCCGATACATGACCGCCTCGAGCACCTCTGACGATCGCGTGCTCTTCGACATCGATCCCGATCGGCGCATCGCGACCGTCACGCTGAACAATCCCCAACAACGCAACTCCTATGACGCCGCGATGCGTGAGGCCGTCGCCCGATGCCTTGATCAGGTGGCCGAGGACGACGACCTGACGGTGGTGTTGCTGCGCGGCGCAGAGGGGGTGTTCTCCACCGGTGCGGACATGAACAACGCCTACGGGTGGTACGGCTCGTCCGCGCCACCGGACCAGGCGGCCGGTGCCGACCGGGCCGCCAAACGTCGCCCCAGCCAGCGGCGACGACTTACGGTGGATCGCAAGTCTTTTGGCTTCTACCACAACTTCATGGGCTTCCCGAAGGTGACGGTGGGGGAGATCGCCGGTTACGCGCTCGGCGGCGGTTTCGAGATGGCGTTGATGACCGACATCTCGGTCATCGCACGTGACACCAAGATCGGCATGCCCGCGACACGGTTCCTGGGCCCCGCCCTCGGCAGCCTGCACATGTTCTTTCACCGGCTCGGGCCGGTGCTGGCTCGGCGCCTGCTGTTGACCGGCGACATCATCGAGGCGGGCCAGATCGAGCACCTGGGAATCTTCACCGACACCTGCGCACCCGGCGCGGTGACGGCCCGCGCGCGCTACTGGGCCGAGAAGGCGGCGAAGATGCCCGCCGACGGGGTCGTCATCGCCAAGGAGGCATTCCGGCTGGTCGAGCAGAGCCAGGCGTATCAGGGCGAAGAGGTCGCCAGCTACCTGTTTCACGCGTTCGGCACCAACCTGCAGTTCGGACCCGGCGAATTCAACTTCGTCAAGACACGCGCGCAGCACGGCGCCAGGGAGGCGTTCCGGTTGCGCGACGAGCACTTCCACGTCCCGGAACCCGAGGGCTGACAAGCCCTTTCGGGCGCGCTAGCGAGCCGCTGCCGCCTTGGTCCGGCCCCGGGCCGGTGCGGACTTGGCCGGCTTGCGCTGCCGCGACGGCGCCGCCTTGCTGCCCGTGGATCCGTTGCTCTCGTCGATCAGCCGGCTGGCGTGATCGAGGATGCAGGTGAGTCCGTATTCGAAATTCGTTTCGTCTGGGGCGCCGATGCGGTGGCCTATCCCGGTCACCTGAGCGAGCAGCGGCGTCTTCTCCGGGTCGATCGCAACCGCGTCCTCGATGGCCCGGGGACCGACGTCCGACGACTGGTTCTTTTCGTAGAGCCGTTGCAGCACCACTGAACCGCGCACGTGCACCGAAATCGCCGAATAGGTGTCGAAGGCATCCTCCGGTGACAGCCCGGCCTGCACCAGATTGGCGACCGCCTTTTCCATCTCCTGAGCGCCCATCCGCGCCGCCTTCGGCGAAAGCGCGGCGCGAATCAGAATCAGGTCGCACAGAATTGGGTTGCCCATGAACGTCTTCCGCATCAAGCGCGCGTGGTTGGCCAGCGTCTCACGCCAGTCGCTGGCCTCGACATAGGGCGTGGCGAACACGTACTTGCTCAGCGCGCGGTCGGTCATCGCGTTGAGCAGGTCGTCCTTCTTACGGAAGTACCAGTAGATGCTCGTCACACCCACGCCGAGATGTTTGCCGAGCAGCGGCATGCTCAGGTTGTCGATCGACACCTGCTCCGCGAGTTCGAATGCGCCGCTGATGATGTCGTCGGGATTGATGGACCCGCGTTCGCGTCGTTGACGCTTATCGGCGGTTGCCTGTTTTGCCACTACGGGCACCTCCATCGAAATCCGATCCGGGTATGCGGTCTGGCAGCCGTGCTGCCGGTACGATTGAATTTACCGGCACTTCTCTTTTGACCTGCGTATACGCCTTCGTGTCACATTATCCCTCTGCTACTGTAATACCTATCGTAGGCTTTTTGGTAAAGCGGCTGGACAGGCGAAAATGACCAGACTAGGGCTACGGATTACGCAATGGATCTAGGTCTGGCGAATGCCACGGCGGTGGTGGTCGGCGGTAGCCGCGGCATGGGATTGGCGACGGCGCGCTGCTTCGCCGACGAGGGCGCCCGGGTCGCGGTGATAGGCCGCAGCCGCGACGCCCTGGACGCCGCGGTGACCGATCTCACGCAGCGCGGTAGCCCGGATGCGATCGGATTGACGGCCGACATCGGGGACGAAGGTGCGGTGAGCGAGGTGTTCGGCGAGCTGGCCCGGCGATGGGACGGCGAACTCAACGCGCTGGTCATCACGGTGGGGCCGGGCGCAGCCGGGACGTTCGAGCAGCTGACCGACGACCAGTGGCGGCAATCCGTCGAAGACGGCGTGCTGGGAATGGTGCGCTGCGTCCGCGCGGCGCTTCCGCTGTTGCGCAAGGCGCAATGGGCCCGGATCGTGAACTTCTCCGCACACTCGACGCAGCGGCAAAGCGTCATGCTGCCCGCCTACACGGCGGCGAAGTCGATGCTGACCAGCGTGTCGAAAAACCTGTCCCTGCTGCTGGCCAAGGACGAGATCTTGGTCAACGTGGTGTCGCCGGGCAGCATCGCATCGGAATCGCTGATCGGCTGGGCGAATTCGGTGGGCGTCGACGGCAATGACCCTTACGCCCTGATGAAGGCCATCGGCAAGCACTTCGGTCATCCGGCGCACATGCCGCGTGCGGGCTTGCCGGAGGAAATCGGCCCGGTCGCCGCGTTCCTCGCCTCGCGGCGCAACTCCTACATGACCGGCGCCAACATCAACGTCGACGGCGGTTCGGACTTCACCTGACGGCGGGTCGAAGAAATCGATTGGCAGACAAAAGGAGTCGATTGTGGCTACGGCAGCGGAGGCGCGGGCGTGGGCGCCGGGCGCATTGCGGGGCATCGGTGACTCCCTCTACACGCCGTTCTGTGGCACCGACGGCGATGACATCGACTGGGAGGCCTATCGGACGCTAGTGCGCTATTGCGTCGGCGATCTCGGGCATCCGATGTTGTGGTGTACCAGCGGGATCGCGGAGTTCTGGTCGCTGACCCTCGATGAACGCAAACGCCTGCTGGAGGTGGCCGTCGAGGAAGCGCGCCGCATCGATCCCGCCGTGGTGGTGCAGGCGTGCACGGCGGCGATGTCGGCAAAAGACTGCCTGGACCTGACGCTGCACGCGCAGCAGGCGGGGGCCGACATCGCCTACATTCAAACGCCGATGATGGAGGCGCACGGCGGTGACGGCGTGCTGCGCTTTTTCAAATACGTGGCGGCGCGGACGGATATCGCTCTGGGCATGTTCAACTCGCCGTCCTCGGGTTACGTCTTGACGCCCGCCGAGAGCGCCCGGATCTACAACGAGGTTCCCGCGGTGTGCGCGACCAAGGAAGGCGCCTTCCGGCCGGCGAGCAGCCGGATACTGCATGAGCTGGCGCCCGGCCTCGCGGTGTGGGAGTGCGATAAGACCGTCTACCGGGCGGGGTGGCTGCGCGACGGGATCGTCTGCCCTGCGCAATTGGGCACCGCGGGCTACCTTTTCGAGACGCCCACCCGGCGACTGTTCTCCGAATACTGGGATCTCATCCAGAGCGACAAACTCGTCGAGGCCATGGACTACGGCCGCGAGTCGGGCCTAGACCAGTTCGACCTCGACGTCGGATCCTGGTGGACCTGCTACCCCGGCCGCGCGGATTACTTCACCCACTGGGGCGGCGCATTCAAGTACGCCGCGTCGCTGCTGGGCCTGCCCATCGGCGCGTATCCGCACTCCCGCCCCCCGCAGGCCGAACTGCCCGCCGAGGCGAAAGCCCAGATCGAAAACGCTTACCAGCGGTTGGGACTGCTGGAGAACGCACTGCGGTAGAAAGGTTTACGCAGCCAAGCGGGCCCGGTCAGTGACCGGGCCCGCTCGACTAGCTGACCGTTACTGCTGCTCGGCCCGCTCGCGCTCCTCGTAGGCCTTGGCCTTACCGCGGGCTTTCTCGGCGGCGGCTTCCTTCTTGCCGGCGTTGCGCTGCGCTTCCGCCTTGTCCTGCTGAGCCTTGCCCTCTTCGATGAGGCTGTTGTTGCCGATGATGATCCCGATGACCTGCTTGGTCTTACCGAGGGCATCCTCGACGATGCCACGGACGAGTTCGACCGGACCACTCTTGACGTCAACCATTGCGTCTACCTCCCTTGTCGACTGGCTTGTTGTGGGTTTCCCGATCGCGCCGCCGACGCAAACGTGGCATCAGCGTGTCCCACACCACAACAATTAAGTCTTGCCACGTCGCCGACCATTTGCCGCCCAAAATTCATTTCGCGGCACCGGATTCGGCGGTTACCACCGCGTCAAAATCGTTGCCCGAGGGTCCGTCGATCCGGGGGCGCCCGAGTCGGCGTCGCGGTGCGTGAAACCGCAGATTAGTCGGGGTTTCGCCGCCTTTTCGCGGCGGTTGTGGAATGCAGTACCGATAGGTATACAGTATGGGTACAAACTTGCCAGTCGATCAGCTATGAGGGGACGGTCTGATGAGCGCCGCCGACCGCGTGGTCACCGATGCGGCGGTGCTGTATGAGACCACTGAAACCGGTGTGGCGGTTCTGACGTTCAATCGCCCGGATCGGCTCAACGCCTGGGGCCCCGACATCGCCGCCGGGTTCTATGCGGCGATCGATCGCGCCGAACAGGATCCGGCCGTCCGGGCCATCGTGTTGACCGGCCGGGGCAGGGGGTTTTGCGCGGGCGCGTATTTGGGCGCGCCGAGTTCGGCACCCGGCTACGGCGAGACCATGGAGAAGGCGGGTCAGACCAACCTGGCCGAGCTGGTCGGGGAGCGCGCGCCGCATTTTGTGACGACGTTGCGCAAGCCCGTCATCGCGGCCGTCAACGGGGCGTGTGTCGGCATCGGGTTGACCCAGGCGCTGATGTGCGATGTCCGGTTCGCCGCCGCCGGCGCCAAGTTCGGCGCGGTGTTCGCGCGTCGCGGTCTGATCGCGGAGTTCGGCATTTCCTGGATACTGCCGCGGCTGACCAGCTGGGGCGTCGCCCTCGATCTGTTGCTGAGCGGGCGGACCTTCCTCGCCGAGGAGGCGGCCGAGCTGGGTCTGGTCAAAGAGGTTGTCGCGCCGGACGATCTGATGAAGCGCGCGCTGGAATACGCCGAGGACATCGCCGCGAATTGCTCCCCGGCGTCGATGGCGGTGATCAAGAGGCAGGTATACGGCGATGCGACCCGCGACGTCGAGCAGGCCAATTCGCTCGCCGAAGTTTTGTTGCACGAGGCGATGCCGCGCCCCGATGTCATCGAGGGCATCACGAGTTTTCTCGAGAAGCGGCCGCCGCAATTCCCGTCGCTCGATTCGACCGACGCTTAGTGTTCGCCGGTGACGGCGGAAAGGATGATCATGGCTGAGTTGGGTTATCAGGCGATCGACGTCGACAACCACTACTACGAGCCGCTCGACTCGTTCACCCGCCACCTGGACAAGAAGTTCAGGGGACGCGGCGTCCAGATGGTCAACGAGGGCAAGCGGACCTGGGCCGTGATCGGCGGCCGCATCAACCACTTCATCCCCAACCCCACCTTCGACCCGATCATCGTGCCGGGCTGCCTCGACCTGCTCTTCCGCGGCGAGATCCCCGAAGGGGTCGATCCGGCCTCGCTGATGAAGGTCGAGCGGCTAGCGGAGCACCCCGAGTATCAGAACCGCGACGCCCGGATCGCGGTGATGGACAGCCAGGACATCGAGACGGTGTTCATGCTGCCGACGTTCGGATGCGGAGTCGAGGAGGCGCTCAAACACGACATCGAGGCGACGATGGCGTCGGTGCACGCATTCAATCTGTGGCTCGACGAGGACTGGGGCTTCGACCGGCCCGATCACCGAATCATTGCCGCACCGATCATCTCGCTCGCCGACCCGGATAAGGCCATCGAAGAGGTGGAGTTCGTGCTGGCACGCGGCGCCAAGCTGGTGCTGGTGCGCCCCGCGCCGGTGCCCGGCTTGGTCAAGCCGCGGTCGCTGGGCGATCGCAGCCACGACCCGGTCTGGGCGCGGCTGGCCGAGGCCGGGGTGCCGGTCGGATTCCACCTGTCCGACAGCGGCTATCTGCACATCGCGGCGGCCTGGGGCGGCAAAGCGACGTTCGAGGGCTTCGGTGCCAAGGATCCGCTGGACCAGGTGCTGCTCGACGACCGCGCCATTCACGACACGATGGCCTCGATGATCGTGCACGGCGTGTTCACCCGTCACCCGAACCTCAAGGCGGTCAGCATCGAGAACGGCTCGTACTTCGTGCACCGGCTGATCAAGCGATTGAAGAAGGCGGCCAACACCCAACCCCAGTACTTCCCCGAGGACCCGGTGGATCAGTTGCGCAACAACGTCTGGATCGCGCCCTACTACGAGGACGATCTGGCCGACCTCGCCGGCGCCATCGGCGTCGACAAGATCCTGTTCGGGTCCGACTGGCCGCACGGGGAAGGTCTCGAATCGCCGGTGTCGTTCGCCGAGGAGCTGAAGGGTTTCAGCGAGTCCGACGTTCGAAAGATCATGCGGGACAATGCGCTAGACCTGCTCGGCGTCCAAGTCGGCTCGGCCGCTTGACCTCCCTTGATCACCCGAGGCCGGCTACGCCAGTGAGCGAATGGACCATAGGGGCGGTTCTCGATGAAATCGCCCACGTCGTCGGGGACCGGACGATGACGGTGTGCGGCGGCCGCCGCAGCACCTTTCGCGAGTCGGCCGAGCGCACCCGCCGGCTGGCAAACTTCTTGGCGGGCAACGGGTTAGGGGCACACCGGGAGCGCGCGACGCTGCAGAACTGGGAATGCGGGCAGGACCGGGTGGCGCTGGTCATGCACAACGACCTGTACCCGGACATGGTCATCGGCTGCCTCAAGGCCCGCACCGTCCCGGTGAACATCAACTACTACTACACGCCGAACGAGGTTCGCGAGCTGCTCGACTACGTCAAGCCCCGAGCGGTCATCTACCACCGCGGCCTGGGTGCGAAATTCGCCGACGTGTTCACGGATGCCGGCGTCGACCTGTTGGTGTCGGTGGATGACGGAAGCGGCGCTGCGGAACTGTCGGGCGCGGTGACGTTGGATGACGCACTGGCGCAAGGGGATACCGACCGGAAGGTGACGGCGTCCCCGGACGATCTGCTGATGATCTGCACCGGCGGCACCACCGGTCGGCCCAAGGGCGTGCTGTGGCGACAATCCGACATCTATGTGTCCTCCATGGTGGGGGCCGATCACGCCTGCGCGAAAGAGATCCACGACAAGGTGCGCGGTAACGCCGGTGCGCCATGGTTCGCCGTCTCGCCGTTGATGCACGCGGCCGGCATGTGGACGGCATTCTCGGCGATCATGGCTGGCACCACCGTGGTGATGTATGACACCGGCCGCAAGCTCGAACCGCGATCGGTGTGGGAGACCGCGCAGCGCGAAAAGGTCGGCCTGATGACCATGGTCGGCGACGCCTACGCCGCACCATTGGTGGCCGAGCTGCAGGTCGGCTCCTATGACTTGTCCTCGCTGTACGCCATCGGGACCGGCGGCGCCGCAACGAATCCCAAGTATCAACAAGCCCTGCTGGAGCTGTTACCCCACATCACCCTCATCAACGGTTATGGCTCATCGGAGACCGGGAACATGGGCTTCGGCCACAGCCGGCGCGGCTCCCAGGCCGACACCTTCACGCTGCGCGAAGGTGGCTTGGTGCTTTCCGAGGATTACAGCCACTTCCTTTCCCCCGGTGAGCCGGAGGTCGGCTGGGTCGCCCGGGAAGGGCGAATACCGTTGGGCTACTTCGACGATCCCGTCGCCACCCGCAAGACCTTCCCCGAGATCGACGGCAAGCGAGTGGTGATCTCGGGTGACCGCGCCGCACTGGAAGCCGACGGAGCGTTGCGGTTGTACGGCCGTGACTCGTTGGTGGTCAACACCGGCGGCGAGAAGGTCTTCGTCGAGGAGGTCGAAGAGGTGCTGCGCGCCCACCCGGCGGTCGCCGACGCGCTGGTGGTTGGCCGGCCCAGCGAGCGCTGGGGCGAAGAGCTGGTCGCGCTCGTCGAACTGCGCGACGGCGCCACGGGAACCGCCGAGGAGCTCCAAACGCTCTGCACGTCGCGACTGGCGCGGTTCAAGACGCCCAAGGAGTTCCTCGTCGTCGAGCGGGTTCAGCGCTTGGGCAACGGGAAGGCCGATTACCGTTGGGCGAAACGTCACGCAACAGCAAAGGCGCCGATGTCGACATGAAAGCTATCGATTGCCTGGTTAACGTGCACTTTGGCGAGACCGAGCAGCAGCCGACCTGGATGCTCAAGGTGCGTGACGACTACTTCAAGGGGCCGGAGTCCATGTTCGCGCCGGTCGAGCTGTCGAAGCTGCTCGAGGAGATGGACGCCCAGGGTGTGCGCAAGGCGATCCTGATGGACAACCTGGCCAAGCCGTCGGTGACCGCGCGCAAATTCGTCGAGGAGAAGCCCGACCGGTTCGCCCTGGCGATGGGTGGGGTCAACCTGCTGCGCCCGATGCCGTCCCTGCGCGAGCTGTCCGCCATCGTCAACGACCTGCCCGTCGCCTATGCCGCTGTGGGACCGAGCTTTTGGGGCGACGGCCAGTACCCGCCCAGCGATGCCGTCTATTACCCGCTGTACACCAAGTGCGCCGAGCTCGAGCTGCCATTGTGTATCAACACCGGCATCCCCGGTCCCCCGATCCCCGGGGAGGTGCAGAATCCGATCCACCTCGACCGGGTCTGCGTGCGATTCCCGGAGTTGCAGCTGTGCATGATTCACGGCGCGGACCCGTGGTGGGACATCGCGATCAGGCTGTTGATCAAATACGCCAACCTGCGGTTGATGACTTCGGCGTGGTCGCCGAAGCGATTGCCGGAGAGCCTGTTGCACTACATGCGGACCCGCGGGCCGAACAAGGTGATATTCGCTTCCGACTGGCCGGTGCTCAAAATGCACCGCGTGGTTCCCGAAGCGGCCGGGCTGGACCTGCCGGCCGATGTGCTCGACAACTATCTCTACAACAATGCCCAAGAATTCTTCTTCGGTGGCCAGGAGGAAGGCTGAGGATGGACCGCTATGAATTACGTAGGCTCGACTACAGCCTGACGTCGGATCACGAGGCGTTGCAGGCCGCCTACCGCGATTTCTTCAAGACGCATTGTTCGATCGAAACCGTGCGCGCCGCGGAGGAAACCGGTTTCGACAAGAACCTGTGGGAACGGTTGTGCGCCATGGGCGCAACGACCATGGCGGTGCCGGAATCCGCGGGCGGGGACGGAGCGACGCTCGTCGACCTGACCTTGGTGGCCGAGGAGATCGGCCGGTCGCTGGCGCCGGTACCGTGGATCGACCAGGTCTGCACCGCACGGCTGCTCGCGCGCCTCGGCGCGGTCGAACCCGATGTGGTCCACGGCAAGCGACTCGCGGCCTTCGACCCGCAGCATGACAGCGCCTCAGGGGCGCGGCTTTTGCCCACCGGGTCGATCGCCGACCAGATCATCGTGCGCGACGGCGACGACGTCGTCGCGCTGACGTTCGGCACGCGCCCGACCAAGGTGGACAACATCGGCCGGCTACCGATGGCCTGGGTCGATCCCGCGTCCGCCGATTCCCGCACCGTGCTAGCCGGCGGATCCGAGGCGCTAGCGGAATATCAACGGGCGCTGGATGAGTGGCGGGTGTTGAGCGCGGCGGCGTTGGTGGGCCTGGTGGAGGAGACCATGACCATTGCCGCCGAATTCGCCAAGACCCGCTACACGCTGGGCGTGCCGATTTCGACGCTGCAGGGCATCTCGCATCCGCTGGCCAACATCGCGATCACCGTGCAGGGCGGCCGCAACCTGGCGCGGCGCGCGGCCTGGTTCCTGGACAACGAGCCGCACGAGCGTCCGGAGCTGGCGCCCTCGGCGTTCGTGTTCATGGCCGAGGAGGCGGCGAAGGCCGCGACGATGGCGGTGCATATCCAAGGGGGACTTGGTGTTTCGGCGGAGGCCGCCGCGACGGCATATCTGGTGCGAGCCCGTGGCTGGGCATTGGCCGGCGGGGATCCCGGCGCCAGCGCCAAGTACGTCGGCGAGCTGGTCGCCGCGCGCGAAAGTGGAAAGGGCGCCTAAGTGGATTTCTCACGAGTCACGCTGTCCGACGACGATCAGCGGTTCCTCGAAGAAGCGCGCGACTTCCTGCGCACGCACGTGACCGAGGACGTCAAACGCCGGGACCGCGAAACGGGTGACAACTTCGACGAAGGAGTGCACCTGGCGTTGGGCGCCGCCGGCTATCTTGAACGCGAATGGAAGTCGGAGGCCGACGGCGGCTTCAGCCGGGTGCGTCGGCGCATCTGGGAACTGGAGAAGCGGCGCGCGCACGTGCCCTGGGTGACCTGGGGCACCACCGCCATGGTGGCCCGCTCAGTCGCAAAGTTCGGCTCGGCCGAGCTGCGGGACGAGGTGTTGCCGGGCGTGTTCAGCGGGCATGTCCGGCTATGCCTGGGCTACACCGAACCCGAGGGCGGGTCCGACATCGCCACCTGCAAGACCCGCGCGGTGCGTGACGGCTCGGGAGATGGGGGCTGGATTATCAACGGCTCCAAGATGTTCACTACCGGCGCGCACAACTGCCAGTTCGTCTTCCTCATCACCAACACCGACCCGGGTGCACAGAAGCACAAGAGCCTCACGATGTTCCTGGTTCCGCTGAACTCCCCGGGCATCGAGATCCAGGGCATCCGCACCGTCGACGGCGACCGCACCAACATCGTCTACTACAGCGACGTGCGCGTCGACGACAAGTATCGCCTGGGCGACGTGAACGCGGGCTGGACGGTATTGCGCGAGCCCCTCAACACCGAGCATGGGGCGGTCGCGGCCGCGCCGGACGGGCTGCAAGACGTGTCGATCATGATGCACCAGGCCGGTTTCATGGCCGACGCGCTGGATAAGGCGGCGGTCAAAGTAACGCGGTCAGACCCGAACGGGCGCAAGCTCATCGACGACGCCGCGGTGGCCTATCGCCTGGGTCGCAGCGCCGCGCGGATGGAAGCCTCCCTGAGCGCGCCCAGCATCTTCGGACGGGTCGCGCTGGCCCAGACGATGCGTGACATCTCCCCGGATCTGATGGACATCCTGGGCACGGCGTCGACGCTGCCCATCGGCACCGACGGGGCCGCCGACGACGGCGCCGCCGAGTACGTGTACCGGTTCGCGCCGCTAGTCGGCATCTATGGCGGCACCCTCGAGGTGTTCCGCAACATGATCGCCCAATACGTGCTGGGTCTGGGCAAGCCGGCGTACGCGCCCGTCGCGCAGAAAGTCTCGTAGCGCCCGGCCTTTTTGAGGGGCGTTCCGTACCGGCGAAATCGGATGTGAAGCTAGGGATTTGGGTGTGAATGTGCGGCGGGATTTGCCGGCGCGTCGTCGCCCGGTAATGACACTCAAAGCCGGCGATTAACCCTCGACGCGCCCGCGCTTGCCGGCGCAATTGCTCCTTGCATCGAAGTTAGGGTACCCTAACTATGACGCAAGGAGGTCTGATGGCGACAACATGGGTGGGTGCGCTGCTGCGGAAACGGCGCGATCCGGGCCCGTCCCCCTTTCCGCATCAAGCGACGTTTCTGCTGGACAATCCAGTTCGGCGAGCGCTGATGCCGCCGCGGCGCATCGTCGACGCTTTGGGCCTGACCGGCACCGAGCGTGTTCTCGAACTCGGACCGGGCCCGGGTTTCTTCAGCGTCGAGATCGCTCGCCAACTCACCGACGGCCGGCTCGACTTGTTCGACCTCCAGCCGGAGATGCTGGAGAAGGCTCGGCGCCGACTCGAACGGGCCGGCTTCTTCGATGTCGGCTTCACCAGTGGACAGGCAAGCCAGGCATTCCCGTTCCCCGACAACGCTTTTGAAGTGGCATTTCTGGCGGCGGTGATAGGGGAGGTGCCCGACCAGCAGGCATGCTTACGCTCGCTGCACCGTGTTTTGCGGCCAGGCGGCCGACTTGTTTTCGTGGAGATGTCGACCGATCCCGACCGGCTGAGCGTGCCGCAGTTACGCGACCTCGCCGAACCGGCGGGCTTCGAGTTCACCCACGAAACAGCGAACCGCAGAGAAGATGTGGTGCACTTTCGCGCGGTCGCGCAGAAAGCCTCCTGACACCGTCAGGTCGTGAGGATGGTCGCCGCGGCGGTGCCCGGCGCGCCGTATAACTGCGTGAACCCCACCTTGGGGTTGCCGGGCACCTGACGATCGGCCGCCTCACCGCGGAGTTGGCGCACGATCTCGTGGATCTGCCGCAAACCGGAGGCGCCGATGGGCTCGCCGTTGGCGATCAGCCCGCCGTCGGTGTTGACCGGCATCGCACCGTTGATCTCGGTGGCGCCATCGGCCAGTAGCTTCTCCTGATCGCCGTGCCCGCAGAACCCGCACTCGGCCATGTGAATGATCTCGGCGCCGGCGTCGGTGTCCTGCAACTGGATCACGTCGACGTCGTCGGGGGCGATGCCCGCCTTCTCGAAGGCGTTGCGGGCGGCGTAAACCGTTGGGGCCACGTCTTCTTCGACGGGGGCGCAAGTGGTGTTCACCTCGTAAGCCCCGTAGCGGCGGGTGCGGACCTCCACCGCCCGCAGGTAGACGGGCTTGGAGGTGTAGCGGTGCGCGATGTCCGCCCGGCACATGACCACGGCGGCGGCGCCCTCGTCGGGCGCGCAGAACATGTACTGGGTCAGCGGATAATTGAGCATCGTCGAGCTGAGGATGTCTTCCTCGGAGATCGGCTTGCGGCGAAAGGCGTTGGGGTTCATGGCCCCATTGCGGAAGTTCTTGGCCGCGACCTTGGCCAGGGTCTGCTGGGAGATGCCGTGGTCGTGTAGGTAGCGGTTGGCTTTCATGCCGAAGAATTGGGTGGTCAGATATTGCCCGTTCTGTGCATACCAGCGCGGCATTCCGACCAGGGCCGGGTCTTCGGTGAACGCGCCGCGCGGGTGCTTGTCCAGGCCGATGGCGATGCCGATGTCGTAGTCGCCCAGTCGGATACCGTCGGCGCACGCCTTGGTGGCGCTGGCCGCGGTCGCGCACGCGTTGAACACGTTGGTGAACGGGATGCCGGTCAGCCCGACCATGCCGACGATCGCGTCCGGGTTGGCCACCGTCCAGCTGCCGCCGGTGGCGAACTGGACGTCGCGCCAAGCGATACCGGCGTCGGCAACAGCGGCGTGGATGGCCTCGACGCCCATCTGCATCGCCGACTTGCCCTCGAAGCGCCCGAACGGGTGTAAGCCCACGCCGATGATGGCGACATCATTCACGCCGCGCCACTCCTCACGCAATAGCTCCTGCATTCTTGAGTTCCTCGATCCGGTCCCAGTCCATGCCGAGCTCCATCAGGACCAGCTCGGTGTGCTCGCTGGCCTGCGGCGCCCGCGTCGTCGTCAACGGCTCGTGGTTGAACTGGACGGGGCCGCGGACCACGCGGAACGGCTTGCCGCCGCCGGCGAGCTCGACCTCGGCGATCATGTCGTTGGCGATCGCCTGCTCGTCGTCGACCAGGTCGATGAGGCTCTGGAACGGCGCCCATTGGCCCTTCATGGTCTTGAGGTGTTGTCGCCAATAGGCAAAGGGCTTGGCGACAAACGCCTTTGCGATCAGTTCGGCGGCGGCGTCGGCGTTCTGGATCAGCGGGAGCACGTCGGAGAAGCGGGGATCGTCGGCCGCCTCGGGGATGCCCAGGTGTTCGAACGTGTCGCGGATCAGCCCGGTCGGGCTGATGATGCACAGGTTGATCGTGCCGCCGTCGGACGTTTCGTAGTTGCCCATGAAGGGATTCACCGACGGCGCACCGGAACCCGGCATCGGGGTGCGCATGACCTCGCCGGTCTCCATGCCCTGCGTCACGCTGGCGCCGGCCGCCCACCAGGCGGTGCTGAGCAGCGACACGTCGAGCTCGACGGCCTCACCGGTGCGCTCGCGGTGCAGCAGCGCGGCCGAGATGCCGCCGGCGATGAACATGCCGCCGATCGAATCGCCGAACGCCGGAATGCCTTGTCCCAGTGCGCCGCCCAGCTCCTCGGGCGTCAGGGCGTAGCCGATGCCGCTGCGCGTCCAGAACGCCGTGCCGTCATAGCCCCCGGTGTCACGTTCGGCCCCTTTGTCGCCATAGGCCGAGCCGCGGGCGTACACGATGTTCGGGTTCACCGCCCGAATGTGCTCCACGTCGAACTTGTGCTTCTGGCGCTGCGCGGGCATGTAGTTGGTGAGGAACACGTCCGCGGTCTTGGCGAGCTCGTAGATGACCTCCTGACCGCCGGGCGTGGAGACGTCGATTCCGACGCTGCGTTTGCCGCGGTTGGGATGTTCCATCAGGGGGTGTCGTTCCGGATCGACTTGAATGCCACCCATATTCAAGAAACCGCGCTGGGTGTCGCCGCGCGCCGGGTGTTCGACTTTGATGACGTCCGCTCCCCAGTCGGCCAGGATGGCTCCCGCCGCCGGAACGAAGGTGAACTGCGCAAGCTCCAAGACCCGAAAGCCCGACATGACTTTGACCATTTTGCCGACCCTACTTCGCGTCGAACGTCACCGGAAGCGCATTCGGGGACCGGAAGGGCTGACCGTGGATGTGCGGGTCATCATCGGTCAACAGGGTGAGGTTGGTCAGCCGGTTCAACAGGCATTCCATCGCGACGCGTGTTTCCAGCCGCGCCAGATGCAAGCCCAGGCAGGTGTGCTCCCCGGCGGCGAACGAGATGTGTGGCGTGTGCTTGCGGAAGATGTCGAACTCTTCGGCGCGGTCCCAGCGCCGCTCGTCGCGGTTCGCCGAACCGATGCACACCCCGATCACCGAACGGGCCGGAATCTGCACGCCTCCCAACTCGGTGTCTTCGGTCGTGAAGCGTTGCACGGTGGTCAGCGGTGTCTCGTAGCGCAGCCCTTCCTCGATGGCCGGTGCCAGCAGCTCGCGGTCGGCTTGCAGCGCGGCGAACTGGTCCGGGTGGGCGAGCAGCAGATACAGCAGGTTCCCCGAGGAGCGGTAGGTGGTCTCCAGGCCGGCGGGCAGCAGCAGACGCAGGAACGAATAAATCGCTTCGTCGGTGAGCTTTTCGCCGTCGATCTCCGCGGTAACCAGGTCGCCGATGATGTCCCCGGTGGGCTTGGACTTGCGCTGTTCGATCTGCTCGACGAAATAGTCCTTGAGCGCCGTCGAAGCCTCGAAGGCGCGTTCGTAGTTGACGTGATAGCTGATCAACTGCACGGCGCGGGTGTGAAACATCGGCAGGTCTTCGTCGGGCAACCCGAGCAGCCGGGCGATGACCCGGGTGGGAAACTCGAACGTGAACTGCCGGACCAGGTCGGCTGTGCCGGTCTCGATGAACTCGTCGATCAGGGCATTGCAGATCGGCCGCACGATGGTCGGCTCCCAGCGGGCCAGCGCCTTGGACTTGAATGCCGCGGACACCAGGTTGCGGTGTTCACGGTGCTTCTTGCCCTCCATCGCCAGAATCGTCGGCCCCATGAACAGGCCGATGGTCTTGTCGTACGGCTTGGAGCTAAACACCCGGCCGTCCCGGAACACCGTGTTGACCGCGTCGAACGACATCGCGGAGTACTCCTGCTTGGGCAGCAGGGACTCCGGGGTCTTGGAATAGTCCATCACCGTGCCGGCGAACACGCCGGCCTCCCGCCGTTTGCGGGCAAAGAACGGGTAGGGGTCTCGCAGGCTGACGGTTTCGTCGTCGGCACCGGCGGCGGTGTGAACGTTGGTCGTCACCTGATCTCCAGCATCTTGATCTCAGCACGATCGAACACTTCTTCGTAAGATCGTACTGTAATTATTACAGTAGGCAATATGGGCAGGGCCGGCGAAGACCGACAATGCTGCCCCAACCGCGCGACTGGCCAGTCCTAGCGGTCGGCGCGTGCGGAACCCGGGCCGGTCAGCCGCGCGGCGCGGGCCAGCAGGTCCGCATAACGCACGCCGAGCAGCCGCGGCATCGCCGCCATCGCCCGCCCGTCGGGGCCGATGAGGATTCGGGCCCGATTCTTCTCCGCGCCACGCAGAATGAGTCGAGCGGCCTTGGCGGGCGAGGTCAGCGCCGTCCGGTCGAAGAGCTTGGCCGCGAGATCGGGATCCTCGGTGTCCGAGGTGCGCATGTTCGCGCCGAAGTTGGTCCGCACCACGCCGGGATGCACGCAGTGCACGGTCACCGGACGGCCTTCCATGATCATCTCTTGGCGCAGCGCCTCGGTGAAGCCACGCACCGCGAACTTCGAAGTGCTGTAAGCGCCCTGGTAGGGAATCGCGATGAGACCGAACGCGCTGGACAGGTTCACCAGTCGGGAAGGGCGCCGGGGGGATCCCGCCTCGATCAGTTGCGGCAGAAAGGCTTTGGTTCCGTTGACGACGCCGCCGACGTTGATGCCCATCAGCCAGTCGAAGTCCTTCCAGGACATGTCCGCTACGCCGGCGAACAGGTCGACTCCAGCGTTGTTGAACACCAGCGAGGCGGGCCCGTGTTGCCGGTGCACCTCGTCGGCGAAGCCGAGCACCGCATCCCGGTCGGCGACGTCGACCCGATACGGCGTGACCTGCCCGGCCGGACACGCGGCTTGGGTCTCGGCGAGGCCATTCGGATCGATGTCGGACGCCGCGACGTGCGCGCCTTCTTCGGTCAGTGCCCGCGTCAAGGCGCGGCCGATGCCCGAGCCGGCTCCCGTTACCACGGCGACACGGCCTTGGTACTTCATGAGTTCCCTGCCTCCACAATCGCTTTGATCCGACCCACGGACATCTCGAGGTTCTGTTGCAGATCGCTACGACGATCCCGGACGAAGGGGAACAGGCGCGATCATGGCGTAAACCGTCTCGGCCGACGCACGCACCTCGGCCGAGGCGGTCAGCGTCTCGTCCTTCTGCAGCAACGACATTGGCCTGCGCCCTCCTCAGCGGCTACCGGCGCTGCCGGTCAGCCATTGACGGCCTGCTCGCGCGCCCACCGGTAGTCGGCCT
This sequence comes from Mycobacterium colombiense, assembly GCF_003284975.1. Lineage (GTDB taxonomy): Bacteria > Actinomycetota > Actinomycetes > Mycobacteriales > Mycobacteriaceae > Mycobacterium > Mycobacterium europaeum_A. The sequence continues at coordinate 63,869 of NZ_QMEU01000001.1, forward strand.
TGCCGGACGGGCTACGCTCGATGGCCGCGCGGAACACGATCGCTTTGGGGAGCTTGTAGCGCGCCAGCGTCTGCGCGGCGTGGTCCACCAGTTCGCCGGCTTCGGCACTGGCGCCCGCAGCGAGCGCCACCACGGCGACGACCTCCTGGCCCCACCGTTCGCTGGGCCGGCCGGCGACCACCACATCGGCGACGGCCGGATGTGACGCGATGGCCGTCTCGACCTCCTCGACGAATATTTTTTCGCCGCCGGAGTTGATGGTCACCGAGTCGCGGCCGAGCAATTCGATGGAGCCGTCGGCACCGTGACGCGCACGGTCACCGGGGACGGCGTAGCGCACGCCGTCGATCACCGGGAAGGTCTTGGCCGTCTTGGCCGCATCGCCCTTGTAGCCGAGTGGCACGTAGCCCCGCTGCGCCAGCCAGCCCATCCCGTCGTGCCCGGGTGCCAGGATCGCCGAAAGGTCCTCGGCGGCAACGAAAGTGTCCGGCCCGGCGTTGAACGTCCCCGTCGCCACCGCCCCCGACGTCGACATGTGGTGCATTTGCGCCCCGGTCTCCGACGATCCGACACCGTCGACCACGACGGCGTTCGGCAGCGTCTCGATCAAGCGTTGCTTGACGTACGGGGTCAGCAGGGCGCCGCCGTTGGCGACGACGGCCAGCGACGACACGTCGGCGACCCCCTTCTCGATCGCGGCGACCAGGGGGCGCGCCATCGCGTCGCCGACCACCGTTACCACCATGACCTTCTCCCGCTCGATGGTGCGCACCACGTCCTCGGCGTCCAGACGGTCGACGACCGTGGGAAACACGACGGACTGGCCCGTGGTGATCGCGGTCATCACACTCCACTGGGCCGCGCCGTGGATCAGCGGGGGCAAAATCATCAGCTTGGTGCCCGGCCCGGAGGCGGCGCGTTCGACGATCTCGTCGATGCACCTCGACGGCTCGCCGGTCATCAGGTTCCGCCCGCCGAATGACGTCATGAAGATGTCGTGCTGGCGCCACAACACGCCCTTCGGCATTCCCGTCGTGCCACCGGTGTACAGGACGTACAGGTCGTCGGCGCAGTGCTGCACGGGCGGCGGCTCCGGGGACACCGACGCCAGCGCGGCCTCGTAATCGACCGCGCCCGCCAGCAATTCGTTACCCGAGTCGTCGGCGATCTGGATCAGCACGCGCAGCTGTGGCAGATCCGGCAAGATCTCGGCGACTCGCGGTGCGAACGCGGCGTGGTAGAGCAGCGCGGTCGCGCCGGCGTCCGCCAGCAGGTATTGCAGCTCGCTCTTCACGTAGCGGAAGTTGACGTTGAACGGGGCGACGCGCGCCTCGAAGCTGCCCAGCAACGCCTCGACGAATTCGTTCCCGTTGTAGGCGTAGAGGCCCAGCAGATCCTGACCCACTTCGTGACCACCGAGCGCGGAGCGCTCGGTGTGGCAGCCCAACCCCTGCGAATGCAGGTATGCGGCCAGCCGGGTGGAGCGTTCGATCACCTGCGCATAGGTGTAGCGGCGATCGCCCTGGACGATCAGCTCGCGATCGGGGATCGCGGCGGCGACGGCCTTCGCGACGGCCGGGACCGTGAATGTTGTTGTGGTGTCAGACATCGTGCCTCTCACGGTTGGTGGGGGAGCAGTCGGACCATCAGGCCGTTGGCTTCGCTGAGCAAGGTCCCATCGGCGGCTATCATAGTAGCGTCAATGAAAACCTTCCTACCCTCGATGTCGGTGATGCGGCCCCGGGCCGTCAGTGGCTGGTCGATCGGGGTGATGTTGCGGTAGTCGACGTGCAGGAAGGCGGTGCGCGTCGGGCGGATATCCGCGGCGGTGACCACCATGCCGAACAGCCAGTCGTAGAACAGCGGGATCATGCCGCCGTGCACGGCCCGGTTCCCGCCGATGTGCGAGGTGGTGAAGTGCCCGGCCATCGTCACGCCCTCGGGACCGGATTCGGTCACCAGCCAGGGCGGCATCAGGGGATGGGCCAGCCCGGGCAGCGTCAGCACCCGGCCGGCCATTGCCTCGGTCTCCGGGACCCGGTGGCCGTCGAGCAGCGCGCAGGCGTTCTCCAGGTGCGCGGCCGCGGCGGCCCACAACGCGGGATCGGGCCTGGTGGACACCGTCAGGTCCTGCAGCCGGCGCAGCGCGGCCACGAACGGGCCCAGTTCCGCAGGGGCGTTTTCGACGGATCTGACGTCGGGAAATCCGCCACGAACTTCCGGCGCGGTATCGGTCATCGCGTTCCTTCGTCCCAGGCCCGCAGCAGGTCATCGGTGCCGGTGATGGTGGCCAGGAGCGACAGCGTGTTGGCGATCATCGCTGCACCGTAGTCGGCGGGTATGCCGGCGACCGCGTCGCGGGGGACGACCACCCGGTAGGCGGCGTTGACGGCGTCCATGACGAGGTTGGGGATGGCAATGTTCAGTGAGACGCCCACCACGACAATGGTCGACACCCCGAGGTTGCGCAGCACCGCGTCCAGGTCCGTGCCGCCCATCGGGCCCACGCCGTGCCAGCGGCGCAACACCAAATCCGAAGGCTCCGGCCCTAATTCGGGCAGCAGTTCCGCGCCCGGCGTGCCGGGCGTGATGTCCACCCGGTTCCCGCCGCCCATCGCGAAGATCTTCGCGTTGTGATTGGAGCCGAGCCCGTCGGACCGGCGCTGCACGAGGCAGTGCACGACACGCACCCCGGCCGCCCGGGCCGCGGGCAGCAGGCGCGCGATGTTGGGCAGCGCTTCGCGGCGGGCTTCGGAGGCGAGCATCGCCAGTCCGGCGTCGGGGCCCATCACCGCGCCCTGACACTCCTGGGTGACGATCGCGGTGTGCGCGGGCGCGGTCAGTTCGGCCAGCCGATCCGTCATGCGGGGGCGCCCACCGGCGCGACGTCGTAGAACTGCGTCGCCCACTTCCGCAGCGCCATATAGCCTTTCGCGTCCGTCTTCGACAGCGCGGGGTGTTCGATGTACTTCTGGTAGCGCCAGATCTGCAAATCGTCGAACACGGTGGACAGGAACTGCTTCTCGATGACCTCCCGGAGTTGGCCCTCGGGGACGTCCGCTGTGTCGCCGGGCAGTCGCGGCCACCAGATCGAATAGAACAGGTCCGAGCATTCGTCGTCGACCGGCGTGCAGGTGAAGATCAGCCGATGATTCTGGGCGCCCTCGAAGACGCTGATCGCGCCGCCGAGGCCGAACAGGTGGCTGTGGAACCGCAATGCGAGGTCGTCCGGGTTGTCGCTGCGCGCGTCAGGCCAGCCGGCGATGAACTGCCATTCCTGGTCGACGATCTTCCACTCCAGCACCCGGGGCGTCACGGTGGCGTGGTGCACGTACTCGAAATGCGCACTGTCGGGCGCATTTTCGGCCACGATCTGCGGGTGCACCGGTTCGCGCTCCGCACGCCGGGAGAACTCCGGGTATGCGCGGTAATAGGCCGCGGGGTCCGTCTCGAATTGCGGGAACTTATGAAAGATGTCCGGCATCTCCCATTGCGGCTCCTTGCCGTCCGGGTGGTGCCACACGAAGACGCAGTCGTACTGCTCCCGGACGGGATACACCTTCAGCCGTAGCCCGCGGTTGGGCCGGTCGGGCTGGTAGGGGATGTATTTGTTGCAGCCGTCCGGGCCCCAGCGCCAGCCATGGAAGGGGCACTCGACGCAGTCGCCGACGACCTTGCCGCCGTGGCCGAGGTGGGCGCCCAGGTGCTTGCAGTGCGCTTCCAGGACGTGCAGCTCGCCCTGCGCGTCGCGGTAGGCCACCAGGTCCTCGCCGAAGTACTGCAGCGCCCGCACCTCGCCGACGGGAAACTGCGGGGACCAGCCGACCATGAACCAGCCGGTGACCTTCCAGGTGAACGGGACTTTCACACCAGCGCCTCTCGCGATCGTTGATACTAAATCCGTTACAGTATAGATTTCAGCAGTCCGGCCGGCACTCGGCAAGGAGTGAAATGACGACAGCGGCTGACGAGCTGGAAGCCATCCGACAACTGAAGGCGCGCTACTGCCGCTTCCTGGACACCAAAGACCTGGAGTCCTGGCGCGACGTGTTCACCACCGATGTCGTGGTGACCCTCGATATGGCGGTGTCCACCGCCGGTGCCGACCCGCAGACCGCGCCACCGATCGAAGGCGTGGAAAGCTTCGCACCGATGGTGATGGGCGGGCTCGAGGGGGTCGCCACCAAACATCACTGTCACACCCCCGAGATCACGCTCACCTCCGCGACCACCGCGACCGGCATCTGGGCGATGGAGGACCTGCTGATCTTCGGTGACGGCCGCGAGTTGTACGGCGCCGGCCACTACCACGAGACCTACCAGAAGCGGGACGGTCGTTGGCAGATCAAGTCCCTGCACCTCACCCGAACCATCCTGAAGATCACCGGTGGTGACGATGGCAAAAGCTGATACCTCGTTCGACGTCCTCGTCATCGGCGCCGGATTCTCCGGGCTGTACATGCTGCACCGGTTGCGGCAACTGGGGCTGCGCACGCGTGTGCTGGAGATGGCCGAAAAGGTGGGCGGCACCTGGCTTTTCAACCGTTACCCGGGCGCTCGGTGCGATATCGAGAGCATCGAGTACTCCTACAGCTTCTCCGAAGAGATTCAGCAGGAATGGGTATGGACCGAGTCGATGCCGGCCCAGCCCGAGATCGAGGCCTATCTGAACTTCGTGGCCGACCGACTCGACCTGCGCCGCGACATCCAGTTCGGCGCCAAGGTCGTCGCGATGACGTTCGAGGAAGAAGCCGGCCTGTGGCAGGTGCGCACCGAGACCGGCGAAACCTTCCGGGTCCCGTTCGTCGTCGCCGCCTCCGGAATTCTGTCGGTGCCGCTGGAACCCGACATGCCGGGAATGGACACCTTCGCCGGGACCTCCCTGTTCGCCAGCCGCTGGCCGGAGCGCGGCGTGGACCTCACCGGCAAGCGGGTCGGTGTCATCGGCACCGGTTCGACCGGCGTTCAACTCATCCCGGTGGTGGCCCGACAAGCGTTGCACCTGTCGGTGTTTCAGCGCTCGCCCGCCTACACCCTGCCCTGGCGGGTGCATCGGTTCGAACCGGGCGAACTGGACGACATGAAGGCCCGCTACGGCGACATCCGGGCGGCCCAACGCGCCCACCCGATCGGGGCGGCGCGGTTGAGCGCCTTCTCCGTGCTGCTGGACATGCTCGGCCGGCCGCCGCTGAAGTCGGCGACCCGCGAAGAACAATTGCGCGCCATCGAGGAGAACGGCGTGATGGGGGCGCTGAACTGGGGTGACATCTTCTTCGACATCGAAGCCAACCGGATGGCCGCCACGCTGTACGGCGAGGCGGTGGCCCGGATCGTCAAGGATCCCGACACGGCCGCCTCGTTGGTGCCGGTGCACCCTTTTGCGTGTAAGCGGCCGATCATCGACCAGGGTTACTACGAGACGTTCAACCGGGACAACGTCACCCTGGTCGATCTGCGGAAGTCGCCGATCCGCGAGGTGACACCGACCGGCATCCGCACCGGGGACCGGGTGCACGAACTCGATGTCATCGTGTACGCCACCGGCTTTGACGCCATGACCGGTGCGCTCAGCCGCATCGATGTGCGCGGTCGCGGTGGCATGTCGCTGGGCGAGTTCTGGGCCACCGAGGGGCCACTGTCGTATCTCGGCCTCGCGGTCGCCGGCTTCCCGAGTCTGTTCACGGTTCAGGGGCCCGGCAGCCCGAGCGCCGCCACGAACTTCGTCGCCGCCCTCGAACAGCACGTGGAGTGGATCGGTGACTGCATCGCGTATCTGCGCGCCAACGACATCCGCACCATCGAGGCGCTCAGCAGCGCCCAGCAGGAATGGATCGACCACGCCACCGCGCTCGTTGCGCCGACCGTGCTGGTTCATCCGTCGTGCAACTCCTGGTACAACGGTGGCAACGTGCCCGGCAAGAAACGGATGTACATGGGTTATACCGGCGGGATACCCGAATACCGGCGCCGTTGCGACGAAATCGCCGCCGGCGGATACATCGGGTTCAAACTGGTCTAACTGGCGAAGGTGAGCGAGATGGCGACGGCGTTGAGCGGGCTGAGCCTGGCCAGAGATGTGGCCCGCGAATTGGGCATGCTGATGCCGCGCACGGTGGCCGGTCTGCGCGAGTCGACCGGGTGGTCCCCGCTCTCGCCGCGCGGTGCGCGTCAGTTCGGTGAGGCGATGCTCGATGAACTTGTGCTGAGCGGCTTTTCGCTGCTGGGCGCAAGCCCTGCACCGATGCGGCCGCTGGATGGATGTACCGCGGCGGCCGAGGAACTCTCCTCGTTGGGCATCGACCGGGCGCACGCCGAACCGAACCCGTTGCGGCCGACGTCGATTCGCAAGCGCAGCATCGCCGGCCTTGCCTACGAGCGGATGGCTTTCGAACACGACCCCGCATTGCCGGCCACGCTGGCGACCGAGGGTTTGAGCGGCCCGGCACGGGCGGTGGTGCACCTGTGCCGGCACGGTGACGGGCCCAGGCCGTGGCTGGTGTGGGTGCACGGCGCGGGCCAGGGTGGCACCGAAGACCTGCTGCTGTCCCGGATCGGACGCATACATCACAAGCTGGGGTACAACGTCGCGATGCCGGTGCAGCCGGGCCACGGTTGCCGGCGACGCCAATGGCCGGTCTATCCCGACATGGATCCGCTGGGCAACGTGGCGGGAATGATGCGCGTGGTTTCCGAGGTGCGCGCCGTCGTGCGCTGGGTGCGGCCGCAGGCCACGGCCGTTGTGGTGGCGGGGATTTCGATGGGAAGCCCGGTGGCCGCGCTGGTCTCCCACCTGGAGAAGCAGACCGACGCGGTCGCGCTCTACACGCCCATCCTGGGGCTCAACGCCATGATCGCGCGGCACCTGCAACGGTGGGGCTCATCGCGCGAGGGATTCCGCGAGCTGCTGGAATCGCCGACGGTCACGGAGCTGACCTCGGTGATCGATCCCTTGGCGGCCATTCCGTCCCCGCCGCCGCAGCGCCGGCTCATCGTCGGGGCGTGGCACGACCGGATGGCGATGCGCGAGCCCGCCGACGCGCTGCAGGAGCGCTGGGGCGGCCGACTGTACTGGTACGACGGCAGCCACGTCGGGCACATCTTCTCGCGACGGGTGCAGCGCATCACCGACCGATTCCTGGCCGAGGTGGCCGCGCTGAAAGCAGACGACGCGGTGCCCGACTGATGGCACCTACGTGGACCGCGCGAACCGTGGTCGAGCTCTACAACCTCGTCGTGTGGAACGAACGCAACATCGAGCTGGCCGAGGAATTGTTGGGCGACACCGTGATTCGCCATGAGGTCGGTGGTGTGCGTACCCTGACCCACGCCGAAGCGGTGCAGCGGGTGGTGGACATGTGGGAGCTGGCCGATTCGCTGCACTTCGACCTCAACATCGTCATCGAGGGCGACGACGGCGAGCACGTGGCGATCGTCTACGACTCGACGATCACCACCAAGGACGGCACCGAGGCCAACATCGCCAGCATCGAGGTGTTCCGCGTGGTCGATGGCAAGATAACCGAGGTGTGGAACGGCGGCTACCAGCAAGGGGTTTGGAATTGACTGACCGCACGCTTGATGAATTGGGTTTCTACCTGTTGGCCGGGGCGGGCGGTGAGGGCCCGGCGACGTTGATGGACGAGGCCCGCCGCGGCGAGAAACTCGGCTTCGGCACCGCCTTCATCTCCGAGCGGTGGAACGTCAAGGAGGCGTCGTCTCTGGTCGGGGCGGCCTGCGCGGTGACCAACCGGATGCAGATCGCCACCGCCGCAACCAATCACAACACCCGCCATCCGCTGATCACCGGGTCGTGGGCGACCACGATGCATCGCCTGTCGGGCGGCCGGTTCACCCTGGGCGTCGGCCGAGGCATCGCCGCGATCTACGGGGCCTTCGGCATCCCGGCGGTGACGACGGCGCAGATGGAGGACTGGGCCCAGGTCATGCGGCGGCTGTGGCAGGGCGAGCTGATCTTCAATCACGACGGCCCGATGGGCAAGTACCCCATCCTGTTTCTCGATCCCGACTTCAACGAGGATATTCGACTGGCGCTGGTGGCCTTCGGCCCCAACACCCTCGCGCTCGGGGGGCGCGTGTTCGACGACGTCATACTGCACACGTATTTCACCCCGGAGACCTTGCAGCGCAGTGTCAAAACCGTGAAGTCTGCCGCGGAGAAGGCCGGCCGTGACCCGGACAGCGTGCGGGTGTGGTCGTGCTTCGCCACCGTCGGTGACCATCTGCCCGAAGAACTTCGGCTGAAGAAGACCGTGGCGCGGCTGGCCACCTACCTGCAGGGCTACGGCGACCTGCTGGTGCAGACCAACAACTGGGATCCCGCTGTGCTGCAACGGTTTCGCGACGACCCCGTGGTCACCTCGATCGCGGGCGGGATCGATCACAAGGGCACCGCCGAGCAGATCGAGCACATCGCGACGCTGATCCCCGACGAATGGCTGGAGCCCTCGGCCACCGGGTCGGCGCAGCAGTGTGTGGATCGCATCCGCAAGGAATTCGACTACGGGGCCGACGCGGTCATCATGCACGGCGCCACCCCCGACGAGCTCGAGCCGATCGTCGCGGCCTACCGCGTCGCTAAGTAGCGCTCGGAAGAAACATCACGGCATGATGACGGTCCGGGTGACCGGTTCGGCGGCGGCCTGCCTGCTGGACAAGCCGCGCTTCAAGGACGCGAGCAACGCGTCGCGCGTCTCCCGGGGATCGATGAGTTCGTCGAAGCCCATGTGTTCGGCCGAGCGGAAGGACGCCTGCAACTCGGCGTTGCGCAGCTTGGCCGAGAGGTCCTCGCCGGCGTGTGAGGCGCGGCTGAGCGCCGCGGCGCTCATGGCGCCCATCGTCGCGCCGGGATAGGCGAACGTCGCGACCTGATGGTCGAAGCCCAACAGCGACATGACCATCGACCCGAACCCGTACGCCTTGCGCAGCGTCAGATGCAGCTTCAAGGTGGTGGCGGCCGTCTGCGCGGCGAACATCCGTGCCCCGGCACGCAGCACGCCGCTGCGCTCGGAGCGGCTGCCGGGCAGCATGCCGGGATTGTCGGCGAGGAAGACGATGGGCAGGTGGAACGAGTCGGACACCATGATGAAGTGTGCCGCCTTGTCGGCGGCGTCGGCGTCGATGGAGCCCGCCAGCACCTGAGGCTGGTTGGCCACCACCGCAACCGGGTGACCGCCGAGGTGGGCCAGTGCACAGATGATCGCCTTGCCGTACTGCGGCTGCACCTCGAACCAGTCTGGGCTGTCGAAGATGACGTCGAGTACGGCGCGCATGTCGTAGACGCGGCGGTTGTCCCGGGACACGATGTCGAGCAACTCCGGCGTCTGCCGCGGCTGGGCGGCCTCGTCGGCGGGCAACGGCGGCGGATAGGACCATGCGCTCGGCGGGAAGTAGGACAGATAGCGGCGGACGTCGTCGAGGACGGCCTCGTCGTCCTCGGCGACATTGTGGATCACGCCGCTCGGCAGGGCGACGGTCGGTCCACCGAGGTCCTCCTTCGAAATCTCTTCTCCGGTGGACTCTTTGACGACAGGCGGTCCGGCGGTAAAGATCGCCCCCTGCCTGCTCATGATCCGAAAGTCGCAGACCGGCGCCACCAGTGCGCCGTGCCCGGCCGAGGGGCCGAGCACGGCGGCGACGGTCGGGACTCGGCCCGAGCACTGCGCCTGGGCCAGCAGGTCGGTGGGGGTCCGGCCGTAATGGCCACCGGTGGGCCGGAAGCCGGCCCCCTCGAGCAGCATCACCAGCGGAATCTTGTCCCGCACCGCCAGTTCGGCGATGCGGTACCGCTTCGAGTTGCCACCGGGGCCGATGCTGCCCGCCATGGTGGTGAAGTCCTCGGCCCCCAGCATCACCGGTGAGCCGTTGATCTCCCCGGAGCCGACAACCAGGCCGTCGGCCGCGATCTCGCCGCCGACCAGGGTGCCCAGCTCGCGGAACGTGCCCGGGTCGAGCAGGTAGTCGATGCGCGCACGGGCGTCGAGCTTGCCCTTGCCGCGATGCTTGTCCAGCCGCTCCGGCCCGCCCATGTCCCACGCCTGCCGGCGGCGCCGCTCGAGATCCTCGAGCGTTTCTCCCCAATCCTGGGCTTTCGCCATTCCTATGTCCTACCTCATGGAGATTCGTCGCGACCAGTCCCAATGGTGGCGACCCGCCGCGCCCGGCTACGCCGCGCTTGCGATCGCCACCAGTCCTCATGGTGGCGACCCGCCGCGCCCGGCTACGCCGCGCTTGCGATCGCCACCAGTCCTCATGGTGGCGACCCGCCGCGCCCGGCTACGCCGCGCTTGCGATCGCCACGTTTGCAGGGTCACATACTGGATTGCTTACTGTAAAGTTACCCGCATGTCTGACGCCGCTCGTCGGGAGGTCGACCAGGCGTCCCAAATCGAGGAGTCTCACCAGTGAGCGCAACGACGATGGACGAGGCCGCGAAGCTCTTGGCGGACCCGTTGGCGTACACCGACGAGCGGCGGCTGCATGCCGCGCTGACCCACCTGCGCGCCAACGCCCCGGTGTCCTGGGTGGAGGTCCCGCATTACCGGCCGTTCTGGGCGATCACCAAACACGCCGACATCATGGATATCGAGCGCGAAAACATGCTCTTCACCAACTGGCCCCGGCCGGTGCTGACCACCGCCGAAGGTGACGAGATGCAGGCGGCCGCCGGGGTGCGCACGCTGATTCACCTGGACGACCCGCAGCACCGGGCGGTGCGCGCGATCGGCTCCGACTGGTTTCGCCCAAAGGCGATGCGGGCGTTGAAGGTTCGGGTGGACGAACTGGCCAAGACCTATGTCGACAAGATGATGGCGGCCGGCCCGGAATGTGACTTCGTCCAGGAGGTCGCGGTCAACTACCCGCTCTACGTCATCATGTCGCTGCTGGGGCTGCCCGAGGCCGATTTTCCGCGGATGCTCAAGCTGACCCAGGAGTTGTTCGGCAGTGACGACTCCGAATTCAAACGCGGGAGTAACAACGAGGATCAGCTGCCGGCGCTGTTCGACATGTTCGGGTACTTCAACGGTGTGACGGCGTCTCGTCGCGAGCACCCGACCGAGGACCTGGCGTCGGCGATCGCGAATGCCAGGGTCGACGGCGAACCGTTGTCGGACATCGACACGGTGTCCTACTACCTGATCGTGGCCACCGCGGGCCACGACACCACCAGCGCGACCATTTCCGGTGGGCTGCACGCCCTTATCGAGAACCCCGATCAATGTCGGCGCCTGCGCGACAACCTGGACCTGATGCCGCTGGCCACCGAGGAGATGATCCGCTGGGTGACACCGGTCAAGGAATTCATGCGGACCGCCGCCACGGACACCACCGTGCGGGGCGTGCCCATCGCCGCGGGCGATTCGGTGCTGCTGTCCTATGTTTCGGCCAACCGTGACGAGGACGTCTTCAGCGATCCGTTCCGCTTCGACGTCGGTCGCGACCCCAACAAGCACCTTGCCTTCGGTTACGGTGTGCACTTCTGCATGGGTGCGGCGCTGGCCCGCATGGAGGTCAACAGTTTCTTCTCCGAGTTGCTACCCCGCCTGGAATCCATTGAACTGACCGGTGACCCGGAATTGGTCGCCACCACCTTCGTGGGCGGCCTCAAACACCTGCCGGTGCGCTACTCGCTGACCTGAGCGCGGCCGCGCCGTTGCGTCGGGGGCCTAGCTACACTCCGGTGTGGAGGTCTCGCAATGACGCGCAGGACGATTGTCATCACGGGCGCCAGCGACGGCATCGGCGCAGCCGCGGCCCGTCGCCTCAGCCGCACCGGCAACCAGATCGTCGTGGTGGGCCGCTCCCCAACCAAGACCGCCGCGGTGGCCGCCGAATTGGACGCGGACTACTTCGTCGTCGATTACGCCGACCTGTCCCAGGTGCGAGCGCTGGCGGAAAAGATTCGTTCGCAATACCCGCGCATCGACGTGTTGCTCAACAATGCGGGCAGGATGGCCAGCAAGATCGAGCTGACCCCCGACGGCTACGAACGCACCTATCAGGTCAACTACCTGGCGCCATTCCTGCTGACCATAGGATTGCTGGATGTGCTGCTGGAGTCGCACGCCACGATCGTCAACACGACCAGCTCGTCGCACAAGCTGATTTTCCGGGCCACCGTCGACGACCTCGAGAACACCGCCAACCGCCGGCCGGCCGCCGCCTACGCATTGTCGAAGTTGGCAATCGTGTTGTTCACCAAGGAATTACACCGGCGCTACCATGCCCGCGGCCTTTCCGTCGCGACCGTGCATCCCGGCAACGTCAACTCCAACATCGGTGTCGCGTCGGGTTCGCAATTCCTGGTTTTCATGCAGCGGTACACCCCGGCGGTGCTGTTCATCTCGACCCCGGACCAGGGCGCCGACCAGTTGGTGCGGCTGGCGTCGAGCGCACCGGGTCTGGAGTGGGCGCCCGGCGCGTACTACGCCAAGCGCAAGATCGCCAACAGCAGCCGCCTGGCGGAGAACCCGCGATTGGCCGCTGAACTGTGGGAGCGCACCGCGTCCAGGCTCGGTTGACGCTCCCGCCGGGGTGATCTTCGATACTCACTAGTATCTAACCGATACCGACCGGTATGCTGCTGCACATGTCACCTGTCAAGCCGCTTCGCAGCCGCCCCACCCGGGGCGAGGTTCGCGACCGGATCCTGGACGCGGCGTCGAAGGTTTTCGCCGCCGAAGGGTTCGCCGGTGCCACCATCGACGCCATCGGCCAAGCCGCGGGCTTCACCAAGGGCGCGGTGTATTCGAATTTCGAATCCAAGGACGAGTTGTTCCTGGCCCTGCTCGACCGCGAGTTCGAGCTGCGCGGCGAGCAGATCGCGATTGCGCTGGACCGCAGCGACGGCGACCGCGCCGCGGCCGCGCGTGAGGTGAGCCGGTCGGTGCTCGACTCGGTCCGCGAACATTCCGACTACTACGTGCTGCTCGTCGAGTACTGGTTGCGGGCCCAGCGCGATCCACAGCTACGGGAACGCCTGATCGGGCGCCGCCGCGCCGCGGCCGACCAGGCGCTGCGCATCGTCGAATCGACCGACACCGTGCCGGGCGACCGGCGGCTGACCGACGTCGCCCAGCTCGTCGTCACGATCAACCTGGGGGTCGCGATGGAAGAGGTGCTGCGTCCCGGAACGATCAGCCCCGATCTGCTCGCGCAACTGATCACCGCACTGCTGGAATCGATTCCGGCGTAAAGGCAATGAGGGAAAACCACACGATGGATGCCAAGGACGAACCGGACGACATCGCACCGGTCATCACCGCCACCGGGTTGGGGGTCGACGGTGAGCACGGGCCACTGTTCTCGGGGGTCGACCTGACCCTGACGCCGGGTTTTCACGCGATCCAGATGCCCGGCGGGCACGGGCAGACCACCCTGCTGCTGACACTCGCGGGGCGTTTCAAGCCCAGTCATGGCACGCTCACCGTCCTCGGCGAGACAACCCCGCGCGCGATTCGCCGGCAGTGCTCCATCGCGGCCTTCGATGACATCGATGACCTGGAGGATTCGGTGACCGTGGGGACCGTGCTCGCCGAGCAGCGCCGGTGGCTGGCGCCGTGGTATTCATCGGTGCCGCTGCAATCGGGTCCGGCCGAGCTCACCGAGGTCTTCGGCGAGATGGCCCCGCCGTCGAACGACACCTACATCGTCGAACTGTCAGACCTCGAACTGTTCTTGCTGCGAATCGCGCTGGCGTTGCTGTCGAACCGTCCGATCCTGGTGGTCGGCGACCTCGAACAGGTTCGGGACAATTCCCGGCGAACGATCGCCGCCGACCGGCTCGGCGTGATCGCGAGGCAGCGCACCGTCGTCGTCGGGGTGACCAACCCGCTCGGCACGGACGCACCCGACCACGAACTACACGATCACCGCATCCTGACCGGAGAGGGCTGAAAGATGCTGGCTGGACTCGCCTTTGGCTCAGAGATCAAACGCTTCGGCCGTAGCCGACTGACGCGCGTGGCGATCGTTGTACTGATGCTGCTACCACTGGTGTACGGGGCGCTGTACCTCTGGGCGTTCTGGGATCCGTTCGGCCACACCAACAAGATGCCGGTGGCGCTGGTCAACTCCGACCGTGGCGCCGTCGTGTCCGGGCAGCAGTTCAACGCCGGCGCGGAGATCGCCAAGAGCCTGACCGCGGACGGCGGCCTGGACTGGCACGTCGTGGACCTCGCCGAGGCGCGCGACGGAGTCGACCACGGTAAGTACTACTTCATGGTCGAGCTGCCGCCGGACTTCAGCGCGGCGATCGCGTCGCCGGTGACCGGGCAACCCAAGAAGGCCAACCTGATCGCCGTCTACAACGACGCCAACAACTACATCTCGACAAGTATCGGCCGTACCGCCATCGGTCAGGTACTCAACGCCGTATCCAGCCGGATCTCGGGGCAGGCCGTCAATCAGATGTTGTCGGTGGTGGTTTCGTCGGGATCGGGTATCAAGCAGGCCGCAGACGGGGCGGCCCGACTCGATGACGGTGCCGGTCAGTTGGTGGCCGGCCTGGACAGCGCGCGGTCCGGCTCGGCGACGCTTGCCGCCGGTGCCAAGCAACTGTCAGACGGGATCAACCAGGCCACCGATCCGCTCCTGGCGGTGACCAAGGCGGTGTCCCAAATCGGCGGCAGCACGCAGCAATTGCAGCAGGGCGCCACCGCGCTTGCGCAGGCCAACGATCAGCTCGGCGCCATCGCCGCGGCGCAGGATGCCGCCGCGAGTTCGCTGTCATCGGTGATCGATCAGCTCTCCGCCCGACAGGATCCCCTGGCGAACAACCTGCGCGGCATCCAGGATCAGCTGCGGGGTCACCAGTTCACGCCCCAGATCCGCCAGCAGCTCACCGATGCGCAGAACGCGGCGATCGCCATGACATCGGGATTGCGTAACCCCGGCAGTCCGCTCGCGTCGGCTCTCGACCAGGTCGGCGGTAAGGGACAGGAGTTGACGAACAAGCTCACCCAACTGCGCGACGGGGCCCAGCAGGTCGCCACCGGTAGCGCCGAATTGGCCGGTGGCGTCGGCAAACTCGACGACGGCGCGCGCCAGCTCAAAGCGGGATCGGCCGAGCTGGCGACCAAACTCGCCGAGGGGGCCAAGCAGGTACCCAACTGGACAAGCCAGCAAAAGGATGCGGTCGCCGACACCATCGGCGGTCCGGTGCAACTCGAGGCTTCACATGAGAACGCCGCGCCCAACTTCGGCACCGGGATGGCTCCGTTCTTCCTCACGCTCGCCCTGTTCTTTGGCGCCTTGGTGCTGTGGATGGTGCTGCGGCCCTTGCAGACTCGCGCGATCGCCGCGGAGGTGCTCGCGATCCGCGTGGTGCTCGCCAGCTACCTGCCCGCCGCCGCGATCGCGGTATTCCAGGCGGTCATACTCTATTGCGTGGTCCGGTTCGCTCTCGGTGTGCACGCGGTGCACCCGGCGGCCATGCTGGGGTTCATGATGCTGATTTCCGCCGCGTTCGTGGCCGCCACGCAAGCCATCAATGCGCTGGTTGGTCCAGCGGTGGGCCGGGTGCTGATCATGGCCCTGCTCATGTTGCAGCTCGTCAGCGCGGGCGGCTTGTATCCCGTGGAGACCACCTCGCGGCCGTTCCAGGTACTGCACCGCTTCGACCCGATGACCTACGGCGTCAACGGACTCCGGCAGCTGATACTCGGCGGTGTCGACGCCCGGCTATGGCAGGCGATCACGGTGCTGGCCGGGATAACGGCTGTCGCACTGGCGATCTCGTGCCTGTCGGCGCGCAGAGACCGGCTCTGGAATCTCAGCAGGCTGATTCCCGCGATCAAGATATAGCCGGCGTGTTTCAGCAGATCCCGAAATCGATGATGCCCCGCACGATTCTGCCGTCGAGCAAATCGTCGTAGGCGTCGTTGACCTCGTCGAGGCGATAGCGCTTGGTGATCATCTCGTCGAGTTGGAGCTGGCCCGTCTCATAAAGCTTGGCCAGCCTAGAGATGTCCGCCTTGGGGTTGCACGAGCCGAATATGGTGCCCGCCAACGTCTTGTTCATCAGGATGAAGTCCTGCAGGTCGATCTTGACCGACCGGGTCAACTGCGAGGTCATGCCGGTCAGCACGCAGGTGCCGCCCTTGCGGGTGAGCTTCACCGCGTCGCGTACGTCTGCCGGAGTGATCAGCGACGGCGAGACCACCACCGCGTCGGCCATCACCCCATAGGTCAGACCGCGCACCAGGTCCAGCGCCTCGTCGATCGTCGCCGCGGCGTGCGTCGCGCCGAACTGCAGCGCCGACTTCTGCTTGAAGTCCACCGGGTCGACGGCCACGATCTGGGCGGCGCCGTTGATCCGGGCGCCTTGGATCGCGCCCGTCCCGATCCCGCCCACACCGATCACCGCGACGGTGTCCCCGGCGCGCATGTTCGACCGGTTGGCGACGGAGCCGTAACCGGTTGGGATGGCACAGGACAGCAGCGCGCTCGACGTCAGCGGCAGGTGTGGCTCGATCTTCACCAGTGAATTCGTCGACACCACAGTGTGTTCGGCGAATGCGCCGATCTTGGCGATGTGACCGAGGTTGCGGCCGTCGGCGGTGTGGTGGCGGAAGGTGCCGTCCGTCGGCATCCCCGGGATCATGGTGCCGATGCCGACGTCGCACAGGTACTCGATTCCGGTGGCGCACCAACGGCATTGGCCGCATACGGCGACGAACGACATCACCACGTGATCACCCGGCGCGAAGTCGGTGACGCCGGGGCCGACCTCACGCACGATGCCGGATCCCTCGTGACCGCCGATCGTCGGGAACATGGTCGGCAGCCCCATGGATCGCATCACCTCATTGGGCGCCGACATGTCGCCCTTGAGGATGTGGTCGTCGGAATGGCACAAGCCGGCGGCCGCCATCTGTACCAGGACCTCGCCGGCCTTGGGGGGATCGAGTTCGAATTCCTCGACGGACCACGGCCCACCGACGTCGTGCAGGATCGCCGCGCGGCTTCTCATGCGGCGGGGGCGAACGTGACCGGAAGCTTGTTCGGCGACCGGAAGGTGAGCCCGACGATCTTGGATTCCTCGCCGGTTCCGTCGTCGGGCACGAACGCCAGCCGTTCGACACGGTCGAACAGGCTGTTCAGCATGACGCGCGTTTCCAGCCGTGCCAGGTGCATGCCGAGGCACATGTGGATACCGCCGGCGAAGGCGATGTGGGACTGGCGCGGCCGGCGAATGTCGAAGGTGTTCGGATCGGTCCAGCGGCTCTCGTCGCGATTGGCCGAACCCATACACATGTCGATCTGCGCCTCGGCCGGGATTGTCTTGCCGCCGATTTCGACCTCTTCGGTCGTGGTCCGCATGACCATGGTCAGGGGCGTCTCGTACCGCAGGCCTTCCTCGATCGCCATCGGTATCAGCGACCGATCCTGATACACCATCGCCAGTTGTTCGGGATGGGTCAGCAACAGGTACAGCAGGTTGCCCGACGAGCGATAGGTGGTCTCCAGGCCGGCCGGCAACAACAACCGCAAGAAGGCGATGATGGCCTCGTCGGTGAGCTTTTCCCCGTCGATCTCGGCGGCAACCAGGTCGCCGATGATGTCATCGGTCAGTTTGCGCCGGCGCTGTTCGACTTGTTTGAGGAAGTAGTCGTAGAGCTCGGTGGCGGCGTTCAACCCCGCCACGATGTCGGTGGGGATCGAGATCAGGTCGAGGGACAGACGCCGGAACAGGTCGAGATCCTCGGCGGGCAGCCCGAGCAGCGTCGAGATGATCCGGGTGGGAAATTCGAAGGTCACCGCCTTCACCAGATCGGCGTGGCCGTCATTCTTGATTTCGTCGACGAGTTGGTCGCAGACCGGCCCGATGACCTTCGGCTCCCAGCGCTCCAGCGCCGTCGCGCGGAACGCTTTGGCCACCAGGTTGCGGTGGTCATGGTGTTCCCTGCCGCCCATCGCCAGGATGGTGTGTCCCATCACCAGCCCGATCGTCTTGTCGTACGCGGCCGAGGTGAAGACGCGGTCGTCGCGAAAAGCTTGGGAGACACCGTCGTAACCGAACAGGACCCATTCGTCGTTGGGCCGCAGCTCTTCTGGCAACTGGCTGTTGTCGCTCAGGGAACCGTGCCATACCGGGTCGGTGTGGCGCATGTACTCAAAGAAGGGATAGGGGCTGGTTTCGCCGGTGAAATCCAATGAAACGACGGGCTGCCCGTGCGGGCCAGTGCTGAGCGTCATCAGCGCTCCTCCTGAGACAACCGATAAGGCCGTTCACGCGGACCAAAAGCGAGTGCCCGCGAAGTCCACGGCGGGTGGAACCGAGCGGAAAATAGCTATCATAGTATAGATAGCAACGTAGCCCAATGGCTCGGACGCTTTCCGTCGCACTGCCGACGCGCGGCACGTTCCACCCCGGCAAGCACCTCGTGTGCCGACCCCTGAAAACGCGGGTCTACCTTGAAGGTGGTTTCCGGTAAGGCCTACCTTCCGAAACCGCCGATGAGCCTGCACGACGAGCCCGAAAAATGAGTGGACATGACACAGACGAATCTGGCCCGGCCACACGGCCTCACTCGCATCGATCCGGTGCTGCGCGACGCCGCCGTGGCGTTGGGTGCCTTCGAATTCCGCGCCGAGACGCTTCCGGCCGAGCGTGAACACGCCAACCTGCTGGCCGCCCAGCGCGCCGCGTCGGCCGACACCACCGGCGTGTCCATCGACTCCCGATCCATCGCCGGCCCGGACGGTCAGCAACTGGAGCTGCGGTTGTATCGCGGCCACACCGAATCCGCCGCGCCGGTGGTGATCTACGCCCACGGCGGCGGGTTCGTCACCGGAAACCTGGAGACCGACCACGCGCACTGCGTGGAGTTGGCGCGTGACGGCGGCTGCCTGGTCGTGTCGGTCGACTACCGGCTCGCGCCGGAACATCCGTGCCCGGCGGCGCTCGACGACGTCGAAGCGGCCTTGCGCTACGCGGTCGACAACAGCGCGGAGCTGGATGCTGACGCCGCCCGCATCGCGGTAATGGGCCGAGACGCCGGTGCGGCGCTGGTCGCCGGACTGACCCAGCGCATGTTCGACCAGGAAGGTCCGGCGATTCTGATGCAGATCCTGCACCAGCCGATGCTCGATTCCGACGCCACGTCCTCGCGTCGGGAATTCCAGCGGACCCCGGGCCTCAACGGTCCGGCGGTGAGCCGGGCGTGGAACCACTACCTCGGCCACGCCAGCGCCAACGGTCAGCACGTCCCCGCGCACCGCGCCAACCTCGAAGGGCTGCCGCCGACGTTCGTCAGCTGCTCCGAGATCGATCCCTGTCGCGACGAGGCCATCGACTACGCCAACCGGCTGTTGCACGCCTACGTCCATACCGAATTGCATGTGATCGCCGCGACCTTCCACGGTTTCGACTCGATGGTGCCGGATTGGGTTGTTTCCCAGGAGAATCGGGCGCTGCATGCGCAGGCCGTGCGCCGCGTATTCGCCATGTAGCGCAGCCGCGGCCCCGGTGATGCCGGATGCCGCGGCGGATTCGCGGGACGGCGTGCCCGTCCCCATTTTTACCGACTGAACTCCGGTATCTCTTACCGTATTGGGCGTTGCTAACATCAGAAACGCCAGCCAACCGAGGACCGATCGGGCGGATGATCAAACACTCAAACCGTTTCCGTTGCAGCCGCAGCGATCGAATGTCAAGAAGGATCCCCTCGGCACCATGACGACCCTCGACTCTCCGGAGAAGATTCTTTTCACCTCGACCACCCAGGCCTTTTTGGACAAGGAAGCGCCGCTGCGCCGGGTGCGGGAGCTGCATGCCGAGGGCACCTCGTTCGACCCCGCATGGTGGCGGCGCGCCGCGGAGCTCGGCTGGACCGCTCTGTTGGTCCCGGAGGAGTTGGGCGGCGGAAGCGTGTCGGGGAACGGCTTCGCCGACCTGGCCACGGTCGCCGAACAACTCGGGAAGACGGTGGCGCCAGGGCCGCTGTATCCGGTCAGCACCGTGCTCGCCGGGCTTGTCGAGTGCGCAGATTCCGGCGAGCATGCCGAGACCATCGAGGCGCTGGTCTCCGGTGAAACCGTGGCGTCGTGGGCGGTGTGTGAGCCGGGCCAGGGCTGGGCACCGCTGAATCCCTCGGTGACGGCCACCGAGGCCGAATCCGGTTACCGCATCGACGGCATCAAGGACCGTGTCGAGGCGGGCGCCCAGAGTGCGGTGCTGCTGGTGGTGGCGCGCAGCGGCGCGCAGATCCGTCAGTTCCTGGTCCCGACGGACGCGCCTGGCGTCCGGATCGAACCCCAGCAGTCGGTCGATCTGGTCAAGCAATACGCCCGCGTGCACTTCGACGGGGTCGTGGTGCCGCACTCCGCGGCCGTCGGCACCGCCGACGAGGCGGCGGCGCTCGTCGAGCGCCAGAGCCAGATCGCCCAGGTGCTGCAATGCGCCGAGGTGGTCGGTGCTCTGCAGACGGTGTTCGACTTCACGGTGCAGTGGGCGCTGGACCGGCACACGTTCGGTCGTCCGCTGGCGTCCTACCAGGCCCTCAAACACAAGTTCGCCGACATGAAGCTCTGGCTGGAGGCCTGTCGCGCCACCACCTCGGCGGCGGTCGCCGACGTGGCGGCCCGCGCGCCGCAAGCGAACCTGTCGGCCAGCATCGCCAAGTCCTACGTGGGTGAGATGGCGGGCCAGATCGTCCAGGCCTGTGTGCAGATGCACGGTGGCATCGGCGTCACCTGGGAACACGACCTGCACCTGTACCTGCGTCGGATCACGTTGTACCGCGGCATGTTCGGCACGCCGGAGGAACACAATCTGCGCGTGTACGAGTTCGAGAAGGCGGGTCGTTCGGCGAAATGATGAAGACGAGATGACGTCAACCGAGTCCGTTGCGCAGTTCGCCGCGCGGGCCAGGGCATGGCTCGCGGCCAACATGCCCGCCATCGACCGTGACACCCCGCCGGCCGCGCTACGTGACGACGAACGGTCGTGGTTGCGAGCCCGGGAACTGCAAAAGCGGTTGTACGAAGGCGGATTCGCCGGCATCTGCTTCCCCCGCGAGTACGGCGGCCTGGGGCTGGACTACGAATACCAGAAGGCCTTCGACGTCGAATCCCTCGACTACGAGATGCCGCTGATCCTCAACACCCCAACGTTCACCATCTGCTGCGCCACGCTGCTCGACACCGGCAGTGAAGACCAGAAGAAGCGGCACATCGCCGCCGCGCTGCGCGGCGAGGAGGTGCTGGTGCAGTTGTTGAGCGAACCCAGCGGCGGATCGGATCTGGCCGGCGTCCTCACCCGCGCCGAGCGCCGCGGCGATCGTTGGATCATCAACGGCGCCAAGACCTGGAGCACGAGTGCGTTCGCCGCCGATTACGGCCTGTGTTTGGCCCGCACCAATTGGGAGGTGCCCAAGCACGAGGGCCTGACAATGTTCCTGGTGCCCATCGCGCATCCGGGAATCACGTTGCGGCACATCACGATGCTCAGCGGTTCCACCGAGTTCTGCGAGGAGTTCCTCGACGGGGTGGACGTGGGAGACGACGCCGTGGTCGGCGAGGTCAACGGTGGCTGGGCGGTGGCCTCGCGGCAGCTCTACCACGAGCGCCGAGCGGTGGGCCAGGGGTCCGAGTTCGCCAGTGGCGGTGGCAGCGAGGGCGGCAACGCGATTCCGGTCGACTATGTGGCCCTTGCGGAGAAAACCGGGCAGGCCGACGACGAACGCGTGCAGGAGATGGCCGGTCGCGCCCTGGTGCACCGCGCGGTGGCCGAGCAACTGATCGGTCACGTGTACCGCAGCGTCAGAGACGGCGCGCTGCCGCCGGCCGCCGGGACGCTCATCCGGCTGTTTCACTCCGAGACCACGACGACCGATGTCGACACGGCGCTGGCGATCGCGGGAAGTGCCGGAGTCGTCGGTGAAACCGGCGCCGGACTCGAAACGGGTCTGCGCTATTTGTCCCGGCAGACCGTCGCCATCGGCGGCGGCACCACCGAGATGGCCCGCAACGTCATCGGCGAGCGGGTGCTGGGCTTCCCCCGGGAGTACGCCGCCGACCGCGCAGTGCCATTCAACCAGGTGCGGCACGGCGACCGGGCCGACCGGGCTTAACCCTCGGCGACGACGTTCTCGGCCAGGCCGCTCACCACCGGGATCTGGACCAGTGACAAGACGTGGTGTGCCGGGCTGGCCGGCGGGGCCACCAACACGTATTCACTGCCTTGCCGCTGGGCCCGCTCGCGGGCGGCGGCCAGTGCGCTGACGCCCGCCGATCCCAGGTGGGTGACGGCACTGAGGTCGACCGTCAACGGTGCGACGCCGGAACGGCTTTCGACTGCGATCTGACGGTCCAGGATGGATGCGGTGCTGGAGTCGACGTCGCCACCGACCACGATGCGGCCCGGTTCGCTGACCTCGGAGACGAATTCCGCGTTGACCGTACGCCGCTCGGCCGCCCGGCTGATCACGGAATCGGTGACGAAACTCGCCGGTCGCGAGAGGCGGTGCGTCACACTGGCGGTCGTTCCCTCGGTTCCGTGGCGGACGTGCGCTTCCGACACCAGAGCCTCGGCCATGGCAAGGCCACGCCCACGCCCTGTCTCGCCCTCGCGGTAATCCTTCCACCGGCCGCGGTCGCTCACCGAGGCGTGCAGGTTGCCATCGCCGGACAGCGTCGCCTCCACCACAACGCCGTCGGTGACCTCCGTGGCATACCCGTGCTCGACCGCGTTTTCGACGAACTCCGAGATCGCGTGCACCACATCGGAGATGTCGTCCGCGTCGGCGCCCACCTCCGATAACCATTGGCGCAGGCGGGTGCGTACGGTGCGCGCCGCACGGATCGTCGCGTCCAGTGTCAGGTGCAGCGGCGCGGGCGCCGTCCGGCGTTGTGCCGCAAGGAGTGTCACGTCGTCGCTGTAGCCGGTCGACCGCAGCAGCAATTCCAGTGTCTCCGAACAGATGCGGTCGATCGCCCGTTGCGAGGATTCGATGACGAAGCCGCGTTGTCCGCCGGCGATGTTCGCGGCCAGCTCGGCGAATTCGGCGGTGCTGGCGCCCGGTGGCCGGCCGGGTCTTTCGATCAAACCGTCGGTGTAGAGCAGGATCGAGTCGCCCACGTCGAGGAATTCGGTGCGCACCGGAAAACCGGTGCCGCTGCCGAGGGGTCCTGCGCCCGATGGTTCGAGGTAGCGCGCGGTGGCGTCCGCCGACACCAGCAGCGGCGGCGGGTGTCCCGCCGTGCAGTACCGGAATTCGCCGGTGGCGAAGTCCAGCGAGCCGACGCAGATGGTGGCCGTGTTGGAGCCGGGGACGTGCTTGCGGAATCGGTCGACGGCCTCGAGCGCTTCGGCGATCGGGTATCCCGCAACGACCTGCATCCGCAGCGCGGTACGCAGCTGCGACATCACCGCGGCCGCTTTGACGCCATGGCCGACGACGTCACCGACGACGAGCACCAGCCGGTCGCCGAGCGGTATCGCGTCGAACCAGTCGCCGCCGGCCGCGGTGTCCTCCGCGGCGACGAGGTACTGCGCGGTCACGTCCGCGCCGGGGGTTACGGGCACCGAGGGTGCCAGCAGTGCCTGCTGCATGACGGTGGCGGAATCGCGGACGTTGCGGTACCGCTCGGAGAGTTCCTCGAGGCGCGCTTCGGCGGCCATTCGCGTCTGCACGCGGCCGGTGACGTCGACGAAGGCAAGCTGCACGCCTTCGATCGAGCCGTCCTCCGCCCGGCGCGGCGTGACGATGAAGTCGAAGAAATGTTCCTGCGCCTGCCCCGCCCCGTCGAAGTCGGCCTGGACCCGCCATTCCGTGCCCGACTGTGGCTCGCCCGTTTGATATACCCGGTCGAACATGTGAAGGATTTCCTGGCTCTCCAGCTCGGGATAGATGTCGCGCACAAATAGCCCGATGGAGTCAATCGGCGGACTGAGTTTGCGGTACGCCGCGTTGACCGCGACAAATCGGTGGTCGGGCCCCTCGAGCCCGACCAACAGCGCGGGGACGTTCTCGAAGACGCGGCGCACGTCCTCGGCCGCACCGACGGTTCTGTCCCAGTCTTTTTCGGCCACCATCTGGCCGTCCTCCTAGCAGCTCCGAGCGGCCCGCCAACCAAGGGCCGACTCGAAAACCGGGTCAATCGGTTGACCTAATTTGCACACGTAGTTGTTCACATTAGCAATGGTTCTTGGCTGCGTAATGCAACGGTTTGGTTACCGCTGTGAATTGTGTCGGCTAATTCGGTTGGCAAATGCAATTGACGTCTGCGAAGATCGCGTCCCTTGACGCGTAAACGGCTCCGTTTGCGGCCGGTTTGGCGCGGGTACCTCGCTGTCGTGGCCGATCTCGTGGCTCGACGCGCGACGGCGCTTTGGCGGCGCCTGCTGGCGTCACCAGTGCTCACCTTGAACGGCTGGGTGGCATTCAACCTGCCCCGCGCGGTGACCGCGCTGGGCGCGACGTTGCTGACGGGCCTGGTTGCGGTGCACGTCTACGTGCTGGCCAGCCGGCCGTACCTGCCCGGGTATTTCGCGGCGTACGTCATCGTGTTGGCGGTCGCCTGCCTGATCGCCGCGAGCGCCATGCTGATCGGCATCAAACCCTCAGTGCCCCAAGGCGGTTGGTATTTCGGCAGCCTGATTTGCTCGACCTTTCTCGTCGTGTATGTCCTCACCCGGTGGATCGGCCCGCCGGGATTGGAAGCGGTGACCGCCCGATGGGACTTCGCGCCGGGAACGCTGGCGATGGTGTGCTCGGCGGCGTTCATCGCCGTGCACACGACCGTGCTGTCCGGCATCAACGTCGCCTATCCGCACAGCCAGCAGTGGTATGACTGACGGGGCCCGGGCATGACGACGTTGGACTATCCGGTATGGCTGCGCATCGATCATTGGCTGAACGTGCTCTTCGTGACGCTGATCCTGCGCAGCGGTCTCGAGATCCTGGCCACCCACCCGAAGTTGTACTGGCACGACGACAGCAAGCCGGGCTCGGAGTGGGCCCGCTTTACCCGAAAGGTCATGCCGCGGGACAGGATTTACGACACCCTTGACGAAGAAGAGGACTACAGCCCGTTCATCTCCCTGCCCGGCCGCGCGCAGCTGGGCGTGGGCCGCCACTGGCACTTCTTCGTGGTGATCGGCTGGATCCTGCTGGGCCTGTCGTACTACATCCTGTTGTTCGCCACCGGCCAATGGCACCGCTACTGGCCCGCCTCATGGTCTATTTTCCCCGAAGCGTGGGACGACATCGTCACGTATCTGTCGTTCAACCTTCCGCCGGTGCTGCCCGGCGAGCCGCTGGACGCCATGCAGAAGCTGACGTACGCGGGAGTCATCTTCATCCTTGCGCCGTTTCAGATCCTGACCGGGGCCGCTCAGTCGCCGGCGATCGAGGCGCGGTTCCCGTGGTACGTGCAGATGTGGGGCGGTCGCCAATGGGCGCGCAGCTTGCACTTCTTGGGTCTGGTCGCCTTCCTCGTCTTCATCGCGATTCACCTGTCGATGATTTTCTTCTGGGGTTGGGGCCGGCTCACCGCCGCAATGATTTTCGGCGCTGTCCGCAACACCTACTGGTCGACCGCGATCTCCCTGATGATCATTGCGGCGATCATCGGCATCCATGTGGCGGCCACGATTTGGAGCCTGCGCAACCCGCGGTCGGTGCAGCGGGTGCTGGGGGCGGTGGTCACCGCCGCTCGTCGTCTGCTGTTGCGGCCGCTCAATTCACGACAGAACTATCCGGCCCACAAGATCTCCCAGCAGCACCGCGTCAACGGAAAGCCGCCCACCAGCATGGAATACAAGGTGATGGCGGTGCACAACTTCGTGGACTGGCGACTGCGGGTCGGTGGACTGGTGGAAAACCCGGTGACCCTGGACCTGAGCGCGCTGCGGGCCCTCGCCGAGTCGGAAACCCAGTGCGTGATGCACAATTGCGTCCAAGGTTGGACCAGCATCGGCCAGTGGACCGGAGTCCATCTGCGTCAGCTGGTGGACTTGGTGCGGCCGCTGCCCCAGGCGCGCTACGTCTGCTTCCTGACCATGCAGAACAACAGCACCGACGAGCCGGCGTCGCACGGCGGAGGCCAATTCTACGAGGTGCTTGACCTCGAATTCGCCGACAAGCCGCAGACCCTGCTGGCGTACGAAATGAACGGCACGCCTTTGCCGATCCAGCACGGCGCGCCGTTGCGTCTGCGGGTGGAAACCCAAGTGGGATTCAAGATGGCCAAGTGGATCA
The DNA here is from genome assembly GCF_003284975.1 of Mycobacterium colombiense. GTDB lineage: Bacteria > Actinomycetota > Actinomycetes > Mycobacteriales > Mycobacteriaceae > Mycobacterium > Mycobacterium europaeum_A. The sequence goes on from NZ_QMEU01000001.1 coordinate 90,094, forward strand.
ACCAGATCGAGTTCGTCGAGGACTACGCCGGCATCGGCATGGGTACCGGAGGCTGGCGCGAAGACCGCGTGTACTACGACAAGGACGTGGAAATCTGAGATGACCGACATGGCGACCGAGGGGGTCGGGGTACGCCCCGAGCTCATCAGCTTGGATTCGGTGGCCCGGCATCGCGTCCTGGAGCAAGTCAGCGCCAAGGGCGGACACTGTGAAGCGTGCGGCGCAACCGATTTCGCGGTGGGCGACGCCCTGTACCTGGGTTACCTGTTTCTGAATGAGGACGCCGACGCCTACCTGGTCGCCCTGACCTGTCGCAATCCGGACTGCGCGAAGCCGCGGACCGCGATCAGATTGTCCGACAAGGACTTTCTCACCTACGTGCCAGGCGCCACGGACGCCTCCAAGCATGACCCCGACCGCTAGCCTGGCCCCCGCTGGATCCGGGAAGCTTCGGCCGGGTCAGGTCGAATCGCTCTATCAGAGGCGATAACTCGCGTAGCTGATCGCACAGCGAATCGAACCGCCGCTGATCGTCCTCGCCGAGTTGGCCCAGCGAACTGTAGTGCGCCACGCGCGGCAGCCGTCCCGCCAGCGCGGTGCCCCACCGGATGTTGAGGTCGTATACCTCTTCGTCATCGACGTCGTCGCGCTGTCCGAGTTGCCTGAGCGCGTCGATCTGCTCGGTGAGGACCGCGACGTCGTCGTCGATATCGACCGGCGTTGATTCGGGGGATGCCACCCTGCTGCCCTCCATCGTTTCCGGGCGCCGACGCGTACGAAGAACCGCAGAACCAGCGCCACGTTGGCGTATACCCCGTTCCTGCGGTGAAATGCGCTTTATCTGCAAGTCGCAGAATGCGCGATGAAGGGCCGGCGCTTGCTTGGTGCGGCGACCACCGGTTTGCCTGGGGCCGCCGAGGGTACTTGCCGAGCATTTCCTTCCGACATGGGCGTCCCCTGCGGCGCCGCCGTACGGTTCGGTGGGGATGAGGGACATGAGTGATTTAGTGAATCAGTTTTTCAATGGATGGCAGCCGGCCGCCTACGCGGCGCTCAAGGCGCTCGCGCTATTCGCAACCGCCGTAACGGCTTTCCGTCTCGTGTTGCGGCGAACCATCGCCGAGTTCACGCCGTTCGACTGGGTGACGGCGGTCGCCGTCGGCGCCATCGTCGGCCGGACCGCGACGGCCGCCGACACCTCGTGGTGCACCGGAACCGCGGCCCTGCTCACCCTGATCGCCGGCCACGATCTGGTCGCGCGGCTGCGCTTTGTCCCGTGGATGCGCCGGCTGGTCGACCCTCCGGTGCGGGTGCTGATCAGGGACGGCAAGGTCGACGAGGCAAACCTGAAGCGCTGCAGGCTGACTCGTGGCGACCTGGACGCGATATTGCGCCAGCACGGGCAGCGAGCGCCCGGTGACGTGCGCCTCGCGGTGTTCGAGACGAAGGGTGTGGTCTCGGTGTTCGGCGAGGCGGGGCCGCCGGACGGCGGGCAGCGATCAGGCTGAGACCGGCTTCTTGGCGGGCGCCGAGACCTTCATCAGCTTCATCAGGTTGCCACCCATGATCTTTGCTTTGTCCTCGTCGCTGAACTCGGCGAGTTCGTCGACGAAGGTGATCGGGTCTTTGAGGCCCTCGGGGTGCGGCCAGTCGGATCCGAAGACCACCCGGTCGGTGCCGACCATGTTGACGATCTCGCTGAACCGGTCCTCCCAGAACGGGCTGACGTAGACGCAGCGCTTGAACGTCTCGATCGGGTCCTCGGCGAAGGCCTGCGGCATCTTCTTGTAGACGCCCTTGAGGCCCTTGAACAGGGTGGGCACCCAGTCGGCGCCGTTCTCGATGGACAGGATCCGCAGGTCGGGGTTGCGGGTCAGCGCACCGTGACAGATCAGGGCGCCGAAAGCGTCCTCGATGGGCCGGTGACCCATGGCCAGGCTGCGGAACGCGGTCGGCTTGAAGGGCAGGAATTCGTCGCCGGGCTCCCAGATGTTGAGCAGCTCCGAGTAACCGCTGTCCGAGGCGTGCATGGAGACGGGGATTTCGGCGCGCACGCAGGCCTGCCAGAACGGGTCGAACTCTTCGAGGCCGAACGACCGGCTGCCGCGGTAGCCGGGCACCGGCGCCGGGCGGACCAGCACCGTGCGCGCGCCGCGCTCCAGGCACCACTGAAGTTCCTCGAGTGCGCGGTCGACGATCGGCAACGTGATCACCGGGGTGGCGAAGATGCGGTCGGAGTAGTTGAACGACCACTGCTCGTACATCCACTCGTTGAGCGCGTGGATGACGTCATGGGTCATCTCCGGGTCGTCCTTCATGCGCTCTTCGACCAGGCTGGCCAGGGTCGGGAACATCAGCGCGAAGTCGATGCCGAGCTCGTCCATGACCTCCAGGCGCGCACCCGGTTCCCGGAATGCGGGAATGGCTTTCATTGGCTCGCCGAGGATTTCGCGGTAGCTCTTGCCCTGTGAGCCGTTGCGGAAGTAGTCCTCCTGGGCGCCCGGGCGAGCCACCACTTCGAACGTCGGGTTCGGAATGTATTCGCTGATGTGCCCGCGCACCACGATCTTGGTGCGGCCGCGGACCTGCACGTAGTCGATGACGTGCTTGCGCTTATCCGGCAGGAACTTGGTCAGCGCTTCCTGCGGCTCGTACATGTGGTTGTCCGCGTCGAAGACGGGGAAGGGCAGTTCCCGGGACGGCATGGCGATCTCCTAGCAGAAGTCTCAATTCTCACCTGTGGTAACGACGTTACCACTTGTGCGCAATAGGGGTATAGCGGTTCAGCCGTCGGCCCGCAGCCCGCCCGTCGGGGTGACGCCGTCGATGACGGCGAAATTCACGGTGGCCGTGGCGCGCAGTTCGTCGTCGCCGTCGCCGTAGATGTCGACCTGCATCACCATCGCGCGTCGTCCGGACCGCAGCATCGTAGGCACCGCGAAGGCCGCCCCCTGCCGGACCGGCCGCAGGTAGCGGATGAACAGATCCGCGGTGGTCATCGTGGTGCCCGGCTGTAGGTAGTCCAGCCCGAATTGTCCGCCCGCTACGTCCACGAGCGTGGCGATCAGGCCGCCCTGCAGCGCGCCGGAGGTGTTGACGACCGCGGGGCTGACCGGCATGGTCATGGCGAATTGGCCGTTGCGGGTGGTGGGGCGCATGCCGATCTGGCCGAACAGCTCGGCCAGCGACGGGGCGGTCGATTCTTCGTCGGTGTCGCGGATGCCCAGGGCGCGGGAGCAGAAGTCGTACAGCTGGCCGGCGTCGACCGGTGTTCCGTTCAATTCCGAACCGAGCCAATGCAATCGCTGCGCTCCCATCATCGTCTGCATGACGATGGCGGCCGCCGCGCCGACGTCCAATCCGGGGTTGAAGACCCCCTCGGTGATGCCCTGCCCGACGATGTCGCGAATCAAGCCGTGCAGGGGAGAGAGCACCCGGGCGTATTCGCGGGGCCGGGTCTCGGCCAGGTGCTGGTTGTAGAGCGTCAACGCGCGGTTGAGGCTGTGCTGGGTGCTCGATTCCGGCTGCTGGCTGAGTCGGTCGATCAACAGCTTCAGCGCCGAGGTGCTGTCCAGTCCCGTCGTCTCCGCGCGCCACGTCTTGACCGATTGGGCGATGGTTCGGTCGAACAACGCCAGCAGCAGCTCGTCCTTGCTGCTGAAGTGTTGGTAGAAGGCGCGCAACGACGTCTTGGACCGTGTGACGACCTCCTGAACGGTGAAGTCGGTGCGTCCCGTTTCGCCCAGTATCGCCACGGCCGTCTTGATGAAGCGGTCGCCGCGCGTGATCTCGACGTCGTCACCAGGGTCGGCCATGAGCGAGTGGTCCCCTTCCATTGCGCGCTGGTCGCGCCATGAGAATGAGGTTACCGCGCCTGGCAACCTAATCCGCTGCGCGAAGTCGATGGCGGGTCTCGCAGCGAATTCTCAGGTCTCCGGCACCGTAGGTGCGAATAGCCGGCCGCCGGTGCGGGTACGCGCCCAGTGAACGGTTGTACTCGTCGCAATGCGGCCTCAACGGGGGCGGTAAAAGCGACGGGGGTCGAGGTTCGACTCGACAAGTTGACCGCTTCTTTGAAAATCGACCAGCGCAGCGCGGTTGGTCGAGGAGGGAAGGGTTCGGAGATGCCAGAGGTCCAACTTCACCACGAGGGACATCCGAAGTATCGACGGATGGTTCGATTCGACTGGTCGGATACCCCGCTGCATTGGGTGCCCGGCGACCCGTTTTCGACGCACATGATCAACGTTTTGCATCTTTTGCTGCCCGAGGGTGAGCGGCACTTCATCAAGGCGGTCCTCGAAGCGTCGTCGCTGGTCGATGATCCGGAGCTGGAGGCGGCGATCAAACCGTTCATTCAGCAGGAGTCCTGGCATGCATGGGCGCACCAGGTGGTGTTGGACCATCTGGCCGAGCAGGGCATCGATACCAAGCCGTACACCGACCGGCTCGGCAGGCTGTTGTCGCTGACGTTGGGTGATCCGCCCAGGTGGTTTCCGCCCGCGATGAAGCGGTGGTGGCTGTATCGACGGCTGGCCGATGTGGCGGCGCTCGAGCATTACACCGCAATGTTGGGCCAGTGGGTGCTGACGAACCGAGGCCTGGACTATGCGAAGGCCGACCCGATGATGCTCGACCTGCTGCGCTGGCATGGCGCCGAGGAGGTCGAGCACCGCTCGCTGGTGTACGACGTGTTCCAGCACGTCAGCGGCAACTACTGGATCAGGGCGTTCTCGATGTTCTTTACCACGCCGCTGTTCATCGCCTGGTGGGTCGCGGGTGCGCGCTACCTGATGGCCCAAGACCCCACGATCGACCAGAAGTGGCGTTGGCGCGATTGGCTGTGGGCCGCCCGCGAGTACCGGTTGCCAGGCCCGTGGAAGCTCATGGTGACAACGCCCGTCCGGTACCTGCGGCCCAGTCATCATCCCAACGATGAGGCGTCCACGCAGATGGCGGTCGACTACCTGAACTACTCGCCGGTGGCGAAAGCGGCTAAGGAGCGCGCGCGCTCGCAAGCGAAGTCGGGTGGTCCTGACAGTTCTCGAGGCACCGAAAGTTCCACCGGTGCGGCAAGAAAGGCCGAGGTCCGATGAAGGTTGTGGTGGATCTGGACACCTGCGACGGAAATGGCGTGTGCATGAGCATCTGCCATGAGGTGTTCGACGTGCGAGAGGACGGACTTCACGTGCTGCAGGAGCAACCGCCGGAGTCGTTGCGGGACAAGCTGATTGGCGCCGAGGTGTCGTGTCCCACTCGGGCGATCACGGTGCAGGACTGACCCATGCCCACAGATCAGCTCAGGCAGGTTGTCGTCGTCGGTGCGGGCGTGGCCGGGACGCGGGCGGCGGAGACCCTGCGACAAGAAGGGTATGACGGTGACTTGACCATAGTGGGCGCCGAACGCCAGGCCCCGTACCACCGGCCGCCGCTCTCGAAGAAGTTGCTCACCGGCGAGGTGCACCGGGCCGGCGTCGACCTCGCGCCCCAGTTCGAGCTCGATGCCCGCGTGCTGCGCGGGGCGTCGGCGCTCAAGCTGGACATGGCCGCGCGTACCGTTCACGTTCGCGACGAAGACCACGACCTCGCTGTGCAATTCGACGGACTGGTCATCGCCAGCGGCGCGGTGCCGCGCGAGTGGCCGGGCGGTCCGGTGCCCGACGGGGTGCTGACGTTGCGCACGGTGGAGGACTGCCTGGGGATCAGGGAAAGACTCGGCGCGCGCCCGCGGGTGGCGGTGGTGGGCGGCGGCTTCATCGGCGCGGAGGTGGCCGCAAGTTGCCGATCCCTGGGCCTGGACGTGGTCCTCATCGAGAAGGCCGAAAACCCACTGCTCGCCGCGTTGGGCAAGGAGTTGGCGCCCTACTGGGCCCAATTGCACCGTGACCATGGCGTGGACCTGCGGGTCGGCTCGGGTGTCGACGCATTCGTCGGCAACGGGCGCGTCGAGGCGGTTCGGCTCAGCGACGGTTCGCAGGTGCCGGCCGATCTCGTCGTCATCGGCCTTGGCGTGGTTCCTGCGACCGATTGGCTGGACGGCACGGGACTGCGGGTCGACGACGGTGTGGTCTGCGATGGCACGGGCGCGGTCGAAGGCGACGCCGCGGACGTCCCGGTCGTCGCGGCCGGCGACGTCGCGCGCTGGTGGCATCCGCGCTACGAGCGCCATCTGCGCACGGAGCACTGGGAGGACGCCGGACGTCAGGGTGCGGCCGCCGCCCGGACCCTGCTGGCCGGCCGCGACCGCGCGGACACCTACGAGGAGCTGCCCTACTTCTGGTCCGATCAATACGACGTCAAGGTCCAGATGCTGGGTGTGCCAACAGGATACGATGCGCTGGAAGTCGTCGAAGGTGATCCCGATTCGTGGGAATTCGTTGCCGCGTACGGCCGTAACGGCCACACCATCGCGGTGCTGGGAACGATCCCGGGTCGCGTGCACGCCTACCGCGGAGCCATCGAAAAGCGCGCCGAATTCCCGCCGTTGCCGCCGGACTAGCCGCCCCGGGCCGCGATCATCGCCGAGCGGTTGACCTTGGTCGCCGCGGTCCGGGGAATCGCATCGACGAACTCGACGGTCTTGGGCGCCTTATAGGGGGCGAGGCGGTTCTTCGCGTACTCGATCACTTGCTGTTCGGTCAGTAGCGCGGCCCCGTCGGAGTCGGCGCGCTGTACCACCGCGTGCACTCGGCGCCCCCATTGCGGGTCGGCCAGGCCGATCACGACGACGTCGGCGATGCCGGGATGGCCGGCAAGCGCCGACTCGACTTCGGCCGGAAAGACGTTGGCGCCGCCGCTGACGATCATGTCGACTCGGCGGTCGACGATGTAGAGGTAGCCGTCCTCGTCGACGTGGCCGATGTCGCCGGCGGAGCGGAACCCGTCCTCGGTCGACGGCAGCGGCGGCGCTCCGCCCAGATAGCGGTATCCCGCGCTCATCGGCGCGCGCAGGTACACCTCACCGTCTTCGCCGGGACCCAGCGGTCGCTTGTCGGCGTCCAGAATCCGGATCTCCGTGTCCCGGAATCCGCGGCCCACACTGCCCGGGTGGGCTAGCCATTCGTCGCCGCGCAGCGCGGTGAGCCCGAGGTTTTCGGTCATGCCGTAGGCCGTCACGATCTGCTCGGGACTGAGCAGATCGAACCAGGTGTGCAACAGCGACGGCGGCATCACCGCTGCGCCCTGCAGGATGAACACGATGCTGGACAGGTCTCGCTGCCGCACGTCGGGTTGGGCCGCGATGCGCGCCAGCATGGTGGGTGTGGCGGTGAAGTTGGTGATCCGGAACCGTTCGATGACATCGAGAACCAGTGCCGCATCGAACTTCTCGAGTATCACCAGATGGTCGCCACCGAGCATCATCAGGAAGGTGGCGAAGCCGTTGGTGTGATACATCGGCGCGGGCACCATGATGGTCTGCGGCTGGGCCACCGGTGTCCAGTTCGACAGGAACGGTTCGCTCTGCTGCGGGATCCACAGCGAGGGCGCCAGGTTGAGGATCACCTTCGGCACGCCGGTGGACCCGCTGCTGCAGATCCCGTTGGCGGTGGGGGAGACGGCGACCGGCAAGGCGTCATCGGATTCGCCGGCTGCGCTTGCGTCGAGCTCCCAGCGGCTCCGTTCGTCGACGACCACGACAGGGTTGATGACGTCGCGCACCCGGTCGCGTTCCCACTCGGGAAGATCCCAGTGCATGGGGACGGGCACCGCGCCGATCTTCCAGCACCCCAGCGTCGCCAGCACCAGATGCTGGGAGTTCGGAATAGCCAGTGCTACAAGTGAACCCGTTTGCGCGCCGCGGCCGGCCAGCGCGCGGCCCCACTGGTTGGCGCGGGCATCGAGTTCACCGAAGGTCAGCGAGGCCGCGCTGCCGTCGAGCGCGACGATCGTCACGGCCGGATCGTCGCGCCGTTCTTCGGCCAGCTGCCGCAGTTTTACCCCGAACGGGATGCCCTCGTCGAACGGATTGGGCATCACCGCGGCCGCGGGGGTTTGGTTCATTTGCGCCGCTCTCCCCCGCAAGCGGGCGGGGGTACCTCCCACTTGTGGGGGCGTGCCCCCGCTGCATCGTCACCGGCGCGGATCATGCCGATACCGGCTGACTGAACAGCGTCTCGAACGACCCGTCCGACACGCAGGGGATCAGGCGCAAGGCGAGTTCCTCGGTGCCCAGCGGCAACCGGATCAGCGGCTGGGTGTGCCGGTCGAGGACGCTGACGTCAGACTCGTCGCAGAAACCCAGAGCCCCGAGCAACTGGTGCGACGTACGCATCACCTGTCGTGCCGTGTCGGCGGCCTTGAGCCGAAGAATCAGGGCGTCGGCCGAGTGGATCTGTGCGACAAGCGATTCCGGCCGGCAGATGGTGAACTTCGCGAGTTCGTGCAGTCCGCGGACCGCGACGGCGGCATCGGCGACGGCGAACCTGACGGCCTGGAAGTCCGCGAGCGGCTTGCCGAACTGGATCCGGGCGCGCACGTGCTCGGTGACCACCCGCAGCGATTGCTGCACCGCCCCCAGAATCCGCCATGATCCCAGCACGAGATGAAGGTTAACGTCACCGGCGGGCACGCTCGCATCGGGTGCGCTCAAGGTCGCCGGAACCAGGAACGGCCCGAGCTTGGCGCCGGTCCGCGACCCCGGCTGGGGCCGGTACCGATTGCCGTCCAGGTCCGCAGCGACCCACTCACCGGCCAGATCGCCGTGGTCGATGCGCGGGGCTTTCGGATTGACCAGGGTCAGGCGTGCGCCGTCGATCGCCAGCAGCTCCTCCACCAACGGATAGGGGAGCACGGTGGCGCCGGCGGCCTGACACAGCACCGCTGCGGCCAGCAGGTCATCCGGCTCCGAACGCACGTCGAGTTCGAAGGCGCCGACGTCGTTGAGCGCGGTGCGCGCCGCATCCCGGATGGTGTCGTCGGTCTCGGCGCGCAGCGCGGCCGGCGGTCCGCCCAATCGGGTCAAACGCTTACCCGCGACGGTCGCGAAATCGCTGATGTCTTGCGGCAGATCGGTTTTCACCTGTGTTCTCCCAATACGTCTCGTGCCACCAGCATGCGCTGCACCTCGATGGTGCCCGATGCCACCGTGGCCGCCTGCGCGTAGCGCCAATGGTCTTCGATCGCTCCGTGCAGCGCCGCGGCGCTCCCGCTGTCCAGCGCCGTGGGGCCCAGCACGTCGAACAGCAGCTCGGCGACGAGTTGATCGCACGTGGTGGTGATGATGCGTGCGGCGCTGGCGGCCGCCCCGGCCGCCGGATCGTCCTGAAGTGACACGGCGCGATAGGCCAGCAGCCGGGCGACCCGCAGGTCGACGAGGGCGCGCACCCAGCGGGTACGGATCGTCTCGGGCAGCTGGTCCCAGTCGTCGCCGAGTTGGGCGCGCATGCGTTCGAGCAGCGATTCGCAGCGCGCGTAGCGCGCGATGCCCACCCGCTCGAACGCCAGGGCTTCGCGCATCACCCGCCAGCCGTCGCCGACCTCGCCGAGCACGTCGCCGGGATACGCCTGCACGTCATCCAGGAACATCTCGTTGAGGTGGTGCGGTCCCAGCATCGACGGGATCGGCCGGACCGTGAATCCGGCCCGATCCATCGGAATGAGAAAAAGGGTGAGCCGCTTGTTCTTTGGGGCTTCGGGATCGGTGCAGGCCGCCAGCACGCACCAGGACGCCATCAGCGCGTACGACGTCCACACCTTCTGGCCGGTGATGCGCCACCCGTCACCGTCGGCGACGGCACGGGTGCGCAACGACACCAGGTCGGTGCCGGCCTCCGGCTCAGAAAAGCCCTGGCACCAGATCACGTCCCCGGAGGCGATGGCCGCCAGATGCTTGGCCTTCTGTTCGGCCGTCCCGTACCGCATGAGCGCGGGCCCGACCCAGTTGATCCCCATGTACTGCGGCCCGCGCGGCTCGTGCTGGGCCCACATCTCCTCGCGCAGCACCGTCTGCTGCCAGACCGAACCACCACCGCCGCCATGCTCTTTCGGCCACGCCAACGCCAGCAGCCCCTCGGTGGCCAGCAGCTTGCAGAACGTCTCGGTGGTGGCGAGGTCCTGCGGGTTTTCGGTGCAGGCGCCCAGAAAGTCGGCGGGGATGTGGTTGGCAACCAGCTCGCGCAGGTGGCTGCGCAGTTGCCCGGCGTCGTCGCCGAGGTCGTAATCCATTGTCGTCATCCCTTCGGCAGCCCGAGCAGGCGCTCGGCGATGATGTTGCGCTGGACCTCCGACGTCCCGCCGTAAATGGTCGCGGCCAGCGCGTCCTGGCGTTCGAACAGCAGATCCGGGTCGGTGGCCGAATCCGGGCCCGCCGCGGCCGCACTGAGTTCCCAAACCCGCTGCAAGGTCAGCGATCCGAGCAGTTTCATGGTGTCGGCTTCCGGGCTGGGCCGACCCGCCAGTTCGTTGCCCAGCGCGCGATAACCGGTGGCCCGCAACGCTTCGGCGTCCGCCAGCAGTGCACCGAGTTCGCCGTACACGTCGTGGCTCGAGTCCGCGGCGACGCGCACCGAGTCGAGCCCGCGTTTGATCTCGACCCAGTTCATGATCCAGATCATCTGGCGTTCGTGCTGCAGCGACGACATGGCGACGTTCCAGCCGCCGTTGAGCGGTCCCAGCAGGTTCTCCGCCGGCACCTCGACGTCGTCGAGGAAGACCTCGCAGAACGTCTCATCGGAGATCGACGACATCCGGATGGGTTCGATCCTGACCCCGGGCGACTGCAGGTCGAGGATGAGGCACGAAATGCCACGGTGTTTCGGCGCGTCGGGATCGGTGCGGGCGTACAGGGTGCACCACCGCGACAGGTGCGCCTGGGTGGTCCAGATCTTGTGGCCGTTGACCCGGAACACGTCGCCCTCGCGCACCGCGCGGGTGCGCAGGCCGGCGAAATCCGACCCCGCTTCGGGCTCGGACATGCCCAGCGCCCACCACTCGTCGCCTCGCAGCAGCGGGACGAGCAGACGCTCGATCTGGGCGGGTGTGCCGAATTGCCGGATGCCCGGCGCGGCGACGCCGGGCCCCGCGATGTTGGGGAGCTTGGGTGCGGACCGCAGCGCCGCCTCGATCCGGACCTCCATGGCGTCGCGCAGGCCCAGCGATCGGCCGCCGTGCTCGCGGGGCCAGGTCGGCTGCAGCCACCCAGCCTCGAACGAGGCCCGCTGATAACCGCGCCGCAAACTCAGGTCCCAGCGGTATTGCCGATAATTCGCGTAGTAGTCGTCGGGCAGAAACTCCGCCAGCCAGGCGCCGAATTCGTTCACCACGGGGCTCACGGGCACCGCTCCTCATCGCTGCGCTCTGCATCGTCGCCGGTGCGGCTCACGCGGCACCCCCACAGAATCGGCGCCCCACCTCGTAATACAGGGCGCGGCTGTCGCCCAGCAGGGCGGCGCCCTGCCAGGCGCGCCTGACGTAGAGGTGGGCGTCGTGCTCCCAGGTCTGTCCCAGGGCGCCGTGCACCTGGACGGCCGTGCGCGTGCAACTGGCCGCCGCGTCGTTGGCCGCCGCCTTGGCCAACGCCGCGGCGGTCCACATGTCGGTCGAGGGCGTGTCCCGGTCGGCAAGGCGCGCCGCCGCGGCGTAGGTCAGGCTGCGGGCGCGTTCGATGCTGACGTAGTTGTCCGCCAGCGCGTGTTTGATGCCCTGGAACGCGCCGATCGGCTGGCCGAACTGGCGCCGTGACTTCGCGTATTCGACCGAGCGGTGCAGTGCGGCGCTCGCCACGCCCAGCAAGTCGGCGGCCGCGGCCACCCAGGGCGCCGTCAATGCCGAATCGAGGTCGACGGGCACCACCGCGACGGGCTCGGCGTCGATCTCGACGCCGGCCAACGGGTGAGCGGGATCGGTGGATTCGGCCGCCGGCACCGCGGTGACGCCGTCGCCGCAGCGCGCGACCGCCGCCACGGTGTCACCGTCGTCGCAACGGGCCAGCGTGACGACGAGTTCGGCGCGCGACAGGTTGGGGACGGCAACCGCCGTGCCGCGCAGGTGTCCTTGACGCAATGTCATGGGTGCCCCGGGCAGTCGGGATCCCTGGGCGTGAACCGCCAGGGTTGCCACGACACCGCCGGCGATGTCGGTCAGCACCGCGTCGAGCCCGGTGTTGCGCAGCAGGCCCCCCGCCAGACCTACGCTGCCCAGCAACGGAATTGGGGCCAGCACTGCACCGCACTCCTCGAGAACCAGGGCCAGCTCGACCGGTCCGTAGTCACCGCCCGGCGCGGCCAGCTCGGTCCAGCCGAGATCGACGACCGTCTTCCACAGCGTGCGCCAGCGCTCGGGATCGGTGATCGCCTGACGCGCGACGTCGGGTGGACACTCCGTACGTAATATGTCGCGTACGGTGTCGCGCAGCGACAGCTGCTCCGAGTTCAGTCCGACATCCATAAGACCTCTAACATAGTAAAGATAATAAACTAGCCGTGCCGTCGCAATCGCACGGATCCGACGTAGAGGTGGCGCATGGCCGAGTGGTATCTGTTCCTGCCCCAGGTGAGATTATCGGCGGCCGACATCGCGGACCGGGCACGTCACGCCGAGGCCAGCGGCTTCGACGGAATCGCCTTCATCGATCACCTCGAGGCGCCCGGACTGCCCGACGAAAGCATCTGGGAGGCAATGGGCATTGCCACCTGGGTGGCGGCCAAGACAGAGCGCTTGCGGATCGGACATCTGGTGCTGTGTGACGCGTTTCGGCACCCTGCCGTGCTCGCCAAACAGGCCGTCACGTTGTCCGAGGCGTCGGAGGGCAGGTTCGAGTTGGGCCTCGGCGCGGGATCATGGCCGTCGGAATTCACCAGATTCGATGTCGGCCAACAGGATCCGCGGTCCAGGGTCGAACAACTCGGGCGGCATCTGAGATTGCTCAAGCACTACTGGGGCGACGGCGACGAGCGATCCGGCCCGGCCCCGCAAGCGCCGCCGAGATCCCACCCGATACCGCTGGTCCTGGGTGGGAGTGGTCCCATGATGATGGAACTCGTTCGCGAGCACGCGGATTGGTGGAATCTGCCGGCGCACCAGCTCGACCGGCTGCCCAAGCTCGCCGCCGCCGCGGGGACGGCCCGAACGTCGATTCAGCAGATGGTCGGCTTCGTGCGGTCCGGCGGTGATCCCGATACCGTGCGCGAGGCCAGCACCCGGCGATTCGGCAACCTCGGATCGGGGCTGGTCTGCGGCGACGCCGACGAGCTGATCGGACACTTCAGTGGTTTGGCCGCCCAGCGGGTAGAGCGGTTCTACGTGTGGTTCGCCGACTTCGCCGCCCCGGAGTCCTTGCACGAGTTCGGCGAATCGGTGATCAAAGCTTTTCCGGCGCCGTAGGCCTCAGCCGCGTTGCGCGCGGCGCCGGGCTTCGGTCGGTACGACCGGCGGTCGCGCGAACGGGCCGCGTTCCACGGCCGACAGCCGGATCTCGGGCAGATCGACCGACGGGTCGACTGTGTCCAGCCAGGCGACCGCCTCGGCGACGTCCGCCACCTGAATCGCATACATCTCGAAGGGGACGTCCTGCAGCATCTCGGTGGCCACCGGGCCCGGCGTGACGATGTGCACGCTGATGCCGTCGCGGTCGACCTCGAGCGCCAGGGCTCGCGCGAATGCGTTCATCCCGGCCTTAGACGCGGAGTAGGCGGTGCGGGCCGGCATCGGCTCGTGTGCGGCCGACGACGAGATGAACACCAGCCGCGAGCCCGCCGACATCTTCGGCAGGACCGCCGACGTCACCACGAAGCACGAATCCAGGTTGGCCGACATGATGGCCTGCCACTGCTCGAAGGTCTGCTTGCGTGCGTAGGTACCCCCGAGCGCACCGGCCGCGTGAACGACGAGATCGATCGCCTCCAATGTGCCTATGGCAGCGGGGAATCCGCTCGGGTCGGACGCGTCGGCGACGATGTGGCGGGCACCGATCTCCTCGGCGGCGGCCCGCAGTGGGGCCTCACGGCGCGCGGCGAGGACCACGTCGTATCCGCGCTCAACCAGCTTGCGGGCGCACCCTTTTCCGATCCCGCCGCTACCGCCGGTGACCAATGCGGTTCGCATGACCGTTGCAGGCCGCCCTTCAGGAGTGCCGAATGTCCCGCGGCCGCGACAACGCCTGCGGGGAGAGCGCGTAGATGCGCTGATCGTGCTGACCCGACAGGACGTAGGTCTGCGTGTCGGCCAGGTGCCGGCCCGCGATGCGGCGAGCCCGATCGACGTTGCCCTCGGCGATCGTCTCGGTGAGCTTGACGTGGGTGTTGAGCACCGCGCGGCGCTGAGTGAGCGACGGGTAGGTGCCCCGGGACGCGCTCTCGTCGGCCCACTGTCGTTCGTGGCTGCTCCACAGTGTCTCGAGGCTGCCGACGACAGCGATGATCGTGTGATTGCCGCAACCGCGCACGACGTGGTCGTGGAACTCACGCCCGATTTCGGTGAAAAGCCGTCCATCGTCCAGGTTTTCGGCCATCGACTCGTTGATCCGGGTGAGTTCGGGTACCAGGGTGCTCGCTCGGTCCGGCCGGCGAGCGGCCAGGGCGGCGCAGGCGGGCTCGAGTTCCTGCAGGGCCATGCCGAGGTCGGCGAGTTCCACGGACTCGCTCTGCAACAACAACCCGAGCATGTAGGCGGCGCTGGTCTTGGCCGGGGCGTGCACGACGGCGCCGCCACGGTTGCCCCGCCGCACCGAAACCAGCCCCTCGGTCTCCAAAATCCGCAGGGCTTCGCGCAGCGACACCAAGCTCACGTTGAACTGTTCGACGAGCACCTCTTGGCGTGGCAAGAGATCCCCGTCCGCGAGTTCACCGTCGATGATCTGACGGCGCAGCTCGTCGGCTACGATTTCGGCGATCCGCGGCGCCGACAACCGGCGCCGGGCGTCGGGGCCAATTCCCAAGGCGGTCATCCGATCCTCAAAACACAAGCAACTCGCTGGCTTAGCTATTTTAGCAGTAATGATATAAATAGCTTCTCTGGTCGCATGCCGATCGGAAGGGCGGGTGTAATTGAGCGAGCGGGCCGACAGCCGGCCGACACCGCTACACGATTTGCGTGTCGTCGAGATCAGTGACCGGATAGCCGGCAGCTACTGCGGGAAGCTGCTGCTCGACGTCGGCGCGCAGGTGCACAAAATCGAGCCACCACAAGGGGATTCGTTGCGGAGCTACACCGCCAGCGGGTCCCCGGTTGCCCGGGGGCGCGCCGCGCCGTTCTTCAGCTACCTCAACGCGGGCAAGCGCAGCGTGACGTTCGCTCCGGACTCGCAGCGCTACCGCGACGAACTGGCCGGCGCCGACGTCATCGTCGTGACCGCCGGCCGCGCGCGCGCCGCGACGCTGGGCATCGATCCGGAACGACTGCTGGAACACTCGCCGCGGGCGATCATCGTCACCATCTCCGACTTCGGCTGGGCCGGACCTTACGCGGACCGGGCCGCCACCGAGTTCACCTTGCAGGCGTGGGCCGGCTCGCCCGGCTTCCGCGGCGACCCCGCCGGTCCGCCGATCGCCATCGGCGGCGATCTCGGCGAGTACATGGGCGGCGTGTTCGCCGCCTTCGGCACCCTGGCCCTGCGCCGCCGCGTCGAGCGCGGCGGTCCCGGCGAGCACCTGGACCTGTCCATGCTGGAAGCGCTGACCACGATGCAGAGCAGTGAATGGCTGCATTCCCAGCTGCTGCGCGTCCCGCCGATCGGGCGCACCACCGAGGTCCCCTCGATCGAACCCGCCAAGGACGGCTACGTCGGGATCACCATGGTCACCGGTCAACAGTGGCTCGATTTCGCCGCGATGGTGGAATGCCCGCAGCTGGAGGAGATCGAACAGCTGCGGTTTCAGATCGGCCGGTGGCAATACCGCGACCTGATCCGCGAACAGATCCGTCCCTGGCTGGCCGAACGGACCGTCGCGGAGATCGTCGAACTCGGACAGCTGTTCCGGCTGCCGATCGCGGCGCTGGGCAATGGTGCCACTATCCGGGAGCTGGAGTACGTGCGCGAGCGCGAGGTCTTCGTCGCCAACCCCGCCGGGTTCGATCAGCCGCGGCCGCCCTGGCTGATGGCGGCCTGCGCCCCCAGCCCCGTGGGTGATACGCCCCTCGTCGGCGAGGCAGACAACGATTCCCCTTGGCGTCGTTCGGAATTCGAGGCGGAGCCGGAGCCCGACGGGCTGCCGCTGGCCGGTGTCCGCATCGTCGACCTGACCGCCTTCTGGGCCGGGCCCGCCGCGACCCACCTGCTGGCCGCCTTCGGCGCCGACGTCGTCAAGATCGAGTCGATCCAGCGCCCCGACGGCATCCGGTATTCGGGCGGTATGCGCACCGACGTGGAAGACTGGTGGGAGTACGGCTGGGTGTTCCACGCGATGAACACCAACAAGCGTTCGGTCACACTGGATTTGGGGTCCGAGCGGGGCCGCGGTCTGTTCACCGAGCTGGTTGCCGGCGCCGACGTGGTGATCGAGAACTTCTCGCCGCGGGTGATGGAGCAATTCGGGCTGACCGACGACGTGCTGCGCAAGGTCAACCCGAAAGTGGTGTTCGCCCGGATGCCGGCGTTCGGCGTCGAGGGGCCGTGGCGCGAACGCGTCGGGTTCGCGCCCACCATGGAACAGATCGCGGGCCTGGCCTGGGTGACCGGCCTGCCCGACGCGCCTCCGGTGGCACCGCGCGGGGCCTGCGATCCGCTGGCCGGTGTGCACGCCGCATTCGCCGTGCTGGCCGCGCTGAACTTCGCCGAACGCACTCAGACCGGCCAGCTGGTCGAGCTGCCGATGCTGGAAACCGTGCTCAACGCCACCGCGATTCAGGCGATCGAGTCCGAAGTGTTCGGGGTGACGTTGAGCCGTCGCGGCAACCGCGGTCATGGCACGGCGATCCAGAACATCTACCGGTGCGCCGGATCCGACGACTGGATCGCGATCACCGTTCGCGACGACGCGCAGTGGCGGGCGCTGGTGGAATTGATGGACCGACCGGTGTGGTGCGACGACGAGGAGCTGTCCACCGTCGCCGGGCGGCACCGTCGAGCCGACGACGTCGATGGCCGGCTGGCGGACTGGTTCATCGGGCGGCCACGCGATGCGACGGTGGAGCTGTTGGCGGGCGCGGGAATTCCCGCCGCGCCGGTGGTGTCGCCGTCGCTGGTCACCGACAACCCGCAGCTGCGCGAGCGCGGCTTTTTCGAGGCATTGCATCATGCGAGCACCGGGGTGGGGCTCTACCCCTGCCCGCCGTTCGCCCGGCTCGCCGGCCAGCAGCGGTGGCTGCTGCGACCGCCGCCGAAGCTGGGCGAGCACAATGAGGAGATCCTGCGCGAAAGGTGCGGGCTGACCGACGAAGAACTGACCCGCCTGGCTACCGGCGGGGTGATCGGGACCCGACCCAAGGGCCTATGAGAAGTGGAGGGCATCTGATGCGCGTTACGGTCGATGAGAACCTGTGCGAGGCCAACGGCTTCTGCGAATCGCTTGCGCCGGAAGTGTTCGAGCTGGGCGACGAGGACGTCGTGCAGATCGCGGACGGCCCGGTGCCGCCGCGTCTGGAGATCGATGTGCGGGCCGCGGTGGACCAATGTCCCAAAGCCGCGCTGCGATTACAGGACTGATGCCTGTCGGCCGGCGTCCCTGACTCAGCGCCGTTCGGTCAGCGAGATGGCCATCTCGTCGAAGATCGACATGTTGGTGGTCAGATTCGGATGGGCCACCTTCGCGGGACCGATCTCGATGTCGTTGCAGCGCAGCAGCAGCTCGTCGAGGACCGCGCGCAGTTCGGCCCGGGCGAGCATCGCGCCCAGGCAGTGGTGCGGCCCGCCGCCGCCGAACGCCACGTGCGGGTTGGGCTGCCGGCCGATGTCGAAGGCGAACGGCGAGGAGAAGACCTCCTCGTCGCGGTTGGCCGAACGCAGCGTCGACACCACGCGTTCGCCCTTGGCGATGTGCTGGCCGTCCATCTCGACGTCGACCTTCGCGGTGCGCGTCCAGTACGCCACCGGTGACGCCCAGCGCAACACCTCCTCGACCGCGCTGGCCCGCAGGTCTTCCCGCTCGCGATAGCGTTCCATCTGCTCGGGGTTGGCGACGAACGCCTGCAGCCCGATGGCCAGCGCGTTCTTGGTGGTGTCGCTGCCGGCGAAAGCCAGCACGAAGAAGAAGAACTCGAGTTCGTTTTCGGGCAGGCTGAACTGCTCGCCGTCGTCGCCGGTGATCACCGCGGACGCCAGGGTGCTCCAGATGTCGTCGGTGGGGTTGCGTCGCTTTTCAGCGGTGAGCTCCATCGCGTACGCGAAGACCGAGGCGAAGAGCTCGGTTTCGACATGCCCGCTCGGCTGCTCCTCGGGCGCAAGCGCCTTCAGGATGCGGTCGAACAGCTCGAAGATCCGCGGCCGGTCCTCCTCGGGGATGCCGATGATGTCGCCGATGACCGTCATCGGTAGCGCGTCGGCGACGTCGGAGATCCAGTCCCCACCGCCCCGGGCGAGCAGGCCGTCGATCATCCGCGCGGCGCGCGCCCGGATGCCGTTCTCCAGCTTGGCGATCGCGCGCGGGTTGAAGGCGCCTGCGATCAGCTTGCGGCGCTTGTTCAGGTCCGGCGGATCCAGCGTGATGATCGTCGGGGATGCCGAGAACATGGCGACCGGTTGAATGAGCGGGCCGTCGGCCGCGGTGAACGAGTCGGTGTCGCGATGCAGGCGGACCGCATGCCGGTGTTTGGTGGCGACCCAGAATTGGCGCTGGACGGTGTCGGCGACGCCCGGCGTCAGGTCGTGGCGAAACAGCGGCCTGGTACGCCGCAACTCGGCGAACAGTTCGTCGGGAAAACCGTTACGCCACAAAGCGAAATCGGAAAGGTCCACCGCAGCGGCAGTCATGCGAACCCCCATTGGCTCCGACGCCACGCCACGCCCGGGCGGCGGCGCGTTGACGTTCAATGCTTAAAATAGTAAAAATAGACCTTAGTCGTCGAAACGCGGTGAGTTAAGAGCGGCCCACATGCGCCCGGCCGCGTGGGAAACGGAGTTCTCGTGACGAATACGATTTCAGAATCAGACCCTTCGGAACGCGAGTTCGGGCAGGCCGGCATCGCGCTGTCGACCTACCGTTTCCCGACGGGCTGGTTCATCGTCGCTTTCGGCACCGATCTGGCTCCCGGGCAGGTCCGGCGCGCGCACTACTTCGGCGAGGAGTTGGTGCTGTTCCGCACGGAGTCGGGCCAGGTGCACGTGATGGAGGCCTACTGCCAGCACCTTGGCGCCAACCTGGGGGTCGGCGGCACCGTGGAGGGCGAGAACATCGTCTGCCCGTGGCACGGTTGGCAGTGGCGCGGCGACGGAACCAACGCGCTGATTCCCTACAGCAAGATCGCCTGCAAGAACAACGTCCGCATCCGCACCTATCCAAGCATGGAGTGGTATGGCTTCGTCCTGGCCTGGCACGAGCGCCACGGCCGGGCGCCGTACTGGCAGCCGCCCGTGCTGCCCGAACTGGAGACCAACGAGTACTACCCACTGCACCCGCACAGCCAGATGCTGAATCGGGTCAAGGTGCACCCGCAGATGATCATCGAGAACGCCGCCGACCCGTATCACGTGCAATACGTGCACAAGGCGGCCAACCCGGCCACTACGGCGTCATTCGAGGTCGCGGGGTATCACCTGCACGCCACGGTCAGCGCGCACTTCGGCGGCGGCCGCGGGTCGACGTGGCTGACGCCCGACGGGCCGGTCGACGCGAAGATCATCTACGACAACTACTCGCTGGGCCTGGGCATCGTGCGCTTCCCCAGCGAATTGGTGGCCACCATCGAGGTGACCGGGCAGACCCCCGTCGACGAGGACTACACCGATTACTTCTACACCCAGGCGTCCGTCCGCGAGCCCGGCGACAGCGGTGACGTGCCCACCGGACGCGCCGCGAAGTTCCTGGCGCTGCAGCAAGAGGTCATCAAGCAGGACTTCTTCACCTGGGAGAACATGAAGTACCTGGAGAAGCCGAACCTGGCGCCCGAAGAGGCACACGACTACGCGGCCCTGCGCCGGTGGGCGCACCGCTTCTACCCGGGGGAGCAACCGTCGCCCTCCGACTTCGGTTACACCGCCGACGGCGAGCCCGACCCGGCGGCCGCCAAAGCTTGACCAGAGCCACCCAGACCGATGTGCGCTGACCGCGTGGGGTCCGTGGGGCCCGCCGATTTCGGCGTCGACCGTTTCACCGTGCCGGCCGTGCTTGATCACCGCGCGCGGCAGTATCCCGACCGGGTGATGATGTCGATCGCCGGCATCGACGTGACCTTCGAGCAGATGCGCCAGCGGTCTTGCGCGGCGGCAAAGGTGTTGAGCGACTTGGGAGTCGGACGGGGTGACCGCATCGCGTTGTTCACCGGCACGTGTCCGGAATGGGTCTACTTCTGGCTGGGTGCGGCGCGGATCGGTGCGGTGAGCGCGGCGATCAATGCCGCGAACAAAGGCGACTTCCTGTTGCACGCCCTGCGGCGCTCACACGCCAAGGTGATGCTGACCGACGCCGAACGCCGGCCCCGCGCCGCCGAGGTCGCCGACGCGGCGGAGAGCCTGACGAACATTGTGGTGCAAGGTGAGTCACTGACCGCGACATTGAGACAACATGCCGGCGACGCGTCGTTCGGTGACCCGGGCGAGGCCGACGACCTCGCCTGCCTGTTCTACACCTCGGGCACCACCGGCCCGTCCAAAGCGGTCGCCACGACATGGCACTACCTGTTTTCCGTGGCAGCCACCGTCTCATCGGCCTGGCAATTACGCGAGGGCGAGGTGTTGTGGACGGCGATGCCGTTGTTTCACCTCAGTGCGGCACCCAGCATCCTGGCACCCATGCTGGTCGGCGCAACGACGGTGCTGGCCGCGTCTTTTCACCCCGCCGAGGTATGGGACGACGTACGCGCCCGCGGCGCGGTCGGGTTCGCCGGTGCCGGGGCCATGGTCGCGATGCTGCGGAATCTGCCCGCGGATCCGGATGACGCACGGTTGCCGCTGCGGTTCATCTCCGCCGCGCCGATCGACGCAAACTCCTACCGGGGCATCGAAAAGCGTTACGGCTGCCGCATTGTCACGATGTATGGGCTCACCGAGGCTTTTCCCATCGCCCTCAAGTCGGTCGCCGAGGACGGGGTTCCCGGGACCTCGGGCCGGCCGAATCCCGACTTCGAGGTGCGGATCCTCGACGAGCACGGCAATCCACTGCCCGCCGACTCCGTGGGTGAAATCGCCTGTCGGCCCAGGTATCCGCACGTGATGAGCGAGGGCTACGTTGGCGCGGATTCGCGGATGGAGCCGCATCCAGAATGGTTTCGCACCGGCGATCTCGGGCGGCTCGATCGTGACCAGAATCTGACCTATGTGGACCGCATCAAGGATGCATTGCGCCGGCGCGGTGAGAATATCTCTTCGGTCGAGGTGGAGGCCGTTGTCGCGAGTCATCCCGCCGTGGCCGAGGCCGCCGCGGTCGGCGTGCCCAGCGAGCTGGGCGAGGACGACGTGCTGGTGGTCGTCACGCTGCGGCCCGGCGCCACACTGGATTTCGCGGAACTGCTCGACTTCTGCTCCGCCCGCATGCCGTACTTCTGCGTGCCGCGATTCGTGGAGACCGTGAGCGAACTGCCGAAGAACGTGATCGGCCGGATACGCAAAGATTTATTGCGCGAACGCGGCGTCAGTCCGAGGGCCTGGGATCGTGAAAGTAGTGGGTATGTCGTTCGCCGTTAGGTTCCGTTAATGTCACGTGATAGTCGACGAGTTGCATTAACGTCCCGTCAGCCCATTGTCGGCAGTGAATTCTCCAGAGAGGCTGGAAGCGATGACCATGACCTATCAAGAACAGCAAATGCTGCAAGCCGCTACCGGACGCGCTGCCATCCTCGATCTGAACGCCCGGCACAATCGGGCCTACTCCGACGGCGATCGCGACCGCTGGGTGTCCACTTTCCGTCATTCCGGTGCCAGCTATACCCGCGACGGTGAGCTGTTCAGCGACTTGCGGGCGGCCTTCGACGGTGGCGACGGTCAACGACTGGTCACGGTCGATCATGAGATCAGCGTCGACGGGGTCAACGCGACTCAGCACTGTGTCGCCGTGCTTTTCGCCGCGATTTATGGCGACACCACGCTGCGGGCCACCGGGACTTTCCGCGACACATTGATCTACGAGCGGGGCGGCTGGTACTTCACTTCGCGTGCCTTGCAGTGGGATTCCGTCCCGAGCCGCCACCCCCTCGTGATGTGAGTGGCACCGATACGTGGAGCAGGATTTCGGTCAGCGGCTGGCCTTCGGCACCTATGGCGATGCGCTGCGGATGGTCGGTGCGCGAAGCGAGCCGCGCGTCGCCGGAACCGCGGTCAGCGCCGCACGCATCCAGATGTTCGCTGCGATGGTGCGCGACGCTAATCGCTCCTACTGGGACCCGGAGTTCGCCCGGCGGCAGTGGGGAGGATTACTCGCGCCGCCCGCGCTGTTGATGGGCTGGCTGATCGCACCGCCCTGGCAACCCGGGGGAAGCGGCACCGCTTCGTTGATCGCCCTGCGGGTGCCGCTGCCCGGTACCACATTTATCAACGCCGCCAACGAGGTTGAGTTCCCCGAGCCCATCGTCGAAGGCGACGTGCTGACCGCAGTCGACGAACTGGTCTCGGTATCACCGGAAAAGCGGACGCGACTGGGCGTCGGCCATTTCGTCGAGACGCTGGAGACCTATCGCCGCCAGGACAACACCGTGGTCGCCACCAATCGCAATACCTTGTTCCGCTTCACCCCAGGGCCCGCGTCGTGACCGGCGACGGCCTGGACTGGGCGATGATCACCGTTCCCGTCGACCTGCCGGAAGTGATCGACCACATCAGCTACCAGCGGGTGGTGGAGAACGCCGGGGCGACTTGGGATTATTTCCCCGGCCATTTCGACCCGACATACGCTCAGGCGCAGGGCAATCCGACGATTTACGTCAACACGATGCACCTGGCCGGGTTCGCCGACCGCGTCGCGACCGACTGGGCGGGCCCGCGCTCGCGCGTGGTTCGCCGGTCCATGCGCCTGGCCGCGTCGGTGTACGCCGGCGACACGATGATCGGCCGGGGGCGGGCCGTGGCGAAGCGCCGGGACACCTCGGTGGACCCGCCGCGCTGCCTGGTCGACGTCGAAATCCGGGTGACCAATCAGCATGGCGCGCTGTGCTGTCCGGTCGAGCTGACGTTGCAGGTGCCCGGATCTTCCGGCGATGGATGACGTCGGCGAGCTGCATCTGGCGGTGTGCCGCCGCTTCGGCGAAGCCGTCGGCTCGGCGAACGGGAACTGGGACCGGCCTTCGCCTTGTGATGCGTGGGACGCTCGGGCGGTTCTCGAGCACGTGATCGGCTTTCACGACGTACTTCTATTGCGCCCGTTGGGGTTTAAGCCCGATCGTCCCCGAGAAGACCCGCAGGAGCGATGGCGACTGACCTATGACGCTCTGTTGACGGCGTTCGAATCGGGTCGAGCGACACAACTTGACGAGTACCGGCTGGTGCCGAACTTGACCCGTGATGTCCTGGTGCATACCTGGGACCTCGCCCGCGCGGTGGGCGCCGATGACGGCCTGGACCCCGCGTGGTGTGAACTGTTCTGCGCCGGCCTTCCGGAAGATCTGCAGGCCTTGGCCGCGTCCGGGATGTTCGGCGCGCCGGTCATGATCGGCGACGAGACCGATGCGCAGGCGAAGCTTTTGGCGCGCCTTGGCCGCGACCCGTGGTGGAAACCGGAGACCTCATAGAGGTATCTGCGCACACCACATTGGGGCCGCGGATCGGGGAGGCCGTTTGTCGGTGGTGGCTGCGATGATGGCGTCATGTCTTCGACCGCGGCTGCCGTCTGCGTCGAAGTGCGCCCCAAGGATCGTCTTGAGGTGTTGTTCGAGGAGTTGGCGGAGTTGACCGGTCAACGTAATGCGATTGATGGGCGCATCGTGGAGATCGTCGCCGAGATCGATCGCGATGAATTGTGCGGTATCACCGGGGCGCGGTCGGTGCCGGCGTTGGTGGCCTGGAAGACGGGCTGCTCGCCGACCAACGCGCACACGATCGCCACGATCGCCCACCGGTTGGCCGAGTTCCCGCGCTGCGCCGGCGGCATGCGGCAGGGTCGGCTGTCGGCCGATCAGGTCGGGGTGATCGCCGCCCGGGGCGGGCAGGGATCTGATGAGCATTACGCGCAGTTGGCCGCGGTGGCCACGGTCAACCAGTTGCGTACCGCGGTCAGGCTGGAGCCGCGCCCCGACCCCGAGGCCCGGCCCGAGGAGCTGGAGCGTTCGTTCACCACGACCACCACCGAGGCGGGCAGCTGTTACCGGATCACCCTGCCACACCCCGAGGCGGCGAAGTTCGATGCGGCGGTGGCCTCGCATCGTGACGCACTGATCGCCGAGTGGAAACACGATCACGACACCGGCGCGGGTGATCAGCGGCCGCCGGTGCCGGGCACGGTAGAGGAGTTTATGCGTCTGGTGGAGGCGGGCTGGGATGTCGAGGCGGCGCGGCGCCCGCACGGGCAGCACACCACCGTGGTGGTGCACCTCGATGTGGACAAGCCCGCCGCCGCACTGCATCGGGGTCCGCTGCTCGCCGATGCCGACCGCCAATATTTGAGCTGTGATGCCACCGGTGAAGTCTGGTTCGAACGCCGCGGCGAGGTTATCGGCGCCGGGCGGGCCACGCGGCTGATCAACCGGCGGCTACGCCGCGCGCTGGAGCATCGCGACCGCACCTGTGTGGTGCCCGGCTGCGGCGCCACCCGCGGCCTGCACGCCCATCACCTGCGGCACTGGGAAGACGGCGGCCCCACCGAGTTGGCCAACCTGGTGCTGCTGTGCCCCTACCACCACCGTCTGCATCATCGTGGTGTCCTCACCATCACCGGACCCGCACACGCACTCACCGTCACCGACACCACCGGCCGCCCATTGAGCCCGGGATCGCTGGCACGCCCACCCACAAAACCCCCACCCACAGTCCCGCCCTGTCCGGGACCGATCGGGAACGCGCCGACTGGTGGTGGTACACACCCTTCCAACCCCAACCACCACCAACAACCAACTAGCTTTTGCGGCACCCGATCCTTGGGCATGCATTGAAGCTCAAAGATATTGCGGCATCCATTAATTTGCACATGCCCGGCCGCCTACCGGTTGCCTGGCGCGGTGCCCGACACCCGCAAAACCTAGAGCGGCGGCAGCTGCCCCTTGGCTATCAGCGTCTGCAGCTCGACGTACTCGTGCAGGCCCTCCGGCCCGAACTCGCGGCCGATGCCCGACTGCTTGAAGCCGCCGAAGGGTGCGCCGATGTCCAAGGTGTACATGTTGATGCCGTAGGTCCCGGTGCGGACCGCGGCCGCGACCTGCAGGCCATGCTCGATGTCGGCAGTCCACACCGAACCGGCCAAGCCGTAATCGGTTTCGTTGGCGATGCGGATCGCGTCGTCCTCGTCGCGGTAGCGCAGCACGGTCAGCACCGGGCCGAAGATCTCCTCGCGGGCGATGCGCATGTCGTTGGTGGCGTCGGCGAACAACGTCGGCTGCACGTACCAGCCGCGCTCGGATGGGCTCTGCTCGCCACCGAGCACGACGCGAGCGCCCTCGCTGCGGCCGGACTTGATGTAATCCTGGACACGGCGCTGTTGCCGTTGCGCGACAAGGGGTCCGATGTCCGTCGACTCGTCGGCCGGGTCGCCGACCTTGAGCGCCGACATCATGCCGGCCAGCGCGTCGACGACCTCGTCGTGCTTGCGGTCGCTGACCAGAATCCGGGTCTGCGCCACGCACGCCTGGCCGTTGTTCATCAGGCCCGCGGACTTCAGGCCGGCCACCGTCTTGTCGATGTCGGCGTCGTCGAGGATGATGGCCGCCGACTTGCCGCCCAGCTCCAAACTGACCCGCTTCAGCTGCTCGCCGCACAGCGCGGCGATCCGGCGCCCGACGGCGCTGGAACCGGTGAACGCGATCTTGTCCACGCCGGGATGGCGCACCAGCGCCTCACCGATCTCCGGGCCGCCGGGCAGCACCGACACCACGCCGTCGGGCAACCCGATCTGTTCGATCATCTCGGCCAACCACAAGGCGTCCAACGGAGTTTCGGGCGCGGGCTTGATGATGACCGTGCAGCCCGCGATCAGCGCCGGGATCAGCTTGGGCATGATCAGAAACTGCGGCACGTTCCACGGCACGATCGCCCCGACCACTCCGACCGGAGCCCTGCGCAGGTGCACCTCGCCGAGCACGCCCTGGCGGCGTTCCTGCCACGGGAACTCGCGGGCGGCGGCCAGCGACAGGTGCATCAGCGCCGCCGCGGCCGCCCCCTGGCCCATTCGGCTGAAGCTACGCGGCGACCCCATTTCGTCGGTGATGAGATCGGCCATCTCGTCGGCGTGGCCGGCATAGATTCCGGCGAGCTGTTCGACCTTGGCCATCCGTTCGGCATGGCTCAGCCGTGGCCACGGACCGTGATCGAACGCGTGCCGTGCGGCGGCGACGGCCGCCTCGACGTCCTCGGGGCCGGCGACTTGGACGTGCCCGACCGGCTCCTCCGAGTGTGGCGAGATCACCGCGAGCTGCTGGGGATTAGCCGGCTTGCGCCACTGGCCCCCAATGAACACCTCGTTATAGGAGCGATGGCCGGAAGTCTCTGTCATCGGGGCACTTCCTCAGGGGATCGGACCGCGACCGCAATTTCGCTATTCACGCTAACATAGCGAAAAAAGCAGCGAGGCCCGATATGACCAGCGATTGGCGCAGTTACCCGTTCCAGTTGGTGCCCGACGACGACCAGTTGGAATTTCCCGCCGCGGAAGGCGAACATGCCGACCAGGAATCGGACACCTGGTTCATCGCCGGCCAGCTCGACGCCGCCGAGACCGATCGATCGTTTGCCTTCCTGACCATCTTCAACAAGAACCGGCCCGGGGGCACGGTGGTCGCGGACTTCTACACGCTGGCGCTGTTCGACCTCGACACCGGCGACTACGGCACCTTCACGGACTACGACATGCCGCCGGCCAACATGGAGCCGGGCGCCCAGCCCAAGCTGACGACGGCGTCGGGCCACCTCGACATCAACTATCACAGCGGCGCGGGTACCGCGTCGTGGACGACCAGTCGCAACGGCGATGGCGAACTGCTGCCCTACACGTACCGCGTGAGCCTGGTCGGAATGGATCAGTCCGCCCGGCCCATGCGACTGGATCTGGCCGTATCACCAACGCGCGCACCGACACCGGTGGGTGCGTCGACGTACAACGGAAAGATCGTCTGCTTCGGTCAAAGCGACACCTATTCCTATTTCCAGACCGGAATGGCGATGACCGGCACCTTGCGCTGGGGAGACGTGGTGGCGCAGGTGTCCGGCACCAGCGGGCACGTCGACAGGCAGTGGTTCCCGAAGTACGCCGGCGGAGGTGGATCCGGGGGAGATCCGCGGGCCAGGTCGCACGAATGGCGCACGATCAACTTCGACAACGGCGTCGACCTGAGCATCTGGCGCCAGTTCGACCGCACAGATGGCAATGCGCTGCAACCGTTTACCGGAATCACGACAAGCCACCCAGACCCCACGATCGCGCCGCAATGCGCCGAAGACATCGAGGTCACGGTCAGCAGCTACGTGCGATGGCCGGAGGCCATGCGACCGCTGGTGCGACCACTCGCCCCGGCGCGGTACATGCCCGACCGGCACCGGATCACCTGTCCCACACTGCAATTAGATCTCTTTGGCGAGCCGCTGGTGCCCGCTCCGGCGCACGGGCTGCCGATCGAATACATGGAAGGCCCCTACCGCTACCGCGGGACAATGTGGGGAGAACCGGTGACGGGCTTCGCGTTCAACGAACGCTCGCTGGCGCTATACCGGGATTGGGAGCTCGTCGAGGTGCTGTCCACCACTGTCGCGAACCTGACACCGCCGGAGCCTCGATTGCAGACGATGGTGGATCAGTTGGTGCCCCTGGTGGCCGCCGGGCGCCGCAAGGACGCCGTCGAGCTGCTGTTCAGCTCGGCGCCCGTCGAAAACGACGCGCTGGCAAAGCTTCTCGACGACCTTATCGCGGTGCTGTCAGTCGACGGCGGCTGAGCGCAAAAGCGCGCGGGCCCACGTGATGTGGCGATGCTGCAAACCCGGCTCGTTGCGGCCGAACAGCAGGTGATCGCGGACTCCGGACTCCAGATTGGCTTGCAGCCGCTCGACCAGCCGGTAGTCCTCGTCGCGCACGGTGGCATGTGCATATTCGAAGACGGCCTGAGCCCCGGCGGCCACCGCCTCGTCGGAGAGGTCCTGCGGAGTTGCATTCTGGTGCACGGTGATTGACCTGCCGGGGCGGTCGCCGGGGTAGACGCGGAACAGCTCACCGTTGGCGATGGTCACCGACAGCACGATGTTGGGGAACAGCGCGTAGATCACCACCATGTTGTGGAACGGATTCCACTGATCCTCGGGCACGTCCTCGAGCTCGAGAATGGTGTTGAGCGGGAAGATCAACCGATGGTGCGGGCCGTAGGAGTCGAACAGCGTGCAGTTGCTGCGCGCAATGGTGGCGAAGGTCTGTTGATGGACGGTGGCGAAATGGTAGTTCTCGGCGAAGGTGTCGATGGCCAGTTTCCAGTTGATCGGGGAGTCCAGCACCTTCTCGCCCAGCGGCGACCAGCGGCCGATGCCCCAGGAGTCCAGTTCCTGGGCGAGCGGGCCCAGGTGTGCGGCCACATCCAATGTCGCGCCGGGATCCAGTGCCACCCATAGGAATCCAGCGAACTCGGTGGCCGGGAGTTCGGTCAGGCCGTCGGACTTGACGGTCACTTCCGGGAACCCCTCACGTCCCGGAAGTGCCACCAAGTGCCCGGTGTTGTCGTACGTCCAGGCGTGGTATGGGCAGGTGAACCGCTTGGCGATGCCGCATCCCGTCGTCACCTGTGACTGGCGGTGCAGACACACGTTGTAGAACGCCTTGACGGATCCCTCGGACGTTCTGGTCAGCAGGATGGATCGCCCCATCACCGTCTTGGTGCAATACGCGCCGGGGACGGGAAGTTCCGAGACATAGCCGACCAGTTGAGGGCTGGCCAGGAGCATGGCGCGATCCCGGTCGTGTCGCTCGACACCCGTGTAGTCCCGCGCGTCGACGGTGTGCTGGCCGGGTGCGAGGTCGGTCGTCTTGTCCCGCGCCAACTTCAACGCGCGCCGGGTCAGGTCGATCAGCTGACCGTGTTCCATCCGCCCAGTACAGACCTTGTAACAGTTGTAAGGTCAAGGAGTGGCTGAGCAGTTGCTGATCGGCGACGTCACGGCCTTGACTGGCATCGCTTCCGGCCGTATTCGCCATTACGAGAGAATCGGGCTACTGCGCGCGCAACACCTGTCCAACGGCTACCGCGTTTTCGGCGTCGAGCAGGTTCTCGATTTGTTGCGCATCGACCTGATGCGAAGCCTCGGTATCGGTATCAACGACATTGCCCGCCTGATGGAGGGCGGACACAGCACGCTGGCCGGCCTGCTCGACCAGCACCGCACGCTGTTGGTGCAGGAACGTGAGCGGCTCGACCAACTGATCCGGGCCATCGACGAATCCTGCGCCGCCACCGAATGTTCCGGCGCCGACCTCAACGAGCACATCCTGCACCGGTTGGCGACGACGCACCGCGACAGCATCGGCGTGATCGGGCGGCTCAGCGCGCCGCTGTCAGCGCCCGTCGCCGCGATGTACGCGGACCTGTTCGACGAGTGGGAGCTACCGGTTCCCGCCTTGTTCGGGCAAATGGTGCTGCCGGGCGCGGCCAGCACCTTATTGTCGCGACTGGCCGAGACGCCTGGCCACGACGTGCTGTTCGGCCGATTGCGCAACCTGGCCGCCGACGTGATCGCGCTGGGCGAAGACGATTCGGCGGCGGGAGAGCTTGCGCGCCGTTGGATCGACCAGCAGCTGGCCGACCCGCTGCCCGACGACGTGGTCGACGTGCTGCGGGGAGTGCAACCGCTGTTGGAGCACGACCCGGTGATCGTGCAGGGATTCCGCGCCTGGGCGGCATCGATCAGCCCGGCGGCCGCGCACTTCATCGACGAGATCGCCCAGCAGACCGCTCGTCGTGGGGTGGAGGCTGTGAGCGTCATCGTGCTGCCCGCGCGCCGACCCGTTCAAACAAACGATGCGGCACCGTGATGCATATGTGACCGGTGTGATCAACGTGTCATATGGGGTTTGTGTCGTAATCTGTGGCCTGTGTCCTTAGTTACGCGACGTGACCTGCTCAGATTCGCGGCCGCAACCCCGGCATTTCTGGGCCTGGGCGCCGCGGGCGCATCCCTGAGCGCCACACCGGCGTCGGCCTCGCTCGGCACCCTGCTGGACTATGCGGCCGGCGTCATTCCCGCCAGCCAGATCCGGGCCGCGGGCGCCGTGGGGTCGATCCGGTATGTCTCCGACCGCCGTCCGGGCGGCAACTGGATGCTCGGCAAGCCGATCCAGGTCGCCGAAGCCCGCGACCTCAACAGCAACGGGCTCAAAATCGTGTCCTGCTATCAGTACGGCAAGGGCAGTACCGCGGACTGGCTGGGCGGTGCCAATGCCGGCCTGCAGCACGCGCAGCGTGGGATGCAGTTGCACGCCGCCGCCGGCGGGCCCGCCAGCGCACCCATTTACGCCTCGATCGACGACGACCCCTCCTACGAGCAGTACAAGAGCCAGGTGGCGCCGTACCTGCGGTCGTGGGAGTCGGTGATCGGCCATCAGCGCACAGGCGTGTACGCCAATTCGAAAACGATCGACTGGGCGCTGCACGATGGACTGGGCTCTTATTTCTGGCAGCACAACTGGGGCTCGCCCAAGGGGTACGCCCATCCGGCGGCCAACCTGCACCAGGTTGAAATCGACAAACGCAGCGTCGGCGGGGTGGGCGTGGACATCAACGAGATCCTCAAGCCCCAATTCGGGCAGTGGGCCTAGTCTCGGATCCCGCCGTCCGGCCCGGCCCAGACGCCGACTCTTAAAATTTCCAGCAAACACTCGTTCGCTCGTTTTCCCGAGGGGTGCGCGCGGCCATTGGCCGTCCGATGCCGCCAAGGGCGCCGTGACGGCACTCCGTGGCCCAAAATTTTTATGTAACGATTCGATAACAAGACTGCTTTGATCTGCGCAGTTATAGCTACTCGACCGTAACCACCTGCACGCAGCGGGTTTGTTAATCGGGTCCGCGCCGTCGGTGAAACCCCGTGTTACCCAGGACACGGTTACCCATGCGTAGAACTCACCAGTAACCAATCAGCACGCGAAACAAGCGCCGATCCTTATGACACTCTTAGTACAGCCGATGGAGTCCGTCGCGCCGCTGTGCACCACTCGGGCGGTCCGCCGACAACGCACCGGCCAGCCGTTTCCCGGCTAGTGATTCGACGCTGAACCACGCCGCATCGACGCCAAGCCCGCCAGGCGGTGGTGACCGCCAGACGACGAGACCTAAAGACGCATACAGGGGAGACAGACAAGGTGACGATCCACGAGCACGACCGGGTGTCCGCTGACCGCAACGGCCAAGGCAAGGTCCCACAGGCCGGGGACACCCACGCCCTTGTCGACCGCCTGACGGCCGGCGAGCCCTACGCCGTCGCATTCGGTGGCCAGGGCAGCGCCTGGCTGGAAACCCTCGAAGAGCTGGTGTCGTCGGCCGGTATCGAATCCGACCTGGCAACGCTGGTCGGTGAGGTGAACCTGGTCCTCGAGCCGGTGGCCAAGGAGCTCATCGTGGTCCGCCCGATCGGTTTCGAGCCGTTGACCTGGGTGCGTGCCCTGGCGGCCGAAGATCCGGTCCCCTCGGACAAGCACCTGACCTCGGCCGCGGTGTCGATACCGGGCGTGCTGCTCACCCAGATCGCGGCCGTGCGCGCGCTGGCGCGCCAAGGGATGGACCTCAAGGCGACGCCTCCGGTGGCCGTGGCCGGACATTCCCAGGGCGTGCTCGCCGTCGAGGCGCTCAAGGCCGGGGGCGCCCGCGATGTCGAGCTGCTGGCGTTGGCCCAGCTGATCGGCGCGGCCGGGACCCTGGTGGCCCGCCGGCGCGGAATCTCGGTGCTCGGCGATCGCCCGCCGATGGTGTCGGTAACCAACGTTGACCCCGACCGCATCGGCCGGCTGCTCGACGAGTTCGCGCAGGACGTGCGCACCGTCCTGCCGCCCGTCCTGTCCATCCGCAACGGCCGCCGTTCGGTCGTCATCACCGGCACCCCGGAACAGTTGTCCCGTTTCGAGCTGTACTGCCAGCAGATCTCGGAGAAGGAAGAGGCCGACCGGAAAAACAAGCTGCGCGGCGGTGACGTCTTTTCGCCGGTCTTCGATCCGGTGCAGGTCGAGGTGGGCTTCCACACGCCCCGGCTGGCCGACGGCATCGACATCGTCGGCGGCTGGGCCGAGAAGGTCGGCCTGGACGTCGAGCTGGCTCGCCAGCTCACCGAATCGATCCTGGTGCGTCCGGTCGACTGGGTGGAGGAGATCACCCGGGTCAACGACGCCGGCGCTCGCTGGATTCTTGACCTCGGCCCCGGCGACATCCTGACCCGGCTGACCGCGCCGGTCATCCGCGGCCTGGGGGTGGGCATCGTGCCGGCCGCCACCCGCGGCGGTCAGCGCAACCTGTTCACCGTCGGGGCCGTCCCCGAGGTGGCGCGGGCGTGGTCGAGCTACGCCCCGACGCTGGTTCGCCTGCCCGACGGGAGGGTCAAGCTCTCGACGAAATTCACCCGGCTGACCGGCCGCTCGCCGATCCTGCTGGCCGGCATGACCCCGACCACCGTGGACGCCAAGATCGTGGCCGCCGCGGCCAACGCCGGGCACTGGGCCGAGCTGGCCGGTGGCGGGCAGGTCACCGAGGAGATCTTCGCCGACCGCGTCGAGCAGCTGGCCGGGTTGCTCGAGGACGGCCGCACCTACCAGTTCAACGCACTGTTCCTGGACCCGTACCTATGGAAGTTGCAGGTCGGCGGCAAGCGGCTGGTGCAGAAGGCGCGCCAGTCCGGCGCGGCCATCGACGGCCTGGTGATCAGCGCCGGAATCCCGGATCTGGAGGAGGCCGTCGAGCTGATCGAGGAGCTCGGCGAGGTCGGCATCAGTCACGTCGTCTTCAAGCCCGGCACCGTCGAGCAGATCCGCTCGGTGATCCGCATCGCGACCGAGGTGTCCACCAAGCCGGTGATCGCGCACATCGAGGGCGGGCGCGCCGGTGGTCACCACTCCTGGGAAGACCTCGACGACCTGCTGCTGGCGACCTACTCGGAATTGCGGTCACGCCCCAACATCACCGTCTGCGTTGGTGGCGGCATCGGCACGCCGGAGCGGGCGGCCGAATACCTGTCCGGGCGCTGGGCGCAGGCGTACGGTTTCCCGCTGATGCCCATCGACGGCATCCTGGTCGGCACCGCGGCGATGGCCGCCAAGGAAGCGACCACCTCGCCGTCGGTCAAGCGCATGCTGGTCGAAACCCAGGGCACCGACCAGTGGATCGGAGCCGGAAAAGCCTCGGGCGGAATGGCATCCAGCCGCAGCCAGCTCGGCGCGGACATCCACGAGATCGACAACAGCGCCTCGCGGTGCGGCCGGCTGCTCGACGAGGTCGCCGGCGACGCGGACGCCGTCGCGGAGCGCCGCGACGAGATCATCGCCGCGATGGCCAACACCGCCAAGCCGTACTTCGGCGATGTCGGTGAGATGACCTACCTGCAATGGCTGCAGCGCTACGTCGAATTGTCCATCGGCGACGGCGATTCCACCGCCGACACCGCCTCGCCGGGCAGCCCGTGGCTGGCCGACACCTGGCGCGACCGTTTCCAGCAGATGCTGCAGCGCGCCGAGGCGCGGTTGGCCCCACAGGATTTCGGGCCGATCGAGACGCTGTACAACGACGAGGCCCTGCTGGAGAACCCCGAGGCGGCGATCGACCTGCTGCTCGACCGCTACCCCGACGCCGAGACGGTCCAGTTGCACCCGGCCGACGTGCCGTTCTTCGTCACCCTGTGCAAGACGCCAGGCAAGCCGGTCAACTTCGTGCCGGTGATCGATAAGGACGTGCGGCGTTGGTGGCGCAGCGATTCGCTGTGGCAGGCGCACGACGCCCGCTACGACGCCGACCAGGTCTGCATCATCCCGGGCACCGCGGCCGTCGCCGGCATCACCCGGATGGACGAGCCCGTCGGTGAGCTACTGGACCGCTTCGAGCAGGCGGCCATCGACGAGGCGCTCGCCGCCGGACTGGAGCCCAAGGCCGTCACGTCACGCCGGACCGGTCGCGCCGACGTCACCGGGCCGCTGGCCGTCGTGCTGGACGCCCCCGACGTCCAGTGGGCCGGCCGCACCGCGACCAACCCGGTGCATCGCATCGCCGACCCCGCCGAGTGGCTGGTGCACGACGGACCCGAGAGCCGCCGCGCCACCCATTCGACCACCGGGGCGCGGCTGCAGGTCGAAGGCGACCGCGTCGTCCTCAGTGTGCCCGTCTCGGGCACCTGGATCGACATCCCGTTCACGTTGCCGCCCAACACCGTTGACGGCGCCACCCCGGTGGTCTCCACCGAGGACGCCGCCACGGCCATGCGGGCGGTGCTGGCCATCGCGGCCGGCGTCGACGGCCCGGACTTCTTGCCCGCGGTCACCGACGGCACGGCCACCGTCACCGTCGACTGGGACCCCGAGCGGGTCGCCGACCACACCGGTGTCACGGCCACCTTCGGAGAACCGTTGGCGCCCAGCCTCACCACCGTGCCCGACGCGCTCGTCGGGCCGTGCTGGCCGGCCGTCTTCTCGGCGATCGGCTCGGCCGTCACCGATGCCGGCGTCCCGGTCGTCGAGGGCCTGCTGAGCCTGGTGCACCTGGATCACGCCGCCCACATGGTCGGCAGCCTGCCGACGGTCCGATCCCAATTGACCATCGCCGCAACGGCTTCGGCGGCCATCGACACGGAAATGGGACGTGTGGTCCCCGTCTCGGCGACCATCGCCGACACTGACGGTCAGGTGATCGCCACCCTTGCCGAACGTTTCGCCATCCTGGGCCGCACCGGCCCCGCCGAACTGACCGACCCGACACGCGCCGGTGGTGCGGTCTCGCCGAACGCGACCGACACCCCGCGTCGGCGCCGCCGCGACGTCACCATCACCGCTCCGGTCGACATGCGTCCGTTCGCGGTGGTCTCCGGTGACCACAACCCCATTCACACCGACCGGGCCGCCGCGCTGCTGGCCGGCCTGGAATCGCCGATCGTGCACGGCATGTGGCTGTCGGCGGCCGCCCAGCATGCGGTGACCGCCACCGATGGCCAGACCCGCCCCCCGGCGCGGCTGATCGGCTGGACCGCCCGCTTCCTGGGCATGGTGCGCCCCGGCGACGAGGTCGCGTTCCGCGTCGACCGCGTCGGAATCGACCAGGGCGCCGAGGTTTTGGAGGTCGCCGCCAAGGTCGGATCGGATCTGGTGATGTCGGCGACGGCCCGCCTGGCGGCCCCGCACACTGTCTACGCGTTCCCCGGCCAGGGCATTCAGCACAAGGGCATGGGCATGGACGTGCGGGCCCGGTCCAAGGCCGCCCGCAAGGTGTGGGACAAGGCCGACAAGTTCACCCGCGACACCCTCGGCTTCTCGGTCCTGCACGTGGTCCGGGACAACCCGACCAGCATCATCGCCAGCGGTGTGCACTACAACCACCCCGAGGGCGTCCTGTACCTGACGCAGTTCACCCAGGTCGCGATGGCCACGGTGGCCGCCGCGCAGGTCGCCGAGATGCGCGAGCAGGGCGCCTTCGTGGAGGGCGCGATCGCCTGCGGTCACTCCGTCGGTGAGTACACCGCGCTGGCCTGCGTGACGGGCATCTACGAGCTGGAAGCCTTGCTGGAGACCGTGTTTCATCGCGGCTCGAAGATGCACGACATCGTGCCGCGCGACGAGCTGGGCCGGTCCAACTACCGGCTGGCGGCGATCCGGCCGTCGCAAATCGACCTGCCCGACGACGAGGTCCCGGGTTTTGTCGCGGAAATCGCCGAGCGCACGGGCGAATTCCTGGAGATCGTCAACTTCAACCTGCGCGGTTCCCAGTACGCGATCGCCGGCACGGTGCGCGGCTTGGAAGCGCTCGAGGAAGAGGTGGAGCGGCGCCGCGAGATCACCGGCGGCAAGCGCTCATTCATCTTGGTGCCCGGCATCGACGTGCCGTTCCACTCGCGCGTGCTGCGGGTCGGTGTGGCGGAGTTCCGGCGGTCGCTGGACCGGGTCATGCCGCGCGACAAAGATCCCGACGTCATCATCGGCCGGTACATCCCGAACCTGGTGCCGCGTCCGTTCACCCTGGACCGCGACTTCATCCAGGAGATCCGCGACCTGGTGCCGGCCGAGCCGCTCGACCCGATCCTCGCCGACTACGACACCTGGCTCGCCGAGCGCCGCATCGAGATGGCCCGCATCGTCCTGATCGAGCTGCTGGCATGGCAATTCGCCAGCCCGGTGCGCTGGATCGAAACCCAGGACCTGCTGTTCACCGAGGAGGCCGCCGGCGGCCTGGGTGTGGAGCGGTTCGTCGAGATCGGGGTGAAGTCCGCCCCGACCGTCGCGGGCCTGGCCACCAACACCCTCAAGCTGCCCGAATACGCTCACAGCACAGTCGAAGTGCTCAACGCCGAGCGCGACGCCGCGGTGCTGTTCGCCACCGACACCGACCCCGAGCCGGAACCCGAGGACGAGCCGGCGGCGGATGATTCCGCCGCATCCCCGGCGGAGGCGGCGCCCCTGCCTAATGTCGCCCCCGCCGTCGCTCCGGCTGGCGCCGCAGCTCCGTCGAGTGCTCGGCCGGACGACATCGGGTTCGATGCGGCCGACGCCACGCTGGCGCTGATCGCGCTGTCGGCCAAGATGCGCATCGACCAGATCGAGGAGCTGGACTCCATCGAATCGATCACCGACGGCGCGTCGTCGCGACGCAACCAGCTGCTGGTGGACCTGGGCTCGGAGCTGAACCTGGGCGCCATCGACGGCGCCGCCGAAGCCGACCTGGCCGGGCTGCGCGCGCAGGTCACCAAGCTGGCGCGCACCTACAAGCCTTACGGCCCAGTGCTTTCCGACGCAATCAACGATCAATTGCGCACCGTGCTGGGGCCTTCGGGTAAGCGGCCCGCCGCCATCGCCGAGCGGGTCAAGAAGACCTGGGAGCTCGGCGACGGTTGGGCCAAGCACGTCACCGTGGAGGTCGCGCTGGGAACCCGCGAGGGCACCAGTGTCCGGGGTGGCGCCATGGGCCACCTGCACGAGGGCGCACTGGCCGACGCCGCCTCTGTCGACAAGGTGATCGACGCCGCGGTGGCCTCCGTCGCCGCGCGGCGCGGCATCGCGGTGGCGCTGCCGTCTTCGGGCGGTGGCGGCGGCGGTGCGACCATCGACGCCGCCGCGCTGGGCGAATTCACCGAACAGATCACCGGCCGCGACGGCGTGCTGGCCTCGGCGGCGCGCCTGGTGCTCAATCAGCTGGGCCTCGACGACCCGGTCAGCGCGTCGCCGGCGGCCACCGACGCCGAGCTCATCGACCTGGTGACCGCCGAACTCGGTGCCGACTGGCCGCGGCTGGTGGCACCGGTCTTCGAGCCGAAGAAGGCCGTGCTGTTCGACGACCGGTGGGCCAGCGCACGCGAGGACCTGGTCAAGCTGTGGCTGACCGACGAGGGCGACATCGATGCCCGGTGGGTGGAGCTGTCCCAAAGGTTCGAGGGCGCAGGCCATGTCGTGGCCACCCAGGCCACCTGGTGGCAGGGCAAGGCGCTGTCCGCGGGTCGTCAGATCCACGCGTCGTTGTACGGCCGCATCGCGGCCGGCGCCGAGAACCCGGACCCGGGCCAGTACAGCAGCGAAGTCGCCGTGGTGACGGGTGCCTCCAAGGGCTCGATCGCCGCGTCGGTCGTCGGGCGGCTGCTCGACGGCGGGGCCACCGTCATCGCCACCACGTCCAAGCTCGACGACGAGCGGCTCGCGTTCTACCGCGGCCTCTACCGCGACCACGCCCGGTATGGCGCTGCGCTGTGGGTGGTGGCCGCCAACATGGCGTCCTACTCCGACATCGACGCGCTGGTCGAATGGGTGGGCACTGAGCAGACCGAAAGCCTTGGGCCGCAGTCGATTCACATCAAGGACGCGCAGACCCCGACGTTGCTGTTCCCGTTCGCCGCACCGCGGGTCGCGGGCGACCTGTCCGAGGCCGGCTCTCGCTCCGAGATGGAGATGAAGGTGCTGCTGTGGGCGGTGCAGCGCCTCATCGGTGGGCTGTCGAAGATCGGCGCCGAGCGTGACATCGCGTCCCGGCTGCACGTCGTGCTGCCGGGCTCACCGAACCGCGGAATGTTCGGCGGCGACGGCGCTTACGGCGAGGCCAAGTCGGCGCTGGACGCCTTGGTGAGTCGTTGGCACGCCGAGTCCTCCTGGGCGGCCCGGGTCAGTCTGGCGCACGCGCTGATCGGGTGGACCCGCGGCACCGGGCTGATGGGCCACAACGACGCGATCGTGGACGCGGTCGAGGAGGCCGGCGTCACCACCTACTCGACCGACGAGATGGCGGCAATGCTGCTGTCGCTCTGCGACGTCGAGTCGAAGGTGGCCGCGGCGGGTGCGCCGATCAAGGCGGACCTGACCGGTGGGCTGGGCGAGGCCAACCTCGACATGGCCGAACTGGCCGCCAAGGCCCGGGAGCAGGCCACGTCGGCATCGGACGAAGCGGCCGACGAGGCCGCCGCCGAGGGCACCATCGCCGCGCTGCCGTCGCCGCCGCGTGGCTTCACCCCGGCGCCGCCTCCGGAATGGGCGGACCTCGACGTCGACCCGGCCGACCTGGTGGTCATCGTCGGTGGCGCGGAGCTCGGGCCCTACGGCTCGTCGCGGACCCGCTTCGAGATGGAGGTCGACAACGAGTTGTCGGCGGCCGGCGTCCTGGAGCTGGCCTGGACCACCGGCCTGATCCGCTGGGAGGACGACCCCCAACCCGGTTGGTACGACACGCAATCCGGTGACCTGGTCGACGAGTCCGAGTTGGTCGAGCGCTATCACGACTCCGTCGTGGAGCGTTGCGGCATCCGCGAATTCGTCGACGACGGCGCGATCGACCCCGATCACGCGTCGCCGCTGCTGGTGTCGGTGTTCCTGGACAAGGACTTCGCGTTCGTGGTGTCCTCGGAGGCCGACGCGCGCGCCTTCGTCGAGTTCGATCCCGAACACACCATCATCCGGCCGGTGCCCGACTCCAGCGACTGGCAGGTGATCCGCAAGGCGGGCACCGAGATTCGGGTGCCGCGCAAGACCAAGCTGTCGCGGACCGTCGGCGCGCAGATCCCGACCGGGTTCGACCCGACGGTGTTCGGCATCAGCCAGGACATGGCCAGCTCGACCGACCGGGTGGCGCTGTGGAACATCGTCGCGACCGTCGACGCGTTCCTGTCGTCGGGATTCACCCCGGCCGAGCTGATGCGGTGGGTGCACCCGGGCCTGGTGGCCAGCACGCAGGGCACCGGCATGGGCGGCATGACGTCGATGCAGACGATGTATCACGGCAACCTGCTCGGCCGGAACAAGCCGAACGACATCCTGCAAGAAGTTCTGCCGAATGTCGTTGCCGCACATGTCATTCAGAGTTACGTCGGCAGCTACGGCGCGATGATCCACCCGGTGGGCGCCTGCGCGACCGCGGCGGTGTCGGTCGAGGAGGGCGTCGACAAGATCCGGCTCGGCAAGGCCGAGCTGGTGGTCGCCGGTGGATTCGACGACCTGACGCTGGAAGCCATCATCGGCTTCGGTGACATGGCAGCCACCGCCGACACCTCCATGATGCGCGGCCGCGGCATCCACGACTCGAAGTTCTCCCGGCCCAACGATCGTCGCCGGCTGGGATTCCTCGAGGCGCAGGGCGGTGGCACCATCCTGCTGGCGCGCGGCGACCTGGCGCTGAAGATGGGTCTGCCGGTGCTGGCCGTGGTTGCCTACGCGCAGTCGTTCGCCGACGGCGTGCACACCTCGATCCCGGCGCCGGGGCTGGGCGCGCTGGGCGCCGGTCGCGGCGGCAAGGATTCAGCGCTGGCGCGGTCGCTGACAAAGCTCGGGGTGACCGCCGACGACATCGCGGTGATCTCCAAGCACGACACGTCGACGTTGGCCAACGATCCCAACGAGACCGAGCTGCACGAGCGGCTCGCCGATTCGCTCGGCCGCTCCGAGGGGGCTCCGCTGTTCGTGGTGTCGCAGAAGAGCCTCACCGGGCACGCCAAGGGCGGCGCGGCGGTCTTCCAGATGATGGGCCTGTGCCAGATGCTGCGTGACGGGGTGATCCCACCGAACCGCAGCCTGGACTGCGTCGACGACGAACTGGCCGGCTCGGCCCACTTCGTGTGGGTGCGCGAGACCCTGCGCCTGGGCGAGAAATTCCCGCTCAAGGCGGGCTTGGTGACCAGCCTTGGGTTCGGCCATGTTTCGGGCTTGGTTGCGCTGGTGCATCCGCAGGCGTTCGTCGCCGCGCTCGACCCGCAGCAGCGTGCGGACTACCAGCGTCGCGCGGATGCGCGCGTGCTGGCCGGTCAGCGGCGGCTGGCGTCGGCGATCGCCGGTGGCGCGCCGATGTACGAGCGGCCGCCGAACCGTCGCTTCGACCATGACGAGTCGGAGAAGCGTCAGGAGGCCGCGATGCTGTTGAACCCGGATTCGCGCCTGGGTGACGGCGACGCCTACCAGGTCTCTGCCGGATGACGTCGGTCCGTTAGCCTGGCGACCCATGGGAATTGTCGGTGTGGGGATCGATCTCGTCTCCATCCCTGATTTCGCCGAGCAGGTCGACCAGCCGGGAACCGTTTTCTCCGAGACGTTCACCCCGGGTGAGCGCCGCGATGCCTCGGACAAGAGTTCGTCGGCGGCGCGTCACCTGGCGGCCCGGTGGGCGGCGAAGGAGGCGGTGATCAAGG
Organism: Mycobacterium colombiense; assembly: GCF_003284975.1. Taxonomy (GTDB): domain Bacteria; phylum Actinomycetota; class Actinomycetes; order Mycobacteriales; family Mycobacteriaceae; genus Mycobacterium; species Mycobacterium europaeum_A. The sequence goes on from NZ_QMEU01000001.1 coordinate 131,051, forward strand.
CGTGGTCGGGATCGCGGTTCGCCCAGCGCCCCGTGCTGCCGGAGGACATCCACCGCGATATCGAGGTGGTCACCGACATGTGGGGCCGCCCACGGGTTCGGCTGAGCGGCGACATCGCCAAACACCTGGCCGACGTGACGATTCACGTCTCGCTGACGCACGAAGGGGATACCGCCGCCGCGGTGGCGATCCTGGAGACGACGTCCGACTAGCCTCGCCGAGAGTCACGCCAGCGTGGCAATAGGCGGCGAACGTCACGCCAGCGTGACGCTCGCCGCGGGCCGACTAGCCTCGATCCCATGAGCGATCTGGTTGAGCGCGTGCGCGCGGTGTTGCCGTCGGTGCGGCGCGATCTGGAAGACCTGGTGCGCATCGAATCGGTGTGGGCCGACCCCGGCCGCCGCGACGAGGTGCATCGCAGCGCGCAGGCCGTCGCGGATCTGTTGGCGCAGGCCGGTTTCGGCGATGTGCAGATCGTCAGCGAAGGGGGAGCGCCGGCGGTCATCGCGCGCCATCCCGCGCCGGACGGCGCGCCGACCGTGCTGCTGTACGCACACCACGACGTGCAGCCCGAAGGCGACCGCGGCCAATGGCTCTCGCCGCCCTTCGAGCCCACCGAGCGCGGCGGCCGGCTCTACGGCCGTGGCAGCGCCGACGACAAAGCTGGCATCGCAACACATTTGGCGGCATTTCGGGCGCACGGCGGGCAGCCGCCGGTGGGCGTGACGGTGTTCGTCGAGGGCGAGGAGGAATCCGGGTCGCCGTCGTTGGGCCGGCTGCTGGCCGCGCACCGCGATGCGCTGGCCGCCGACGTCATCGTCATCGCCGACTCGGACAACTGGAGCACCGAAGTCCCGGCCCTGACGGTCACGCTGCGCGGCCTGGTGGACTGCGTGGTCGAGGTGGCCACGCTCGACCACGGCCTGCACTCCGGCATCTGGGGCGGGGTGGTGCCCGACGCGCTCAGCGCCCTGGTGCGGCTGCTGGCCAGCCTGCACGACGACGACGGGAACGTGGCCGTCGCCGGCCTGCACGAAAGCACCGCCGCCCCAGTCGATTACCCGCCCGAGCGGGTACGCGCCGACTCCGGATTGCTGGACGGCGTGTCCGAGATCGGGTCGGGTTCGGCGCCGCAGCGGCTGTGGGCCAAGCCCGCGATCACCGTGATCGGCATCGACACCACCCCCATCGAAAAGGCGTCCAACACGCTGATTCCGCGGGCGCGGGCCAAGATCAGCATGCGCGTCGCGCCGGGCGGTGACGCGGCGGGGCACCTGGACGCGTTGACCGCCCACCTCCAACGGCACGCGCCGTGGGGCGCGCACGTCAGCGTCACCCGCGGCGACATCGGCGAGCCCTACGCCATCGACGCCAGCGGCAGCGTCTACGACGCCGCCCGCCAGGCGTTCCGGCAAGCATGGGGTACCGACCCGATCGACATGGGCATGGGCGGGTCGATCCCGTTCATCGCCGAGTTCGCCGAGGCCTTTCCGCGGGCCAAGATCCTGGTGACCGGCGTGGAGGACCCCGCGACGCAGGCCCACAGCATCAACGAGAGCCTGCACCTGGGCGTGCTGGAACGTGCGGCGATCGCCGAGGCGCTGCTGCTGGCCAACCTGGGCTAGGGGGACGCACCTTTCATCGGGTGCCTTGGCCCTGAGCCACGACGTTGTTGTTTCCCGTCTTGTTGATTGTCGGTGAGCCGGAGTGATAGATCATCGCGTTGTCATCGCCGAAAACACTAATGACGTCGGCGCTGTCGACGGTGACATGATTTGCGCTGCCGGCGACGTCAAGCCTGCGACAGTGGCCGGTGACGGTGTAGGTGTTGTTGTCACCTTCGAGCCTGAGGTTCCCGTCGTTGCAGTCGATCGTGTCCTTCGCCCCGCCATTGATCATGGTGAGATTGCCGTGCACGGTGGTGCCGGAGTAGTTACCCGCGACGGCTACGATCGCGAACGCAGCTGCGAACGCACCCCCCAACACCATCCAACCTCGGGGCGTGTTCGCCAGCCCCGCAAGGCCTCTGATCCGCTGCCACCAGGTCCCACCGAGTGCACGCCCGCCATCCCGGCCGCTTTTGGACGTTCCGGACGGCTGAGGAGGGCTCCCCGGTGGTCGTGCGGCGCCGCGCTCCAGCTCGCGTATGTATTCCTCAGGGTCTAGCTTCTCCGGGTCTTCTTCCGGGTCCATCGCTCAATGATCCGCTCTGCGGTCGAGTTTTGGAGGTGTCACGTCGAAGCCGCGACTTTCCACGGCCAGGCGAAGCCGGACGCCGATCCGAACTGGCCCCCCGAATGCTGAACGAGAACGACGGTCTCGTCGCATACTGCTCTAGACGCAGCCACTCGTCCGCAGGAGACGCCACCGTGAGTACGGAAAACACCCTGACCGGAGACGCCCGCAAGACCAACCGTTACCACTTCGATCGCCACACCCCCGAGTACCGCGAGCGGTTCACCGCGATCACCGAGGAGATGCACGCCAAGTGTCCGCTGGCGTGGACCGACACTTACGACGGGCATTGGGTGGCAGCGGGCAACCGGGAGGTCTTCGAGCTCGCGCGCTGCCCGCAGGTGTCCAACGACCACGACGTCACGGGCGAAGGCACCGGCTACAAGGGCATCACGATCCCGACGCTGCCGCAGGGCACCGGTGTCCGTGGCGGCATGCTCGAGATGGACGAACCCGAGCACTCCGCCTATCGCAGCATTCTCAACCCCTACCTGTCGCCGGCGGCCGTCAAGCGCTGGAAGCCGTTCGTCGACGAGATCGTGCGGGCGAGCATCGACGAGAAGATCGAAGCCGGGCGGATCGACTTCGTCGACGATCTCGCGAACGTCGTGCCCGCGGTCCTGACCCTGGCGATGATGGGCGTTCCACTGAAGAAGTGGCAGCTGTATTGCGAGCCGGCGCACGCCAATGTCTACACGCCCGCCGATTCCCCGAACGCCCCAAGGGTTTTGGAACAGACGATGGCGATGGGGGCCGACCTGTTCAACCACCTCCTCGAGATTCGCGAGAACCCGCGGCCCGGCATTGTGGACGCGTTGGCGAGGCTGGAGATCGACGGCGAACCCGCCCCCGACGCCGAACTGCTCGGAATGCTGGGCCTCATCATCGGCGGCGGTTTTGACACGACGACCGCGCTGACCGCGCACGCGCTCGAATGGCTGGGCGAAAATCCCGAGCAACGCGAGCTGCTGAGGCGGGAATCGGAAACCCTGCTCGACTCGGCGACCGAAGAATTTTTGCGATACTTCACGCCCGCTCCCGGCGACGGCCGCACGATCGCCGCCGACCTCGAAATAGCGGGCACGCGGTTCAAAGAGGGCGATCGCCTGTGGCTGTCCTGGGCGATGGCCAACCGCGATCCCGCGGTGTTCCCCGATCCGAACCGCCTAGACCTGAGCCGAAAGAACAACCGGCACTTCAGCTTCGGGCTCGGCATCCACCGCTGCATCGGCTCCAACGTCGCGCGGGTGGTGTTCAAGTCGATGCTTACGGCGGTGCTCGATCGGATGCCCGACTACCGCTGCGACCCCGAGGGCACCGTGCACTATCCGACGATCGGCGTGATCCAGGGCATGCAGCACCTGCCCGCCACCTTCACGCCCGGCAAGCGCCTCGGACCGGGGATAGATGAGACGCTCGCCAAACTGCAGCGCGTTTGCGACGAACAGGGGATCGCGCGGCCGATCACCGAGTACCACGAGGCCGCCGTCATCGGCTAGACCCGATGGTGGCGACCCGCTTCGCCCGGCTTCGCCGCGCTCGCGATCGCCACTAAACCGGATGGCGGCGACCCGCCTCGCCCGGCTTCGCCGCGCTCGCGATCGCCACTAAACCGGATGGCGGCGACCCGCCTCGCCCGGCTTCGCCGCGCTCGCGATCGCCACTAAACCCGATGGCGGCGACCCGCCTCGCCCGGCTTCGCCGCGCTCGCGATCGCCACTAGACCCGATGGCGGCGACCCGCCTCGCCCGGCTTCGCCGCGCTCGCGATCGCCACTAGACGGACAGGTCGCGGCGCAGCTTGGCGACGTGGCCGGTCGCCTTCACGTTGTACTGCGCGACGGCGACCTTGCCCTTCTCGTCGACCACGAAAGTCGAGCGAATCACGCCGGTGACCGTCTTGCCGTACATCTGCTTTTCGCCGTAGGCGCCGTAGGCCGTCAGGACCTTGCGGTCGGGATCGGACAGCAGCGGGAACGTCAGCTTTTCGGCGTCGCGGAACTTGGCCAGCTTCTCCGGCTTGTCGGGGGAGATGCCGATGACGTCGAGGCCGGCTTCGTTGAGCTCGGCCAGGCTGTCGCGAAAGTCGCACGCCTGCTTGGTGCATCCGGGCGTCGAGGCGGCCGGGTAGAAGTACACGACGACGCGTCGGCCTTTGTAGTCGGCCAGCGATACCTTCTTGCCATCGGCGTCGGGCAGGCTGAAGGAGGGCGCTTTGTCGCCCGGTGCAAGCCGCGTGGTCTCGGTCAAGGTGGGGCCCTTTCTGTTCACCGGAGCGTCGGGGTTACCGCCAGCTGATCTAGGGTAGTTCGGGCAGGTGCATGAGCCGGATAAGTGGGCGACTTGGAGGACACAGTGGCGGACCGGGACCCCGAAGCCATCAAGCAGGACATCGACGTCGCCCGGGACCAGCTGGCGGCCACCGTCGACTCGCTTGCCGAGCGGGCCAATCCTCGGCGCCTGGCCGACGACCTCAAGATCCGGGTGATCGGATTCGTGCAGAAGCCCGTGGTGCTGGCCTCGCTGGCCGGGGTCGGGGCCCTCGTCGTGGTGGTGGCGGTGCGCCGCGTCAGGAATCGGTGACGCGCCCGGTCTGGACGTACACCGGAATGTCGTCGGCCCAGGGCTGATTGGTGGCCATGTCGTCGACGTCGCAGTAGCCGCGTTCGAATTCGCCCGTCGCGGCGTCGACCAACCTGTATTCCTGCCGCTGTTGGTGGATGGGCTGGGCATCGAGGATCACGACGCGCACCTCGCCCGGCTCGAACCCGCACCGCTGCTGCAGCGCCTCGATCAGGCATTCGTTGTGCATGTGGCCGTCGCCGAAATTCCAGCCCAGCACCATCGAGCACAGGACTTCACCCTCGCACAGGTTGTAGTCGTCCTCGTCGTAGTCGGCCATCGCCCGGTGCGCCAGGGTGAGCAGCGCGCGCCCGTGGGTGTTCATTCCCCGGAAGGCCAGGGCCAGGTGCAGCGGGATCAGGGTCTCTTCTTTGCTGCCGTACAACCGCTCGAGCTGCAGGTGCTGCATCGGGCCCAGGGCGCGGGAGCCGACGCGGAACTTCTCGTCGGCCGACGGCCGCACACACCACAGGGTGGTGTCCCAGTTGCCGGCGTAGTAGCGCATGCCGGGCAGAAACGAGACCTTACGCGGATAGAGGTTCCCCACGACGGCCGTGCCGGCCATGACGGCGAACAGGACGGCGATCGGCAACGGGTGGGCGATGTCGGACAGGCCCAGGCGGGCGTGCGCGACGAACAGCCACAACACCCCGAAGATCATGAAGACGTTCCACTCGAGCGGCACGCCCATCGGGAAGGCCAGCAGGATATTGAGGTGGAACACGATCATCACGAACGCCGCGACGGCCGTCGGCCAGCCGCCGTGTGAAAACACCAGCACCAGCGGTACCAGGCCCTCCACCGCGGTCGAGAAGTGCGCGATGAATCCCGCCAGCGCGCTGGGCCGCAGGTCGTCGGGGTGGTGTCTGAACATCGACCGCTTGAGCGGCCCCGAGGGGATGAACGGATTGTTCGCCAGCATGGTCGAGATGACGAACGGAAAGTGCCTGTTGAGTTTGGAGGTCGCCGCGCCCAGCCAGATCACCATGAACACGACCTTGGCGCCGACGATGATGTCCGCCCCGGCGAACAGGAACGTCAGCGCCAGCGGCGCGTACACCTCGCCGCGCGCGGCCAGGAAGATCACCTTGTCGCGCAAGCTGAGCACGGCCAGCACCGCCAGAATCGCGACGGTGCGCCACCACGGCAGCACACCGATCGTGGTGTCCAGCGCGGGAATCGGTCCGGCGCCGTCAGACACCAGCGCGGTCAGGAGCGCCACCAGCAGGACGCCGTAGAGCAACGCGTCGAACGCGGTTCGGTTGCTGCCCTTGGTCAACGGCACCCGGTCGGGCCACGGCGGCAACCGGATGGTGCCGGGCCGCAGCCAGTACAGGATCGACCCCATCGGGGGGAAGTAGCGCCCCGCCAGCGGCCCGAAGCAGCAACCGAGGCCGACGACCTCGAACAACATCGTGAAGAGGACGGCCTTCTGGAACACGATCGGCTCCGACCACCATTCGCCGACGTGGGTGAAGCCGCCGATGCCGGAGGTCGACCACGCGAAGAGCCAACCGCCGAGGACGTAGAGCGCGATCTTCACGCCGTACATCACGTGCATCACCAGCGGGGAGCCGAAGCCGTGCTCGGCGATGTGGCGCGCCATCGGCACGATCCGTTCGGCGCGGGAGCGGGTGGTCCACTCGGCCATGTCGACGACGGGCAGGTTGGGCCGGATGAACCCCATTGCAGCTCCTTCGACGCAGCTTGTCCCAAGGGGGCCTATCGGCGCTTCTGGCGCCGATCGGTGCCAGCAAGAAATTACCTGCAGGAGGGGCTTTCGCGGTGGGATACGGCGGCAAAATTCCGGTCAACCGCTGACGGGGTCACTCCCAGCCCGGCGGGTCGTTCTCGGCCATGTAGGCCTCCCACGCGGCGCGGCGCAGGGCCCTGGTGTGCAGGTCCTGACAGATCGCCTGTGCTTCGGCGGCGGTGCCGGCCCGGCCCAGGTCGTGGTGCACGAAGCCGTCGTCCACCCGTTCGGCGCGAAAGCCGCCCGTCGAGACCACGTGGACCCGGTATTCGCTGCGGTCGTCGATGTTGGCGTGATAGTGGCCCTCGAAGGGCTCGACCCACTTCAGGTCAGTTTTCACAAGTGCCTTCTGAAAAACCCCACACGCAGCGATGGTAGGACCCGCGCGATCGCCGGGAAAGGGATTGCTCGGAGATCGCTACCCATCGGGTGAACCCCCCATTGAAGTGGAGAAGCCACCAAATATTGAACTACTCGGTGAGCTGGTGCGCCGTCAGGGTTTCGAACCCCGGACCCGCTGATTAAGAGTCAGCTGCTCTACCAACTGAGCTAACGGCGCTTCTAAACGGCCGAGACCGCGTAGGCGACAATAACAGGCGTCTTGCCGTCCAGTGAAATCCCGACCGTTTCCCAGGATAGCCGCTAGGCCGCGGGGGATCCGCTTGGTTCGGAGCCGTCCGGCTCGCCTCGAGCATTACCCGCACGACTGGGGTCGGCGTCACCGCGGTTAGGCGCGCCACCCGCAATGCCTTCGAATAGTTTTCGCCGCAACCTGATTGGCGACCTGAACGGCTATCAGAAGAGCGTGCCGCAATAGGGCACCCGGTCGGTGGCGAACACGGCGTCCAGCGTGCGCAGCGTGCCCGGCTGCAGTTCCGTGATGCGGTTCGCCCGGTGAAGTTCCGATGGGCGGTGTGCCCCCATGTAGATGGTCCCCAGATCACCGAGGCTTATCTGGACGTCCGCGGGCCCGGCGTGCGGTGTGCACTCGCCGACACCATTGCGTGTCTGCAGCCGGAAGTGTCCACCAGCGACGCTGAGCGGGTCCGTGATGTCCAGGACCACGTCGGCGTCGGCAGAATAACCGCGGGCGCCGAGCGCGGCGGGCACGTTCATGATTCGCAGCCACAGGAAATCGCTCATGCCTATCGTTTTCGCGGCGAGCTGGTCTTTGAGTTTGAGTGGGAGCGGGTCATCGACCGGGACCTCCATCACGATGTTGTCGAACGTTTTGGAGCCCACCAGAGTCGCCAGCAGTTCGTCGTGGGCTTTGTTCGTGACCGCGCAGAAGTCTTGGACGATCACGCTGCCGAATGGCCGCCGATAGGCGTGCGGCGACGCTCCCACGACGCGATAGGTCACAAAACCGTCCGGATGAACGACGAAATTGAGCGTCGATCCGTTGTCCCGCTGGGTGATCCTGTCTTCGAGGATGTCGTCCCACCACGCATCATCTCGGCTCAGCGCACCCGGAGTGATGGCGCGCCACCGCTCATAGAGCGGGGGCAGCAGGCGTGCCGCCTGGGATGCGTCGACCTCACGAGCCCGATTTCGGTCGGGTTTGTTGCGCAGCTGGGTGAACCGCGGCTCGATGTCGTAGGTCCTGGCATAGCTGGCCACCCCGGCCCCAAGGATTTCGTAAACCGTTGGCTGCGTGGGAACGCCGCAAAGAATGGGATAACCACGCTCCTGCAATATTGCGAAGCCCTGGATGCTGAGCTGTTGCCAGATTCCTTGTCCCTGATGCGTCGCCGCGACTGCGATCATCGACAGCCAGGCGGCGTCGAGACTGGCGCCCCCTGGCACGGTGAGCCGTAGTGGGTAGTAAAGGGAAGTTCCGACCAGGTGCGGCTTTTCCGGATCGGACATGTCTTCGGCGATCAGGATGTCTTGCAGGTTGACCCGCCGCGTCCAGGCTGCGACGTCGTGCGGGTCCACGGCAATCCCATATGCGCGCGCCTGGTTCTCGTAGACGGCCTGCCAGTCCTTCTCGGTCGGATGCTTGACCCTGAGGGCGTCCTTTGGTGCATTCATCGCTCATCCAATTCGCTACTGGCCCAGCTGAATTCGCGATGTGCATGCCGAATCCAACAAAGCTCGTTTACTGGAATGCCGCCCTTCTTCGGTACCCGAGTCCGGGGTGGTGAAACGTCGCAACGACATTGGTGACGCCGCCCACAAGCCGTCATAGTAGGAGCAAGGGTGTAAGGCGGATCACCGGTGTGACGGAATCATCTGCGCTGACGCGACCGTCTTACTGTTACATAAACCGCGCGTGCGTCTCCGACGCATCGGCGGAAATGAGTGCCGAGGGGCGTCAAACGATCCCTGTATGGGTATAGAGCTAGGCCGGAGGCGCCGGATAAAGAAAGGACGCCAGTGCTGCGAGGAATTGCTCGAATTGCCATCGCGGCGCCCAGACGCATCATAGCGGCCGCCGTTTTCGTCCTGGTGGTCTGCGGGATCTTCGGGATTCCGGTGGTAAACAGGCTGTCGGCCGGCGGATTCCAGGACCCGACCTCGGAATCGGCGCGGGCGACCGAACTGCTCAAGGACAAGTTCGGCCAAACCGACCAGAAGATGCTGATCGCGCTGACCGCGCCCACGGGCGCCCGCAGCGACAAGGCGCGCCAGGTGGGCACCGACATCGTCGACCACCTGAAACGATCGCCTTGGGTCATCGACGTTTCTTCGGCGTGGACCTCGCCGCCCCAGACCGCGGCCCAGCTGGTCAGCACGGACAACAAGTCCGGGATGATCGTGGCCGACCTGAGAGGCGGGGAGAACAAGGCCCAGGAGTACGCCAGCACGCTCATGCGTGAGGTGGTCCACGACCGGGATGGCGTCACCGTTCGCGCCGGTGGGATGGCCGTGGCGTACGCCCAGATCAATCAGCAGAACCAGCGCGACCTGATGCTGATGGAGTCGATCGCGATTCCGTTGAGCTTCGCGGTGCTGGTGTGGGTGCTTGGCGGTGTGGTGGCGGCGACGCTGCCGATCGTGTTGGGCGCATTGGCCATCGTCGGCACCATGTCGGTGCTGCGGCTGATCACCTACGTCACCGACGTGTCGACGTATGCGCTGGACCTGAGCATCGCCATGGGCCTGGCCCTGGCGATCGACTACAACCTGCTGATCATCACTCGCTATCGCGAGGAGCTGGCCCGAACCGAGGACCGGGACCAGGCGTTGTTTCGGACCATGGCCACGGCCGGCCGAACCGTTCTGTTCTCGGCCACAACCGTCGGGCTGTCCATGGCCGTGATGGCGCTGTTCCCGATGTACTTCCTCAAGTCGTCGGCCTACACGATCGTGGTCACCGCGATCATCGTGGCCCTCGCCGCTGTCGTGGTGACGCCGGCCGCGATCGTGCTGCTGGGGCCGCGGTTGGACTCACTGAACGCCCGTCGGGTGATGCATCGCGTGCTGCACGGGCAGCGGCCGTTCCGCGACCACGCGCACCAGCCGCTCGAGACACAGTTCTGGTACCGGTCGACGCGCTACGTGTTGCGCCACGCCATGTCGGTCGGCCTGAGTGTCGTGGTGTTGCTGCTGTTGCTCGGTGCGCCGTTCCTCGGGGTGAAATGGGGCTTCCCTGACGAGCGGGTGCTGCCCAAAGGGGCGTCTGCGCGCCAGGTTGCCGACATGCTGGACAACGATTTCGCTAACGGGCTAGGCACCGGGGTGTCCGTCGTCGTCCCCGACGCCCGCGGCATGACCCCCGCCGACCTGGAGCGCTACGCCGCCGAGCTGTCCCGGGTGGCCGACGTCTCCGCGGTCAGCGCGCCGGCCGGCACGTTCGTGGGCGGGAGACGGGTGGCACCGCCCGCGGAGGCCACCGGCATGGCCAACGGCGCCGCGCTTCTGACGGTGTCGAGCACCGCGCCGCTCTATTCGAAGGCTTCGAACATCCAACTCGACCGACTGCATCAGGTCGCTGGGCCGGCCGGCCACTCGGTGCTGTTGACCGGTCTTGCGCAGATCAACCGCGACAGTGTCGACGCCATCACCAAGCGACTGCCGCTGGTGTTCGCGCTGATCGCCGTGATCACCTTTGCCCTGCTCTTTCTGCTGACCGGCAGCGCGGTGCTGCCGCTGCAGGCGCTGGTGTGCAACGTGCTGTCACTGACCGCGGCATTCGGCGCGATGGTGTGGATCTTCCAAGACGGCCACCTGGGCGCGCTGGGCACCACACCCAACGGGACGTTGAACGCCAATATCCCAGTGTTGTTGTTCTGCATCGCCTTTGGGCTGGCCATGGATTACGAGGTATTCCTGGTCTCACGCATCCACGAATACTGGTTGGCCTCGCAGGCCACCCGGGAGACGCCGCCCACGGCCGCCGAGGCGCGCGCCGCCACCGACGAGAGCACGGCGCTGGGTATCGCCGGGATCGGCCGGGTGGTTACCACCGCCGCCGTGGTGATGTCGATCTCCTTCGCCGCCTTGATTCCCGCGCACGTGTCGTTCATGCGCATGCTGGGCCTGGGTTTGACGCTCGGCGTGCTCGTCGATGCCACCCTGGTCCGAATGGTCTTGGTGCCGGCCTTCATTCACCTGCTGGGCCGCTGGACGTGGTGGGCCCCACGGCCGTTGGTGTGGCTGCGGGAGCGATCCGCAACCGGTGAAGAGGGCGAGGTCGCGGTGGGGCGGGGACGCTGGGCCCGTGACGCTCCGAACGGGGGCCGGTCATTGACCAGACGGTGGGCCGACAGGGCCAGCGCCGAGCGCACCTGACCCGCGAATATGCGTTGCACAACAATGGTTTTGCAATACCGCGAAGTCCGAAATGCCGGACACCGACGGAGATTTTCATGTCGCACACACTGATCGCCGCTCTCCTCGCGTTGAGTTCCGCGTTGTGCATTGCCACGGGCGACGTGTTGCAGCAACGCACGGCGCAGCGCATCACCGACCGGGCGGTGGGCTCCGTCGAATTGTTCGCCAATTTGCTTCGCAGCCAACGGTGGTGGTGGGGCACGCTGCTCTTGGCGGCGAGCATTGCGTTGCAAGTCGCGGCCTTGGGCGTGGGGTCGGTGTTACTGGTCCAGGCGCTGCTGATGTTTTCGGTGCTCTTCGCGCTGCCCCTCAACGCCAGGCTGTCGCACCGGGCCGTCACCGCAGGCGAATGGGTGTGGGCCGCGCTGTTGACCGCCGCGGTGACGGTGGTGGTCGTCGTCGGCAATCCGCAGGCCGGTCATAGCGGCGCATCGCTTCGCACCTGGGCGGTGGTGGCCATCGTGTTGGGGCCGCTCCTGATCGGCTGTGTGGTGGCCGGTCGTCTTCGGGGCGGCGCGCTGGCCGCCATGTTGTTCGCCTTGGTGTCCGGGGCGTTGTGGGGCACCATTGCGGCGCTCACCAAGGAGGTCGTCGCTCGGCTGGGCGAGGGTCCAGCCGCGGTGATGCGCGCCCCGGAGCTCTACGCCTGCATCCTTGTCGCCCTGGGCGGCGTGGTGTGGAGCCAGGCGGCGTTTCGGGCGGGCCCGTTGACCGCGTCCATGCCCACGCTGCAGGTGTCACAGCCCGTCGTCGCGGCGGTGCTGGGCGTCGTCGTCCTTGGTGAGACGCTTGAGACCGGTCGCGCCGGCATGATCGCCCTGACGGCAGCGGCGCTGGTGATGACGGCAGCCATCATCAAGCTCGCCCGCGTCGAGGCCGCCAGCGCCCGCGACAGGGGCGACGCCGAACTGGACGAAGAGTCCAACTTGCCGGCGTAGTCGGCGCCGCTGGCTGTTGGCCGCGCCGGAAATGACGATTTCATTGCGGCGATGACACCGAACGGACGCCCCGGCTCATGTGGCACGGGAGTGTCGGCAGATGCCATTAGAATGCCTGCAGCTACCTCGCTGGTCAGCGGTGACCATCTGAAGAATTGAATGGAAGGTCACTGGATGGCGCATTTGCGGAAACGCCGATCATGGCTGGTGGCTGCCATCGTTCCGATTGCTGTGTTCATCGCCGCCTGCGATGGCAACCATGCGGCGGCACCGGCGAAGGTCATCTTCGACAAGGGCACCCCGCTGGCCGACCTGCTGGTCCCGAAGCTCACCGCCTCGGTGACCGACGGCGCCGTCGGCGTGACGGTGGATGCGCCCGTCACGGTGAGCGTTGCCGACGGCGTGCTCGCCTCGGTCAGCATGGTCAACGAGAACGGCAAGTCGATCAGCGGGCAGCTGAGTCCCGACGGGCTGCGGTGGTCGACCACCGAGCAGCTCGGCTACAACCGGCGCTACACGTTGACCGTGAAGGCGACCGGCCTGGGCGGTGCGGCCAGCAAGCAGATGTCGTTCGAGACCAGTTCACCTGCCCACCTGACCATGCCCTATGTGAGCCCGGCCGACGGCGAGGTGGTGGGCATTGGTGAGCCGGTGGCGATCCGCTTCGACGAGAACATCGCGAACCGGGCGGCGGCCCAGAAGGCCATCAACATCACCACCAACCCGCCGGTCGAGGGCGCGTTCTATTGGCTGAACAACCGCGAAGTGCGTTGGCGCCCAGAGCATTTCTGGAAGTCAGGGACCACCATCGACGTGGCGGTCAACACCTACGGGGTGGACCTGGGCGACGGGATGTTCGGCGAGGACAACGTCAAGACGCATTTCACCATCGGTGACGAGGTGATCTCGACGGCCGACGACACCACCAAGACGGTGACCGTGCGGGTCAACGGCGACGTCGTCAAGACCATGCCGACGTCGATGGGCAAGGACAGCACCCCAACGGCCAACGGCGTCTACATCATTGGCGCCCGGTTCAAGCACATCATCATGGACTCCTCGACCTACGGGGTTCCGGTCAACTCGCCCAACGGATACCGCACCGAAGTCGATTGGGCCACGCAGATGTCCTACAGCGGCGTCTTCGTCCATTCCGCGCCGTGGTCGGTGGGCGCGCAGGGGCACACCAACACCAGCCACGGCTGCCTGAACGTGAGTCCCAGCAACGCCGAATGGTTCTACGACCACAGCAAGAGCGGTGACATCGTCGAGGTGGTGCACACGGTCGGGCCGACGCTGCCCGGGATCGAGGGGCTGGGCGACTGGAACATCCCGTGGCCGCAGTGGAAGGCGGGCAACGCCAACACCTGACGTAGCGGTCAGTCGATCTTGTGCCAGCTCCCGCAGCTTCGGGTCATGAACGCGGTATCGGTCGGCAGGATCCGGACCACCTGGGGGCCGTCGCCGACGTTGTTGTCGATGATGTCGTTGGTGTCGAAGCTGCGCAGCCTCGCCCAATAGCACCCGGACTGGGCGCCATCGGTGCGATAGGTGCCCGCCGCGATGTCCTTATTGACGATGTAGGTGCCGTTTTTCTCGATCGATGTCTTGGGTCCGGGCGGGGGTGGCGGGGCGACGGTCTTGGTCACCGTCTTGGTTTCAGCCGGCAGTGTCGACATGACCGTCGTCGTGGTGTGGCTCGACCCGCCGCATCCCGCGAGGAACAGCGCGACCCCCGCGACGGCCGCTGCCCCCGGGCGCAGGCGCCGGGGTGGGGGCGGGACGGGGCGTTGTCTCTTCACTACCTTCCACTCACGGGTGCATCGGCATCGCGCCGAGTCGGTAACACCATAAAAGGTCAGGGAGCGGTGATGCTCCCTGACCTGTGGGGTGAGTGACGGGACTCGAACCCGCGACATTCAGGATCACAACCTGACGCTCTACCAACTGAACTACACCCACCACGGCCGCAGGCCGACCTGCGCACGATGTCGGTCAACGAGCGGCGACGTCGATACTAGCCGGTCGGCGGCGCGGAGGCCGAATCGTTTGGTCCCGGTGCGTCTTTTCCGCCATCGAGGGCGGCGACGATCGCCTCGATTTCGCTGGTAGACGGACCCGGCGGCGCGACGAACGCGGCCTGGCGGTAGAACTGCAGCTCGCGGATGGACTCGTGGATGTCGGCCAATGCGCGATGGGCCAGGCCTTTTACCGGCTGACCGAAGTAGATCCGCGGGTACCAGCGGCGGCAGAGCTCTTTGATCGAACTCACATCGATCATGCGGTAGTGCAGGTACGCGTCCAGGGCGGGCATGTCGCGCACGATGAAGGCGCGATCGGTGGCGATGGAGTTTCCAGCCAGCGGCGCCGTCTTGGGTTGTTTGACGTGTTCGCCGATGTAGTCGAGCACCATCGCCTCGGCGGTCGCCAGGTCGACGGTCGATGCCCGCACTTCGTCGGTGAGCCCCGAGCGTGAGTGCATTTCACTGACCACGTCGCCCATCGCCGCGAGCGCGGCGTCGTCGGCATGAATCACCACGTCGACCCCGTCACCGAGAACGTTCAAATCGGCGTCGGTCACCAGCGCCGCGATCTCAATCAGCTTGTCCGAGCCCAGATCAAGCCCGGTCATCTCGCAGTCGATCCACACCAATTCGTCTCGCACAGCGCTCAGACTAGTTGTGATCGCAAGCGCGGCGGAGCCGGGCGCGGCGGGTCGCAACCGTCGGATCAGTTGCGATCGCAAGCGCGGCGGAGCCGGGCGCGGCGGGTCGCAACCGTCGGATCAGTTGCGATCGCAAGCGCGGCGGAGCCGGGCGCGGCGGGTCGCAACCGTCGGATCAGTTGCGATCGCAAGCGCGGCGGGTCGCCACCCATTGCACTAGGCGCGGATGACGCCCGCGCCGGCCCTCGCCCGCGTCTCAGCTGGAGAAGTAGGGTGAGCGTTGTCGAACTGCATGCCGAATCACCGGGGAAGAGGGGCGCAGCACGATGAGCACCGATTCAGCTGCCACGGCCGCGACGCGGATCGCCGAGGGCTACGCCGTCGGTGGCCAGGCACTCGAATTGGGCACGGTCGTCATCGACGGGGCGGCCGATCCGGCGGCGCAGATCCGTATCCCGCTGGCCACCATCAACAGGCACGGCCTGGTGGCCGGGGCCACCGGCACCGGCAAGACCAAGACGCTGCAACTGATCGCCGAGCAGCTCAGCGCCGCGGGTGTTCCCGTGTTGATGGCCGATGTGAAGGGCGACCTGTCCGGGCTGGCCCAGCCCGGCGAGGGCAACGACAAGACCGCGGCCCGGGCCAAAGACACCGGCGACGACTGGGAGCCGACCGGGTTTCCGGTCGAGTTCTTGTCGCTGGGCACCGATGGGGTCGGTGTGCCGATCCGGGCCACGGTGGCCAGCTTCGGCCCCGTCCTGTTGTCAAAGGTGTTGGGGCTCAACGCCACTCAGGAGTCGACGCTGGGGCTGATCTTCCACTGGGCCAAGGAGAACAACAGCGCCCTGGTCACCCTGAACCAACTGCGCGATGTCATCACCCACCTGACCAGCGATGCCGGCAAGGAAGACCTGAAATCCCTTGGCGGAGTGTCGTCCACCACGGCCGGGGTGATCCTGCGGGCACTGGTGAACCTCGAGGGCGAGGGCGGCGACACGTTCTTTGGCGAGCCGAAGCTCGACCCGCGCGATCTGCTGCGCGTCCAGGAGGGCCGCGGCATCATTTCGCTGCTGGAGTTTGGCGGTCAATCATTGCGCCCGGTCATCTTCTCGACCTTCCTGATGTGGCTGCTGGCCGACCTGTTCACGGTGTTGGACGAGGTAGGCGACGTGGACAAGCCGAAGCTGGTCTTCTTCTTCGACGAGGCGCACCTGTTGTTCGCCGACGCGTCCAAGGCCTTTCTCGAGCAGGTCGAGCAGACCGTGAAGCTGATCCGGTCAAAGGGCGTCGGGGTGTTCTTCTGCACCCAGTTGCCCACCGACATTCCCAACGACATCCTCTCCCAGTTGGGCGCGCGCATTCAGCACGCGTTGCGCGCGTTCACGCCCGACGACCAGAAGGCGCTGAGCAAGACCGTCCGCACCTACCCGAAAACCGATGTCTACGACCTGGAGTCGGCGTTGACGTCGCTGGGCATCGGCGAAGCGGTGGTGACCGTACTGTCCGAGAAGGGCGCGCCGACGCCGGTCGCGTGGACCCGCATGCGAGTGCCCCGCTCGTTGATGGCCTCGATCGGCAACGACGCGATCAAGTCGGCGGCGAAAAGCAGTGCGCTGCAGGCAACCTACGGCGAGACCGTTGCCCAACCGGCGCAGCCGCAGGCCGGCCCGCCGGCTCGGCCCTCGTCGCGGGCACCGCAAACCCAGTCGGACTACCCACCGGTCCCGTCGAATGAGCCGGTCCCGCCGATGCCGGAGCCGGCGGAGCCGTCGGGGCCGAAAGGTCCCTCGATGTGGGAGGAAGTGCTGCAGAACCCGACGGTGAAAAGCGGCATCAACACCGCGATACGTGAAGTGGTGAAGAACATCTTCGGGACCGGGCGCCGCCGCCGGAAGTAGCGCGTGTCCGCCCTCCGCGCGCGTAACGCCACGGCGAATAATCGGGCCAATAATCGCCGCTGCGTTACGCCCACGAAGGCGCCGCCGCCACGCAGCCGCCACGCAGCCGCCGGAACTATCCGCCGCCGAGCTTCTTGTAGAACGCGCCCACGATGGGCGCCACGATGGCGCGCGGGCCGTACCCGCTGGCCACCGACATGGCCTTTGACGTCAGACCCGGCACGACGCGCATCTTGTTGCGCGCCAACGCATCCAGCGACGCGCGCGCGGTGTGCTCGGTCGAGATCCACAGAAAGTCCGGCACCAACCGCTCGACGATCGAGGCCTCGGTGTCGTCGGGCAGATCGGTCCGCACCGGGCCCGGCGCCAGCAGGGTCACGTTGACGCCGGACCCGCGCAACTCACCGCGCAGCGATTCGCTGAAGGTGTTCGCGAACGCCTTGGTCGCCGCATACGTGGCGTTGTAGGGGATCGGCGAATTACCCGCCGCCGAACCGGAAATCAGGATGCCGCCGGACTTCCGCTCGACCATTCCGGGCAGCACGGCCAATGTAAGGTCATGAACCCCAAGGACGTTCAACTGCAGTTGCGCCTTCTCGCCGGCCGGATCGAGCGTGGCGACCGGACCGAAGGTCGCGGTGCCCGCGTTGGCGCACAGGATCGAGATGGGGCGGGCGGCCAGCTCGTCGCACAGCTTCGCCCGTTCGCCCGGGTCGGCCAGGTCGGCGGGGCGCACGTCGACGGTGACGCCGTACTTGCCGGTCAACCGGGCGGCCAGGTCCTTGAGCAGGTCTTCACGGCGTGCGGTGACGATCAGGTGGTGTCCGCGTGCGGCGAGTTCGGTGGCGAGCGCCTCACCGATGTTCTGCGAAGCTCCGGTGACAACGGCGCGCGCCTCGGCGCTTGGGGCGGGTAACGGCATGCGCCAATCGTAGACAGCGGGCGCAACGCGGCCCGCGGGCGATCGCGGGCGCC
Organism: Mycobacterium colombiense; assembly: GCF_003284975.1. Lineage (GTDB taxonomy): Bacteria > Actinomycetota > Actinomycetes > Mycobacteriales > Mycobacteriaceae > Mycobacterium > Mycobacterium europaeum_A. The sequence continues at coordinate 148,915 of NZ_QMEU01000001.1, forward strand.
TATAGAGTGCCGGGCATGAGCCAGCCGGAGTCGCATCCCGCCACGCCCGCGCGATCGCGCGTGCTGGCCTGGGCGCTCTGGGACTGCGGTTCGACCGGCCTCAACGCGATCGTGGCGACCTTCGTGTTCTCCGTCTATCTGACCAGCAGCGTTGGGGTGGGGATATCCGGTGCCACCACCCCGGCGAGCTGGTTGGGCCGCGCGGCGGCCATCGCCGGACTGACCGTCGCCGTGCTCGCGCCGGCCGTCGGCGTGTGGGTGGAATCCCCGCATCGTCGGCGGGTGGCGCTCAGTGTGCTGACCGCCACAGCGGTGACGCTGACCGGTGCGATGTTCTTCATCCGCGACCGCCCCGGCTACCTGTGGGCGGGCCTGGTGCTGTTGGGGGCGACGGCGGCGTGCGGCGATTTGGCCAGCGTCCCGTACAACGCCATGCTGCGTCAGCTTTCGACGCCGCAGACTGCCGGGCGGATCTCCGGGTTGGGCTGGGCGTCAGGTTATGTCGGAAGCGTTCTGCTGCTCCTGGTTATCTACACCGGGTTCATCTCCGGGTCCGGCGGCGGTCCCGACGCGACGCGCGGTCTGCTGCGAGTTCCCTTGCGGGACGGGCTCTATGTCCGCGAGGCGATGGTGGTGGCCGCGATCTGGTTCGCGGTATTGGCGCTGCCCCTGCTGTTCGTCGCGCAGCGGCTCACCGCGCCCTCGGAGGGGTATCAACCGACCAGCATGCTGGGCGGCTATCGAAAGTTGTGGACCGAGGTCAGCGCGGAATGGAAGCGCGACCGCAACCTGGTGTACTTCCTGTTCGCCAGCGCCCTCTTCCGGGATGGGCTGGCGGCGATCTTCGCTTTCGGTGCGGTGCTCGGCGTCAACGTGTACGGCATCTCTCAGGCCAACGTGCTGATCTTCGGCGTGGCCGCCAGCGTGGTCGCCGCCGTGGGGGCGGTGCTGGGCGGGTTCGTCGACCACCGGGTCGGGTCGAAGCCCGTCATCGTGGCGTCACTGCTCGCGATCGTCGTCCTGGGACTGACCCTGATGGTGCTGTCCGGCCCGGTGGCCTTCTGGGTGTGCGGGCTGCTGCTGTGCATGTTCATCGGCCCGTCGCAGTCGTCGTCGCGCGCACTGCTGCTGCACATGGCCAAGCACGGCCGCGAAGGCGTCGCGTTCGGCCTCTACACGATGACCGGGCGGGCGGTGGCGTTCGTCGCACCCTGGCTGTTCTCGGTGTTCGTCGACATCTTCGGCGCCGTGCGGGCCGGCCTGGGTGGGATTTCGCTGGTGCTGATCGCTGGACTGGTGGCGATGCTGGCGGTCCGGGTCCCGCTGCGCGGCCCCGCGGTTGCCGAACCCGTGGCCGAGCCGTCGTAGCGGGCGCGGCCTATCCGCGGGCGTCGCAGATCGTCAGACCGCCGCCGACGCGCTTGGCGACCTGCACGCCGTCGACGGTCAGCGTGCAGGTGACGCTGTGGCCGATGTTGACGATGGTCACGTTGGCAGGGTGGTTGGCCGACTTGGACAGGCTGACCTCTTTGCTCCAGGGCAGCGCCACGTTGAATTCGGTCTGGATCAGGCCGCCGGTGTCGATGTACATGATGCTGATCGCGCGCCCCTCACCCGAGACGGTGTAGACGACGTCCTGCATCGCCGCCGGCCCGGTCGTTTCGGGGGGCTGCGCGGGAACGCTGGTCGGCGGGATCGGCGCCGGAATGAGCGACGGGGTCCGGTGCGGTGACGTCGTCGTGGTCGGCGTGCTCGGCTCGGGCATCGCCGGCAACGGCGGGACGGCGGTCTGGGTCTTGATCGCGTCGTTCGCGAGCGCCAATGCAATCACCAGGGCGACGGCCAGCAGTACCGCCGCAGCGGCGCCGATCCACAACCACCGCGACGATTTCGGGGCGTCGGGCGGCGGGGGAGCCATGCCGGGCGGCAGGTCGCCCGACGGGGGCAGGTCTTGCTGCCAGTACGCGGGCAGCCGCTTGGTCGTATTCGCCTCGTTCGGAGTGGGCGCCCACGGTGGCGTCGTCCCGCCATAGCTCGGCGCGTACGGCGTCTGGTCGGCGTACGCGGGATCGGCGGAGGGCGAATACCTCGGCTGCTGCGGCCCCGGCTGCGATGTGCTAAACCGCTCGGTGGGACGTGAATCGTTCATGTCCACCTCATGGCTTGCAGGGTACCTGGACTGAAGTGTTAAAGCCCTGAGTCACCTTACGACGGGAAACTCAGGGGCACTGATTTCCGGCGGCGAGCGCGGCCACCGTCATCGCCCGCATGACGGTGCGCGACCGCGCCGCGCGGACCGTCTTGCTGCGCGACGCATCCGAGGACTTCATGCTGTGCGGGGTCGAATTCAGCAGGCCGAACACGGCGTGAGCGGCGAGTCGGGCGTCGGCCTCGGCCAGCTCGGGATTGAGCTCCCGCAGCACGCCCACCCAGACCTCGACGTACTGACGCTGGGATTTGCGCACCTGCTTTTCGGCCGCCTCGGGCAGATACGCGAGGTCGCGATCCTGGATGCGGATCAGGTCGGGTTCGTCGAACACGAAGTCCAGATGGAAGTCGATCAGGCCGTCCAGCACGGCGGCGGCATCGGCGTTGTCGGCCCGCACCCGCCGCGCACCGGCGAGCAGCCGGGTGCTGATGCCCACCAGCAATTCGACGAGCAGCGACTCCTTGTTCGGGAAATGCCGGTAGATCGCCGGACCGCTGACGCCGGCCGCGGCGCCGATGTCTTCCAGCCGCACCGCGAGGAACCCGCGCTCGGCGAACAACCGCTCGGCGGCGGACAGAAGCTGGAGGCGGCGGTCAGACTTCAACTGGCTCCGGCGATTTGGAGCGTCGGGGACACCCGCCTGACCGTCGGAGGCGGACGTTGTCATGACGAACCTCCGTTGGTTAATTGGCCCTAACGTAGCACGAGTTATTCGCGATTAACTCGCGTTTTTCGGTTGGTGCGGTCGTTTCTGGACCGGCAACGACGACGATGGTATTCTCCCCTTGAGTTAATGAGCATTAACTCAAGGATTGCCTGACCGCACGACGGCAAGGAGGCTGCTGCGGCGATGGACAACGTGGTGACCTCGCCCGCGAAGGCCGAGGCGTCGTTCGCCGATGAGCACCGCCGGCTGGTCGGCGAGCTGAACGTCAAGCTGGCCGCGGCGGCGCTGGGCGGTAACGAGCGCGCGCGGGAACGCCACGTCAGCCGGGGCAAGCTGTTGCCTCGCGAACGGGTGGATCGCCTGCTCGACCCGGGTAGCCCGTTCTTGGAGCTCTCCCCCCTGGCCGCGGACGGTATGTACGGCGACGAATCGCCGGGCGCCGGAATCATCACCGGCATCGGCCGGGTGTCGGAGCGCGAGTGCGTGATCGTCGCCAACGACGCGACGGTCAAGGGCGGCACCTACTACCCGATGACGGTCAAGAAGCATCTGCGCGCCCAGGAGGTGGCGCTGCAGAATCGGCTCCCGTGCATCTACCTGGTGGACTCCGGGGGTGCGTTCTTGCCGCGGCAGGACGAGGTGTTCCCCGACCGCGAGCATTTCGGTCGCATCTTCTACAACCAGGCGACCATGAGCGCCAAGGAGATTCCACAGGTGGCCGCGGTGCTCGGTTCATGCACGGCCGGCGGCGCCTACGTGCCCGCGATGAGCGACGAGGCCGTCATCGTCCGCGAGCAGGGCACGATCTTCTTGGGGGGTCCGCCCTTGGTCAAGGCGGCGACCGGCGAGATCGTGTCGGCCGAAGACCTCGGCGGTGGTGACCTGCATTCCCGGGTTTCCGGCGTCACCGACCACCTCGCCGACGACGACGAACACGCCCTGCGGATCGTGCGTGCGATCGCGGCCACCTTCGGCCCGCGCGGGGCCAGCCCGTGGGAGGTGCGATCCCCGGTCGCGCCCAAATGCGCGCAGACCGAGCTCTACGACGTGGTGCCGCCCGACCCGCGCGTGCCCTACGACGTGCACGAGGTCATCGTGCGGCTGGTCGACGGCGGCGAATTCAGCGAATTCAAGGCCAATTACGGCAAGACCCTGGTGACCGCCTTCGCCCACATCCACGGCCACCCGGTGGGCATCGTGGCCAACAACGGCGTGTTGTTCAGCGAATCCGCCGTGAAGGGCGCGCATTTCATCGAGCTGTGCGACAAGCGCAAGATCCCGCTGCTGTTCTTGCAGAACATCGCCGGCTTCATGGTCGGCCGCGATTACGAGGCCGGCGGCATCGCCAAGCACGGCGCCAAGATGGTCACCGCCGTCGCCTGCGCGCGGGTACCCAAGCTGACCGTCGTGATCGGTGGTTCCTATGGGGCGGGCAACTATTCGATGTGCGGCCGGGCCTACTCGCCACGCTTCCTGTGGATGTGGCCCAACGCCCGCATCTCGGTGATGGGCGGTGAACAGGCCGCGTCGGTGCTGGCCACCGTGCGCGGCGAGCAGCTCGCCGGCGCGGGCAAGCCGTGGTCGACCGACGAGGAGGAGGCGTTCAAGGCGCCCATTCGCGAACAGTACGAGAGTCAGGGCAACCCCTACTACTCCACCGCCCGGCTGTGGGACGACGGGATCATCGATCCCGCCGATACCAGAACCTTTGTCGGGCTGGCCCTTTCGGTGTGCGCCCAAGCGCCGCTGGAACCGGTCTCCTACGGCGTCTTCCGGATGTGAGTGCAGTGTTCGAAACCGTTTTGGTGGCCAACCGGGGCGAGATCGCGGTCCGGGTGATCCGCACCCTGCGCCGACTGGGCATCCGCTCGGTCGCCGTCTACAGCGATCCCGACGACGGCGCGCGCCACGTGCTCGAGGCCGACGAGGCGGTGCGACTCGGCCCCGCGGCGGCGCGCGAGAGCTATCTGAACATCGACAGGGTCGTCGAGGCGGCCGTGCGTACCGGATCTCAGGCCATCCATCCGGGATACGGATTCCTTTCGGAGAACGCCGATTTCGCCGCCGCCTGCGAACGGGCCGGGGTGGTCTTCCTGGGCCCGCCGGCCCGGGCGATCCAGGTGATGGGCGACAAGATCACCGCCAAGAACGCCGTCGCCGCCTTCGACGTCCCGGTCGTTCCCGGGGTCGCCCAATCCGGGCTGAGCGACGACGAGTTGGTCGCGGCCGCGGACGAGGTCGGATACCCGGTGCTGATCAAACCGTCGGCGGGCGGCGGTGGTAAGGGCATGCGCCTGGTGGAAGAACCGGGCAGGCTGCGCGAGGCGCTGGTGGGGGCGCGGCGTGAGGCCGCCTCGTCCTTCGGTGACGACACCCTCTTCCTGGAACGATTCGTGTTGCGCCCCAGGCACATCGAGGTCCAGGTGCTCGCCGACACGCACGGCAACATCGTGCACCTCGGCGAGCGCGAATGCAGCCTGCAGCGCCGCCACCAGAAGGTCATCGAGGAAGCGCCGTCGCCGTTGCTTGACGAGGCGACCCGCGCGCGCATCGGGGAGGCCGCCTGCAACACCGCGCGCAGCGTCGACTACGTCGGTGCGGGCACCGTCGAATTCATCGTCTCCGCGGCCCGACCCGACGAGTTCTTCTTCATGGAGATGAACACCCGCCTGCAGGTCGAGCACCCGGTGACCGAGGCGGTCACCGGGCTGGACCTGGTCGAGTGGCAGCTACGGGTCGCCGCCGGGGAGAAGCTGGCTTTCGCCCAGGACGACGTCGAATTGCGCGGGCACGCGATCGAGGCACGGGTGTATGCCGAAGATCCGGCACGGGGATTCCTGCCGACGGGCGGGCGGGTGCTGCAGGTCTTTGAGCCGTCCGGTGACGGCGTGCGGGTGGATTCTTCGCTGCGGGCGGGCACGCTGGTCGGCAGTGACTACGACCCGATGCTGAGCAAGGTGATCGCCCACGGGACCGACCGCGACGAGGCGCTGACGAAACTCGACCGGGCATTGAGCCGGACCGCGATCCTGGGCGTGCAGACCAACATCGAATTCCTGCGGTTTCTGCTCGCCGACGAACGCGTGCGTGCCGGTGACCTGGACACCGCGCTGCTCGATGAGCGGCTGGCCGACTTCGCTCCGGTGCCGGCCCCCGATGACGTGCTCGCGGCAGCGGGTCTCTACCGGCAATCGGCGTTGGCGTTGCGGGCTCGCCACTTCGCGGGCAATCCGTGGGCGGCGCCGACGGGTTGGCGGGCCGGCGGCAGCCCCGCACCGGTTCGCACCGACATGCGCACCCCGCTACGCACCGAGACGGTGTCGGTGTGGGGGCCACCCGAGGCCGCCGACGTTCGGGTGGGTGGCGGTGAAACATATTCCGCCGCAGCACAAGTCGAGCAATCGCGAATGAGCGTTACGCTGGACGGGTTGCGCCGCGAATACCACTGGGCCGAAGCCGACCGGCACTTGTGGATCGCCGACGAGCGTGGCACCTGGCACGTGCGTGAGGCCGAGGAGAACAAGATCCACCGCGCCGCGGGCGCGCAGCGGGCCGAGATCGTCAGTCCGATGCCCGGCAGTGTGATCGCGGTTCAGGCATCCTCGGGCACCGACGTTTCCGAAGGCGACGTGGTGGTCGTCGTCGAGGCGATGAAAATGGAACATTCGCTTGCCGCACCGGTTTCCGGACAGGTGGAGGTGCTGGTCTCCGTCGGCGATCAGGTGACGGTGGACCAGGTGCTGGCCCGGCTGGTGCCCGATCAATCCGGCGCGGCGAACGATTCGAGTGAGGACGCGTCATGACCACATCCATTACCGCGGGGACCCTACCCAAGGAATACCAGGACCTGCGGGACACGGTCGCCGAGTTCGCGCGCACCGTCGTCGCGCCGGTATCGGCCAAACACGATGAGGAACACAGCTTCCCGTACGAGGTCGTCGCCAAGATGGGGGAGATGGGCCTGTTCGGGTTGCCGTTCCCCGAGGAATACGGCGGCATGGGCGGCGACTACTTCGCGCTGTCGCTGGCGCTCGAGGAGCTCGGCAAGGTCGACCAGTCGGTGGCGATCACCCTGGAGGCCGGCGCCAGCCTGGGCGCGATGCCCATTTACCGGTTCGGCACCGAAGAGCAGAAGCAGAAGTGGCTGCCGGACCTGACCGCCGGCCGGGCGCTGGCCGGCTTCGGGCTCACCGAACCCGGGGCGGGCTCGGACGCGGGAGGCACCCGCACGACCGCCCGGCTCGACAACGGCGAGTGGGTGATCAACGGCAGCAAGCAATTCATCACCAACTCCGGCACCGACATCACCTCACTGGTCACCGTCACCGCCGTCACCGGAACCAACGCGAACGGCAAAAAAGAGATCTCGTCGATCATCGTGCCCAGCGGCACACCCGGATTCACCGTCGAACCGGTGTACAGCAAGGTCGGCTGGAACGCGTCGGACACCCACCCGTTGAGCTTCGACGACGCCCGCGTCCCGCAGGAGAACCTGTTGGGTGTGCGCGGCACCGGCTACGCCGGTTTCCTGTCGATCCTGGACGAGGGCCGCATCGCGATCGCCGCGCTGGCGACCGGGGCGGCGCAGGGGTGCGTGGACGAAAGCGTCAAGTACGCCAAGGAACGGCAGGCCTTCGGCCAGCCGATCGGCGCCTACCAGGCGATCAGCTTCAAGATCGCCCGGATGGAGGCGCGCGCCCACGTGGCCCGCACGGCCTACTATGATGCGGCGGCAAAGATGTTGGCGGGCAAGTCTTTTAAGAAGGAGGCGGCAATCGCGAAGATGATCGCCTCGGAAGCCGCGATGGACAACGCCCGCGACGCCACGCAGATTCACGGCGGCTACGGTTTCATGAACGAATATCCGGTCGCCCGCCACTACCGCGACAGCAAGATCCTCGAAATCGGTGAAGGGACTACCGAAGTGCAGCTGATGCTCATCGCACGATCGCTGGGACTGTCATGAGCGAACCGGCCAAATCGGTTGTCCAGCGGGGCTTGTGGTTTGAAGAGTTCGAGATCGGCACCAGCTACCTGCATCGGCCCGGCCGCACGATCACCGAGGCCGACAACGTCTTGTTCACCACGCTCACCATGAACACCCAGTCGCTGCACCTGGACGCGGCCTGGGCGGCCGAGCAGCCGGGCTTTCGCGGCGAGCGGCTGGTGAATTCCATGTTCACCCTGTCCACCCTGGTGGGCCTGTCGGTGTCGCAGCTGACGCTCGGCACCATCGTGGCCAACCTCGGCTTCTCCGAGGTGTCGTTCCCCAAGCCCGTCTTCCACGGCGACACCCTCTACGCGGAAACCGTCTGCACGGCCAAGCGGGAATCCAAGAGCCGGCCCGGCGAAGGCATCGTCACCCTCGAGCACACCGGACGCAACCAGGACGGCGACGTCGTCGCGCGGGCGGTGCGCACCACGCTGGTGCAGAAGCGCCCTGCCGGCCAGGAGGTCAAGTGAACCTGCACGCCGCCGGCCCCGGATGGTTGTTCTGCCCGGCCGACCGTCCCGAGCGTTTCGCCAAGGCCGCCGCTGCCGCCGACGTGGTGATCCTCGACCTCGAGGACGGCGTGGCCGAAGCGGATAAACCCGCGGCGCGCAAGGCGCTGCAGGAGACGCCGCTGGACCCCGAGCGCACCGTCGTGCGGGTCAACGCCGCCGACACCGCGGAATACCCGCTGGACCTCGAAGCCCTGGCCGGCACCGCCTACACCACGGTAATGCTGTCCAAGACGGAGTCGGCCGCGCAGGTGACGGCGCTGGCGCCCCGCGATGTGATCGCGCTGCTGGAGACGCCGCGCGGTGCGGTGTTCGCCACCGAGATCGCGGCGGCACCGGGCACCGTCGCGCTGATGTGGGGCGCCGAGGATCTGGTCGCCACGCTCGGCGGTAGCTCCAGCCGTAAGGCCGACGGCACCTACCGCGACGTCGCGCATCACGTGCGGTCGACGGCCCTGCTCACGGCGTCCACCTTCGGTCGGGTCGCGCTCGACGCCGTGCACCTCGACATTCGTGACCTCGATGGCCTGCGGGCCGAGGCCGAGGACGCCGTCGCGCTGGGTTTCGCCGGGACGGTGTGCATTCACCCGAGCCAGATTCCGGTGGTGCGCGGGGCGTACCGCCCCAGCGAGGAGCGGCTGGACTGGGCGCGGCGGGTGCTGACGGCGGCGCGGTCCGAACGCGGCGTCTTCGCGTTCGAGGGACAGATGGTCGACTCTCCGGTGCTCAAGCATGCGCACATGACGTTGCGCAGGGCGGGCGAGTCCGTCCCCGACTGACGGCTCCGCGAACGCGTCGGCGTGGCGCGACACGTTGTGCCGTCGTCGCAATCAACGCGTTCTCTTCTCGTTCGAGCGCATAATGGTGGGTACGTCAGTGTCGCGGCGAGCGAAGCCTTTCGTGTAGCTGGCGATCGACTCCCGCTCGCGGTGGACCCCGGCTGACCGTTTGCCGGGACCCGCCGTGGCTCACCGGGCCACGCGGCACCCGGCGAGGGAGGCGGTGTGGCGCAAATGTCTTCGGTGCCGATGACTGTCGAGCTGGAACCGGTGCAACTCGTCGCTCCCGATGGCACACCGACGCCCGAACACCGCTACAGCCGTGAGCTTCCCGTGGAGACGCTGAGCTGGCTCTACGAGATGATGGTGGTCACCCGCGAGCTGGACGGCGAATTCGTCAACCTCAAGCGGCAGGGGGAGCTGGGGCTGTTCGCGTCCTGCCGTGGTCAGGAAGCCGCTCAGGTTGGCGCCACGGCGTGCCTGCGCAAGACGGATTGGTTGTTCCCCCAATATCGGGAGCTCGGCGCGTTTTTGGTGCGCGGCATCCCGCCGGGGCATGTCGGCGCGGCGTGGCGCGGAACGTGGCACGGCGGCATCGAGTTCACCAAGAAATGCTGTGCCCCCCTGTCGATTCCGATCGGCACCCAGACCCTGCATGCCGTGGGCGCGGCCATGGCCGCCCAACGCCTCGGTGAGGATTCGGTGACGGTGGCCTTCCTCGGCGACGGCGCCACCAGCGTGGGAGACGTGCACGAGGCGTTGAACTTCGCGGCGGTGTTCGCCACGCCCTGCCTGTTCTTCGTGCAGAACAATCAGTGGGCGATCTCGATGCCGATATCCCGGCAGACCGCGGCACCCTCGCTGGCGCACAAGGCGATTGGTTACGGGATGCCCGGAATCCGGGTGGACGGCAACGACGTTTTGGCCTGCTACGCGGTGACCGCCGAGGCCGCCGCCCGAGCCCGGGCCGGCGGTGGGCCGACGTTGATCGAGGCGGTCACCTACCGCCTGGCCCCGCACACCACATCCGACGATCCGAGTCGATACCGGACGCAAGAGGAAGTGGATCGCTGGGCGGCGCTGGAACCGATCGCGCGGTACCGCAGCTACCTGCAGGGCCAGGGCCTGTGGTCGAACCGGTTGGGGGAACGCGTCGCGGCGCGCGCCAAGCGGATGCGGACCGAATTGCGCGACGCGGTAGTCGACGCGCCCGACTTCGACATCGACGAGGTGTTCACCTCGGTGTACGCCGAGATCACACCGGGGCTAGAGGCACAGCGCCAGCAGCTGCGGGCCGAACTCGACCGAAGCGATTGAGAGGCATCCATGACTCAGCTCGCTGATCGCCCGGCCGGCCACGACGAGACGCTCACCGCGGCAGTAGAAAACGTCGTGCTGGGCGCGCAGTCGCTGACTATGGTGCAGGCGCTAAACCGCGCCCTGCACGACGCCATGGCCGCCGACGATCGGGTGCTGGTGTTCGGCGAAGACGTCTCGGTCGAGGGCGGGGTGTTTCGGGTCACCGAGGGGCTGGCCGCGGCGTTCGGTGAAGTCCGCTGCTTCGACACGCCCCTCGCCGAGTCGGCCATCATCGGGATCGCGGTGGGGCTGGCGTTGCGCGGCTTCGTGCCGGTACCCGAGATCCAGTTCGACGGGTTCTCCTACCCGGCCTTCGATCAGGTGGTCAGCCACCTCGCGAAGTACCGCACCCGCACCCGCGGCGAAATCAACATGCCGGTGACGGTGCGCATCCCGTCGTTCGGGGGAATCGGTGCCGCCGAACATCATTCGGACTCGACCGAGTCGTATTGGGCCCATACCGCCGGCTTGAAAGTGGTGGTACCTTCCAGCCCCGCCGACGCCTATTGGCTACTGCGGCACGCGATCGTCTGCCCGGACCCGGTCATGTACTTGGAGCCCAAGCGCCGCTACCAGGGTCGCGGCCTGGTTGACGTCACCCGGCCCGAACCACCGATCGGACGCGCGATGGTGCGCCGGCCGGGCACCGACGTAACCGTCGTGACGTACGGCAGCCTGGTCGGCACGGCCGTCGGAGCCGCCGAACAGGCTCAGCGCCAACGCGGTTGGAGCCTGGATGTCATCGATCTGCGCTCGCTGGTGCCGCTGGACTTCGATACTGTCGCCGCGTCGATTCACCGGACCGGACGCTGCGTGGTGATGCACGAGGGCCCGCGAAGCCTGGGGTACGGGGCCGGCCTGGCGGCCCGAATCCAGGAGGAGTTGTTCTACGAGCTGGAGGCCCCGGTGCTGCGCGCGTGCGGGTTTGACACCCCGTACCCGCCGGCGCGGCTGGAGAAGTGGTGGTTGCCCGGACCCGACCGGCTGCTCGATTGCGTCGAGCGTATGCTGGGGCAGCCATGAACGACGAGCGGGTCAAGTCGTTTCGGGTCCCCGACCTCGGGGAGGGGCTAGAAGAAACCACCGTGGCGCAGTGGCATGTGGTGGTGGGCGAGGACGTCGACCTCAACCAGGTGCTGTGCACGGTGGAGACGGCCAAGGCCGAAGTGGAGATCCCCAGCCCGTACGCGGGTCGCGTCGTCGAAAGGAACGGCGCCGAAGGCGATGTGCTCAACGTCGGGGCGGTGCTGGTGCGGATCGACACAGCGCCGCTGCGCGGTGAGTCGCCGGCCAGCGAGACGGCGCCACCGACGTTGGTCGGTTATGGCGCCGACTCCGGCATCGACATCAGCCGGCGCACCACCCGTCCGCTGGCCGCGCCTGCAGTGCGCAAGCTGGCCAAAGAGCTGATGGTGGATCTCAACTCGGTGCAGGGTGGCGCGGGCGCCATCATCACCCGGGAGGATGTGCTGGCGGCGGCCGGCGGGAACGGCCATGGCGCCCATGTGCGGCCCGTCCAGGGTGTGCAGGCCCGGATGGCGGAGAAAATGACGCTGTCGCACAAGGAGATTCCACCGGCGAAGGTCGGTGTCGAGGTCGACTGCGCCGAGCTGCTGCGGCTGTCCGACCGGTTCCGCGCGGAGCAGGAGACCATCACACCCTTCGTCCTCACGTTGCGCTTGCTGGTCATCGCGTTGCGGCACAATGAGATGTTGAATGCGACCTGGGTGGGCTCGGCGCAGGGACCGCGGGTGCGCGTCGAGCACCGTGTGCACCTGGGGATCGCCGCGGCCACCCAGCGTGGGTTACTGGTCCCGGTGATCGCCGATGCCCACGCGATGACGACCCGTGAACTGGCAAGCAGGGCGGCCCAATTGATTGCCGGCGCGCGTGCCGGCAGCCTGGGGCCGGGGGAGCTACGCGGCTCGACGTTCACCGTGACGAACTTCGGGGCGCTGGGCGTGGACGACGGGGTGCCGGTGATCAACCATCCCGAAGCCGCCATCCTCGGCATCGGAGCGATCAAGCCCCGGCCCGTCGTCCGGGGTGGCGAGATCGTGGCGCGCCCGACGACGTCGTTGACATGTGTGTTCGACCATCGCATCGCCGACGGCGCGCAAGCCGCCCAATTCGTCTGCGAGCTAAGAGATCTCATCGAGGCACCGGAAACCGCGTTGCTCGACCTGTGAGCGCCGGGTCAGGAGTGCGGCGGTACCGGGCACCAGAACAGGCCGCAGTTGAAGTTCGGCTGATGAAACGGCGGCGGGGGCGGGTACGGCGGGGGGTTGTCGGTGTCCCAACATTGGTTCCAGTACTTGTTTTCGCCCCACGCCGGGTTCCACGGCTGGTTCGGGCACCAATGCACTTGCGGGGCCGGCGCCGGCCGGGCCTGCGCGGTTCCCACGGTCAGCGCGAGTCCCGCCGTGGCGAGCCCGCTGGCCAGCAGGGCCCCGGCGGCAAGCCGGGTGAGGGTGTGGTGAAGGTGCACGCTGCATTCCTTTGCTCGGGCGCCATGTCGGTTGGCGTCGTCGCAGCAAGTGCACCCGTGCCGCCGCGCTACCGATCCCAACCTGCGCGCGTGCGGGGGAGGCCTACCGCCGTTGCGCGGCGGCCAATCGTTGTGCGAATTCCGGTGATTGGATGGAATAGGACTGCGGGCCGAGCTCGGCGCGCATGGCGAGCTGGTGCTGCTCGTTGTCCAGCGATCCCGGGCTGACGGTGGCGCGCATGGTGGCCTTGGTCGCCAGCACCACGTCGCGCGGTGCCGCCGCCGGGCCGGCGGCCAGCTCCAGCGCTGCGGCGACCGGATCATCGGCGACGCTCAGCGCCACGCCGTGCCGTACGGCGGCGTCGGCGTCGAAGCGCATGCCGAACAGCAGCGCCGCCCGCGCCACCTGCGGGCCGACAGCTCGCTGGAACATCCATGTCGCGCCCCCGCCCGGGTGTAGCCCGAGCTTCTGGAACCGCGCGTCGAACACGGCGGCGGGTCCGGCGATGCGCACGTCGGCGGCCAGGGCCAGATTGAGACCCGCGCCCACCGCGGCGCCGTTGACGGCGGCAATGGTGGGCAGCCGGCAACCGCCGACGGCCATGAAGCCGTCGTAAAGCTGCTGCAGGCCCGCCTCGGCCGCGCCGCCGCCCGCGGCACCCAGGGCGCTCAGATCCGCGCCCGCGCAGAACGCCTTGCCGGCCCCGGTGACCACCACGGCATGCACCTCGGGATCGGCTTCGGCCCGCTCGACCGCCTCCCGCAGCAGGCCCGACGACTCGGCGGTGATCGCGTTGCGCCGATCGGGATCGTTCACGGTGATGACCGCGACGCGGTTGGTGACGTTGAACAGGATCGGTTCGGACTGGGCCATCGGGCACCTCCGGCTTCGGCTCTTGGTGGCGGATCCGCCTGGGCACACCGGTTAACGGCGGCAGCGTCTTGGGCGAGGTAAGACTACTTCGCGCCCCGCGCCCCGAATCGGCCGGTAGGAGCGTGAATATCGAGAACCGTTAGGAAAGGGCGGGCATTCCCATTAGCGTCCGGCGCAAGTCGCTTGGGGCGCCGCCACGCAACGGCGTAAACCTTTGCGGGGCCGGCAGCGGATATCGGGATCTACAAGCAATGCTGTGTTTATCAAAACGTTATCTGCCGCTTTTCGCCGGCCGGTCGAACGCCCGGGTCGACCTGGTGAAACAAAGGGCGGGCGCCGGCTCACGGGCCGGATGTCAGAGCTGGGCGCCGCGCTTACCGCGGCCGCGGACGTTGCTCGCGCCGCGTTACAGCTCGGGTTTCGCTAACTTCTTCGCCAGCTCATCGAGTTCGGCCTGGCGCTCCCGCACCGCACACCCGCGCCGCTCTGTGCGCGCTCCGCGCATAGCGGCCACCGGCAGCGCATCACTACGCATCTTGGTGTTGGCGTAATGTATTGCGGCATCAATCATTTCAATGTATCGCTCGGCATCGTGCTCCGCGCACGAACCCTCGATCCGTTGGATTTCGTCCCAACAGGGATAGGAAGAATACCGGGCATCAAGTTGTTGCTGCGAGACCTGCGTTCCGAAGTAACAGCGCCAGTCGCGGCTTAGCCAACCCCGTGTCTTGACTTCGACTTTGATTCGATTGCCAACGCCGGCTATGAACCTCGGTTCCCCGACGCGCACTACCGGCTGCCAGTCATTCGACGCCATATTTCGCCAACCCCTCGAAGAGAAGACGCTGTAAGTAATGATCTCCCCGTAAGCGCCATCTGCTCGTTTTGACACGCTGTTCCCAGTTCGATTAAAGCGCAAACTTTTGACGGCGACTTCGATTTTGTGGGTCCGCGGAGGCTATGGGAACCCAGCTGATTGCCATTAGCCGCGGTTGCGCGTGCGGGTTCGCGGCCGTCAACGCGATCGCTAAATGCGCCCGTGACCTGCGCCAGCGCGCTAATTGTGCCATTAGTTTCATCGTGCGTCACGGCGCTCACTTCTGTCCCGGAGGCACCGTCCGGTGACCATAACGTGATTCCCGGATCCGATCGCGCATGCGCCATCGCCTTCGGCGATCGCGATCAGTGATCGAGCCCGGCGGCGGGTGACCGGCTGGACTCGCCACGCACATTACGCGGCCAAGGATCCGTAGAGGATCCGCCAAGCGCCGGCGCCCAAGCTCACGTCAGCTCGAACGAGCAATCCCCATCGGCATTGACGCAAGGAGCACCTCATGCGGACCGCGAGCTACCGGACCATGCGATACAGGGCGCCGGCTTACCGGGCGTACGCGCGGACGCGCGATCGCCGACTTGGGTACGTGCGGCTGATGCTGGTCTCCTTCGCGACGGCCGCTCTGATCGGCCTGGGGGTCGGTGTTGCCAGCCTCGATCGACCGCTGGCCGGCCGGGCCTGTCCGGTTCCGAACGTCACCACGCATGACGCCGCCGGCCTCACCTGGTTGTGCGACCCGGCGTCGCCCGGGCATCGGGAGGCGGTGTGGCAGTATGCGCCCGCGTCTTAGCCTCGATAGCGCAAGGCGCGCAACGGGTTTCGTTGCTAGCGCCCGCCGGTTGGAGATGCGCCTCGGCAAGGACGAACGAGCGCCACCATTAGCGCAGCTCTCGCGTCCGGCAAGTCGCTCGCGACCGTGCGGCACGCGCAGGTCACCATGGTGGCCAGTTAGGCGACCTCAGAGATGTGCGGCCACGAAAGTGGCCGCCTGGCTTGGCATTCCGGATCCTTGGTAGGACAGATCCGCCGCCGAGAACAACTCGTCGTGGGACGGCAGCGCCAGCGGACCGCCCGGAGTGCACACCGGATCGCCGGGCGCGCACAAGTCAATGGCCTTCGCCCCATACCACGGGCTGACCACGCTCACCGGCGCCCCCAGATACCTGGCCGACGGATTTCCGAAGAGGGCCAGGGCGGCAACATGGTCGGCCTCGTCGGCCGTCAATATCTGAGGAATCAAGCCCGCGATCGGTGCCTGGGCGATGGTGATCAGATCTATCACCATCGCGCCCTGCGAATAGCCTCCGAGCACCAGTTTCGTGTTAGGACAGTTCGCCACCATGGACTGAACGTGGGCGTGCGCGTCGCCGGCGCCCGCTGAGGCTGACTGCGCGAAATCCTCATCCGCGGGGTAGTTGACGGGATACACCCCGAGCGACCGGCCCCCGACCTGGGAGCGCAGCGAGTCGATGAACGCCTGTCCGACCCCGCCGACACCGGGCGGCTCGGCGGTTCCACGGGCGAACGTGACCTCGACGTCGGGGCAGGGTGCGGCGGACGCGGAGACCGGCGGGCACAACGCCGACCAGCAAGCTGTCAGCACCGTGACGGCCAGTACACGCGCTAATCGGCGTGCGGTCACGCACCAATGCTGACATATCGGGGCCGGGAAGGCACGGTCCGATTAGGGCCCAGCAACGCGAGACATATGGCCCGGACCGGCGTGCCGGCCGGCAAACTCGCGCGCCCCAGGCAATTCTTGGCCGACGGCTTCCGCGCTCACCGATTGGTTTATGGCGCATCGTTTCTCGCGCTGCGAACGATCAGCGGCGATGTCCGCAATCCCCGCGATGATCCGAAAGCGCTCTCGAAACTCCGGGAGTGTGCCGAACGCCCACCGGACCTGGCCTGAGGTCCGACCGATTTATTTCTCCGCCATTGCCGGCATTGCGCCGTGGCGTCTGCAACCAGCGCAATACTCCTCATCCTGATTCTGCGTTTCGTGTATTGAATTGCATTCAGGACATTCCTGAATGTATTTATGATTCGGATTCAGGCAAGCAGCCATAAGTTGTTGTTTTTGCCTAAATACGCTTGCTGAACTCTTATTGACCCTAGCCAACATCCTCGATAATTTCCCTGCTCAACGATGCAAATGGGCCGACT
The DNA here is from genome assembly GCF_003284975.1 of Mycobacterium colombiense. Classification (GTDB taxonomy): domain Bacteria; phylum Actinomycetota; class Actinomycetes; order Mycobacteriales; family Mycobacteriaceae; genus Mycobacterium; species Mycobacterium europaeum_A. The sequence continues at coordinate 165,794 of NZ_QMEU01000001.1, forward strand.
CTCGTGGTCGGCCATCCGCGTTTGCCACTATCAATCACTGTTCCCAGCCGCAGCCGGTTGAAACCCCCGGGGGAGGGCGCAACCTGCACGCACCCGCGGAAATGGAGTAGCCGCCTACTCTAGACGGCTCGCTTCGCCGCGCCGGAGACTATTAACGTTCTCTTCCCATCTAGCGAAAGGTCCAGCCATGGCCATCGTCGCTACTACGATCGTCCATCCGAACCCTGGGGTCGCCTGGGACGACATTCAGAAGCAGTTGAAGCGAGCGACCGGGCTTGCCCGCAAACATGGCGCGGAGAACGTCACCGCGCTGGTCAACATGATCGGAGGTCAGGGCACCAACGCCATCGGCTTGATGTCGACTACCAAGGACTGGGCCACGTACGGCCAGGTCCAGCAGAGCCTCAATGCTGACCCGGATTTCCAAGGCCTCCTCGTCGACGCGGCCCAAATGGCCACTTGGGAGAACTACGTCAGCCAGACGATCGAGGTCTAGTAACACGGCCGAGTAATGAGGTGATTCGACCACGTCGGTGGGGCGTTGGTGCCTCGATTGTCGGTCCGCACCGTCAATCGTCTAGGTATTCAGCAGGATTGCTTACCTAGGCGATAGCGCCCGGTTCGACTGCGCCCCGTTTCCCATGCCTTCCCGCTGTGTCACCGTGATCGGCGTTAGCCCCGACAGAGGTGTGCGGGAGACCTGCGGAACAACTGGAACCAGATCGGCCCAGCCGCTTTTGAATAGATGATCGGGCCGCCCTACTCGCGCCACGGGGCGGCCCTTTCACGGGGGAGGTCCAAAGAGTTGGACGGCGGCTGTCTTGCCCCTGAGGGCGTGAGACCTACGGCCGATGAGTCCAGCGACCGCTGATTTAGCGCGTCGACGCAGCGGGTGAGAAGGATTGAGTCGCCGGTGATTTAGCTGTGCTGCTCGGCGCGGGCCGCGACGTTGACCGTGTCACCGATCAGGGTGAATCCCCGCTTGCCTGCCCCGCCGATGGTCCCCGCGATGACGAGGCCAGTGTCGATTTCGCTGGCCGGTCAAAGTACTGGTGGCGCGGGAGTTGGCCTCGGACGAATCGACTGACCGGCCGGAAGGGCCAGGGTCGAGACGACGCTGATCACCGGCTGAACCACCGCTTTCCGCGGCGTACCTCGAGCTGGTCAGGGGTCTATTCTTTGGGGAGGGTTGATGAGACATATACGCCCGAGCCGAGGAGCGTGATGGCGAACCAAATCGGAGAAGTCGATACGCCTGAGTACCGACCATGGGTCACCGTCGGAACGACCGATGAGGTCGCCGAATTGCGCCGGAAACTAACGGAGTCCTGGCCATATTGGTGGCCCGAGATCCACCCGCTAGGGGACAGGGCGTCAGTCTCATTTGCACACCGTATCGGCCGGGTCGGTCCCCTGACCATCCTGGAAACCAGTTATCACGATGAGGCGTGGGTGAGCGCTGTCGAGAGTTCCCTCTACCACGTCACCCTGCCTATCTGGACTCCTTCGGTCGCCGTCGGTCGGGGTTCGCCCATCTTTCCTACGCCTGGCTCATTCGTGGTGTATCGACCGGAAGACGAACTGGGCGTCCGCCGTCCTGCTGGCCCCCGGCTCACACTAATGATCCAGCCTCCCGCCGTTGAGGAGGCGCTTGCCGACGCACTCGGGCGCCCAATAACGTCCCAAATCGACTTTCAATCCATCTTGCCGCCCACAAGTGCAGCCGTTCGGAGCTGGGTCTCCATGGTCTGGCTGTTGACCGCGCAACTGTTCCGGCCGGCCAGTGTCGTGCATCAGCCGATTGTCGGGATGCCTTTCGCGGAGAGTGTGATCCGCGGCCTCCTCTGGGCCGCACACCACCCTTACCGCGCGGCATTGGACGGTGAAGCGACGGAGCTTCCACCTCGCGCCATCCGCGCGGCGATCGAAATCATCGAAGCCGAACCACATGAGCCGCTGACTGTCTCGACATTGGCCGCCCGAAGCTACGTCAGCGTTCGTTCGCTTCAGCAGGGCTTTAGAGCCCACCTCGGTACGACACCCATGGCGTACCTGCGTGACGTCCGTCTCCGCCGTGTCCATCGGGACTTGCTGGGCTCCGATCCTTCGACCGAGACGGTGGGATCCATCGCATCTCGTTGGGGATTCAACAATTTGGGGCGGTTCGCCGCGGCCTACGCCGTCCGCTATGGCGAGAAACCCGTCGCGACGCTGCGCCAGTCAGGCGGCGTTACCCGACGACGTGGGGAACTCCGGCGCCCGACACGACGACAGCCATGCCCAGAATAAGCCGTCCCGACAACGCAATTCATTGCCCGTCAAAACGGAACGTCTAAGCTCGCGCCACGATCGCTCGAAGGTCCAGACGCGTTGCAAGAGCGCCATACTCTAGGTGACGGTCGTCGCTCATGCGAGCGGCTACGAATGCGTCTGCCACTGCGGATGGCGCCTCACGAATGACAATCGAAGCCTGCAGGGCCAACGCGAGGGACTCGACGAGTCGTCGAGCCTGTCCTTGGGCCGCTGCCGCGTCCGCACCCGCATGTCTGACGCTCTCGCGCACGTGAGCGATGTGCTTGTCGAACTCTGGATATTGGCCGAGCGCGGAACATATCTCGCGATCGAAGGCCTCGACCGAGTGCGGCTCGCGGGCGATGGCTCGGAGGACATCGAGGGCAATTACATTGCCCGAACCTTCCCAGATCGCCATTAGCGGTTGCTCCCGATAGCGGCGCGCCAGCGGGAAGAGTTCGCTGTAACCGTTTCCCCCTAGGCATTCCAACGCCTCGTAGGCGTGGTGTGGGCCCCGCTTGCAAACCCAGTACTTTGCGACAGGCGTCGCTAGCCGCCGAAAGGCTACCGACTCGTCGTCGTCACTGTCGTAGGCGGCGGCCAGTCGTAGCGCGGTCCAGGTGGCAGCCTCGGCCTCCAGTTGAAGGTCGGCTATGACGCTGGTCATCGCCGGTTGATGGATGAGCATTGCGCCGAAGGCGGAGCGATTGCGACAGTGCCATGCGGCCTCCGCGACGGATTGCCGCATGCCTGCGGCGCTCATTAGCACGCAGTCCAACCGCGTCTGAGAAACCATCTCGATGATTGTGCGCACGCCGCAGCCCGCCTCGCCGATCAGCCAGCCGGTGGTGTCCTCCAACTCGATTTCTGCGGAAGCGTTGGATTTGTTGCCTAGCTTGTCTTTTAACCGTTGGATACGAAACTCATTGCAGCTTCCGTCTGGCAGCATTCGCGGCACCAGGAAGCAGGACAATCCGCCCGGGGTTTGCGCAAGCATAAGAAAGGCGTCGGACTGCGGAGCGGAGCAAAACCACTTGTGGCCAGTCAGGCGCCAGGTTCCGTCCTTGGCGTCGACTGCGCGGGTGGTATTGGTTCGCACGTCGGATCCACCCTGCTTCTCGGTCATCGCCATTCCGAAGATCGCTGACGCTTTGGTATCAGGGGCGCGGAGTTCCGGGTCGTAGGTTCGCGAATACACCCGGGGCAGCCATGTCTGCGCGAGGTCGGGAGCAAGTCGCAGTGATGGAACGACGGAATGGGTCATGCCCACCGGACATGTGTGACCGGGCTCTACCTGGGCGAAGAGCATGTATGTCACGGCACGGGCGATGTGTGCGCCCGGACGTGGGTCGGCCCAGCAGCTGGTGTGAGCGCCATATCGGATCGCCGAGCAAATGACGCGGTGATAGGCCGGGTGGAAGTCGACCGCATCGACGCGGTTGCCCAGTCGATCATGACTGACGAACACCGGAGAGTAGGTGTTGGCGAGATCGGCGTCCCTCTGAAAATCGGCTTGGCCGACCAGCTCACCGACATCGCTGAGCTGGTCCGTCGCCCACCCGATGCCATAACATTCCACGGCTTCGGTGAGCGCGATGTTGGAGTCGAACTCGTTTACCCCCACCCTCGGTGGCGCCTGATTGAACACTTCGTGCGTTGCCGTCATCAATTTCCTCTCTGCGACAGACGGCCTCAAGTCAGAGGACCGACCATGGCGGCACGGCTTGACAATCACATGTCTGATTGACGCTAGGCAGGCGAGGGACGAGGCTCTACCCGCTGAACGAAGCGTTCACGGCCGCATCACGCAAACCACTCGCACATACAGACACCCTCTGACCAGTGCCCCCGGGCATGGCATGCGGACAGCTCACCGGCCGATGCGACCGGTCCGCCAACCCCTCGAGGCCCTCGGCCTCGTAACGGGCCAGCCACCGGTGCAGCGTCTGACGAGCCACTCCGGCCTTTTCCGCGGCTTGGGACACCGTTAACCCGTCACCAATCACCGCCATCACGGCCTGATACCGCTGCTCTGCCACGCTCAACTCCCTCATTCCGGGAGTGTCGCGGATCAACCGAAACCACTGTCACGTCTCAGCCGAAACACTGTCACCTATCAGCGAAGCCGAACTGTCACGCAACAGCCGAGGTCATACACCAATCTCGGTGCCCCCGGCACGACTCGAACGTGCGACCTAGGGATTAGAAGGCCCTTGCTCTATCCACCTGAGCTACGGAGGCAATGTGCAGGTCAGTCTATCCAACCGCACCTGCCGACCCGATTCCCCGCCGCCACGCGCACGAAAAGCCTTCCCGCGCCACGTTTATCGGTTATCGTGGGGACCCTCGACACACGAATAACATCGGCCGGTCATGGGTCGTTAACCGCAATGAGGCGTGTGCATAACGTTCCAGGGGTGACGTTGCAATGAGCGTGGCCAGCAAGCAGACCTCGCCCTATTCGTGGGCGGGGGCCCAAGTGGCACGGCTGGCAGCCGAAGCCCGGGATGTCTACCAACTCGGCAACCTGGTGCTGCGCGGCGGGCCGTTCGCGCTGGGCTGCTTCGCCGGCTGGCTTGCCACGGAGTTTCCTCCGCACGTAGTGACCGGTCACGCGCTGTCCCGCGTTTCGCATCCGTCCGTCGGCCGGGTCGGCACGACGCTGGCCGCCCAGCGGGCTGATCGAACCCTCACCGCCGCGCTCGAGGAGTCCTTCGGCCCCGAGTTTCGCGAACAGGTATGTCATCCCGCCGCCGTCGGCGCAATGTGCGCTCCGCGCGGTCGACTGCTGGGCAGGCCCGGGCCGCACCGCCGGTATGCGTCGCAGACGTCCGACATCTCCTACGGTCCGAGCCCGCGCGACAACATGCTGGACATCTGGCGGCGCGACGACTTGGCCCCAGGTTGCCGCGCACCCGTGCTGATCCAGGTGCCGGGCGGGGCATGGGCGCTCAACGGCCGGCGTCCGCAGGCCTACACGCTGATGAGCCGAATGGTCCAACTCGGCTGGATCTGCGTCTCGATCGACTACAGCAAGAGCCCGCGCGCCACCTTCCCCGCACACCTCGTCGACGTCAAAAGGGCGATCGCGTGGGTCCGGGAGAACATCGCCGACTACGGCGGCGACCCGGATTTCATCGCGATCACCGGCGGCTCGGCGGGTGGGCACCTGGCCTCCCTGGCGGCGCTGACCCCGAACGACCCCGCCTTCCAGCCCGGTTTCGAAGAGGCCGACACCACCGTGCAAGCGGTAGCGCCCTACTACGGCGTCTACGACTTCACCGACTTCGACAACATGCACCCACTGATGTTGCCGTTCCTCGAACAGTTCGTGATGAAGGCCCGCTACGCCGACGCGCCCGAGCGCTTCACGGCCGCATCGCCCGTCTCCTACGTGCACGCCGACGCGCCGCCCTTCTTCGTGTTGCACGGCCAGAAGGACGAGTTGGTGCCCAACGGCCAGGCTCGCGCTTTCTGCGCGGCGTTGCGCGCGGCCGGCGCTGCCACGGTGGCGTACGCCGAACTCGGCAACGCCCACCACGCTTTCGACATCACGCCGACGGTCCGATCGCGGCTGGCCGCTGACGCCGTCGCCGATTTCCTCGGGGTCGTGTACGGGCGGCGCGTCAGCTCCCTGCTGGATTCCCTGCCACTGTCGGCCACTTCGGCCAGCTGAGGGCCAGCTGAGGGCCAGCTGAATCGGCGGCCCGGTACTCGCCGCTCCTTTCACCAGCGTGGTAACCCGACTAGCGTTGGGTAGACCATCGGGGTTGGTGGTCCTTGAGGCAGGAGGCTTGAGCGACGGTGACAACGTTGGCGCGTCGAGCTGATGACCATGACTGAATCCGTCGAGGCGATCAAGTTGTCCGACGAACTCGGGCCGGTCGACTACCTACTGCACAGGGGGGAGGCAAACCCCCGCACCCGGTCCGGAATCATGGCCTTGGAACTGCTGGACACCACGCCGGAATGGGCACAGTTCCGGAACCGATTCGAAAGCGCCTCCCGACGGGTGCTGCGGTTGCGCCAAAAGGTCGTCGTGCCGACCCTGCCGACGGCGTCGCCGCGCTGGGTGGTCGATCCCGACTTCAACCTGGATTTTCACGTTCGTCGGGTGCGTGTTTCCGAACCCGGCACGCTGCGTGAGGTATTCGACCTGGCCGACCTCATCCTGCAGTCGCCGATGGACATTTCGCGACCGCTGTGGACGGCCACCCTCGTGGAGGGCCTGGCCGACGGCAAGGCCGCCACGCTGCTGCATGTGAGCCACGCCGTCACCGACGGCGTGGGCGGGGTGCAGATGTTCGCCGAAATCTATGACCTCGAGCGCGATCCGCCGGCCAAGCCGACGCTGCCGCTGCCCGTGCCGCAGGACCTGACGTCCAATGACCTGATGCGCCAGGGCATTAACCACCTGCCGTTCGCCGTGGTCGGCGGCGTCATGAGCGCGCTGTCCGGGGCCGTATCGGCGGCCGGGCGGGCGGTCCTGGAACCGACGGCCACCGTCTCGGGAATCGTCGGGTACGCCATGTCGGGCATGCGGGTGCTCAACCGGGCCGCCGAGCCGTCGCCGCTGCTGCGGCGTCGCAGCCTGGCCACCCGCAGCGAGGCGATCGACATCCCGCTCGCCGACCTGCACAAGGCCGCGAAGGCCGGCGGCGGGTCGATCAACGATGCCTACCTTGCCGGCTTGTGCGGCGCTCTGCGCCGCTACCACGAGGCGTTCGGCGTGCCGATCAGCACGCTGCCGATGGCGGTGCCGGTCAACCTTCGGGCCGAAGCGGATACGGCCGGGGGTAACCGGTTCACGGGCGTCAACCTGGCGGCGCCGATCGGCACCGTCGACCCCGTCTCCCGGATGAAAAAGATCCGCGCCCAGATGACGCAGCGCCGCGACGAGCCCGCCATGAACATCATCGGTTCGCTGGCGCCGGTGCTCAGCGTCCTGCCAACCGCGGTGCTCGAAGGCATCACCGGGTCGGTGATCGGCTCCGACGTGCAGGCCAGCAACGTCCCGGTCTATCCCGGCGACACCTACATCGCCGGGGCGAAAGTGTTGCGGCAGTACGGTATCGGTCCACTGCCCGGGGTGGCGATGATGGTGGTGCTGATCTCGCGGGGCGGGTGGTGCACCATTACCGTGCGCTACGACCGGGCCGCGGTGCGAAACGAGGCGTTGTTCGCCCAATGCCTGTTGGAGGGTTTCGACGAGATCCTGGCGCTGGCAGGCGACCCGCCACCGCAAGCGGTGCCCGCCTCGTTCACCGAGTCGGCGGTGTCCACTCGATCGGTGGCCGGCTCATGAGTAACTCAAAGCAGCAGGGGGACAAGGGCGAAACGGCCGGAGCGGACCTGCGGTTGCCCGGCTCGGTGGCCGAGATCATGGCCAGCCCCGAAGGCCCGAAGATCGGCGCGTTTTTCGACTTGGACGGCACGCTGGTCGCCGGGTTCACCGCGGTCATCCTGACCCAGGAACGGCTGCTGCGCCGCGACATGGGAGTGAGTGAACTGCTCGGCATGGTGCAGGCCGGCTTAAGCCACACCCTCGGTCGCATCGAGTTCGAGGACCTCATCGGCAAGGCCGCCAAGGCGCTCACGGGGCGACTGCTCGACGACCTGGAAGAGATCGGCGAGCGAATGTTCGTCCAGCGCATCGAATCCCGGATCTACCCGGAGATGCGTGAGCTGGTCCGCGCCCACATGGCCCGCGGCCACACCGTGGTGCTTAGTTCCTCGGCGCTGACCATCCAGGTTAATCCCGTCGCGCGGTTCCTCGGCATCCCCAACATGCTCACCAACAAGTTCGAGACCACCGAGGACGGCTTGCTCACCGGGTCCGTCCAGAAGCCGATCCTCTGGGGCCCCGGCAAAGCCGCTGCGGTACAACGCTTTGCCGCCGAGCACGACATCGATCTCAAGGACAGTTACTTCTACGCCGACGGTGACGAGGACGTCGCCCTGATGTATCTGGTCGGCAATCCCCGGCCGACTAATCCCGAAGGGAAAATGGCGGCGGTGGCCAAGCGCCGCGGTTGGCCCATCCTGAGATTCAGCAGCCGAGGTCCGGTGGGTCTGCGACGGCAGGTGCGTACCCTTGCCGGACTGGGCTCGATCGTCCCCGTCGGCGCCGGCGCAGTGGCGATGGGTGTGCTGACCGGTAGCCGGCGGCGGGGCGCGAATTTCTTCACTTCCATTTTTTCCCAAACCGTGCTGGCGACCACGGGAGTGCACCTCAATGTCGTCGGGAGAGAGAATCTGACCGCGCAACGTCCCGCCGTCTTCATCTACAACCACCGCAATCAGGTGGATCCGGTGATCGCGGGTGCGCTGGTCAACGACAACTGGGTTGCCGTGGCCAAGAAGGAATTACAGAAGAATCCGATCATGGCCCTGCTCGGCAAGGCATTGGACGGGGTTTTCATCGACCGAGACGATTCGGCCTCCGCGCTGGAGACGATGCGCGTTGTCGAAGAGCGGGCCAAGAACGGACTTTCCATTGTGATGGCGCCCGAAGGCACCCGGCTGGACACCAACGAGGTCGGCCCCTTCAAAAAGGGTCCATTTCGTCTCGCGATGGCCGCCGGCATCCCGATCGTTCCGATCGTGATCCGCAACGCCGAACTCGTTGCCGCCCGGAACTCGACCGTCATCAACCCGGGCACCGTCGACGTCGCGGTCTTCCCGCCGATCTCGGTGCAGGACTGGACGCTTGACACGCTGCCGGACCGCATCGCCGAAGTGCGCCAGCTCTACCTGGATACGCTCGCCAACTGGCCCGTCGACGAACTGCCCGAGGTCGACCTGTACGCCGAGAAGAAGGCGGCCGAGAAGGCACAGAGCCGGACCACCAAGGCACCCGCGAAGAAGGCGCCCGCGAAGAAGGCACCCGCGAAGAAGGCACCGGCGAAGAAGGATCCCGCGAAGAAGGATCCCGCGAAGAAGGCCGCGTCGAAAGCCAAGGCGCCCAAGGCAACTCCCCATGAATCCGAGGCCGCCCTCAAAGACGGCGAGGTGCAACGGCCCGCGACCAAGGCGGCGCCCGGCAACGCCGAGTCACCGGAATCGCCGCACCGAGGGCATCCGTGACCGAACCGGCCGCGGATACCAGCGCCATCCTTGCCGGGACTGACTCGCTGATATTGGCGTCAATGACCTCGCCGGTCGAGATGGACCTGGTGACGGCGTGGATGGAGCAACAACGCGCCGGGCACCCGGGCGCGAATTTCGACCTGGTCAAGCTGCCGGCGCTCGATGCGCCACCGGACGTGATGACGGCGCTGGCCGAACAGCTTGAATCAAGGGAAGACCGGTCCATCGTGCCGGTGCGGGTGTTCTGGCTGCCGGAGCCGAATCGCGGCCGGGTCGCCAAGCTGGCCGGCCTGCTGCCCGGCCGGGATCCCTATCACCCCAACCAGCGCCAGCAAGAACGGATTGTGCGCACCGCGCCCCAGCGGGCACGGGTGGTGGCCGGCGAAGCCGCGACGGTCGCGGAGCTGCGCCGGCAATGGCGCGACACCACCGTCGGAGACGACCGGTACGACTTCGCCCAATTCGTGATCCGCCGCGCCATCTTGGCGATGGAACGCGTCGAGTACCGGATCCTCGGACCGCAGTACAAGTCGCCGCGGCTGGTGAAACCAGAGATCATGGCCTCCAACAGGTTTCGCAGCGGCCTGGCGAGAATTCCCGGCGCCACCGTCGAGGAAGCCGCAAAGATGCTCGACGAACTCGCCACCGGCTGGAGCCGGGCATCGGTCGACCTCGTCGGGGTCCTCGGCAGGATGATCAGCCGCGGGTTCGACCCCGAGATCGACTACGACGAGTATCAGGTCGCGGCGATGCGGGCCGGCCTGGAAGCCCACCCTGCCGTATTGTTGTTCTCGCACCGGTCCTACATCGACGGCGCGGTGGTGCCGGTCGCCATGCAGGAGAACCGATTACCGCCGGTGCACGTGTTCGCCGGTATCAACCTGTCGTTCGGTGCCATGGGCCCGCTGCTGCGACGTTCCGGGGTCATCTTCATCCGCCGCAACATCGGTAACGACCAGCTCTACAAGTACGTGCTGCGCGAATACGTCGGCTACATAGTCGAAAAGCGGTTCAACCTGAGCTGGTCCATCGAGGGCACCCGCTCGCGCACCGGCAAGATGTTGCCACCCAAGCTCGGGCTGCTGGCCTACGTCGCCGACGCCTACCTCGATGGCCGCAGCGAAGACATTCTGCTGCAACCGGTCTCGATCAGCTTCGATCAGCTGCACGAGACCGCGGAATACGCCGCCTACGCCCGCGGCGGCGAGAAGACACCCGAAGGCGTGGGCTGGTTGTACAACTTCATCCGGGCGCAGGGTGAACGCAACTACGGCAAGATCTACGTCCGTTTCCCCGAAGCCGTGTCGATGCGCCACTACCTGGGTGCGCCGCACGGCCCGCTGGCCCAGGATCCGGACGCCAAACGCCTTGCGCTGCAAAAAATGTCGTTCGAGGTCGCCTGGCGGATACTGCAGGCGACGCCGGTGACGGCGACGGGTCTGGTGTGCGCGCTGCTGCTGACCACCCGCGGGGCGGCGCTGACCCTCGGCCAGCTGCACCACACCCTGCAGGATTCGCTGGATTACCTGGAACGCAAACACAATCCGATGTCCACCAGCGCGTTGCGGCTGCGCACGCAAGACGGGGTACGCGCGGCGGTCGACGCGCTGTCCAACGGACACCCCATCACCCGGGTCGACGGCGGCCGGGAAACGGTGTGGCGCATCGCGCCCGAAGAGCAGCACGCCGCGGCCTTCTACCGCAACTCGGTGATCCACGCCTTTTTGGAGACCTCGATCGTCGAGCTCGCCCTGGCACACGCCCGCCACGCCGACGGCGACCGCATGGGCGCGTTCTGGGCTCAGGCGATGCGGCTGCGCGATCTGCTGAAGTTCGACTTCTATTTCGCCGACTCGGCGACGTTTCGGGACAACATCGCCGAAGAGATGGCCTGGCACGACAATTGGGAAGCCCACGTCGCGGCCGGCGGCGACGAGATCGACGCGCTGTTGTTCGCCAAGCGCCCGTTGATGGCGGACGCGATGTTGCGGGTGTTCTTCGAGGCCTACGAGATCGTCGCCGACGTGCTGCGCGACGCGCCGGCGGACATCGGGCACAAGGAACTGACGGACTTGGCGTTGGGCGTCGGCCGACAGTATGTGGCGCAGACCCGGATCCGCAGCAGCGAATCGGTCTCCACGCTGTTGTTCGCCACCGCGCGCCAGGTCGTCGAGGATCAGGACCTGATCGCACCCGCGCCGGACCTGGCCGAAAGGCGTCGTGCCTTCCTGCACGAGCTGCGCGACATCCTGCACGACTTCGACTACGCCGGGCGGATCGCGCGCGATCAGTTCGTGGCACGCGAGGCCAAGGCCCGCCAGGACCTTCTGGACAGCCAGACTCGGTAGCCGGTCGGGGCCGCCCATACCCTGGACGTATGACCGTCGCCCCGCCGGCTGGCAGGGCCTCGACCGAGGCCGTCGCCCAGCGCCGCACGCTGGTGTGGCCGGTGCTGGCCGGGGTGGCCGTGCTGGCGGGCTGCACCGCCGCCGGCATCGGGGCCCTCTCGCTGGCCAGCTCGCTGACGGTGACGGGCCTGCCCGACCCGGGTCCGGTGACCACGCTGGGGTTGCCGTTCGTGCGGGCGGCGGGCGAGATCGGCGCGGTGCTGGCGGTCGGCTCGTTCCTGTTCGCCGCGTTCCTGGTGCCGCCGCAGCGCAACGGCGTCCTCGACGCCGACGGCTACCGGGCGCTTCGGCTGGGGACGATGGCGTCGGGGGTGTGGGCGGTATGCGCCGCCCTGCTGGTCCCATTGACCATCTCCGATGTGTCCGGCCATGCCGTCGCCGACATCCCCGCGGCGCGGATGTGGTCGTTGGCGGGCCTGATCACCAACGCCTCGGCGTGGCGCTGGACCGCGATCCTGGCCGCGGTGATCACGCTGGCGAGCCTGTCGGTGCTGCGCTGGTCGTGGACGCCGGTACTGGTCGCCGCGTCGGTGACGACCCTGATTCCCCTTGGGCTGACCGGTCATTCGTCTGCCGGGGGTTCGCACGACCTGGCCACCAACGGCCTGCTGATCCACCTGGTCGCCGCCAGCATGTGGGCCGGTGGCCTGCTCGCCCTGCTTGCCCACGCCCTGCGGGGCGGTGGTCACCTCGGGCTGGCCGCCAGGCGTTTCTCGATGGTCGCGTTGTGGTGTTGGGTGGCGATGGCGGTGAGCGGTCTGGTCAACGCCCTGGTCCGCGTGCAGCCCTCCGACCTGCTGAGCACCGACTATGGGCGGCTGGTCACCGCGAAGTTCATCGCGCTGTGCCTGCTGGGGGTGCTGGGCTGGCGTCAGCGACGCGTGAGTGTGGCTGCGCTGCAAGCGGATCCGAGCCATGGGCGTGGCGCGCTGCTGCGGCTTACGCTGATCGAGGCCGCCGTTTTCGGCCTGACCTTCGGCATCGCCGTCGGGCTGGGCCGCACCCCGCCGCCGCCACCCCCGGCCCGGTTGCCGTCGATCCCCGAAGCCGAGATCGGCTACGACTTCGACGGACCGCCCACCGTGGCGCGCATCCTGTTCGACTGGCGCTTCGACCTGATCTTCGGTTCGGCGGCGGTCGTCTTCGCCGCGCTGTATGTGGCCGCACTGGTGCGGCTGCGCCGCCGCGGCGATCACTGGCCGCCCGGCAGGACCTTCTCCTGGCTGCTCGGCTGCGCGGTGTTGCTGTTCGCGACGTCGTCGGGCGTCGGCCGTTACATGCCGGCGATGTTCAGCATGCACATGGTGGTCCACATGTGCCTTTCCATGCTGATCCCGATCCTGCTGGTGCTCGGCGCGCCGGTCACCCTGGCGTTGCGGGCGCTGCCGGCCGCCGGCCGTGACGATCCGCCGGGCATGCGGGAATGGCTGTTGGCCGCGCTGCACAGCCGTTTCTCCCGGGTCCTCACCAATCCCGTCGTGGCCACCGTGCTGTTCGTCGCCGGCTTCTATGGGTTGTATCTGTCGAACCTCTTCGACGTCACCGCGAGCAGCCACGCCGGGCACCTGGCGATGAACGTGCACTTCCTGGTCAGCGGCTACCTGTTCTATTGGGTGGTGATCGGGGTGGACCCGACTCCGCGACCGATCCCGCCGCTGGCCAAGGTGGCGGTGGTGTTCGCCTCGCTGCCGCTGCACGCCTTCTTCGGGGTGGTGCTGATGGGCACCAAGAAGGTGCTCGGTGCCGACTACTACCGCTCGCTCGATCTGAGCTGGCACACCGACCTGCTGGGCGATCAGCGCCTGGGTGGGGGCATCGCCTGGGCGGCGGGGGAGTTTCCCCTGGTGATCGTGATGCTCGCGCTGCTCATCCAGTGGGCGCGCAGTGATCGTCGCACCGCCAAGCGGCTGGACCGGGCCGCCGAACGCGACGACGACGCCGAGCTGGTCGCCTACAACGCGATGCTGGCGCAGCTGGCGCGGGGCGAGAGGGCCCAGCGGTCCGGCCCGGCCGATCCCGACTGATCCACAGCCCCGGTTTCTTCCACAAGGCGGCCCGTCTGCGGGTCGTTCCCGCGGCGTTCGTCGGTGCCGCCGCGCCTACTGGGAGCCATAGCCAATGCAAACGAGAAGGGATCAGCCCATGTTCGAAACGTCGCTCACCGTCGTCGGCCACATCGTCAACAACCCCGAACGCCGACAGGTCGGCACCCAGGAGGTCATCAAGTTCCGCGTCGCCAGCAATTCCCGGCGGCGCACGGCCGACGGCGGCTGGGAGCCCGGCAACTCGCTGTTCATCAACGTCAACTGCTGGGGCAAGTTGGTCACCGGCGTGGGCGCCGCGTTGGGCAAGGGCGCGCCGGTGATCGTGGTGGGCCACGTGTACACCAGCGAGTACGAGGACCGTGACGGCAACCGTCGGTCGTCGCTGGAGATGCGCGCCACCGCGGTCGGGCCCGACGTGTCCCGCGCGATTGTGCGCATCGAGCGCCCGGGCTACACCGGTCCGACCGCCCCCGAGGCCGCCGCACCGCCGGCGGATGCGTCCGACGGCGCTGGTGAGGACGCCGACGCCGAGGACGCCGAGTCCGCCGACACCGGTCCGCTGCCGCTGACGGCTTAGCGGCGGCGGTCGCGCCGCCGGGCGATGCCTAGGATGGTCCGCGAGATCACTTCGCAACCAGAAAGGCACAACCGCGGCATGGCTGAGTTCATCTACACGATGAAAAAGGTCCGCAAGGCGCACGGCGACAAGGTGATCCTGGACGACGTCACACTGAGCTTCTATCCAGGCGCCAAGATCGGTGTCGTCGGGCCCAATGGCGCCGGCAAGTCGAGCGTCTTGCGGATCATGGCGGGCCTGGACAAGCCGAACAACGGCGACGCCTTCCTGGCCAACGACGCGACCGTCGGCATCCTGCTGCAGGAGCCGCCGCTAAACGAGGACAAGACCGTCCGCGGCAACGTCGAAGAAGGCCTGGGCGAGATCAAGGTCAAGCTCGACCGCTTCAACGAGGTCGCCGAGCTGATGGCCACCGACTACTCCGATGAGTTGATGGAGGAGATGGGCCGGCTGCAGGAGGAGCTCGACCACGCCGACGCGTGGGACCTCGACTCGCAGCTAGAGCAGGCCATGGATGCGCTGCGCTGCCCGCCGCCGGACGAGCCGGTGACCAACCTGTCCGGTGGTGAGCGGCGCCGCGTCGCGCTGTGCAAGCTGCTGCTGTCCAAGCCTGACCTGCTGCTCCTCGACGAACCGACCAACCACCTGGACGCCGAAAGCGTGCAGTGGCTCGAGCAGCACCTCGCGTCCTACGCGGGGGCGATCCTGGCGGTCACCCACGACCGGTACTTCCTGGACAACGTCGCCGAATGGATCCTCGAACTCGACCGCGGCCGCGCCTACCCGTACGAGGGCAACTACTCCACCTACCTGGAGAAGAAGGCCGAGCGGATCGCCGTGCAGGGCCGCAAGGACGCCAAGCTGCAGAAGCGGTTGGCCGAGGAGCTGGCGTGGGTGCGCTCCGGGGCCAAGGCGCGCCAGGCCAAGAGCAAGGCCCGGCTGCAGCGCTACGAGGAGATGGCCGCCGAGGCCGAGAAGACGCGCAAGCTCGACTTCGAGGAGATCCAGATCCCGGTCGGTCCGCGGCTGGGCAACGTGGTCGTCGAGGTCGAACACCTCGACAAGGGCTACGACGGCCGCACCCTCATCAAGGACCTGTCGTTCACCCTGCCGCGCAACGGCATCGTCGGCGTCATCGGCCCGAACGGGGTCGGGAAGACCACGCTGTTCAAGACAATCGTCGGCCTCGAGCAGCCGGACAGCGGCACGGTCAAGGTCGGCGAGACCGTCAAGCTCAGCTACGTCGACCAGACCCGCGCCGGAATCGATCCCAAGAAGAACGTGTGGGAAGTCGTCTCCGACGGGCTGGACCACATCGTGGTCGGCCAGACCGAGGTGCCGTCGCGGGCCTACGTGTCGGCGTTCGGATTCAAGGGACCGGATCAGCAGAAGCCGGCCGGGGTGCTCTCCGGTGGCGAGCGCAACCGGCTCAACCTGGCGCTGACGCTCAAGCAGGGCGGCAACCTGATCCTGCTCGACGAACCCACCAACGACCTCGACGTGGAAACCCTGAGCTCGCTGGAGAACGCCCTCGAGCAGTTCCCCGGCTGCGCCGTGGTGATCTCGCACGACCGGTGGTTCCTGGACCGCACCTGCACGCACATCCTGGCCTGGGAGGGTGACGACGACAACGAAGCCAAGTGGTTCTGGTTCGAGGGCAACTTCGGGGCATACGAGGAGAACAAGATCGAACGCCTCGGCGCCGATGCGGCACGGCCGCACAGAGTGACCCACCGCAAGCTGACGCGCGACTAGTGTCAGCTCTGCCCCGCACCGCCACCCAGCGGGGCGACCGAGCGCACTGATTACCGTCGCCAGTTGGGAGCTATCGGCATGACGATCGATCCCGAAGCCAGACACGATCTCGAGCCGTGGACGACCTTCACCCAGCAGCGAGACATTCCCGAGTGGATCTCGAGGGCCTACGTAGAGAGCTATCGCGGTCCGCACAGCGACCAGTCGGGCGGCGCGGAAACCAGGCCCATCGACCTGACCGTGCCGGCGGCGATCGTGACCCCGGCCATGCTGAGCTCCCACTATCGCCTCGGCCTGCACCGGCCCGCCGGCGAAAGCCGCGTCGCGGTGTACCCGGCCGACGACCCCGCCGGGTTCGGGCCCGCGCTGCAGGTGGTCACCGACCACGGCGGCATGCTGATGGATTCGGTCACCGTGCTGCTGCACCGGCTCGGCGTCCCGTACACGGCGATCATGACGCCGGTGTTCGACGTGCTGCGCAGCCCGGAGGGCGACCTGCTGCGCGTGCAGGCGAAAGCCGAGGGCGCATCGCAATACGAGGGTGAGGCGTGGATCCACGTACAGCTGTTGCCGTCGGTCGACAGCAAGGGGCTCACCGAGGTCGAGCGGCTGCTGCCCAAGGTGCTCGCCGACGTGCAACAGGTCGCCAGCGACGCCTCGACCCTGATCGCCGCCCTGGACGACCTGGCCGCGCAGGTGGAAACCAATGCCGGCGGCCACTTCTCGGCGCCCGACCGCGACGACGTCGCGGCGCTGTTGCGCTGGCTGGGCAACGGCAACTTCCTCCTGCTCGGCTACCAGCGCTGCCACGTGCACGACGGCCAGGTCTCCGGGGACGGGTCACCCGGCCTCGGCGTCCTGCGGACCCGCACCGGCTCGCGCCCCCGGCTGACCGACGAGAACCGGCTGCTGGTCCTGGCGCAATCCGTGGTGGGCAGCTACCTGCGCTACGGCGCCTACCCGTATGCCATCGCGGTCCGCGAATACGTCGACGGCGCCGTGATCGAGCATCGCTTCGTCGGGTTGTTCACGGTGGCCGCCATGAACGCCGACGTCCTCGAGATCCCGACGATCTCGCGCCGGGTCCGTGAGGCGCTGGCAATGGCCGACAACGACCCGATCCACCCGGGCCAGCTACTGCTCGACGTCATCCAGACCGTTCCCCGTTCGGAGCTGTTCACGCTGAGCGCCGAACGGCTGCTGGCGATGGCCAAAGCGGTGGTGGACCTTGGCCCGCAACGAAACGCGTTGCTGTTCCTGCGTGCCGACCGGCTGCAGTACTTCGTTTCCTGCCTGGTGTATCTGCCGCGTGACCGCTACACCACGGCGGTGCGCCTGCAGATCGAGGACATCCTGGTGCACGAATTCGGCGGCACCAGGCTGGAATTCACTGCCCGGGTCAGCGAATCACCGTGGGCCCTCATGCATTTCATGGTCCGGCTGCCGTCCGAAGGCCCCGACGCCACGCCGGTCGACGTCTCCGAAGGCAACCGGGTCCGCATCCAGGCGCTGCTGAGCGAAGCCGCGCGGACCTGGGCCGACCGGCTCATCACCGCCGCCGCCGAAGGTTCGGTGGGCCATGCCGACGCCGAGTACTACGCTGCCGCCTTCCCCGAGGTCTACAAGCAGGCCGTCACCCCGGCCGACGCGATCGATCACATCGCCATCATCAATGCGCTGCAAGACAACTCGGTCAAGCTGGTGTTCACCGAGAACGAGGACGGGTCCGCGCAGCTCACCTGGTTCCTGGGCGGACGCACCGCCTCGCTGAGCCAGCTACTGCCGATGCTGCAGAGCATGGGCGTGGTGGTGCTCGAGGAGCGGCCGTTCACCGTCGAGCGGTCCGACGGGCTACCGGTGTGGATCTATCAGTTCAAGATCTCACCGCACCCAACCGTCCGGCTGGCCTCGACGCAAGCCGAGCGCGACGCGATGGCCGAGCGGTTCGCCGACGCGGTCACCGCGATCTGGCAGGGCCGCCTCGAGATCGATCGGTTCAACGAGCTGGTGATGCGTGCCGGCCTTCGCTGGCAGCAGGTCGTGTTGTTGCGGGCCTACGCAAAGTACTTGCGGCAGGCTAACTTTCCCTACAGCCAGTCCTACATCGAGTCGGTGCTCAACGAGCACCCCTCGACCGCGCGATCGCTGGTAGCGCTGTTCGAGGCGCTGTTCGACCCCAGCCCCGATCCATCGTCGACCCGGGATGCGCAGGCGGCCGCCGCGGCCGTCGCCGCCGACATCGACGCACTCGTGAGCCTGGACACCGACCGCATCCTGCGTGCCTTCGCGTCGCTGGTGCAGGCCACGTTGCGCACGAATTACTTTGTGACACGCGAAGGTTCGGCCCGGGCGCGCAACGTGCTGGCGATCAAGCTGGATGCCCAGCTGGTCGACGAGCTGCCGCTGCCACGCCCGAAATACGAGATCTTCGTCTACTCGCCCCGGGTCGAGGGCGTGCACCTGCGGTTCGGCCCGGTGGCCCGCGGCGGCCTGCGCTGGTCGGACCGTCGAGACGACTTCCGCACCGAGATCCTGGGCCTGGTCAAGGCGCAGGCGGTCAAGAACGCCGTCATCGTGCCCGTCGGCGCCAAGGGCGGATTCGTCCTCAAGCGGCCACCGCTGCCCACCGGCGACGCCGCCGCCGACCGCGACGCCAGCCGCGCCGAGGGCGTCGCCTGCTATCAACTGTTCATCTCCGGCCTGCTCGACGTCACCGACAACGTCGACCATGCGACCGGAAAGGTGAACCCGCCACCGGAAGTCATCCGCCGCGACGGCGATGACGCGTACCTGGTGGTCGCGGCCGACAAGGGCACCGCTACCTTCTCCGATATCGCCAACGATGTCGCCAAGTCCTACGGGTTCTGGTTGGGCGACGCGTTCGCGTCCGGTGGATCGGTCGGTTACGACCACAAGGCCATGGGCATCACCGCCAAGGGCGCGTGGGAAGCCGTCAAACGGCACTTCCGAGAGATGGATATCGACACGCAGGCCGAGGATTTCACCGTGGTGGGGATCGGCGACATGAGCGGCGACGTCTTCGGCAACGGCATGCTGCTGAGCAAGCACATCCGGCTGCTCGCCGCCTTCGACCACCGGCACATCTTCTTGGATCCCGATCCCGATGCCGCGGCTTCCTGGGCGGAACGCCAACGCATGTTCGACCTGCCGCGCTCGAGCTGGGAGGATTACGACACGTCGTTGATCAGCGACGGCGGCGGGGTGTACAGCCGTGAGCACAAGGCGATTCCGGTCAGCCCCCAGGTTCGCGAGGCGTTGGGCATCGACGGCTCGGAGGATGGGGTCACCGAAATGACACCACCCAATCTGATCAAGGCGATCCTGCAGGCGCCGGTCGATCTGCTGTTCAACGGCGGCATCGGTACCTACATCAAGGCGGAGTCCGAGTCCGACGCCGACGTCGGCGACCGCGCCAACGATCCGGTGCGGGTGAACGGAAACCAAGTGCGCGCCAAGGTGATCGGCGAAGGTGGCAACCTCGGGGTGACGGCGTTGGGTCGGGTGGAGTTCGATCTGGCGGGTGGCCGGATCAACACCGATGCCATGGACAACTCGGCCGGCGTGGACTGCTCGGACCACGAGGTCAACATCAAGATCCTGATCGATGCCCTGGTGACTGCGGGCAAGGTCAAGCCGGAGGAGCGCAAGCCGCTGCTGGAATCGATGACCGACGAGGTCGCGCAGCTGGTGCTCACCGACAACGAGGAACAGAACGACCTGATCGGTACCAGCCGCGCCAACGCGGCCAGCCTGCTTCCCGTGCACGCCAGGCTGATCCAGTACCTGGTCGACGAGCGCGGCATCCACCGCGACCTGGAAGCGCTGCCCACGGAGAAGGAGATCGGGCGCCGCGCCGAGGCCGGCATCGGGCTCACCTCACCGGAGCTGTGCACCTTGATGGCGCACGTGAAGCTGGGCCTCAAGGAGGAGATGCTCCAAACCGAGCTGACCGAACAGGACGTGTTCGCGTCCCGGCTGCCGCTGTACTTCCCAAAGCCGTTGCGGGAACGGTTCGCTCCGGAGATCCGCACGCATCAGCTGCGACGCGAGATCGTCACCACCATGCTGATCAACGACCTGGTGGACGCCGCCGGGATCAGCTACGCGTTCCGGATCACCGAAGACGTCGGCGTCGGGTCGGTCGACGCGGTGCGCACCTACGTCGCCACCGACGCCATCTTCGGGGTGGGGGAGATCTGGCGGCGCATCCGCGCCGCGAATCTGCCGGTCGCACTGTCGGATCGGCTCACGCTGGACACCAGGCGGCTGATCGACCGCGCCGGGAGGTGGCTGCTCAACTACCGTCCCCAGCCGTTGGCGGTCGGGGCCGAAATCAACCGGTTCGCCGCCAAAGTCCAGGCGCTGACACCGCGCATGTCGGAGTGGCTGCGCGGCGACGATAAGGCGATCGTGGAGTCCGAAGCCGCCGAATTCGCCTCCCAGGGCGCGCCGGAAGACCTGGCCTACATGGTGGCCGCCGGCCTCTACCGCTTCAGCCTGCTCGACATCATCGACATCGGTGACATCAACGACATCGACGCCGCCGAGGTCGCGGACACCTATTTCGCGCTCATGGACCGCCTCGGCACCGACCGGCTGTTGACCGCGGTATCGGAACTGCCCCGGCGAGACCGCTGGCACTCCTTGGCGCGGTTGGCGATTCGTGACGACATTTATGCTTCGTTGCGGTCGCTGTGCTTCGATGTGCTCGCCGTGGGGGAGCCGGACGAAAGTGGTGAAGAGAAGATCGTCGAGTGGGAACACCTGAGTGCCTCCCGGGTCGAGCGGGCCCGCCGAACACTCATCGAGATCCAGGAAAGCGGAAACCAGGATCTCGCGACGCTGTCCGTCGCTGCCCGACAAATACGTCGCATGACCCGCACCAGTGGAAGAGGATCGTCAAGTTGAGCGTCGGCTTCGTCGCGCCCGTGCCAGTGCGCTGGTCGGACATCGACATGTATCAGCACATCAACCACGCCACCATGGTCACCATCCTCGAGGAGGCGCGCGTCCAGTTCCTGCGCGAAGCGTTCGAGGTGGACATCATGACCATCGGTTTGCTCATCGCCGAGGTCAAGGTGACCTACAAAGGGCAGCTGCGGCTGATCGATTCACCGCTGCAGGTGACGATGTGGACCAAGCGGCTGCGGGCGGTCGACTTCACGCTTGGCTATGAGGTGCGCTCGGTCTCCGCGGACCCGGCGTCGAAGCCCGCCGTCATCGCCGAGTCGCAACTGGCCGCCGTCCACATCGAGGAGGAGCGCCTGGTGCGACTCTCGCCACAGCATCGGGAGTATCTGCAACGGTGGATCAGGTAGCCGACCGCGGACTTTGGCTGGGTGCCGACGCCAGGGCCGCACACCGAACGGATCTGGCCGCGTTCGTCGACCGCGCCCTGCGACTCGATGACGCCGCGATCATCCGATTCCGGACCCGATCGCCGGGTCTGCTGACCGCCTGGGTCGCAACGGGTTTCGACGTGCTGGCGAGCCGGGTAGTGGTCGGCGAGGTGCGGCCCGGCGATCTGTCGGTGGGCGCCGACGCGCTGGCGCGTGGCCTGTCCGCGATGGACGACTCGGGGTACGTCGATCCCGGCTTCGCGATGGATTCGGCGTGGCGGGGTGCGTTGCCGCCGGAATCCGGCTTCACCCACCTCGAGGACATCCCGGCCCGGGTGATGCTCGATCTCGCGCAACGCGGAGCCCAACTTGCCAAGGAGCACAGCAGTTCTCACGGGCCGCCGGTGTCGCTGCTCGACCAGGAGGTCATTCAGGTCAGCTCGGCCGACGTTCAGGTCGGGCTGCCGATGCGCTGCGTGTTCGCGCTGACCGCGATGGGTTTTCTGCCGCAGTCGCCCGATGCGGTCGGCGCCGACGAATTGATCCGGGTCCGGATACTGCCGACGTGGTTGCGCCTCGACGCCCGGTTCGGTTCGGTGTATCGCCGCCGCGGCGATCCCGGGCTGTTGCTGGGCTGACGCGCCCGGTCGCGGGCGACGTCGCAAACGGATCAGGCTGAGTTTAAAGCCATCGCGGGCCGGAGACCGCCCGCGAAGATCAGGGGCCGTAGAGCAGCCACAGCGGCAGGACGGCGTCGAGATAGTCCATGAATTTTTTCAGGCCCACCCGAAACTGCCCGTACCCGTAGGGGTCTTCGGCGTACTGGGGGAACGCGATGCCAACCCCGAACAGGCCGGGGGCAAGGATCCCGTTGGTCCGGTTGTAATCCAGCTGGCCCCATTGCGGGGTCTCGGGCAACTTCCTGCGTTCGAAGCCGACGGTGTAGACGACCCGGTTGCATTGCGCCAGTTTCTCCGCGAATTCCGGGCTGGACACCCAGCATCTCTCCAGGCGGTCAGGAAGCACACCGTCGATGTTCTCCCGCGCCCAAACCGCCGCCCGGCCCTTCAGCCCCGTGTCGTCGAACAGTATCCAATCATCAAGATAAACAGCATATTTCACCGGGCTCCGGTAAAAATTGATGATCCGCTTGACGGGATGGCGCAGCAGGTTGGGCAGCACGATCATCGACGTGTGTGACGAGCCGAACACGGCGACCGTCGTCCCCTCGAGCGGCTCCTGGGCGAGCTTCTCGGGATCCAGGGCGACCTGGACTTCGATCTCCTCGAGGTCGGTGTGGCAGAGTTTTTTGGGGTCCGCGCCCACGGCCAGGATCACGTTCCTGGAAAAAATCTCCCGTTGTTCGGTCTGGACCCGCCACTGGCGGTCCTGCAAAGACAACGCGGCGGCGGTAGTGGTGAAATCGTCGACCTGCTCACGAAGATGCTCGGTGACCCACACCAGGGGTTCGGCGAGCAGGCCGAGCGCACAGGTCTCCTGGGGATCGACCTCCTTGAGCGGCATGGGTGGCGCTTCTGAGAACCGAAACGCCTTGGAGCCGTTGAAGTATTCGAGAAAGAGCGCGACGTGGGTGTTGCTCGACACCGACCGCCACTTCTTGCCGATGTCTCCGGCGGCGAAGGCCGGATCGACCCAGGCGATCCGGTCGGCCGCGACCCCGTGATCCAGCAGCCTTCCCACCGCGGCGATGCCCGCCGGGCCGGCGCCGATCACTGTCCACTCGTAGGAAGCCATCCACCACATATAGAGCAGTCAGCCGGGAAATGCTCACCGCGGCTCTGGCGGCGCGGCCGGGACGGCTACGCCAGCCAGGCCGCGGCATCCGGCGGGAGTTTGCCCTCCAGCAGCGGCGCGCTCGCCAGGATCAGCTCGCCCGCCGGCAGCGGCACCGGTGAGTCGCCGCTATTGAGTACGCAGACCAGCCCACCGGGCCGCCGGAAGATCACCGCATCGCCGGCCGCGTCCAGCCATTCGACGCCGACACCGTCGAATTCCACACGGCGCTTTCGCAATTCAATCGCTCGCTGGAAAAACGACAAGGTGGAGTCGGGATCACCGCTCTGGTTTTCGACGGTCAGCGCCGCCCATTCCTCCGGCATCGGCAACCACGTCTGCGACGAGAAGGAAAACCCGAACGGCGGCTCCTGACCCGACCAGGGGATCGGCACCCGGCACCTGTCCCGGCCGCGCTCGGTGTGGCCGGAGCGCTCCCACGTCGGATCCTGCAGCACCTCGTCGGGCAGGTCCACGTCGGGCAGCCCCAGCTCCTCGCCGTTGTAGATGAAGACCGCACCCGGCAGGGCGAGCATCACCAGGGCCATCGCGCGGGCGCGGCGCAGCCCGACCTCGCCGTCGCCGTAGCGGGTGACCTCCCGGCCGACGTCGTGGTTGGACAGCGTCCAGGTCGGGACGGCGTCCTGCAGGGCGGTGGCGGCCAGCGAGTTCTGGATCGCGTCGCGAATCTGGGCGGCGTCGAAGTCGATCTTGGTCAACCGGAAATTGAAGCCCAGGTGCAGTTCGTCGGGACGCAGATACTCGGCCCAGCGGACGTTGTCGGTGACCCAGACCTCGCCGACCGTCACCGCCCCGGGATAGTCGTTGACCACCCTGCGGATGTCGCGGTGGATGTCATGCACGCTCGGGTTGTTGAAGCGCGGGTCGTCGTCGGTGTGGCTGAGCACCTTGGACTCGACGTCGGGGGAGTCGGGCAGGCCGGCCGGCTTGGCCATGCCGTGCGCCACGTCGATGCGGAAACCGTCCACGCCGCGCTCCAGCCAAAACCGCAGCGTCTTCTCGAAGTCGTCGAAGACGTCCGGGTGCTCCCAGTTCAGGTCGGGTTGCTCGGCATCGAAGAGGTGCAGGTACCACTGGCCGGGGTTGCCGTCGGGTTCGACCACGCGCGTCCACGCCGATCCGCCGAACACCGAGGTCCAGTTGTTCGGCGGCAGCTCGCCGAGCTCGCCGCGGCCGTCGCGAAAGAAGTAGCGTTCCCGCGCGTCGGTGCCGGGTCCGGCGGCCAGCGCCGCGGCAAACCACGGATGCGCCGAACTGGTGTGGTTGGGCACCACGTCCATGGTGATCTTCATGCCCCGCTCGTGCGCGGCGGCGATCAGCCGCTCGATGGCGGCCATCCCGCCGAACAGCGGGTCGATGTCACGCGGATCGGCGACGTCATAGCCGTGGTCGGCCATCGGGGACACGGTGACCGGATTGAGCCAGATCGCATCCACACCCAGTCGCTCCAGGTGGTCCAGGTGCGCGGTCACCCCGTCCAGATCGCCGACGCCGTCGCCGTCACTGTCGGCGAAGGACCTCGGGTACACCTGATAGAACACCGCGCTTGACCACCACGGCTCGGACTCCATTGCACCCCGCTTAGTTTCGTGGGCCGACGGTTTCGCCCTCACAGGGGCGCGTTGACGAGTGAGTGGGCGGCCATTTCCAGATAGTCGAGCAACTCGCGGCGGTGTTCGTCGTCGAGTGTCTGCGAATCGATGGACGCGACGGCGGTGTGCATGCACCGCAGCCACGCGTCACGTGCCAGGGGAGTGATCCGGAACGGCACGTGGCGCATCCGCAGCCGGGGATGTCCGCGCCGGTCGGAGTAGGTGCGCGGGCCACCCCAGTACTGCTCGAGGAACATCCGCAACCGTTCTTCGGCGCCCTCCAGGTCGTCCAGCGGATACAGCTCTCGCAGGATCTCGTCCTCGGGAACCTGGGCGTAAAAGCGCGACACGATCGCGTGGAACGTCTCGGCACCGCCGATCGCGTCGTAGAAGCTGACCTGATCCATCGCCGTCCATTGTGGTGCATCGCGGCGGCGCCGAGCCCAGCCGGCCCGACCCCATGCCTGCTGTTCACCGGCTGGACACGGCGTTTCACCTGCAATAGGGGTGCGATTGGCGGCGAATCATGGTGGACTGTTCGCGGAGGATCTATGGCGCAGGGCAAGAGACGCCGCAGCCACCGCAGTCCGGTAGCCGCGGCAGGGTCAACCGAGCCCACAACCGCGTCGTCGCTGCACAGTGTTGAAATCCATCCACCCGCCCGCTCGGAGAGCCCATCCATCTGGAGTCGCCGGCGGGTCCTGCTGCTGAACTCCACCTATGAGCCGCTGACCGCGCTGCCGATGCGCCGCGCGATCGTCATGGTGATCTGCGGCAAGGCCGACGTGGTGCACCATGATCCGGCCGGCCCGGTCATCCACTCGGCGACCAGCTCCATCGTGGTGCCCTCGGTGATCCAGCTGCGGTCCTACGTCCGCGTTCCCTATCGCGCGCGCGTCCCGATGACCCGGGCCGCGCTGATGCACCGGGACAGGTTCTGCTGTGCCTACTGCGGGGCGAAGGCGGACACCGTCGACCACGTGCTGCCGCGCAGCCGCGGCGGCGACCATTCCTGGGAGAACTGCGTCGCGTGCTGCTCGACGTGCAACCACCGCAAGGGTGACAAGCTGCTCAGCGAGCTCGGCTGGGCGCTGCGCCGGCCGCCGCAGCCACCGACGGGGCAACACTGGCGGCTGCTGTCGACGGTCAAGGAACTGGATCCCGCCTGGGCCCGCTATCTCGGCGAGGGCGCGGCCTGACCGCCAATCCGGTGTCCGGTCGCGCCGGTAGATCGGTTCGTGGGATACGGTTTGGCTCGTGAGTCAGATGCATCTCCACCTGTTCATCGTCGGAATACCGCTGTTGCTGGTGGTCGCGCTGTCGGTGCTGATCTGGTCCCGCAAGGGTCCGCACCCGGCGTCCTACAAGCTGGGCGAGAAGTGGACGCACCCGCCCATCCTGTGGGCTGCCACCGACGAAGACGTCGGCCACGCGCACGGCGGACATGGTGGGCACGGCACGTCGGAGTTCTCAATTGGAGGTGGCGCAAGTGGCACGTGGTGAGGTAGCGACGCGAGAACCCGCCGAGCTGCCCCACGGCTGGGTCATCACCACCAGCGGACGGATCTCCGGCGTCACCGAGCCCGGCGAGCTTTCGGTGCAGTTCCCGTTCTCGACCAAAGATCTCGTCGCCGTGGATGACGCGCTGAAGTTCGGCTCGCGGGCGTCCAAGACGCGGTTCGCGATCTATCTGGGCGACCTGGGCAGCGACACCGCCGCGCGGGCCCGCGAAATCCTGGCCCACGTGCCGACGCCGGACAATGCGGTGCTGCTGGCCGTCTCGCCCGACCAGCGGGTCATCGAGGTGGTCTACGGCACGCAGGTTCGTGGCCGCGGTGCCGAGTCGGCCGCGCCGCTGGGGGTGGCGGCCGCGTCCTCGGCGTTCGAGCGGGGCGACCTGGTCGACGGCCTGGTCAGCGCGATCCGCGTGCTCAGCGCCGGCATTTCGCCGGCCTAGTGGCGATCGCAAGCCCGGTGTAGCCGGGCGTAGCGGGTCGCCGGCATTTCGCCGGCCTAGTGGCGATCGCAAGCCCGGTGTAGCCGGGCGTAGCGGGTCGCCGCCATCCGGCCTAGTGGCGATCGCAAGCCCGGTGTAGCCGGGCGTAGCGGGTCGCCGCCATGCGGCCTAGCCTCCGCCTTCGTTGGTGGGGGCCGAGCGCTCGCCGGCGTCGAAACGGCGCGCCCGCAACGAACGCTTCACCCCGGCCTGGCCCTCGAGTACCAGGCGTCGCAACGCCGCCGGCACCTCGGGGTCGGACAGGAACCTGTCCGCGGCGGCGATGCCGTCGTCGCTGATATCCCAGTGCGGGTACAGGCCGATCACCACCGTCTGGGCCACTTCGCTGGACCGGCGCGCCCAGACGCCGGAGATCGCCTCGAAATAGCGCCCGGTGAACGGTTTGAGCAACTCGGCCTGGCCCGCGGGGGCGATGCCCCCGATGATCGAGCGCGCGGTGATGTTGGCCAGGGTGTCGTCCTCGACCACCGTCGTCCACGCTTGCTCCTTGACCTGCAACTGGGGTCGTGCCGTCGCGGCCTGGGCGGCATGCCGCTTGCCGGCGGCGGTCGGGTCGCGTTCGATCTCGGCGTCGATGAACGGCGTGGCGGGCCCGTCGGCGTCGACCTTGCCGGCGGTGGCCAGCGCCGTGACGATCCGCCACCGCAGGTCAGTGTCGACCTCGAGGCCGGCCAGGCCCAACTCGGCGGGGTCGCGGTCGAGCAGGTCGGCCAGCGTCGCTACATGGCCGGCCGACAGCACCGACGAGCACAGCGTGTTGACGAAGGCGAGTTGGTGATCCGAGCCGGGTTGCGCGGCCCGCGCCAACTCCAGCAGCCGGTCGGCGAATTGCGGCCAGCCCTGCTCGCGCGCCCAGCCCTGCTCGGCGTAGGACGTCAGCGCCGTCTGCGCCTGCAGCAACAGCCGCTGGGCCACCCCGACCTCGGATTCGGCGTGCACGCCGCCGGTGACCAGGGCCACGAAGTCGCGGGCGCGCAGCTCGGCCTCGCGCGTCATCTCCCAGGCGGCCGACCAGACCAGCGAGCGCGGCAGCGGCTCGGCGATGTCGGCGATGCGCTCCAGCGCGGTGCGCAGCGACTCGGCGTCCAGCCGCAACGAGCAATATGTCAGGTCGTCGTCATTGACCAGAATCAACTGGCCCCGCGAAACACCAACCAGTGCAGGGACTTCCGTGACCGGGCCCTCAACGTCGAGTTCCTCGCGGTGTACCCGCACCAGCTTTCCGGTTCCGCTGGAATCGCTGTCGTCGTAGATCCCGACCGCGAGCCGGTGCACCCGGGTCTCACCGGCGCCCGGGGTGGCGCCGCTCTGGGTCACCGCGAACCTGGTGAACTTACCGTCAGCGTCGACGTCGAACTCCGGCCGAAGCGTGTTCAGCCCGGTGGTTTTCAGCCACTGCTGACCCCAGTCGGACAGGTCACGACCCGACGCCTGCTCCAGCGCGGCGACCAGGTCGTCGAACGTGGCGTTGCCGAAGGCGTGCGCGCGGAAGTAATCCCGCAGCCCCGCCAGGAAGTGCTCCAACCCGACGTAGGCGACGAGTTGCTTGAGCACCGAAGCGCCCTTGGCGTAGGTGATGCCGTCGAAGTTGACCTCGACCGCTTCCAGGTCGGGGATGTCGGCGGCGATCGGATGCGTCGAGGGCAACTGGTCCTGCCGATAGGCCCACGACTTCTCGACCGTGGCGAACGTCGTCCACGCCTCGGTGAATTCGGTTGCCTCGCTTTGGCACAGCACCGATGCGAAGGTCGCGAACGACTCGTTGAGCCACAGGTCGTCCCACCACGCCATGGTGACCAGGTCGCCGAACCACATGTGCGCCATCTCGTGCAGGACGGTCTCGGCGCGCCGCTCGTAGGAGGCCCGGGTGACCTTGCTGCGGAAGACGTAGTCCTCCAGGAAGGTCACCGCGCCCGCGTTTTCCATTGCGCCGGCATTGAATTCGGGAACGAACAGCTGGTCGTACTTCCCGAACGCGTAGGGCAGGCCAAAGTGCTTGTGGTAGAAGCCGAATCCCTGCTTGGTCTGGGTGAACAGCCGCTCGGCGTCCATGTATTGGGCCAGCGAGGATCGGCAGTAGATGCCCAGCGGGATCTCGCCGTGCTCGTCGGTGTAGGAGTCGTTCCACTCGGCGTACGGGCCGGCGATCAACGCGACCAGGTAGGTGCTCATCCGCGGTGTGGTGGCGAAGGTGTGCAGGCCGTCGGTCACCGACACCGCCGCGCCGTTGGAGATCACCTTCCAATGAGTGGGCGCGGCCACCCGCACGTCGAAGGTCGCCTTCATGTCGGGCTGGTCGAAACACGCGAACATGCGCTTGGCATCGGCGGTTTCGAACTGCGAGTACAGGTAGGTCTCGTTGTCGACCGGGTCGACGAACCGGTGCAGGCCCTCGCCGGTGTTGGAGTAGCGGCAGTCCGCGTCTACCACGACGACGTTGCGGTCGGTCAGCCCACGCAGCGGGATGCCGGTCGACTCGTCGTATCCGGAGACATCCAGGTCGCGCCCGTTGAGGGTGGCGCTGCGGATGGCGTCGGCGGCGATGTCGATGAACGAGTCGGTGCCGGCGAGCGCGTCGAACACCACGGTGGTGATTGAGCGGAAAGTCCGTTCGCCGGGTGGGCCACCAGGCCCGGAACCGTCGGTGAGATCGAGGTCGATCTGATAGCTGGCGACGGTGATCAGCGAAGCGCGCTCGACGGCTTGTTCACGGGTGAGGTTCGGAAGTGCCACGTGTCCAACTTACGGGTCGGGCAAACCGGGAACAGGACGCAGAGGCCTACGGTTGTGCAAATCGGACTTTCAACCAACGAGAGGATCAGCCATGCCTGACACCGCCGCCGCGAAGAACAAAGCAGACTTCTGGTTCGATCCGCTGTGTCCGTGGGCGTGGATCACCTCGCGCTGGATCCTCGAGGTGGAGAAGGTTCGCGACATCGAGGTGAACTTCCACGTGATGAGCCTGGCGGTGCTCAACGAAAACCGCGAGGGCCTGCCGGACGAGTACCGCGAACGCTTGTCGAAGGCCTTCGGTCCGGTGCGGGTGGCGATCGCCGCCGAACAGGCTCACGGCGCCGAGGTGCTCGCGCCGCTGTACACCGCGATGGGCACCCAGATCCACAACAAGGGCAACAAAGATCTGGACGACGTGATCAAGCAGTCGCTGGCGGAGGTGGGGTTGCCGTCGGAGCTGGCGGACGCGGCGAACAGCGACGCCTACGACGAGGCGCTGCGCAAGAGCCACCACGCCGGCATGGACGCGGTGGGCGACGACGTCGGCACACCGACCATCCACGTCAACAATGTGGCGTTCTTCGGGCCGGTGCTGTCCAAGATCCCGCGTGGCGAGGAAGCGGGCAAGCTGTGGGACGCCTCGGTGGCCTTCGCGTCCTACCCGCACTTCTTCGAGCTCAAGCGCAGCCGCACCGAGAAGCCCGAATTCGACTAGACCGGTAGGGCGCTGCCCGCCTTGCCATCGCCGCCGCCAACGCCCCGGCTGGCTGTGTAAGGATTGCGGGCATGCGCGTCTACCTCGGCTCTGACCACGCCGGATTCGAGCTCAAGCAGCAGATCATCGATCACCTCACCAAATCCGGGCACGAGCCGATCGATTGCGGCGCCTTCAGCTACGACGCCGAAGACGACTACCCGGCGTTTTGCATCGCCGCCGCGACGCGCACGGTGGCCGACCCAGACAGCCTGGGCATCGTGCTGGGCGGGTCCGGCAACGGCGAGCAGATAGCGGCGAACAAGGTGCCCGGCGCCCGCTGCGCCCTGGCCTGGAGCGTCGAAACTGCGGCGCTGGCCCGCGAACACAACAACGCCCAACTGATCGGCATCGGCGGTCGGATGCACACCGTGGCCGAGGCGCTGGCCATCGTCGACGCCTTCTTGACCACGCCCTGGTCGAAAGCCGAACGCCACCAACGGCGTATCGACATACTCGCCGAATACGAACGGACCCACCAGGCCCCGCCGGTACCCGGCGCGGCCGGCTGACGCCGGAAAGGTCTGCGCGTGCCCGAAGGGCATACCCTGCACCGGTTGGCCCGGCTGCACCAACGCCGATACGCCGGCGCCCCCGTCGCGGTGTCGAGCCCGCAGGGCCGCTTCGCCGATTCGGCCGCGGTGGTCGACGGCCGGGTGTTGCGGCGCACCAGCGCGTGGGGCAAGCACCTGTTCCATCACTACGCCGGCGGGCCGATCGTGCACGTGCACCTCGGGCTGTACGGCGCCTTCACCGAATGGGAACGACCCGGCGACGGGCTGTTTCCCGAAGCGGTCGGGCAGGTGCGGATGCGCATGATCGGCGCCGGCTACGGCACCGACCTGCGCGGGCCGACGGTGTGTGAAGTCATCGACGAAGGCCAGGTCAGCGACGTCCTGGCCAGGCTGGGCCCCGACCCGTTGCGCAGCGACGCCGACCCGTCCTGGGCGTGGAAGCGAATTGCCAAGTCGCGCAGGCCCATTGGCGCGCTGTTGATGGACCAGACCGTGATGGCCGGGGTGGGCAACGTCTATCGCAGCGAGCTGCTGTTCCGCCATCAGATCGACCCGTTCCGCCCCGGCCGCAACGTCGGCGAAGACGAGTTCGACGCGGCCTGGACAGATCTGGTCGCGCTGATGAAGGTCGGATTGCGCCGCGGCAAGATCATCGTGGTGCGGCCCGAACACGACCACGGCGCGCCGTCGTACCGACCCGATCGGCCCCGGACCTACGTCTACCGGCGGGCCGGCGAGCCGTGCCGGGTGTCCGGCGACCCGATCCGCACGACGGTGCTAGAGGGCCGAAACGTGTTCTGGTGTCCGGCATGCCAGAAATGACCGCACTGACAGGAAACGGTCAACCCCAAACATCGGCGTCACTTGTTTAGCCAAAGCATCTATGCGGGTATGACTTGGCCCGTGAAAACTCTTCCACGTTTGGCCGCAACGGCTCTCGCAATCGGCGGGTTGGGTCTGGCGGGCTTCGGCGTCGCAACTGAGGCGCAGGCCCATCCCGGCCCCTTTCCGCAATGGTGCCCGGGTGAGTGGTGGGACCCGGGCTGGGGCAACAACTGGGATTGGAACAACTGCCACGACTGGCGGGGCGGACCAGGGGGTTGGAACCCGCCCGGACCGGCCGGGGGGCCCGGCTGGGGACCGCCGCCGCCGCACCCGTGGGGCCCGGGTGGACCGCCGCCGCCTCCCGGCTGGCACCCCTGATCCGACAAGTCACACCACCAGATGCGCCCCGCCGAATCGGCGGGGCGCATCTGCGTTGAGCGTCAGATCACTCCCAGCACGGAGTAGACCTCGTTGGACAGCACCAGGCTGCGCGGGTCCGCGTTGGCCTTCGTCGGGTCGAAATGATTGGCCACATACGCGTAACCGATGCGGTGCTCTAGGTCGACGAACCCGAACGAGCCGCCCAGCCCGCCGTGGCCGAAGATGCGTGGATTCGGCCCGTTGACGCAACGCTGGTTGAGCATGTAGCCCAGACCCCAGCCGTGGTCCGCGACCCGGGGCCCCAGCACCAGGTCGGTCTCCAGGCCGCCCTGGCAGACCCGCACCAGGTCCATGTGCTCGCGGCTGAGCACCTTCTCCTGGGCGAGCGCGTTGTAGAACGTCGCCAGTCCCAGCGCGGAGACCTGCCCGTTGGTGCCCGGGAACTCGAGTTCGCGCCACAGGTTCAGGTCATGCGAGCCGAGTTCGTCATCGGGGGCGAACCCCATCGAGACCGACAGCCCCGCCTTGGGGTGCTCGGCCAGGCTCCTCGGGTAGCCCGGGGCCTTCGCGTCGGCCAGCAGGTCGCGGGCATGCGGCTTATTGACCCGCTCGGCGCACCGGTGTTGCTCGCTCAGCGGCAACCCGATGTGCACGTCGGCGCCCAACGGTTCTGCGATCTCGGTGCGCAGGTACTGGCCGATGGTCCGGCCCGTCACCCGGCGGAAAACCTCGCCGGTGATGAAACCAAAGGTGGTCATGTGGTAGCCCTGCGCGGTGCCCGGCTCCCACCACGGCTCGGCGGCGGCTAGCTGTTCACAGACGTAGTCCCAGTCGGCGACCTGCTCCCATCGCATCCTGGTGCGCGGGCCGATAACCCCGGAGCGGTGGCTCATCACCATCGCCAGCGTGATGTCTTGCTTGCCCCCCTGGGCGAACTCGGGCCAGTAGTGGGCGACGGGGGCGTGCAGGTCCAGCTCGCCGCGGTCGGCGAGCTGGTGCACGCAGGTGGCCGACAACCCCTTCGTGCCGGACAACACGGTGGTCAGGGTGTTCTGCTGCCACGGCCGGGTCCGGGCCGCGTCGGCCCAGCCACCCCACAGATTGACCACCAGAGACCCGTCGACCCACACCGCGACGGCCGCGCCGACTTCGTTGCCCAGTGTGAAATTGCGCTCGAACGCGTCGCGAACCCCGACGAAGTCCGACGCGCATGAGCCGTGGATCGACGCGTCGGTCAACAGGTCGCTCATGGCGCCTCTCTATCGAGCAGATAGTTAGCCCGAGCGGGCGACGGGAATCGAACCCGCGTAGCTAGTTTGGAAGACTAGGGCTCTACCATTGAGCTACGCCCGCATGTATTTAGTCGAGCGTGACTGTAGCTGGCGACGAAGATCAAATCTAATCGACTCGGTTTTGTGATCTCTCCGCGAGGTCTGCGACGTCGCTGCGAAGCCCGTGGCCAACCCGGTGTTTCAGGGGCCTTAGGATCATCGAGGTCAGCGCGGGGTGTAGCGCAGCTTGGTAGCGCATCCGCTTTGGGAGCGGAAGGCCGCAGGTTCAAATCCTGTCACCCCGACCAGCACTACCGGCCCCGCCCTGCGCGCGGCCCACCGACCACCGAGAACGAGCAAAGAACGAGCACTGAGGAGCACACCCGTGAAGAGCACCGTCGAGCAGTTGAGCCCCACCCGGGTGCGCATCAACGTGGAGGTCCCCTTCTCAGAGCTCGAACCCGACTTCCAGCGCGCCTATAAGGAGCTGGCCCGCCAGGTGCGACTGCCCGGATTCCGGCCGGGCAAGGCGCCGGCGAAGTTGCTGGAGGCCCGGTTCGGTCGCGAGGCCATGCTGGATCAGGTCGTCAGCGAGGCGCTGCCGGCGCGGTACGGGCAGGCCGTCGCCGAGTCAGAGGTGCACCCGCTGGGTCAGCCCGAGATCGAGGTCACCAAGAAGGAGTACGGCGAGGAGCTGGCGTTCACCGCCGAGGTCGACGTGCGACCCAAGCTCGCCCTGCCGGACCCCGGTGCGCTCAAGGTCTCGGTGGACCCGATCGAGGTCAGCGACGAGGACGTGGACGCCGAACTGCAGTCTCTGCGTGCCAGATTCGGCACGCTGACCGGCGTGGACCGCCCGGTCGCAGACGGCGACTTCGTTTCGATCGACCTGTCGGCCACCATCGACGGTGAAGAGGTTCCGGGCGCCGCCGCGCAGGGCCTGTCCCACGAGGTCGGCTCGGGTCGGCTGATCGCGGGCCTCGACGAAGCCCTGATCGGGTTGTCCGTGGATGAATCCAAGGAATTCACCGCGCAGCTGGCGACCGGCGAGCATGCGGGCAAGGACGCGCAGGTCACCGTGACCGTCAAGTCGATCAAGGAACGCGAGCTGCCCGAGGCCGACGACGAGTTCGCCCAACTGGCCAGCGAGTTCGACACCATCGAGGAGCTGAAGGCCAACCTGCGCGATCAGGTCGGCCGGACCAAGCGCGCCCAGCAGGCCGAGAACATCCGGGAGGCCGCGCTCGACACGCTGCTCGAGCAGGTCGAGGTGCCGCTGCCGGAAGCGATCGTCAAGGCCCAGGTCGACAGCGCCCTGCACAACGCCTTGCACAGCCTCAACCACGACGAATCCAAGCTCGAGGAAGTGCTGGCCCAGCAGGGCAAGTCCCGTGAAGAGTTCGAGACCGAGACGCGCACCGCCGCCGAGACGGACGTGAAACGGCAGCTGCTGCTGGACGCCCTGGCCGACGAGCTGGAGGTTCAGGTTGGCCAGGAGGACCTGACCGAGCGGCTGGTCGCGACGTCGCGCCAATACGGCATCGAGCCCCAGCAGCTGTTGGGCTACCTGCAGGAGAACAACCAGCTGCCGGCCATGTTCGCCGATGTGCGCCGGGCGCTGGCCATCGCCGAGGTGATCCGGGCGGCGACCGTCACCGACACCGCCGGAAACGCCATCGACACGAGTGAGTTCTTCGGCAAGCGTTCGGAGGCCGACGATGCCGAGCCGGCGGGCGAGGCCGAGGAGGCCGACAATCCAACTTCGGAGGCCGACGATGCCGAGCCGGCGGGCGAGGCCGAGGAGGCCGACAATCCAACTTCGGAGGCCGACGATGCCGAGCCGGCGGGCGAGGCCGAGGCCGGCGAATCTGACGGGGCCGACGCCGGATAGTGACCGCGCCGTGACGCTGTGAGCGAACGCGGGGTGCGTGCCGCGAAACGGCGGCGTTGGTTGGTTAGTGTCGTGAATACAGGTCTGAAAGAAAGCAGGTAACCCAGTCGTGACTGACATGCGTTCGCCCTCGCAGGGGCTCAACCTCACGGACTCGGTCTATGAGCGCTTGCTGTCCGAGCGCATCATCTTCCTCGGCTCGGAGGTCAACGACGAAGTCGCCAACCGGCTCTGCGCGCAGATCCTGCTGCTCGCCGCCGAGGACGCCGACAAGGACATCTCGCTGTACATCAACTCCCCGGGTGGATCGATCAGCGCCGGGATGGCGATCTACGACACCATGGTGCTGGCGCCGTGCGACATCGCCACCTACGCGATGGGCATGGCCGCCTCGATGGGCGAGTTCCTGTTGGCCGCCGGCACCAAGGGCAAGCGCTTCGCGTTGCCGCACGCCCGCATCCTGATGCACCAGCCGCTGGGCGGCGTGACCGGTAGCGCGGCCGACATCGCCATTCAGGCCGAGCAGTTCCACGTCATCAAGAAGGAGATGTTCCGGCTCAACGCGGAATTCACCGGCCAGTCGATCGAGCGGATCGAGGCGGATTCCGATCGCGACCGCTGGTTCACCGCGCAGGAAGCCCTCGAATACGGCTTCGTCGATCACATCATCACCCGCGCCGCCCACATCACCAATGGAGAAGCCCGATGAGTGCCCAGCACCCCGAAACCCAGCCCCAGGCGCGCTACATCCTGCCGTCATTCATCGAGCACTCCAGCTTTGGGATCAAGGAGTCCAATCCCTACAACAAGCTGTTCGAGGAGCGCATCATCTTCCTCGGCGTCCAGGTTGACGACGCGTCGGCGAACGACATCATGGCCCAGCTGCTGGTGCTCGAGTCGCTGGACCCCGACCGTGACATCACCATGTACATCAACTCGCCCGGTGGCGGATTCACCTCGCTGATGGCGATTTACGACACCATGCAGTACGTGCGCGCCGATATCCAGACGGTGTGCCTGGGCCAGGCCGCCTCGGCCGCGGCGGTGCTGCTGGCCGCCGGGACGCCGGGCAAGCGGATGGCGCTGCCCAACGCCCGGGTGCTCATTCACCAGCCCTCGCTGCAGGGCGTGATCCAGGGGCAGTTCTCCGATCTGGAGATCCAGGCCGCCGAGATCGAGCGGATGCGCACGTTGATGGAGACCACCCTGGCCCGCCACACCGGAAAGGACGCCGCGACGGTCCGCAAGGACACCGACCGGGACAAGATCCTGACCGCTGAAGAGGCCAAGGATTACGGCATTATCGACACCGTGCTCGAGTACCGGAAGCTTTCGGCGCAGACCGCCTAGCGTTCTGGTCCCTCGCTCGGCGAATCGCCGCGATTTCGCCGGGGCCGACCCGGCAGCATCCGCCGACGATGCGGGCGCCGGCCGCGATCCACTGTGCGGCCAGGTCCGTGTTGAACCGCGACGGCCCGATCCACTTGCGCCGCAAGGCATCCCAGCGTTCGCCGCTGTTCGGATAGACGATCACCGGCTTCCCGGTGGGTGCGGCGTGCGCAATCGCGGGCAACACGTCCTGGGGTGCGCAGCAGTTCACCCCGATCGCGACGACCTCATCGACGCCGGTCGCGACCGCGAACGCCTCGCCCAGTGGTTGCCCGGCGCGGGTGCGGTCCCCGTCGATGGTGTAGCTCAGCCAGGCAGGCACGCCGACCGCGCGCACCAAATCGACCAGCGCCCGCGCCTCGTCGACGTCGGGCACCGTTTCGCACGCGAGCACATCGGCGCCGGCGGCGGCCAGGACCTCCAGCCGCGGCCGATGCCAGCGCGCCAACGCCGCAACCGACAGGCCGTAGCGCCCGCGGTATTCGGACCCGTCGGCCAGCGCCGCGCCGTAGGGGCCGATCGAGGCGGCGACGAGCAGGCCGTCGACGCCGGCGTCGTCGCGTGCCGCCCGGGCGAGCGCGACGCTGCGGCGCAACAACCCGGCGGTCTCCCCGCGATCGAACCCGCGGGCCGCAAAGCCGTCGAACGACGCCTGGTAGCTCGCCGTCGTCGCAATCACCGCCCCGGCGCGAAAGTAGGCGGCGTGCACGGCGACGATGTCCTGCGGGGCGTCCGCGAGCAGCCGGGCCGACCACAGCGAATCGGAAAGGTCATGGCCGCGGGCTTCGAGCTCGGTGGCCAACCCGCCGTCGAGCAGCACGGATCCGCTGGGCCAGTCGAAGCCCGCAGCCAAACCCACCTCGCCACTGTAGGGTGATTTCCTGGGGGTCCGCCCAGGCCTCGCGCGATCGTCGGCGTCGGGTTGGCACCTCCACCGGTGGCGGGATCGGGGGACAGCCAGCCTCGGTCGCATCACGACCGCGACACGCCAAAGACACGCAAAGCGCGTCTTTCGCGGATGACGGGCACCGTGTGGCTATATGTTTCATCCATACGGAACAGGAACGAACTCCCGCAAATACCATCGGCGCGATTCGGCGCTTATGGTCGCGGCGGGCCCGATCAAACGGGTAGCGTCGGTGAATACATGCGGGGACAGGCAACAGCAACGGCGAACAGGAAGTAGGCGCTGACGCACCATGGCACGGATCGGAGACGGCGGTGACCTGCTGAAGTGCTCGTTCTGCGGGAAGAGCCAGAAGCAGGTCAAGAAGCTCATTGCGGGCCCTGGTGTGTACATCTGCGATGAATGCATCGACCTCTGCAACGAGATCATCGAAGAGGAGCTCGCCGACGCCGACGACGTCAAACTCGATGAACTTCCCAAGCCGATCGAGATCCGGGAGTTCCTTGAGGGATACGTCATCGGGCAGGACACCGCGAAGCGGACCCTGGCCGTCGCCGTCTACAACCACTACAAGCGGATCCAGGCCGGTGAAAAGGGCCGGGACTCGCGCCACGAGCCGGTCGAGCTGACCAAGTCCAACATCCTGATGCTCGGGCCGACCGGTTGCGGAAAGACCTACCTGGCCCAGACGCTCGCCAAGATGCTCAATGTCCCGTTCGCCATCGCCGACGCCACCGCCCTGACCGAAGCCGGATATGTCGGTGAGGACGTCGAGAACATCTTGCTCAAGCTGATCCAAGCCGCCGACTACGACGTCAAGCGCGCCGAGACCGGCATCATCTACATCGACGAGGTCGACAAGATCGCCCGCAAGAGCGAAAACCCGTCGATCACCCGCGACGTCTCCGGAGAGGGCGTCCAACAGGCCCTGCTGAAGATCCTGGAAGGCACCCAGGCCTCGGTTCCCCCGCAGGGCGGCCGCAAGCACCCGCACCAAGAGTTCATCCAGATCGACACCACCAACGTGCTGTTCATCGTCGCCGGCGCCTTCGCGGGGCTGGAGAAGATCATCTACGAGCGCGTCGGCAAGCGCGGCCTGGGCTTCGGCGCCGAGGTGCGCTCCAAGGCCGAGATCGACACCACCGATCACTTCGCCGAAGTGATGCCCGAAGACCTGATTAAGTTCGGCCTGATCCCCGAGTTCATCGGCCGGCTGCCGGTGGTCGCCTCGGTCACCAACCTGGACCGCGAGTCGCTGGTCAAGATCCTCTCCGAGCCCAAGAACGCGTTGGTCAAGCAGTACACGCGGCTCTTCGAGATGGACAACGTCGAGCTCGAGTTCACCGACGACGCCCTGGAAGCGATCGCCGACCAGGCGATCCACCGCGGCACCGGGGCTCGCGGCCTGCGGGCCATCATGGAAGAGGTCCTGCTGCCGGTGATGTACGACATCCCGAGCCGCGACGACGTCGCCAAGGTCGTGGTGACCAAGGAGACCGTCCAGGACAACGTGCTGCCGACCATCGTGCCGCGCAAGCCGTCACGCTCCGAGCGTCGGGACAAGAGCGCCTAACCAACTCCTGGAGCGCACTGCCATCCCCAGCGACGCCGTTCCCCGGCGCCTTGGGCGTGGCTTCGACCTGCTGAACTCCCGTCTGGCAGACGCACGTGACGGCTTGTGGCACCCGGTGTCCGACACGGTATGGACGACGGTAAATAACGCGCGAGACGTGACCAACACCACAGTTTGCCCTGCTACTCATCAGTAGATGTCGCTGACGTTGCCTTTTGGCGGCGGACGCGGGCGGGACAACGGCGCAGAGACGGCGATGGTAACCGAAAATCAGTGCCATAATTGATACTTCCAGTGACATCAAACCGACACGGCCGGAAAGTCACTTTCACGGGCGTAATCTAGTTTGCGCGCGGTGTCCGTGCGGTGAACAAAGTGGAGGGCAAAGAGGTGGATCCGAACGGCAGCGGAGCCGGATCAGACTCACAGAATGGGGCTTCCCCCAACGGATCTGCCCGTCAGCGCCTCGAGCAAGTCGTCATTCGCTTTGCCGGTGACTCCGGCGACGGCATGCAGCTCACCGGCGACCGGTTCACCTCCGAGGCAGCGCTTTTCGGCAACGACCTGGCGACCCAGCCCAACTACCCGGCCGAGATCCGCGCCCCCGCAGGCACGCTGCCCGGCGTGTCGTCCTTCCAGATCCAGATCGCCGATTACGACATCCTGACCGCTGGTGACCGACCCGACGTCCTCGTCGCGATGAATCCCGCTGCGCTCAAGGCCAATATC
Source organism: Mycobacterium colombiense (assembly GCF_003284975.1). Lineage (GTDB taxonomy): Bacteria > Actinomycetota > Actinomycetes > Mycobacteriales > Mycobacteriaceae > Mycobacterium > Mycobacterium europaeum_A. The sequence continues at coordinate 205,712 of NZ_QMEU01000001.1, forward strand.
GGTGACTTGCCCCGTGGCGGCATGGTGATCGCCAATTCCGACGAGTTCACCAAGCGCAACCTGACCAAGGTCGGGTACGTCACCAACCCGCTGGAGACCGACGAGTTGTCGGACTACGTCGTGCATTCCGTCGCGATGACCACGCTGACGCTCGGTGCGGTCGAGACGATCGGCGCCACCAAGAAGGACGGCCAGCGCGCCAAGAACATGTTCGCGCTGGGCCTGCTGTCGTGGATGTACGGGCGGCCGATCGAGACCAGCGAGAAGTTCATCCGGGAGAAGTTCGCCCGCAAGCCCGAGGTCGCCGAGACCAACGTGCTGGCGCTCAAGGCCGGCTGGAACTACGGCGAGACGACGGAGGCCTTCGGCACCACCTACGAGGTGTCCCGGGCGACCCTGCCGTCGGGCGAATACCGCCAGATCTCGGGCAACACTGCCCTGGCGTACGGCATCGTGGCGGCCGGCCAGCTGGCCGACATCCCGGTCATGCTCGGCAGCTACCCAATCACCCCGGCGTCCGACATCCTGCACGAGCTGTCCAAGCACAAGAACTTCAACGTCATAACCTTTCAAGCCGAGGACGAGATCGGTGGCATCTGCGCCGCCATCGGCGCCTCGTATGGCGGAGCGCTGGGCGTCACCACCACGTCGGGCCCGGGCATCTCGCTGAAGTCCGAAGCCCTCGGGCTGGCCGTGATGACCGAGCTGCCGTTGCTCGTCGTCGACGTGCAACGCGGCGGCCCGTCGACCGGCCTGCCCACCAAGACCGAGCAGGCCGACCTGCTGCAGGCGTTGTTCGGCCGCAACGGGGAGTCGCCGGTCGCGGTGCTGGCCCCGCGCTCACCCTCGGATTGTTTCGAAACCGCGCTTGAGGCGGCGCGCATCGCGGTGTCGTACCACACCCCGGTGATCGTGCTGTCCGACGGCGCCATCGCCAACGGGTCGGAGCCGTGGCGCATTCCGGACGTCAGCACGCTGCCACGCATCACGCACACGTTCGCCAAGTCCGACGAGCCGTTCCAGCCCTATGCGCGTGACCCGGAGACGCTGGCGCGGCAGTTCGCCGTGCCCGGCACCCCGGGTCTCGAGCACCGCATCGGCGGCCTGGAAGCGGCCAACGGCTCCGGCAACATCTCCTACGAGCCGGTCAACCACGACCTCATGGTCCGGTTGCGCCAGGCCAAGATCGACGGGATCTCGGTCCCGGATCTGGAGGTCGACGACCCCACCGGCGATGCCGAGCTGCTGCTGATCGGTTGGGGCAGCTCGTACGGTCCGATCGGTGAAGCGTGCCGGCGCGCGCGGCGCAAGGGCATCAAGGTGGCCCACGCCCACCTGCGCTACCTGAACCCCTTCCCGGCCAACCTGGGTGAGGTACTGCGGCGCTACCCACAGGTGGTCGCGCCCGAAATGAACTTGGGCCAGCTGGCGTTCCTGCTGCGGGGCAAGTACCTGGTGGACGTGCAGTCGGTCAGCAAGGTGCAAGGTGTCGCGTTCCTGGCCGACGAGATCGGCCGCGTCATCCGCGCCGCGCTGGGCGGGACACTGGCCGAAGTCGAGAACGACAAGACGATGGTCGCCAGGATGGCGGCAGCAACGGTTGGAGCCGGCGCATGATGGTGCTGGCGCCAACGCAGAGCGAAGCGATGAGGAGGAGCGACGCTCGTGACTGACCTGATCGGCAACTTGGCGGGCAAAGACCTTGGTGTGACTGCCAAGTTGACCAAAAACGACGGGGTCCCCAGGCTGTCTGCAGAGGACCAACCGCAGAAGTCCAAGGACTTCACCAGTGACCAAGAGGTCCGGTGGTGCCCGGGCTGCGGGGACTACGTCATCCTCAACACCATCCGCAACTTCCTGCCCGACCTCGGGCTGCGCCGCGAGAACATCGTGTTCATCAGTGGCATCGGCTGCTCGAGCCGGTTCCCCTACTACCTCGAGACCTACGGCTTCCACTCGATCCATGGCCGCGCACCGGCCATCGCGACCGGCCTGGCGCTGGCCCGCGAGGACCTGTCGGTGTGGGTGGTCACCGGTGACGGCGACGCCTTGTCGATCGGCGGCAACCACCTGATCCACGCGCTGCGCCGCAACGTCAACATCACCATCCTGCTGTTCAACAACCGGATCTACGGCCTGACCAAGGGGCAGTACTCGCCGACGTCGGAGGTCGGCAAGGTCACCAAGTCGACCCCGATGGGATCGCTGGATCACCCGTTCAACCCGGTCTCGTTGGCGCTGGGCGCCGAGGCGACCTTCGTCGGCCGCGCGCTGGACTCCGACCGCAATGGACTGACCGAGGTGCTGCGCGCGGCCGCCGGGCATCGCGGCGCCGCCGTCGTCGAGATCCTGCAGGACTGCCCGATCTTCAACGACGGCTCGTTCGACGCGTTGCGCAAGGAAGGCTCCGAGGAGCGGGTCATCAACGTCCGCCACGGTGAGCCGATTGTATTCGGCGCCAACGGCGAATACTGCGTGGTGAAGTCGGGCTTCGGGCTGGAGGTGGCCAAGACCGCCGACGTGTCGGTCGACGAGATCGTGGTGCACGACGCGCACAGCGACAACTCGGCCTACGCCTTCGCCCTGTCCCGCTTGTCGGACCAGAATCTCGAACACACCGTGCTGGGGATCTTCCGGGACATCAGCCGGCCGACTTATGACGACGCGGCGCGTTCGCAGGTCCAGGCGGCCCAGTCGGCAAAGCCGTTCGACACCGCCGCGCTGCAATCGCTGTTGCGCGGGCGCGACACCTGGACCGTTGACTGACGTGGGCAACCAGGTGCCCGACACAGCGCAAAACGCCGGGTCATTAGCGGGAATCGTGCTGGCGGGCGGCGAATCGCGGCGGATGGGCCGCGATAAGGCCACCATGCCAGGCCCGGGCGGCGCCGCCACGCTTCTTGAATACGTCGCCGGGGTCATCGCGCAGCGCTGCGAGCCGGTGTTCGTGATGGCCGCGCCGGGGCAACCGTTGCCCGCGGTGCAGGCGCAGGTCATCCGCGACGAGGTGCGCGGCCAGGGGCCGCTGCCGGCGACCGGACGCGGGCTGCGGGCGGCCGCCGAGGCGGGCGCCCGGTACGCCTTCGTCTGCGCCGTCGACATGCCGCTGCTATCAGCGGAATTGATCGACGAACTGGTGCAGTTGGCCGCCGAGACCAACGCCGAGATCGTGCTGCCGTGGGACGGTCGCAGCCACTACCTCGCCGCCGTCTACCGCACCGATTTGGCCGAGCGGATCAGCGGCCTGGTGGCCGGTGGCGCCCGCTCCATGCGTGCCCTGATCGACGCCTCCGACGCCCAGCAGATCGTACTGCCGGAATCGCGCTTCCTGGCCAACGTCAACACCGAGAGCGACCTGCTCGCGCTGGCGCAGTCCCGCGGCTGAGCCGAGCGGCGGCGCTCGGCCGCCGCTTTTCGCGAAATTCGGCACGGGCAATAATTCGCCTTGTAGTTAAATTCGGCGATTGCTTTTCCAAATTTCCCGATAAATAGTCGCGCATTGTCGTGTGGTGAGACCCGGCGATGGGGCGCGGGCATCCATGCCGTCGCCGGCCAATAGCCCGTGATCTGTTGGGACAGCAGCGATTTGAGGATATTGCGTGAGCACCGAACGGGGCGACGGCGCCATTCGCCGGTGCCTTCGCTGTGGCGGACACGGTATTTCTGGCAAATTTGATTTGTGCGATCCCGCGCGCTCTTCCGGTCGATGATGCTCGGTGTCGACGGCGCCGGTGGTTCGGCCGAATAGAGGCGAGAGTTGTTGTGGCTCCGCCTGATTGAATGAAACATTCTGTCGGACAAAGCAATACGCAAGTCCTACATATGTGGATCCAACCTGGTCGCCCCCCGTTGGCTGGTCATCGGATCAGCCTGGTGCGCAATTGAATTCAGCGCCTTCAGATATTTAGATTGGCGCCCGTGGCGTGGGAACGTTGAAGCCGGCGCAAGATGCGGTACGCTGCGCCGCCTGCCGCGGCGGGCTCGGATGGTTGAAAGCGATTGCGAATCGGACGAACACCGCAAATAAACGTGCGCCAGCTCACAAAACACAGGTGATTCGGCTCACGATTCATTTGCCTGCGCCGTCCGAACCGCGAGCGACAAAAGTCACGGATGACCTGCATAAATGACCCCGGTACCGCGGCGTGATCACTCCGTTACCGAAACGAGATAGACGATTTCCGAAGATGACGAACGCGCCGAGGTCTTCTACGGTCCCTGTTAGCCCACAACGGGTTACGGAAAAGTAATCAGATAATTGAATCTACGGATCCGCGTGTGAGCGGCGCTACGGACGGCGAAAGCCCGACCGTGGTCGGTGGGTAAGACCCGCCGGGCAGACTCGGCCCGCCGCTGCCGTGCCTGACCAAGACGGCACGTTTCAAAGCAGGCATCAACCAATAGCTTCGGCCCACCTCCGTGGGCTTGCTTTGGCGCGCGCGCAGTGAAAGGAAGACGACTTGAAGAACGTCCGAAAGACGCTCATTCTTGCCGCGGTCACGGGCACGCTCGTGACCATCCCATCCGCCACCGCTCACGCGGACCCGGAAGCGGTGGGCTTCGACCCGAACGCGCCGTCCTGGTTGACCGCGGTACCGCGCAGCACGGC